>CAMHEZ010000013.1 GCA_946184295.1 uncultured Clostridia bacterium | reverse complement strand
GATCTCTTTGTGAAAATCCTCTTTAATCTTCAAAAGTAAATGCTGTCGCCCTGATGACATTAAAAAAGCCATTGACATATTGAGAAAACAGGTGTAGAATAAAAGCAACGATTGTTACAAATTTATCAAATGGGAGGAAATGACCATGCTTCTGGTAATTGATATCGGTAATACAAATATTACCGTGGGTGTGTATGACGATGAGAAACTGGCATTTACCGCACGCATTGCGACGGATTTGGGCAAAACCGGCGATCAGTATGCGATTGATCTGATGGGCATTTTCAGCTTGTATGCGTGTGACATCGCTCGATTAGACGGCGCTATTGTGTCGTCCGTGTCGCCCGCGGTGACAAGCCCCGTTTGTCAGGCGGTGAGGAAGGTGGTTCATCTCACGCCGATGATTGTGGGCCCGGGCATGAAAACCGGCCTTCATATCGCGATTAACGACCCGGCCGAACTGGGCGCGGATTTGCTGGCTGTATCAGTCGCGGCGTTTAACAAATACCCGCTGCCTAACGCGGTCTGTGATTTGGGCACCGCTAGCACGATTTCCGTGGTAGACAAAGATGGCAAGATGATCGGCGGTATTATCTATCCCGGCATTCGCACGTCGCTGATGGCGCTTGTCAACAATGCGGCGCTGCTTCCTGAAATCGGTTATGAGGCTCCGAAACGGGTGGTGGGGCGCAATACCATTGAATCCATGCAGTCGGGATTGATTCTCGGAGCGGCCTCATTGCTGGACGGTATGCTCGACAGAATTGAGGAAGAACTGGGAATGCCCCTGACAGCGATTGCAACCGGCGGCTTTTCGGGTGAAGTGGTACGCAACTGCAAGCGCCAATTTGTGCATGACGATAATCTCGTGTTGGAAGGGCTGCGGATTCTCTACCATAAAAATAAAAAATCATAGCATCATATTATTGATATTGCAGGCAATCCGGTTACGCATTGCCTTCGATATAAATCAAATTTGCGTCGTATCCATCATCGCATGGAACGGCAGCAGGAGGTATTTTTATGAAGAAAGTCAACACAATGAAGCTCGTTGGCGTAGCACTGATGACGGCAATTGTCGTCGTATTGCAGACAGTGGTAGGCAGTATCAAGTTCGGTACATTCTCCATCACACTCAGCCTGGTTCCGATTGTTATCGGTGCGGCGCTGTACGGCAAAAAGGCCGGCGCATGGTTGGGATTTGTATTCGGCTGTATGACGCTGCTCGACGCGGCGCCGTTTTTGGCCGTCAGTGTGCCGGGAACCGTTATCGTATGCCTGCTGAAGGGCACGCTGGCAGGTTTCCTTGCCGGTCTTGTTTATAGTCTTGTTGAGAGGAAGAATGTGACACTGGGTGTTGCGCTGGCAGCTGTCACCGCGCCCGTGGTCAATACGGGTACATTCCTGCTGGGCTGCTGTGTGTTCTTCCTTGACACTGTGAAGGCTTGGGGAGAGGCTTTGGGCTTCGACAATGTATTTGCTTATATGATCGTGGGCTTTGTCGGTGTGAATTTCCTGATTGAGCTGGCAGTCAATATCATTCTCAGCCCGGCGATTGTTCGCCTTATTGAGGTCGGCAGAAAAGCCGTGGGTGCAAAGAATCAGGCAGCAAAGTAATTTTTGATAAGGCAGTTTTCGTTTAATTCATCAATACGCAGATATGCTTTGATAGGCTGTCTGCGTATTGATTTTTTATGATGAGGGGGGAGGCGTGTGCGGCGGCATTTCGTGACGAAAAAAGCCACTTGACAATTAGGGTAAATTGCATTATAATCACGTCAATAAAAATAAATTCAATTATACAAAATGAATATTTTGTATAATTGAGGGGAGGGCAAAATGCCTTATGCGTATGGATTATATGAATCAATGCCCGATAATTCTGCGGGAATATTTCGGATACATGGAAACCATCAAAGGAAAATCCGTGAAAACGGTTGAAGAATATTTTATAGATCTGCGTTCGTTTTTTCGGTATATCAAGCTGTCACGCGGCTTGACTAAAGAAGATTTTGAGAAGATTACCATTGATGATGTGGATCTGGCTTTGATTGAATCGGTCAGTTTAACGGACGTGTTTGAATACATGAACTATCTGTCAGCCGTGCGCGGTAATAATAACAATACGCGTTCCCGCAAATGTTCCTCGCTGCGTTCTTTTTTCCATTATTTATACACGGTAACCGGACAAATCAAGCAGAATCCCGTGGAACAGCTTGGCAATCCCAAGCTGCCGAAACGACTGCCAAAGCATCTGGATTTGGAGCAAAGTATTGATCTGCTGGACGTGGTGGACGGCCCGAACAAAGAACGTGATTACTGCATTTTGACGTTATTTCTCAACTGCGGCATGCGCCTGTCTGAACTTGTGGGAATCAATTACGGCGATATTCGTTCTGACAATACGCTTATTATTACAGGCAAAGGTAATAAACAGCGCGTGGTTTACCTCAATGAAGCCTGTATCGAGGCCATTGAAGCCTATCGCAAGGTGCGGCCTGTGGACGGGATCGTGTATTCAGACCGTAACGCATTGTTCGTCAGCCGCAACAAGCGCCGCATATCCCCTAAAACCGTCCAATGGCTTGTGAAAAAATACCTGAAAGAAATCAATCTGGACGAAGGCTACTCGGTTCATAAGCTCCGCCACACTGCTGCCACGTTGATGTACCAGCAAGGCGGTGTGGATACGCGTGTATTAAAGGATATTCTGGGGCATGAAAACCTCGGCACAACCGAGATTTATACCCATCTGTCCAATATCCAAGTCAGGAACGCTATTGAAGCTAACCCTCTCGCTCACGTTGATCGCCGTAAATCCGACCACAACAAAGACGAAAATTCATAATGATAAGACAAAAAGCTCGCCGTATGTATCCAGATCAGCGAGCTTTTCTTTTATTACAAATGTGATGTTAATGTGATGCTATGGCGTAGAGATGATTTCCCGCACCACCGCAATTTCATCTGCGCCGTATTCCTGCGCGAGCTGTTCGGCATCGACAAAGGCGTAGCGTTCGTCAATCATGATAATCTGCCGGTAGTGTCCGATGAGAAACGGCACCAAGCTGTTAGCAAACGAATCTTTCAGCAGCAGCAGCGTCTTTCCCTCGCCTTCGTCAATGACGGAATTAGTGACCACGGCAATGCCGTGATTGCCGCCTTGGAAGAAATTGTATTGGTCTTTGGTGGCCAACGCGGCGACGTCATAAAAAGGAATCTCCTGTCCGTCCGCGAGCAGTTCAGGCAGCGGGTCGAGCCGTACCGTGCATATGGTGTCCATCGGCACACGGTGACTCGGTACTTTGGAATATAGCGTGCCTTGGAAGGTATCGCTGACGCTCACGAGTTCCGCTTCGCGAGGAGCAATTTCATGCACCTGACACCAGGCTTGATAGGCCGATTGCGCTCCCTGCGCCGTCCAATGATGGTCGGTCGCGTAATAATTTCCCGTGTCGCTTGCCATTCTGCGCCTCAAATCGATCACCTGCGTATCGGGCAGCTCTTTTATCAGTTTAGCAAACAGCGCGTCGCCGTCGTACATGGAGGCACCCTCGGGAAGCTGCTTTCGCAGTGCGACGCCCGCCGAAGGGACATACATCACATAAGTGGGCAGCTCTGTCTCCGTCGCTAGACGGTTGACCCGCCGCGCATACCGCAGACAGGCGGCTTCATTCACATCGGATTGCGTGATTTTCTGGAAAAGGCGTCCCCCCTCCCCTACATATGCCCCGCCGAGTTCCTGCGCGCCAAACGAAAGCCGACACTCGATCTCGGCCTGTTTCAGGCTGTCACGCAGTGGGAACTGGTCGGAGAGATAATCTTCCAGCCAGTTCTGGAAGGCGTTGTTTGTGACGCTCCATTTCACATCGGCCTTAGTTTTCAGCGTACGGTTTTCGTTGGCAGAGATACTTCTGTCGGGGCTGCAAAGAATCACCGTTAACAGGAGCAGCGGAAAGATAAGAAAGACGGTAACTGATATTTTTCTGACGCGTGTTAGTTTGTCCATGAATGCCTTTCCCCCTCAGAATCGAAAATACAGGAACGGGTTGTATGAACTATTGATGACCATGACCAGCGATACCGTATAAAGCACAGCGGCAACAGTGGCTGTCAACGTAAAGCGGAGCCGTTCATTTTTTATTTTGTCAAGCCGCCGTCTGACCAGCTTTTTCGCCATACTAACAGACAGGAAACCGCCGATGGCCAATATCAGATAATGTTTCCGGAGAAAATACAGCGATGTAGCGTCAGCAAGACCGTTCGCGCCGCACAGGGAAGCGAGATAACGCGCCGCGTGCCCTAAATCCTCACTCGCGAAAATAACCCATGACAAAAGCACCGCCGTCAACGTGTAAAATCTCGACGCAAAAGAGGGCAGCTTTTTCAGCTGAGTCAGCAGGAAGCATTTCTCCAGTGCGAGCAGCACGAAGAAATACAGTCCCCATACAACAAAGTTCCATCCTGCTCCGTGCCAAAGTCCGGTCAGTGCCCAAACAACAAAAAGATTGACCATTTGCCGCGGTAGACCCTTTCGGTTGCCACCTAGCGGAATGTAGAGGTATTCGCGGAACCATGTGCCCAGTGAGATGTGCCATCTGCGCCAAAATTCCGTTACACTGCGCGATTCGTAGGGATAGTCAAAATTTTCGAGAAAGTCGAATCCCAGCATACGTCCGATGCCGATGGCCATGTCGGAGTAGCCGGAAAAATCGAAGTAAATTTGCAGCATATAGGCCGCCGCGCCGATGAGGGAGGTCAACGCCGCCTGTCTGCCGTCGAAAGAGGCAATTTCGTCCCAAACCGCGCCGAGCGAATTGGCCAGCAGTACCTTTTTGGACAGCCCCTGCACAAAGCGGAGAATCCCCGAACAGATCCGCCGGGCATCAATGTCCCGATGAGCGAGCTGTCGCTCAACGTCGCGGTATTTGACGATGGGACCCGCGATAAGCTGCGGAAACATACAGATATACATGCCGAAATCGAGAATATTGTGCTGCGCCTTTACCTCACGGCGATAGACGTCGATCGTGTAGGAAAGCGTCTGGAAGGTGTAGAAGGAAATACCCACCGGCAGAGCGATGTGGAGCAGGGACAATCCCGCCTCCGTGAGGGAATCCACCGTGCCGATAACAAAATCGGTGTACTTGAAAAAACAGAGCAGCCCGAGATTCACTGTCACCGAAAGTATCAGCACATACTTTCGTTTATCTGCCTTGCCTGCCGTGTCCAGCCGTTCGAGCAACAGACCGTTGCCGTAGTCGAACACCGTAGAAAACAGCATAATCAGAATGTAGACCGGTTCGCCCCATGCGTAAAAGAGCAGACTGGACACCAGCAGTACGGGGTTGCGCACCCGTTCCGGCACGACATAGTAGACCGACAGTACCACCGGCAGAAAGAGCAGCAGAAACACGGCGCTGCTAAATACCATTGCAATCACCTCTCGTCATGATACGAATCAGGAGTGCGAAACGGGAAAGCTATTCTCGTTCCACACTCCATGATAAAATATGCTATGCAAAGAAATCGTAAAACGCTTGTTCTGCCTTATCCGCGTCGTCGCAGACAATGAGCGCCGCCACGCCGTTTTTCGTGACCACCCGACCCTCGTCGAGTTTGCCGAGCTGGGATTTATCGTAAGTGGCATAGAGGGCGCGGCGCTTTTCCAGATGCGCCTTGAGCGAGGCGGTAGCTTCCGCGATGTCGGCAGGTTTTTTGACCTGAATCGCGACCAGTTCGTCTGCGTTGCCTGTGCCGTTGGCGGCGTAGTAGATGAAGAAGCCCTGCACCTTGCCGTAATCCATCTCGGATACATTGGCAAAGAGGTCTTCGGCATTGTTCTCGGCGCTGCTGACGTACTTCATATCTGAAAAGCTGACCGCCTGTTGCATGGATTGGTTGAGATCGTACATGCTGACCGCCTGTATCTTGACGCCGCAGGCGGCCAGAAGCAGTACGGCGGCCATTGCCGCGATGGTCAATGCGATTGTCTTTTTCATGTTGTTTCCTCCGCCATTAACCCATAGACTCGAAGTATTTCTCATAAAAGTCATACTTTTCCAGCGCCTTCTGAATCTTGTCGTCCGCCTTTTCTCTGGTTTTCTCGCTGAGCTGGTCCGCGTTGTCTTGAGTGTATTCAAAGTAGTAGGTGAGTACATACTTGCCCTCGTCGTTCTTCAGCCAGCGGCTGTTGACATTGAGCTTATCGCTGTTGTTGAGGTTTTCCGCCATGGTCTCGGCCATATAAGCTGCGAGGGGTTCGGTTTCCTCTGTAATATCTTTCTCAAACGTGCAGCTGATAACTTCCTTCTTATCAGTAGCGGCTTTCATGACCCATTCGGGAACGGCGTAAATGTCCTTGATCTCCTCGCAGATAGACAGAATGTAGTTGTACTTGTGTCCCTTAGCGGCCGGGAAGAAGTCGTGGTTCCACTCATGCCCCTGTCCGCAGGTGGCGTCGTCCATGTTAAAGTTGGCATAGCTGGTTTCGCCGGAATCCATATAGCAGTCGGTGTGATACCAGCAGCCGTCGTCCAACTTGACGAGATCCCATGTGTGAACCAAGTCGGAGCTGTGAACCACCATGCACTCGATGTCCATCATCTGCATGAACATACGGAACGTCGTGGCATAGCCGACGCAAACCGCACTGTGATTTTTCAACACATCATGGGGGTTGTCGTTGTCGGTGCGGCCGTCGCAATCCTCGTTGATGACCGTCAGAATGCTGGTGGAAGCCTTCATTCCCTTGGTCAGATAGCGGTAAATGGCCTGCTCCTTTTCGTAATCGGTCATGTCATCGGTGATGACCTCGTCCATGACGGCCTTCGCCATGTCAAGCGTTTCCTTGTCGCGGTCACTCAGCTTGGATGTGTCGCCCGACTTGTAAGCGTCGGAGATGGGCAGGGTTGATTTGACGACATATTCCCCGGCGATCTTCACATCATCTTCCTGTGCCACATCGTGGGTTTCAGCGAGAAAGTAGGAAGTGAGTCGGGTCTGATTGTAAAATGTCATGGCGGACATCACAGTGCTGCCGGTCAGCAATACCGCCGCGCAGACCGCTCCGACGGCAAGTAATTTCTTATGTTTCTTTTCCATACAAACGTTCCTCTCCGTAGGTTCATTGAGACTCGGAAATTTGTCAATAAACGACATTCCGAAAGTCACTTAGAGTATAGACCGTATGAGCAACCGTGTCAATCCATATAATACAGTTGTTACCAATTGTAATGTCTCTTTATCCAAAAAACCATAGCACCAGGCCGCCTAACACCAGCGCGAAGACAGCCGTCCCCAGCAAGGCGCCGCCCACAATGCGGAAAATCAGCTTGGCGGTTTTGCTGCCCTTGGGGTCAAACCATTTCTCCGGGTTGTTCGGGTCAATCATAAGAATGCGTTCTTCGCCGATAGTCGGCTTTTTGCTGTAATTCAGCACGGACTTTTCCCGATACACCACGCCGTTGTACACATATTCAAAAACCGGCGCATAATTGGGAGTTCTATGGATTTCCATATACTCCTTGACCATATCCACGATTCTGCCCGACACAGGCTGTGTGCATGAGGCGTGTTTTTTGTCCATGTAGGAGGGAATCGCCACCAGAAGAATCAGTCCGACCACCAGAAACACCGCCGCGAATAAGAATCCGAAAAGCATATTGTATCCTACCTTTCCTGTGTGAAAATAAAAAAACGGAACCGTAATCATCATATCATACGATTCCGTTTTTTGCAATCAATTTTTATCTAAGAGCAGGGTGTTTTTTGGGAAAAATCCAAGTCGCTTGCGACAGCTAGCACTCCTCGCGCTTCGCTGATTGCCTACATTCTCTCGTGAGCCGAACGGGCGATGACGTCGAGCTGCTGCTCGGGAGTCAGGTCGATAAACTTGACCGCGTAGCCGGACACGCGAATGGTGAAGTTGGCGTATTCGGGCTTTTCGGGGTGCGCCATGCAGTCCTTGAGTTTATCCACGCCGAACACGTTGACATTGAGGTGATGGGCGCCCTTGTCGAAGTAGCCGTCGAGGACGTGCCAGAGGTTGTTGATGCGCTCGTCGTCGGTATGACCGAGTGCGTCGGGGCTGATGGTCTGGGTGTTGGAGATGCCGTCAAGCGCGTACTCATAGGGCAGTTTGGCGACGGAATTGAGCGAAGCGAGCAAACCGTTTTTCTCGGCTCCGTAGGCAGGATTGGCGCCGGGCGCGAAGGGCGTGAAGGCCTTTCTGCCGTCGGGAAGCGCGCCGGTCGCCTTGCCGTAAACCACATTGGAAGTGATGGTGAGAATGGAAGTGGTCGGCTCGGAATCGCGGTAGGTGTGGCAGCCCTTGATTTTGTTCATGAAGGTCTTGAGCAGCCAGACGGCAATCTCATCCGCACGGTCGTCATCGTTGCCGTAACGGGGGAAGTCACCTTCGGTGACATAGTCCACAATCAGACCGTCCTCGTCGCGAATCGGCTTGACGGTGGCGTACTTGATGGCGCAGAGCGAATCCACGACATGCGAGAAGCCCGCAATGCCGGTGGCAAAGGTGCGCCGCACGTCGGTGTCGATGAGCGCCATTTCGGCTGCCTCATAATAGTACTTGTCGTGCATATAGTGAATCAGGTTGAGAATATTGACATACAATTCCACCAGCCAGTCCATCATCGCGTCAAATTTTTCGATCACCTCGTCGTAATTCAGCACATCGCCCGTCACCGGCAGATACTTCGGGCCCACCTGCTCACGGGTCTTGGCGTCCACGCCGCCGTTCAGGGCATAAATCAGGCACTTGGCGAGGTTGGCGCGCGCGCCGAAGAACTGCATTTCCTTGCCGGTCTGGGTCGCGGAGACGCAGCAGCAAATGCTGTAATCGTCGCCCCACACGGGACGCATGACGCAGTCGTTCTCGTACTGAATGGAGGATGTGTCAATGGAAATCTTGGCGGCGTACTTTTTGAAGTTTTCCGGTAGTCTGGAGGAATACAGCACCGTGAGGTTGGGTTCGGGAGACGGCCCCATGTTTTCGAGCGTGTGGAGGAAACGGAAGTCGTTCTTGGTGACGAGCGGACGGCCGTCCATGCCGATGCCCGCCATTTCGAGGGTTGCCCACACCGGGTCGCCCGAGAAAAGCGCGTTGTAGGAGGGGATTCGCGCGAACTTGACCATGCGGAATTTCATCACTAGATGATCAATTAGCTCTTGCGCTTCGCTCTCGGTGAGCTTGCCTTCACCGAGGTCGCGCTGGATATAAATGTCGAGGAAGGTGGAGATTCTGCCCACACTCATGGCGGCGCCGTTCTGGGTCTTGATGGCGGCGAGATAGCCGAAGTAGAGCCACTGCACCGCTTCCTGCGCGTTGGTGGCAGGTCCGGAGATATCAAACCCGTAAATTTCGGCCATTTTCTTCATGTTTTTCAGGGCGCGAATCTGCTCGGCGATTTCCTCACGGAGACGAATGAACTTGTCGATCATATTTCTTCCGCCGCAGTGAGAGAGGTCGTTTTCCTTTTCTCTGATGAGGAAGTCGATACCGTAGAGCGCCACACGTCTGTAGTCGCCCACAATGCGGCCTCTGCCGTAGGTGTCGGGCAGACCGGTGATAATGTGGCTGTGGCGGGCGCGTTTCATTTCGGGAGTGTAGGCGTCAAACACCGCTTGATTGTGTGTCTTGTGGTAATCGGTAAAGATTTTGACCAGTTCGGGGTTGACGGTGTAGCCGTAAGTCGCGGCCGCCTGTTCGGCCATCTTGATGCCGCCGTAGGGCATGAAGGCACGTTTGAGCGGCTTGTCGGTCTGCAAGCCCACGACCTTTTCCAGTTCCTTCATGGATTCGTCGATGTAGCCAGGACCGTAAGCGGTCAGACTCGAGACGACTTCGGTTTCACATTCTAGCACGCCGCCCTTGGCACGTTCTTCTTTTTGCAGTTCCTGGAGTCTGCCCCAGAGTTTATTGGTGGCCTCCGTGGGACCGGCGAGGAAGCCCTCGTCCCCCTCGTAAGGGGTGTAATTCGCCTGAATGAAGTCGCGGACATTCACATCGTCACGCCAGACTCTTCCTTTAAAACCTCTCCATGCGATTTCAAATTGACTCATTCTAAACCAATCCTTTCCGTTCCCAAAATTCTTTGCGCGTTCTCCACCCGTTCCTTGGTGGGCGGTTCCACGCCGTTCAGCGAGTATGGAATGCCGAGGGTATCCCATTTGTATGCGCCGAAGGAATGATAGGGCAGCACCTCGACTTTTTCGACGTTGCCCAGCGTGCGGATAAAATCCGCAGTGTGTCTGAGCGCGTCATCGTCATCGGTGATACCCGGTACCAGCACATGGCGAATCCAGACCGGCTTACCGATATCTGAGAGATACCGCAGCATGTCCAAGATATTCCGGTTGGTCTTGCCCGTTAGCCTAACATGCGCCGCTTCATCAATGTGCTTGATGTCCACCATGAAAAGGTCGGTGACGTCGCACAGTTCCCGGAACGCGGAGAAGAAAGGCTCCTTCCGTGTGAAGGGCTGACCGGCGGTATCCACGCAGGTGTGAATGCCGCGCAGCCTGGCCTTGCGGAACAGTTCCAGCAGGAAGTCGATTTGCAGCAGCGGCTCTCCCCCGCTTACGGTAATGCCGCCCTCGCTGCCCCAATAGCTGCGGTAGCGCTCGGCGGTGTCCAGCAATTCATCGGCGGTTTTCCACTCGCCGCCCTGCGCGTCCCATGTGTCGGGATTGTGGCAGTACCGACAGCGCAGCGAACAGCCCTGCACGAAGATGACAAAACGAACCCCTGGGCCGTCCACCGAACCGAAAGATTCGGTGGAATGGATTCTTCCTTCCGCCATCTCATCAACGCCCTTTCATATTATCATTATGATTACACTATAGCAATCCCGGCGGTATTTGTCAAGCGATTTATCAAGCGAATTTTCGGGGGTTTTGGGGTAAAATTCGGTCAATTTTCGACAAATGCGCCGGGGTGCTTTGCGGACGGCGCAAAAGAAGAGAGCCGCCACCCGCAGATGACGGCTCTCCCCTGTTTCATTTCAATATCGATTTATCCCTGAATTTTCTCGTTGATAGCCTTCAACCGTGCGCGATAGGTCAAATACATTGTCACCCAGATGGAAGCGTAGATGCCCGCGAATACCCCGATATATTCCAGAACGCCTTCAAGCGAGTGTTCCATCCAGTGGCAGGCATAGGCGATCGGAATCATGGTGCAGACCGAGATCACGAAATTAACCGCGCTCTGGGCGGCAAGGTTGAGCTTCTCGCTCTCCCAGATCACTGACATGGCCGCAAAGACAAAGCCCATCACACCGCACAGAAGAAATTGCAGCATGACGGCCGCGATCTCACTGCCGCACATCTCCGCCATCGCGGGTACCACCGCGCTGTACCCGCCGTTGGGAGCAAACGCAAAAGATGTTGCGATAGTAATGGCGTTGCCGATGGTCACACCGACGGGAAAACCCAACAAACCTCTCAATATAGCTTTCTTCATCATCATAATACCGTCCTTTCATATTCCCAAGATGTCTTTGATTTTGCTCACATAACGCCGGGACACATACGTTGACTGGCCGTTTTTCAGCTTGACGTGAATCGTTCCCGCGATGCTCAGGTCGAATTTCTCCGTCTTTTTGAGATTGATCATCTCGGAATTGGAAATACGCACGAATTTCAGCCCCGTCAGTTTTTCTTCCAGTTGATAAAGCCTCATGCGAATCTGAAACACACCTTTTTCTGTGACCGCCAGCACCTTCTGTTGTTCGGCGTAAATCCGATAAATATCGTTCGGGTCGAGTATTTCCGCATTGTCCTCGCTGAATCCCGTGATGATGTCTGACGATGTATCCGAGAGCTTCTTAACGGCAGCGTTCACCTCGTCGGTGATTTCCGCTGTGTGAATCACCGCGAGCGGCTCCGCATAACCACTGTCGATTTGAATGTTGACCTTCAAGCTTACCGCCTCCTTTCGCTTTGCATTGTACCATATAGGCGTTGGGGCTGCAAGCGATTTCATACGGTCGGTCATTTTGGACATACAGACGGTTGTCTGACGGTGCAGGAATCATTCGGCTGCTTTTCGAATATGCTTTTGTGTGACGAAAATCGTGCATTTCTATGAAAAAATTGTAAAATATCATATTCACAGGAAAATCACGCGAAAAACACTTGATTTTTTTGGGAAAGGGGTTATAATACTATTTAGCACTCGGGGAACGAGAGTGCTAACGCACGGAAACTTGTTGATAATGGTGCGGCTTACGTGCCGCATTGATGAAAGGAAGAATTTTTATTATGACAATCAGACCGCTTTCTGACAGAGTCGTACTCAAAATGGTGGAGGCAGAGGAAACCACCGCTTCCGGCTTTATTCTCACCAGCGCTTCCAAGGAGAAGCCCCAGATCGCCGAAGTCATTTCGGTTGGCCCGGGCGGCGTCGTGGACGGCGAAAAGGTGGAAATGACCGTCAAACCCGGCGACAAGGTGCTTATGAGCAAATACGCGGGCACCGAAGTCAAGGTGGACGGCGAAGAGTACGTCATCGTTCGTGTGGGCGATATTCTCGCTGTCTGCGAGTAATTTTGTGATTTGCATTTATTTGTGATTCAGGGAGGAATTTTATCATGGCAAAGATGATTCAATACGGAGAGGACGCACGCAAGTCCCTCCAGTCTGGTATCGACCAGCTGGCCAACACCGTTAAGATTACCCTTGGCCCCAAGGGTAGAAATGTAGTGCTTGACAAGAAGTTCGGCGCTCCGCTCATCACCAACGACGGCGTGACCATTGCCAAGGAAATTGAGCTGGACGATCCTTTTGAGAATATGGGTGCACAGCTCGTCAAGGAAGTTGCCACCAAGACCAACGACGTCGCAGGCGATGGTACCACTACCGCTACCCTTTTGGCACAGGCTCTCATTCGCGAGGGTATGAAGAACGTCACCGGCGGTGCCAATCCGATGTTTGTTAAAAAGGGCATTGCCAAGGCAGTGGAAGCCGCTTCCGCCGCTGTGGTCAAAAATTCCGTGCCGGTCAACGGCTCGCAGGACATCGCGAAGGTCGCTTCCGTCTCTTCCGCCGACGAGACCATCGGTCAGCTCATTGCCGAAGCCATGGAGAAGGTTAGCGCTGACGGCGTAATTACCGTTGAGGAAGGTAAGACCGCCAAAACCGACATCGAGGTTGTCGAGGGTATGCAGTTTGACAGAGGCTACATCTCCCCCTATATGGTCACCGATACCGACAAGATGGAAGCTGTCATTGACGACGCGCTCCTTCTTATCACCGATAAGAAAATCTCCTCCATTCAAGAGGTTCTCCCGCTGCTTGAGCAGATTGTCAAGATGGGCAAGAAGCTCGTCATCGTGGCTGAGGACGTTGAGGGTGATGCGCTCTCTACTTTGATTGTCAATAAGCTGCGTGGCGTTTTCACCTGCGTATGCGTCAAGGCTCCGGGCTTCGGCGACAGACGCAAGGAAATGCTTCAGGATATTGCTATTCTCACCGGCGGTACCGTCATCAGCGACGAGGTTGGCCTCCAGCTCAGTGAGACAACCGTTGACCAGCTTGGTCAGGCGCGTCAGGTCAAGATTACCAAGGAAAACACCACGATTGTGGATGGCGCGGGCGACAAGGACGCTATCAAGTCCAGAGTGGCCCAGATTCGTACCCAGATCGAGAATACCACTTCCGAATTTGACAAGGAAAAGCTCCAGGAGCGTCTTGCCAAGCTCGCAGGCGGCGTAGCGGTCATCCGCGTCGGCGCGGCTACCGAGATCGAGATGAAAGAGATGAAACTCCGCATTGAGGACGCTCTGGCGGCCACCAAGGCGGCAGTAGAAGAAGGCATTGTGGCCGGCGGCGGCGTGGCACTGCTCAATGCTGTCAGTGCGGTTGCTCCCCTCGTGGACGAGACCAGCGGCGACATTCAGACCGGCGTGAAGATCGTCCTGAAGGCGCTCGAAGAGCCGACCCGCCAGATTGCCGCCAATGCGGGTCTGGAAGGCTCCGTCATTATCGACACCATCAAGAAGTCCGACAAGGTCGGTTTCGGCTATAACTTCGCGACCGATGAGTACTGCGACATGATTCCCGCCGGTATCGTGGACCCGACCAAGGTTACCCGTTCCGCGCTCGAAAACGCAGCGTCCGTTGCGGCGATGGTACTCACCACTGAGTCTCTTGTAGCCGACAAGCCTGAACCTCCGGCACCTCCCGCACCGATGGATCCCGGCATGGGCGGCATGTATTAATCGGCAGACGGTGTAGCGTCCGGGATTGATTTCCAAGAATTGACAAATGCGGTGCCGCTGTTGTATGAAAATATGACGGCGGCACTGTTTTATCTTTTGTATGTTTGTGCAATATTTCTAATTTGTTCTGGAAACCGACGGCTAGTAATTGTGCAAATAGCTAAAATTGCATATTTGGTCAAATGAATATTGCACAAAAATTAGTTTTGTGATAGAATATTTGCAGACAATTAGATATACATGCGGGGCAATTCGCGTGTATCTCAATATCAATAGGAGGCCACTAACATGTCTGAGTTTTTTGTAAACACCTACGATGAAGAAGAAGATCTGCCGCCGATCGTTCTCCCCATTCCCTACGAGGAAGAGGACGAGGAAGCCATTCTTGCCGAAATGAGAGCAAGACAGGTGAAGGAAATCACCGTTGACGATGATGAGGAAGATCGTATCGTTTTGCCGATTCCCTATGAGGACGAGGAAGCCGAGAACGCCCGCAACAAGATCAAGGAAGCCAAGGTTGCCAAGAAGGTTGCCGATACCACATCGCAGGCTGCTGTTGTGTTTGAGAAGAAGGCCGTAGAAGCCGAGGCTGTTGCTGCCGCTAAGGTTAAGGCTGCTATCGAGGCTGCCAAGCTCGCTGCTACTCAGAAGCTTCAGGAGGCGCAGCAGATGCAGGAAGCTATTAAGATGGCAGAGCAGGCTGAAAGAGAGAGACTGGCCGCTGTTGCGGAAGCAGAGAAGGCAAAGAAGGAAGCTGCTGCGAAGGAAGCGCTCGCCAAGAAAGCCGCTGCTCAGGCTGCTCAGGCGGAAATGGCTGCTCAGGCCGCGATCAACGCGATCAACAACGCCGCAAAGAAATAATCGTTTGTTGTTTGTGCTGAAATGAAAATCTACCCCCGTCGATTCGTTCCCATTGATTGTGATTGATTTGGCGGGGGTATTTTTTAGTTGTTTTTATTTTGAAATGAATATGAACAACAGGAAAAACACTTGATTTTCTTGATTTCATATGATAGAATAAGTATCAAGCAATCAAATACAGGTGTAACGGCAAAGATGGCATTTCAGTAACCGTCAACGCCTCGGGTAACCCGTTTCAGAGAGAAGATGTCTTGGGCTGTGAACATCTTTCGGGTGAGGCGGCGGTGAATTTCGATGCTTGAGCCGATTGTTCGACCCGGCGGCAAAGGAGAATTTGTACGGCGAGGGCAGTCCGCTTTTTCCTGCGTTATGGGGAGACAATGAGGCAGATTGACACTGTGTGTCAATGCGCAAATTTGGGTGGTACCGCGAAATATTCAACGAGATTTCGTCCCATGGGGACGGGGTCTTTATTTTTTTGCCGTCTTTTTTCGTTGTGCCTGTATGACCGTCATGACAAGGAGGAATCCAGTAATGGAGAAAAAAATTGCTAAAATTATTGAAGATTTCACTGAAGCTGCCAAGAACGCTTCCGATTCCGCGTCAGTAGAAAAGCTGCGCGTCGCGTTTCTCGGCAAAAAGGGTGAAGTGGCTGAATTGATGAAGGAGCTGAAATCTGCTCCCGCCGAACAGAAGAAAGAATTTGGCCAGAAGATCAACCAGCTCAAAAAGGAAGTCGAGGGTAAGCTCACCGACCTCACCGCCGCTATCGAGCAGAAGGAGCTGGAGGCGCTCATCAACAGCGCGGAAAGCTATGATGTGACGATGCCGTCCGCTGTGGAAACCGGTTCCTATCATCCTATCACGCTGATTCAGCGTGAGGTGGAGGACATCTTCGCGGCGATGGGCTTTACCATTGAGGATTACGATGAAATTGTGGACGATTACCACTGTTTTGAGGCCCTTAACATTCCCAAGCACCACCCTGCCAGAGATATGCAGGATACCTACTATCTCGACAACGGCCAACTGCTCAAAACCCACACTTCCGCCGCACAGAATGCCATCATGCGCAAGTACGGTGCCCCTCTGCGTGCCATCTTCCCCGGCCGCTGTTTCCGCAACGAGGCCATCGATGCCTGCCACGAAAACACTTTCTTCCAGATGGAAGGCATCATGATCGACAAGGACATTTCCATCTCCAACCTGATTTACTTCATGAAGACCATGCTTTCCGAAGTCTTCCAGAGAGATGTGCAGGTGCGTTTGCGCCCCGGCTTCTTCCCCTTCGTTGAACCCGGCTTTGAGCTGGATATCAGCTGTCAGGTCTGCGGCGGCACCGGCTGCCCCTCCTGCAAAAATTCTGGCTGGCTGGAGCTCTGTCCTTGCGGCATGATTCACCCCAACGTACTCACTGCCGGTGGCATCGACCCTGAGGAATACACCGGCTTCGCCTTCGGTTTGGGGTTGACCCGACTGGCTATGATGAAGTACGGCGTCAAGGATATCCGCACCTTTAACAGCGGCAATCTCAAGGCACTGTCCCAGTTTGAAAGTCTTTAATTTTTATCATTCAGGAGGTAATCTACTGTGCTGGTATCAATGAACTGGATCCGCGATTTCGTTGACCTGGACGGTTTCGACATCGACGCACTGATTCACAGATTTACACTTTCCACGGCGGAAGTCGAGGAAATATATCATTACGGCGAGAACACCAGCAAGGTTGTTGTCGCGCAGATTGTTTCGATTGAAAATCACCCCAATTCCAAGAAGCTCCACCTGCTCAAGGTAGATGCGGGAGACAAGGTCTATGACTGCGTCTGCGGCGCCCCCAACGTCCGCGAGGGTATGAAGGTCGCCTTTGCCAAGGAAGGCGGCAGCGTCAACGGCTTTGCCATCACCAAGGCCACCATTGCAGGCTATGATTCCTACGGTATGTGCTGTTCCGAGCATGAACTCGGCATCAGCGCCGACCATTCCGGCATTATGGAAATCACCGACGATATTCCGCTTGGCACCGATCTCAAATCGGTCTACGACATCGAGGATATCGTTTTTGAGGTAGACAACAAGTCCCTCACCAACCGCCCTGACCTTTGGGGACACTACGGTATTGCACGTGAATTTGCCGCACTGACCGGCAATCCCTTAAAGCCTATTGAGAAAGTGGACACGTCGGTATATGCCGACCTCCCCCCTGTTGCCATCGACATTCAGGACACGGAACACTGCTACCGTTACAGCGGTATGAAGGTAGATAACGTGACCCAGCACGTCAGCCCGGTGAATATGCGCATTCGTCTTTTCTACTGCGGCAGCCGCGCCATCAACCTGCTCGCCGATCTGACCAATTATCTCATGATGGAAGTCGGTCAGCCCATGCATGCCTTCGACCGGCGCAAGGTGGACTGCGTGGAAGTCAAGCGCTTTGACGCTCCATTCTCGTTCAAGACCCTCGACGGTAACGAGCGCGACATCGACGAGAATACGCTGATGATCTGCTCCAAGGGCGAGCCGGTGGCTATTGCTGGTATTATGGGCGGTCTGGACTCTGAAATCGAGGACGACACCACTTCCCTGTTGCTTGAATCCGCCAACTTCGACGGCGTGTGCATCCGCAAATCCTCCCAGCGCCTTGGCTTACGCACTGATGCCAGTATGCGCTATGAGAAGATGATCGACCCCGAGATCACTGTGACGGCTATCGAACGCTTCCTCAAGCTGCTCGTGGACATTGACCCCAACGTGCAGGTGGTCTCTTCCCTCTCTGACAGCTATGTTCATCGGTATGATACCATTGAGCTGACCTTCGACAAAGCTTATGTAGACCGTTACACCGGCATCGAAATTTCCGACGAGCAGATCGTTAACACCCTCACCGCGCTGGGTTTCGATGTGAAGCACGAGGGCAGCACTTTTGATGTGACCGTTCCCTCCTGGCGCGCCACCAAGGACGTCACGATCAAGGCGGATATCATTGAAGAAATCACCCGTATCTACGGCTACGACAATTTCAAGATTACCACGACGCTCAGTCCGCTGCGTCCCGTGCGCAAGAGTATCAACAAGAGCGACGAATATTATGCCAAAGATTTGCTGGTGGAAAAATTCAAGCTGCACGAGATTCACTCCTACATCTGGGCGGATTCCAAAAAGTTTGGCGACCTGAATATTGATGTGGAAGACAATGTGAAGCTGCTCAATTCTATCAACCCCGATCATGTCGTACTGCGCAATTGCATGGTGCCCACGCTGCTCACCGTGGTCAATGAAAACAAATCCTTCGGCACCGAATACGGCGTCTTTGAAATTGCCCGTGTGATCGACGGTCTGCGCGAGGACGGCACCTGCAACGAGCGAAAGAAGCTGGGTATCGTACTTTTCAGCCGCGACTGTGCCGAAAAGGAGCTATTCTTCCGTTTGCGTGACATGCTCTCGCTGATGGTAGGCAATCTTCGTCATAAGGCAGTGCAGTTTACTCATGTAGACGCTTTCCACAACTGGCAACACCCGGTCAACACCGTGGAAGTGAAGGTAGAGGACACCAAGCTAGGCTTTATCTCCACGCTGCACCCGCTCACGGCCATCAAGATCGACAAGAAAGCTGCTATCGTCTGCGCCGAAATTGACATGGATACCTTCATGAACGTCGGAAAGGCGGAGCTTGACTTTGTCGAGCCGTCCAAGTTCCCGGGCATTGACATTGACCTGACGATTCTCAGAGACCCCAACGTCACTTACCGCGATATCGAAAGCATCATTAAGGCAAACGGCGGCGAGTTCCTCAATTCTGTGAAGGTGACCGACGTTTATGATGGCGTCATCAGCAGTATCACCCTGCGTCTCGGTTTCTCTTCACCTGACAGAACGCTGTCCATGAACGAAATTCAGGACGTAGTGTTTGGCAAGATCGTTCCTGAGCTGGAAAATGCTCAGATTCTGCTTAAGAAATAACCATTTCTTCTGTTAAGATTTCTCACCCTATGCGGCGGATGATGGCATGCCGTTTAACCGCTGCATAGGGAAAAACAAGCAAAAAGCTCCGCAGACTGTTATGTCTTGCGGAGCTTTTTGCTTTGCTATTTATTTTTGAGGAGAAGAGAAATAGTCTTAATTATGATTTCGTCTCCCCTATCCCTTTACAACTCCATCATACACCCTGATTGTGATATATTGGTTATAAAGTTTTTACAATTTTAAAAACTTTTGTTAAAGATTGACAAAAGTTTAGCAAGCCAGAAATTGTCTTCCTTTCTGTTATAAACCCCCCGGCAAATTTTTCATTTGCCGGGGGGAACATGAAACGCTGCGAAATGTTATTCTTTCATCATCTTGCTAAATTCCTCACCGGACATCTTCTCATGTTCCATGAGGTACTTTGCGACCTGATGCAGCTTATCCATATGCTGAGAGAGGATAGCGCCGGCCTGTTTGTAGCCTGCCGAGATCAGCGCACGGACTTCATTATCAATCTCGTTGGCAATCTCATTGGAATAGTTGACCGTATGACCGAAATCGCGGCCGAGGAAAACTTCCTCATTGGCTGAGCCATACTTAATCGGGCCGAGCTTCTCACTCATACCGTACTTGGTCACCATCTCTCTGGCTACATTCGTGGCACGTTCAATGTCATTTGACGCGCCTGTTGAAATATCATCGAGAATCAATGCTTCCGCCACACGACCGCCAAGCAGTACGGTAATATCCTCTTTCATCTCACCGCGAAGCTTGTAGGAGCGGTCCTCCTGAGGCAGGCTCATGGTATAGCCGCCCGCCATGCCGCGGGGAATAATGGAAATTTCGTGCACAGGGTCCTGTGTAGGACAGTAATACGTTACGATGGCGTGACCAGTCTCATGATAAGCGGTCAGACGCTTTTCCTTATCCGATATCTGACGGGATTTTTTCTCCGTGCCCGCAACGACCTTGATGGTGGCTTCTTCAATTTCCTTCATCGTGATGGCTTTGAGGTTCCGTCTAGCCGCAAGCAGTGCCGCCTCGTTGAGCAGATTTTCAAGGTCTGCACCGGTAAAGCCGGCCGTAGTCTTGGCAATCACCGAGAGATCCACATCAGGACCGAGCGGCTTATTCTTTTTGTGAACCTTTAAAATCTCTTCTCGTCCCTTAATGTCGGGGTAGCCCACCATCACCTGACGGTCGAAACGGCCAGGACGGGTCAGAGCCGGGTCGAGGATATCCGGACGGTTGGTAGCCGCGATAATAATTACGCCTTCGTTTGCGCCAAAGCCGTCCATTTCCACCAGCATCTGGTTGAGGGTCTGTTCACGTTCATCATGTCCGCCGCCGAGACCGGCGCCTCTGTGACGGCCTACCGCGTCGATTTCATCAATGAATATAATGCATGGACGGTTCTTTTTGGCTTGATCGAAGAGATCACGCACACGTGACGCGCCCACGCCGACGAACATTTCCACAAAATCGGAACCGGAGATCGAGAAGAACGCAACGCCTGCTTCTCCTGCAACGGCACGAGCCAGAAGGGTTTTACCGGTGCCGGGAGGGCCGACAAGCAACACGCCCTTAGGTACATGTGCGCCAAGCTCGTCGTACTTCTTGGGATTTTTGAGGAAGTCAACGATTTCCTGAAGTTCTTCCTTTTCCTCATCAGCGCCCGCCACATCGTCAAAAGTGGTCTTGCGCTTTTCATCGTTAACATTCTTGATCTTGGCTTTACCGAAGTTCATCTGACGGCTGTTTTCCCCCATCACGCCGTTCATGCGCTTAAACATGAAGTAATAGAGGAACACCAGCGCACCGATCATAATAATCGTGGGCAACAGACTGGCCAGCAGGCTGTTATCCTGCTTGGCTTCATAGTCTTCCGAAATGACAATACCACTCTTGCGAAGCTCTGCCATGCCCATTTTAGCGTCGTTGACAAAGAGATCGATGCTGGGAACCTTGTAGACGATGGGATCATTTTTGGTTCCGTCGGCGTTATCCTTGAGGTTGATGGTAAGCACGCCGGTGTTGAATGACAGATCGAAATCCGACACCTTGGACGCTTTCCAATCGGTGGAGCTGACAGAACTGCTGCCGGGCGTGAAGTACTCCAGAATTTCGGAATACTTATACTCATCGGGCTTCTTCTGAACGGAAATGATGTAAATCGCCAGAATGATGAGAATCGGGATACTCAGCCAGATTACGTAACCGCCGATTTTACTTTTTTTGTTATCCAAATATTCCACTCCTTACTTAATGACCGCATGAAAATGATCTTGTTGCCGGTCAATCACCTTAGACAGTTATTATACAACACAATTATGTCATTTGTGTGAATAAACTGATTCTTTTAATACACCGATATAGGATAAATTGCGGTATTTTTCATTGTAATCCAAACCGTAACCGACGATAAATTCGTTTCCGACCTTGCCGCCCACATAGTCCACCTGAATATCGACTTTGCGTCCTGTGGGTTTGTCCAGCAGGGTGCAGATTTTGAGACTGTTCGGTGAGCGGTCTGTCAGCAAATCTTTGAGACTGCGGAGCGTCACGCCGGAATCAACGATGTCCTCCACGATAATGACGTCGCGGCCGGCAATATCGGTGCGAAGATCCTGAATGACATTGAGATTGCCCGTGGACTGGATTCCGACATAGCTGGATACCACCATAAAATCAATTTCGCAGCCAATGGAAAAACTGCGCATGAGGTCGGCCGCAAAGACTGCGGAGCCTTTCAGCACGACAATCAACAGAGGATTCTTCCCTGCGTAATCACGGCTGATCTGTGTTCCGAGTTTTTTCACCATGCCGGAAATACTTCTCTCCGAATAAATCACCTTTTTGATATCCTGTTCAAGCTCATGTTTCATCAAATGACAGCTCCTCTTTTCGCTCTGCCGTTCCGAGCGAGACCGCCGGTTCGGTGTGAATGATAACGATATTCCTGGTGTGATCCGTGACTTGAAAGCCCTCACCTACACCTACGCCGTATATCCACGCGATCCGTCCGCCACAGTCAAGCAGCGGCAGCGTGTAACGATGCTCCACGGGAATTTTGTTTTCGTTGAAAAGTTTTTTCAGACTTTTGGTAACGCCGCGTCCCGCTTGCGTGAAGCTGTCGCCTTCCCGTCGAAATCGGAATATCGCTTGTTTTATTGTATCATAGTCAAGCGAATTTGCAAAGACATTTTGATGAAATTTGCGAATAATATCATATTTAGTTTTGTCAACAAGCTGTAAAAATATTTTCTGTGAACCGGGGGTAATGATTTCCCCCATACCAAATTCACATTGCCATTCATTCGAAATTTTATCGTGATGTACCAAATCTTTTTTTGACAGGAATAACATTTGTCCGTGATTCACACGAAACAGGTGATCGCCCGGCAAATTGACACTGCCGCGACCCGCCCGCATGCAGGACAGCATGGCTGTCAAATGGCGGTGTTCCGGCGTAATGTGCCACCTGTGGCTGCAAATACGAATCAGTGCCCGGCTTGCCACAGGTTCAGGAGCTGCCAGGATTCCCTCAGTCCTGCCATTTTCGCAAAATTCTTGTGCCAGCGGTGCGGCCAGCATGTTCAGATATTCGTCATCGGCGGCGGCACTTTCCGCCAACCGTCCAAGTGCGTTGACGACGGCGGGGTTGATTTCGCGCATGAGCGGCAACAGCTCTAATCGGATTTTGTTGCGTGTGTAATCCGTGGAAAGATTCGTGGAATCTGTGACATAGTCAATATGATTTTCGGCACAGTAGGTCTCGATGTCTGACCGCTGACAAAAAATCAGCGGTCGGATGATGTTGCCGCGTACCGGCGGAATGCCCCGCAGACCGTGAAGCGAACAACCGCGTATCATATGCAGCAGCATGGTCTCAACGGAATCCGAGAGCGTGTGCGCCGTGGCGATTTTGCCATCCACCTTGGCGGCTTCACGCACAAAGATTTCATAACGCACTGTGCGGCCGCACTCCTCCAGTCCCATGCCTCGTTCGGCAGCAAGGGTGGGAATGTCGCATTCGTACAGACGAAAGGGCACGTCCAGCGTCTGACAAAAATCCGCCGCGCATTTCGCGTCGCGTGCGGCCTCTTCCCCGCGAATGCCGTGATTGATATGAACGGCCGTGAGCCGCAGTCCAAAGTCTTCCCGCAACCCGCAGAGGCAGTGCAGCAGCGCGCAGGAATCCGCTCCACCCGATAGCCCGACAATTACGCTGTCCCCTTGAGACAGCATATGATAAGTGTCAATGGCCTGACGGCACTTAATATTCACTGTATGTATCCTCCGCAGCGGTGAAGCGCGTAGTAGCACCCGACCAGTGGAGCGGAATCTCACAGGTATTTCCGTGACGGTTCTTGGCTACCATGCAGATGGCGCGGCTCTGATCGACCTCTTCACTGGGATTGGCTTCGGATTGCTGATAATAACCTTCGCGATAGAGGAACAAAATGATATCCGCGTCCTGCTCGATGGAACCGGAGTCACGCAGGTCCGAAAGCATCGGCTTGTGACCGGTGCGGGACTCGGTGGCACGGTTGAGCTGTGAGAGGCAAAGCACCGGTACCAGCAATTCCTTGGCCAGAATTTTCAGTCCACGGGTGATTTCCGAAACTTCCTGCACGCGGTTGGCAATCTTGCCGTTGCCCATGAGCTGCAAATAGTCGATAACCACCAGCCCCACGTCACCCAAGCGACGTAGTTTGGCCTTCATCTCAGTGACAGAGATGTTACCCGCTTCGTCAATATAAATCGGCGAAGCATGCAGTTCTCCCGCCGCCTGGGACAGCTTGGCCCATTCGTCGGCGTTCATGCGGCCGTCGCGCAGTTTGTATCCCTCTACTCCGGATTCGGTGGATAGCATACGCAGGGCGAGCTGTTCGCGGGTCATTTCCAGTGAAAAGAATGCGACCTTTTTTTTGTGGACAAGTGCGACATTGCGGGCGATATTCAGCGCAAAGCTGGTTTTACCCATGCCGGGTCGTGCCGCCAGCAAAATCAGGTCAGATTTGTTCAGACCGGAAATGGTGTCGTCGAGCGTCTTGATACCGGTCGGGGTTCCTACAAATTCATCGCGCCGGTCGGAATTCATCAGCATCAGATGATCGTAGGCGTCAATCAGCACTTCCGAGATGGGCTTGAGTCCCTGACTGCCCCGGGAGTTGGCGATTTCATAAATCCGCTGCTCCGAACGATCCAGCACCATGCGTGCGTCATTTGTTTCGTCGGAGGCGTCATTAATGATCTCACGCGCCGCCAGAATAAGCGCGCGCATTTCATATTTTTGCCGGATAATCTCGGCGTATGCTTCCACATTGGAAACAGACGGCACCAGATCCGCCAGCGTGAAAAGGTACTGTTTGCCGGTTTCCTCCGTGAAAACGCCGATACCCACCAGTTCATTGAGTACTGTGATGATATCGACCGGCGAGCCTGCACGGAACAGGCGGTGCATTGCCGAAAAAATCTCACGGTGATTTTCGTTGTAAAAATACTCCGGACGTACAATATCGAGGATTCTGTTGAGACACTCGGAATCCAGCAGAACCGCGCCCAGAACGGATTGCTCGGCTTCATTGCTGGAAGGCAGCACGGTCGTTCTGTCTGAAATGACACTGCTGATATTGTCCATTGTCAACCGTCCTTTCTACCTTCCTGTTTTTGTTGTAACCGGTTTATTCGCTGACAACCTCAATGTTCATGCTTGCGACGATACCTGTGTAGAGCTTGACTTCACACTCAAATGTGCCAAAGGTCTTGATTTCCGAACGGAGCGTGACCTTCTTTTTGTCGATTTCCAGTCCATACTGTGACTTCAATTCTTCGACAACTTCCTTTGGCGTGATGGAACCGAAAAGCTTGCCGCTTTGACCGGCCTTGCCTACGATTTTAAGTGTTTTGCCGTCGATTTTAGCCTTTTTGGCCTCTGCCGCTGCTTTTTCCTCTGCCAGACGGAAGGCTGCCGCGCTGTCCTTGTTCACTTTATCGCTCATTGCCTGTGCGTTGGCTTCGACCGCCAGGTTCCGCGGGAAAAGAAAATTTCTTGCGTAACCGTCCGATACGTTCACCAAATCCCCTTTTTTGCCCTGACCTTTTACGTCCTGTTTCAAAATCACTTTCATTTTGTTTCTTCCTTTCCAATTATCAATGTTTGAATGTATGACGACGCGCACTTATGATTTGGCTGCGTCTTTGTGTTCCTGCGCCTGTTCCATGCGAAATTCGTCTATGGCAGTCTTCAACCGGCTCTCAGCCTCGTCCAGCGTCGTTTCAGGGAGCTGAGAGGCTGCCATTGTCATATGTCCGCCGCCTCCCAGCTTTTCCATGACAATCTGCACGTTGAATTTGCCCAGTGAGCGGGCAGAGATATTGACCTGTGAACCAGTAACATACAGCACGAAGGATGCCACGACACCGTTGATGTTCAGCAGCTCATCGGCGGCCTGTGAAGCGATGACACGTACTCCTTCCACCTCTTCGGCGGCACAGGAAATCGCGCAGTCGCCGTAGAGTCGCGCCGAGGAAACCAGCTGGGATTTTTCGATGTAGGTTTGCAGTGAACCGGAGAAAAAGCGCTTGACTTCGATGGTGTCGGCCCCTCTGCGGCGCAGATAAGCGGCCGCCTCAAAGGTCCTTGCACCGGTTTTCAGCACAAAGCTCTTGGTATCCAGCATAATGCCGGACAGCAGCGCTTCGGCTTCGGGGCGCGCGATGGCGGTCTCGTGCATATAGGGGGCAAGTTCTGTCACCATTTCGCAAGTTGATGACGCATAGGGCTCATGGAAAAAGATGACAGAATTTTGAATGCGCTTGACCGACAAACGATGATGGTCAATGGTCACAACGGTTTGCGCCGCATTGTAGACCGCCTTGCTTTCGATGACATCGGGAGAATGCGTATCCACAATAATGAGCAGCGAATGATCGGTCATGGCGTCGAGTGCTTCGTCTGGCGGGATAAACCAATTCACGCCCCGCGTTTCACGGTAGGAATTGATGAGCGGCAGCGCCAGTGTCGCGCTCTCGTCTACCACGATGTTGACGGTCTGCTCCGTGTCCTTTTGCAGGGCGGAGACCAGCGCAGCCAAGCCGATGCCGGCGCCGATAGCGTCGAGATCGGAAAAACGATGGCCCATAATAAAGCACTTGTCCGCTGTGTTAATCAATTCCACTAAGGCTTGTGCCACCATGCGGGTGCGCACCTTGCTTTGTTTTTCTACCGATTTGGATACGCCGCCGTAGAAGGAATATCCGTCGGTATCCTTCACAGCAGCCTGGTCGCCGCCGCGGCCCAGCGCCATTTCCAGCGCCTGATTGGCCCAATATTCACACTCGCTGAAATTGGCGCCGCCGTGTCCCACGCCGATAGACAGCGTGACGGGATTGCCGCCCTCGATTACGATCTTGCGTGCCTCGGTGAGCACTGAGAAGCGCGAGGAGATAATTTTTTCCAGATATTGCTGCTCCACCATGATAAAGCTCCGGTCACGGGCGTTGATTCTAGAAATGCAGTTGTAGTTTTCCACCCATTTGCCGAGCAGTGATTCCACCGCCGAGATAACGCGTACGCGTTCATTTTCACGAACTTTCAGCAATTCCTCTTCGTTGTCAAATACGATCAGCATGACGGCGGGTCTGCTCACCGCAAACTGGTTTTCGGTGCGCTTCAATTCCGTGATATCGTTAAAATAAAGCACATACTGCGCGGTATCCTCTACATTGTGCGCTCCTACCGTGACGTTGTAGACGCGTTTATCTTTCTTGATTTCAAACGAATTATTTTTGTCCAGCCATAGCACGTCAAAACTCTTGAATACGCGGGGCAGCATGACCCCCTGCGCGTCGGCCCCCAGCAGAATCACTTCCCGGAACTGCTCATTGTACCAGACGATTTCCCCCTGTTCCGAGACGGTGACAGCGGGGACAGGAATACGGTTGAGCGCATCTTTGTTGCCGATGTCGAGAGAACGGGAGAGCTCCGAAATATAGGTGTGAATATTTTCTCTCACCGTGCGCGAATACAGCAGTGAAAATCCCACCGCTGCGCCGCCGATCAACAGGCAAATGACTTTTAGTGCCGCACTTTTAGACATGGTCAACGTGAGCAGCACCATGAAAAGGATAATGCCCAATTGCATATAAGAAAAGGGGGACAGCAGCCAATATTTTCTGTTTTTCATCAAACCACCACCATATCACTGTGTTTTTGCCGGACCATTGCCGGCATATTACATATTATTCAAGTGATGCCAATGCTGCCGAACCCCGTATATACACGTTTTTTCTGCATTCATCAGACTTCCATGATAATGGGCAGAATCATCGGGCTGCGTTTGGTCCGTTCGTAGATGAACCTGGACAGCTCGTCGCGCACACGTGTCTTGATTTGTCCCCATTCACGCACACCTTCGTCAAAGCAGTCTTCCAGCGCGTCAGCGGCGATTCTGCGTGCCTCATCGAGCAGCGGTTCCGCGTCGCGAACGTAGACAAAGCCGCGGGAAACGATATCGGGTCCCGAAACCGTAAGACCTGCGTCAGAGCTGATGGCCATGACCACGATAATCAAACCGTCCTGTCCGAGGTGTTTTCTGTCGCGCAACACCACGCTGCCCACATCGCCGACCCCAAGACCGTCCACCAACAGCTTCCCGCTCGGCACGACGCCGATCTTCTTGATATGGCTTTCGCATACCTCGACGCAGTCGCCCAGATCCGCGATACACACATTTTTGTCGGGGATTCCTACCGCACGGGCCAGTCCCGCGTGCTTGAGCAGATGCTTCTGCTCGCCGTGAACGGGAATGAAGTATTTCGGCTTGATGAGACCCAGCATGAGCTTCAGTTCTTCCTGGCAGGCATGACCTGAGACGTGGACGTCGTACATTTTCTCATAAACGACCTCGCACTTGTGCTTGAGCAGTTCGTTTACCACGTTGCCTACGTTCTTTTCGTTACCGGGAATGGGGTTAGCGGAGATGATAATGAAGTCGTCCGGGCCGATTTCAACCTGACGGTGATCGGAGAAAGCCATACGGGTGAGAGCGCTCATCGGCTCGCCCTGGCTCCCCGTTGTAATCAGCACAATTTTATTCTTTGGGTAGCGGTTGAGCATAGAGATATCAATCATCACGCCTTCCGGCACATGCAGATAGCCCAATTCCTGCGAAACGGTAACGGTATTAATCATGCTGCGCCCGCTTACGGCGACTTTACGGCCAAATTTATAAGCATAATCAATGATTTGCTGAATGCGGTAAATATTGGAGGCAAAGGTTGCGATGATGATACGCTTGTCCTTGGCGGATTCGCTTTGAAAAAGCGTGTTGAAAGATTCACCCACCTTGCGCTCACTCATGGTAAAGCCGGGGCGTTCAGCGTTGGTGGAATCCGCCATCATACAGAGTACGCCTTCTTTGCCGAGCTGTGCAAAACGGCCCAAGTCGATCATATCGCCGTGAATCGGCGTAGAATCAATTTTGAAGTCTCCCGTATGGACGATAATACCAGCCGGTGTGTGAATCGCAAAGCCCACCGCGTCGGGAATGGAGTGATTCACATTGATGAACTCCACACGGAAGCTGCCTACATTGACGGTCTGACCGGCGGAGACCTCGTGCATTTCCACCGAGCCAAGCAGACGGTGTTCCCGTAACTTGCCCTCTACCAGCCCCAGCGTCAGACGGGTACCGTAAAGCGGCAAGTTGATCTTTTTGAGCAGATAGGGCAACGAGCCGATATGGTCTTCATGACCATGTGTCAGGAAGATGCCTTTGATCTTATCCTTATTGTTTTCCAGATAGGTAAAATCGGGAATGACCAGATCGACGCCCAGCATGGTGTCATCGGGAAAGGCCATGCCGCAGTCCACCACGATGGCTTCGTCTCCGTACTCAAACATTGTGATATTTTTCCCGATTTCATTCAGACCGCCGATAAACGAGATGCGCACCGGCAAAGCCGATGGCGACGCACTGCGCGGAGGACGGCTGTAATTCTTTTTCTTGTAGCCGCCGTAATTGCCCGAACGTCTCACAGTAACATCGCGCTGCGATGCGGTTTCCTTTTCCTCTCCGCCGCGTGAGGACGGGCTTGGACGGAAACGGCCGTATTTGCCAGTGCTGCCGTCGGACTTGATTTTGCGAAAGCGATTTTCCGACGGACTTTGGGTATGGTTGATGTTTTTACGGTTCTTTTTTCCATTTTCCTGTTGCACAAAAAATCCTCCATTGTCAATTTTTTCTGAAGACAAGCGACAAAAAACAGCCTGCGCGACCCATAGCAAAACAACCGGATCGGGCAAGACAGACGATGTCTTCACTATTGATTTTATCCGAACACATTATGCGTATATATTTTCCCGTTCCGATTCTGCGCTGTAATCCGGCGGGCTTCCGAAGTCCCCGGAGAACGCCATTTTATGATGGACGAAAAAATATAAAATAACCAATTTGATTTTATGCGGCTAAGCCATCGCGCAGCGCTGCTGCGGAGAGAAACTCCGTTGACGCTGTTCCCTATCTCATGTAAAACGCAAAAACGCTTTTGCCAAAAACAACCGTATCCGCTGTATCCACAACAGCCGGATGCGCGTCATATTTTGAAAAGAACTTTGCCGCAACACATAAATCCGAACACATTATCTATTCTATATTACATTGTTGCAATGCGTTTGTCAACCGCACAATTCTTAATTTATTTTAAATTATGCTTTCGGCCTGTCACCCGAAGAGCGCCGTCATACACAGGGCCGCTGTGAATCCTGCAGCGAATCCGCCGGGTTTTATCTCGCGGCCGGGGCTGATTGCATCCACAAATTCACACACCAGCCCGGTCAGTCCTATAGTTATCAGTACCACTCCCGAAAATTCTCTTTGCTGTCCTGCTTGCTGCCGCAATATGGTACAGATGACAGTTTTGATACCGATCAGCATGGCGGCCCGTTCCATGACGATCGGTACCTTGGGAGGTGTCTCTTCCCCGTTTATCAGTTGCACTGCTGTCGTCATCAGAGCCAGTTCCGCAGCTTCCCCCAGCAGGTACAGAGAAAGATTTGCCACGGTCGTATCGTCGCACAGCAGATTGCGTCCGATAGCAAAGCAGAGCAGGGAGGCGTTTTCTGTAAAATGATTTCCAAATTCGAGTGCATCTGTTCCACCGGTACAGCGCAGTGTACGAAAAAAGAAAAATGCACCAAATGTGAGACAAAGCTGCGCGACAGGCCCGTGAGGAATGCCAAAAAGTGCGGCGAATCCCCAGCCGCAGTCCGTCACTATACTTTTTACACATACAAAGATGATTATACCCAGCGAAGCAGAAAAAAAATCTTCCCGGCGCCGTCGTCCTGTCCGGACTGCTGCAATGATCAGCAGCCCAGTGATTGACAGCGACAACAGCCCGCAAATGAAAAGATATGTCAGATACATGAAAAACTCCCCGAAAAAATCACAGAAAATCATTGAGTATCCGTGAAGGTTCTGTTATAATGGAAAAGCATAAAAAAGCTCCATTTAATTTTTATGTTTCCGCCGTTCGACTTATGACGGTAAACGGAAATCAACCCAATCGGTATTACCCTATTTACGGAAGGAAAAAACATCATGATTAATGCACAGTATAAACAAATGCTGCAAGGCAAATCCATCATTCGCGAGCTGAGTGAATACGCTACGGCGCGCGGCAAGGAAATCGGTTATGAGAACGTCTTTGACTACAGCCTCGGCAATCCCAGCGTGCCCTGTACGCGGGATTTTACTGACACCATGATCGAATTGCTGCAAACTAACGAGCCGGTGGCGCTGCACGGCTACAGTCCGTCGCTCGGCATTGAATCGGTGCGTCAGTCGGTGGCCGACAGCCTCAACCGCCGTTTTGGCATGAATTACGCGGGAAAGCATATCTTTATGACCACCGGCGCGGCGGGCGCGGTAGCTCACGCGATTCGCTGCGTTACCCAGCCCGGCGACGAAGTGCTTACTTTCGCGCCCTTTTTTCCTGAGTATATGCCCTACGTGAATCAGACCGGTGCGGTGCTCAAGGTGGTTCCCGCCAATACGGAGAATTTTCAGATCAACTTTGAGGCGTTTGAACAGATGGTCACCGATAAAGTGGCTGCGGTGCTGGTTAACACCCCAAACAATCCCTCCGGCGTAGTTTATTCCTCGGAAACGCTCACACGTCTGGCCGATCTGCTTCGTCAGAAACAAACCGAATATGGCCATGATATCTTCCTGGTGAGCGACGAACCTTATCGCGAAATCGTCTTTGCGGGGGTAGATGCGCCGTTTGTGGCCAAGTTTTATGATAACACCCTCACCTGCTACTCCTTTTCCAAGAGTCTCAGCCTGCCGGGCGAACGCATTGGTTATGTAGCGGTCAATCCCAAGGCCACCGACGCGGATATTATCGCGGTCATCTGCGGTCAGATCAGCCGGGGTATCGGTCACAACTGCCCGCCATCCATCATTCAGCTGGCGGTTTCCAAGGTCATCGACGAAACAAGTGATTTGTCCGTGTATGAAACCAACATGAATCTGATCTATGACAAGCTGATTGCACTGGGCTTCACCGTTGTCAGACCCGGCGGCACCTTCTATATCTTCCCCAAGGCGCTGGAGAAGGACGCAAATGCCTTTTGCCGCAAGGCCCAGCAGTACGATCTCATTCTTGTGCCTGCAGATAACTTTGGTTGTCCTGGTTATTTCCGCATGGCGTATTGCATTGACACCGAAAAAGTTAAGCGCAGCCTTCCTGTATTGGAAAGATTCGTGCGCGAGCAGTATGGGGTGCAGTAATCTTTTACTGTCACCGAAAAGAGCCGTCATCAGGGAACATTGCCCCGATGACGGCATTTTTGCGATTAGAAAATTCAGATATCAGACGTAAAGCGGCTGCACCTGTTGGCCTGCCAGGGCGCACTGAATGGCTTCCGGCGTTTTATCGAAGTGAACCACCACGGAATTGGGCTTTTTGACCGGGTCGTCCTGCGACATGGGAATGAAATAAATGTGTTTGCTGTTCATCAGCAGACCGATGTTTTTGGACGCAGTGGCCAGCGCGTCATTGGTAGATACACCCAGCACCAGCGGCCGTGCGTTGCGCAGATGTGCTTTGGCTGCCAGTGCAACGGCAGTATCGGTCACACCGCTAGCCAGTTTGGCAAGCGTATTGCCCGTGCAGGGAGAGATGACCAGCACGTCAAGCAGCTTTTGTGGGCCGATGGGCTCGGCTTGCGGAATGGTGTGAATGATACTCCTGCCGCAGATGTCCTCAATCTCGCGGATAAAATCCGCCGCTTTTCCGAAGCGTGTATCCAGCGTGTAGGCGTTGGCCGACATGATGGGAACCAGTTCCGCTCCCATCGCGACCAGTTCTCTCATTTCGTCGATAGACTGCCGGAATGTGCAGAACGAGCCACAGAGCGCATATCCGATTTTGATTCCTTTCAATTCCTCCATGGGAAATTTACCCCTCCTCCAGTATCAACATCACAGTATCCTTGATAATCTCCGCGGCGGTCAGCGGTGCGTATTGGCCGGGAAGACCCAGTGCCCGCCATGCCTTGAGACCTCTTTTTTCACAAGCCTCCAGATCAATGCCGCCCGGCAGCGAAGCCAGGTCGAGCAGCGCTGCATCAACGGTCATGCCGTCAATGAATTTTTCATTGACAATCGGCGCGGGAACAGTGTTGACCAGCACATCAAATTCTTTGGTCCGGCGTGCCGCTTTGCCAAAGGTCAGCGGTTCCATGCCTTGCGACCGGATCCAAGCCCGATCGGTGGGTTTACGTGCGGCGATAGACACCGAAGCCCCCAAAGCCCGCAGCATAGGCGCGAGAAACCGCGTGATTCTGCCGCACCCTGTTACTAAAATCCGACTGCCGCAAACGGTATGCGGCACATGTGAGATGATTTCCGCAAGAGCTCCCTCGGCGGTAGCCTGTGCGTTGCGCAGCAGGAAGGATTCATTGGCATAATAATCAAACAGGTTTAGTTTGGCATAGCCAGGCGAGATATTACGCAGCTTGCCCGCCATACCGACAAACACGGTCTTGCCCCGCAGCGCCTCACAAAATTCCTCATTCAGCTCCACGCGGTAGGTACTCAGCGGCGCGTTGAGCGTCATGCCGTCGCGTGTGGGCGGCATGGGCAGGATTACAATATCCGCCATCAGTACGGCGGTCAGCGGATCGGTGGAAGCGGTTCCCGTCAGCAGGTGCGGTGACTGTTCAAACCCCGCGCAGTACACGGTACTTCCCTCCCCTGCCAGCAAATTGGCCAGGACAGCCTGACGTGCATCTCCCCCGACTACCGCGAATATGGACTTATCCAAAATCATTACCCTCCCTCACAGGTATTGGCGTTCTCCCCCCCTATCAACAGAGTATGAGCACCGGGCAAAAAATGACACAGAAAAAACCCGGGAAAAGCATTGCTGCCTCTCCCGGGAAACTCTTGCCAATCATGAGGATCTCGTTTAATTCCTGTTGATAATCCCTCTTAATCAAATTAGAACAACAAAAATCTCATTTTAATGACATTTGGCAAAGCGATAAGAAGGAAACCGAACCAATACAGGCACAATCAGTTTTCCTTCATCTTCGCGAAGCACTCGCTGCAATAGACAGGACGACCGTCGGTGGGCTTGAAGGGAACCTTTGCTTCCCCGCCGCACGCTGCGCAGACGGCGGTATACTGCTCGCGCTGCTGTCTCGATGCATTCTTTCTGGCGTCGCGGCATTCCTTGCAGCGCTGGGGCTCATTTTCAAAACCCTTGCTTGCATAGAACTCCTGCTCACCTGCGGTGAAGATAAATTCTTTGCCGCAATCTTTACATCTGAGAGTTTTGTCTTCGTACATGGTAAAAACCTCACTTTGAGAAAATAAATGGTTTGCCCTACGACGCAATACATCGCTTTTGCGTGTTTGCCGCACAGGGTTGTTGTAAATCGCAGACGATGGTAATCGTCCGTGACAATAAAGAAAAAAATCAATTCGTATCAAACGATTTCATTTTTTTCCTTACTCGCTGAATTGCATTGTCCACCGACTTGACGCTGATCCCAAGCCGGTCTGCCGTTTCCTCGTAAGAAAAACCCCTGATACGCATATTCACCACGGCTTTTTCCAAATCGGTAAGCTTCGAGGAAATCGCCTCAGTCAATCTGCCGACACTTTCACTTTCAAATATGTGCCCTTCGGGATCCACCGGTGATTCCGGCAGTCCGTAAAAAATGACACGGCCCGCAAGTTCAGAATCTACAAATTCCCTATGGTCATTGAGCGGTTGGTTTTTATGACTGACATAGGCTCTCACTGCGGAAATCAGAACATTTTCTACGCAGATTTCGGCGTAAGTGCGGAACTCTGCACCTTTTGACGCGTCATAGGTTCTGACAGCATTCAAAAAACCAATCGCCGCTTCCTGTGAGAAGTCATCTACGTCGGCGCCGCACGACTTGCTTTTCGCCAACGCTTTGGCATGAATCATGGAACTGTAACGCCCCATCAGGCAGGCGAATGCCGCCTGATTGTCCGCATTGGAAAGAGACATCAATTCCATGTCAGACATTTCCGAGAGAGAACGCATAAAGACTCCCCTCAACTCCTGCTCCATTGCTACGAAGTTCGTCTCAATCGAACAGGCGCAAACCAAATATGTTACCCAGAAGCTACATATAAAGAAACGCAAAGAACAAATGCTGAGAAAATACGGAATCAATCATCAGGGTTTTAACTCCTGATTCACCGCAAAACGCGAGCCGAACACAGGAAGAATCCATTGATTCAATATCTTCACGATTGATATCATACACCAACAGAGGAAATTTGTCAATAGGATTCCGTTGAAATTTTATGAAATATAAAATTATCTGTAAATATTTTTGTAGGTGATATACGGAATCGCGCGGACATGACTCAATTTGCTGTGGACTGTGAATCGACCTTTTCCTTGACCGCCGTCATCACTCTGGTCACCGCCACACCGGCCACCTTGGCGCCGGAACCACCGTTTTGCACGAAGGAAACAAACGCGTAAGGATACTTTTCGTTGCGGCTGAAGCCGACGAACCACGAGTGGGAAACCTGACTGCCGTCCAGCTCCGCTGTACCTGTTTTGGCGCAGAACTCCATACCCGCAGGATAATTGGATTCGCCGTATTTGTTGCGGACATTGCTGCGCATCATATCCGACAAGGTATCCGCCGTGCTTTGGCTGAGATATCGTTTTTCGGTTTTGTTGGGAGGCAGCTGTGTGCGGAAGCCCGAAGAATTTGTGACCTTTTCCACCAGATACGGCTCCACACACATGCCGTGATTGGCAATAATCCCCACCACACGCATCATAGCGAAGGGATTGACCAGGTCGGTGTTTTGTCCGATTCCTGTCCACGAGAGTTCGTTGTCACCGCCGGATGTAGCAATGGAGCCTTTGACAACCGGAATGCCGCTGAGTTCGTGAGCGGTGGTGATACCAAGCTTCTGGGCGTACTCTGCGGTGGTATTCCAGCCTAGCTGACGTGAGATATTGCCAAACGCAATATTGCAGGAGTTGTTGAGGGATTTCTCGAAATTTTCCTCATAGTGCGTTCCCGAACATATGATCTTCTGGCCGTTGATTACTTCTGTCTTATGGCAGGTAAAGGTCTGCTCAAAGATATCGTCAATGTTGTCAATGGCCGCCGCCGCCGTGACCAGCTTATACACAGAGCCGGGCGTGAATCGGGAGGACAGGGCACGGTTGATATACACGCCGTCATAGTTGTCATCATCAGCCGAAATGACCGGTGGATTTTCGGGGTCATAGGTAGGGGTACTCACCAGACAAATGACTTCTCCTGTTTTGTAGTTATAGATGCAGATTGTCCCCTTTTTTCCTTTGAGCTGTTCATAGGCCGCCGCGCAGATATCGGCATCCAGCGTGGTATAAACGCTGTTGCCCGTGCCGCTCACCGAATAGGTGCCGTTAATGGTATTATATCCCATCAGCTCATCGGCATACACCTTTTGCAGCGATGTGGCAATATTGCTTTTTTTATCGCCGACAATATGCATGGTGGCGCAGCGAACACTTTCGTTGTCGCTGTACTTTCTCACGCCGTCCACCGTGTGAACCAGCGGATTGCCGTCGCGGTCGTAAATCGCGCCGCCGATCAGCACGCCATTGGAATAGATGTGCTTGTTGGCGGTGAAGTTGACCCATTGACTGCCTTGACTGAAAAAACGGTAGGTAAAGACGCTAACACCGATCATCAGACACAGAATGATGGCAAGCACACTCATGGCGCGCCGTTTGACTTTTTTCATACCAATGTGCCTCCCTTCCAATTAATAGCGCCGTTTCTTGCCGATATACGCCTCGCCGCCCTCCGTTTCGTCCGGGTCGATATAGCGATTGCGCGGTCGGCTTCTTCTGTAATCGGCACCTTGCAGTTCTTCTTTGTCCGGCGAGTTGACCGGAGGCTGTGATGCCGCAGGCGGGACCAGCGCAGCCGGTTTGGCAACGGTTTGTTCGGCGGGAGCAACGGAAGCCGCGGAAGCGGATTTCGTGGGTGCAGTGGGCTTTGGAGATGCCGACGCTTGCGGGGGGCGCGGCGGATTCAAGTGATCCGTTTTAGGAGTTGCCTTGGTTTTGGGTACATATTCGTCCTGTGACTTGGCGTCAGGATCGGCGGTCTCCACAAACCCAACGCCGCCTTCCTCGGGCTGCTCGGTAAAGTCCACATTGGCAACCGGCTTGAGAATCCCCATGTCAATCAACTTGGCGCGTACCCGTTCGGCTACCCGACCGAGCTTGGTGAAGTCGTATTCACTGCGGCCGATCATGTTTTCCATATCCGAAATCTGACGGCCTTTTTCATCATAGATCGGCTGACCGCTCATCATGCGGGTCTGGAAGTTTTCTCGTGCCGCGGCAAAGCTGGCATTGCGTCGGGTATCGGCGGCCTTGACGAAAGCCAGCAGTCCCCAGCTGGACAGCATACTCGAACCGCCATTGGAAACAAACGGGAAGGTCACGCCTGTCAGAGGCAGAATATCTACAGAGCCCAGTGTATTCAGGGTGGTCTGGAACACCATCATACTGACCGCCGCGCAGGCGCCGATCACATAGAAGGAGGAACGGGCATTTCCAGCGCTTTTGACCGTGAAGGCAGCCAGCGCACAGATGGCGATCACAGAAATCACCGCGATGACCAGTCCCCATTCCTCGCATACCACGCCGAATACCAAGTCCGTGTCAGCAGCTACCACATTGCGCAGCCAGCCATTGCCAACGCCCACCCCGGCGATACCGCCGCTCGCGGCAGCTGACATTGTGCGGGTTTGCTGATAACCAGTGTCATACGCGTGTTCCCACGCATGCCCCCATACTTCGAAACGCCGCGCCACATACGGCTTGAATTTCAGCACCAGCATGATACCAAACACCACAGTCGCACAGATTAAGGCAATGGTGGCGAAATCGCCCGACCGCATAAAAGCAATGACGACGAAAGCTACAAAGAAAATCGAAGCCGTGCCGAAGTCGCCCATCAGGGCCAGCGCACCGATACACACGCCGGAAAAACCGATGAAATAAGCCAGATTCTTTTTGGTGAGCAGCATATCCAGTGTACCGGCGCCGATGAAGACAAAGGCAATCTTGACCAGCTCCGACGGCTGAAGCGATACGCCGCCCAGTGAAATCCAGTTTCTTGCGCCGTTTTTGACCTGACCGAAAACCACGTTGAAAAAGAGTAATCCCACCGCTGCAATCATGACGTACATTTTGATGGAGGTCGTACGCTTGAGATCGCGCAGGAACCAGCCGATCAGAATAAACATGCCAAATCCCAGCAGAAAGGCAAAAAACTGCTTGTAAAGTTCCTTGGGTGCGGAGGACGCCGCAATGGAAAAGCCGATGGTGGACAGGAAGAATGCCAGCATTTCCACTTCGATACCGGTTTTGACCAGTACACGCATCACAGCATAGTAAGCCCACATCAGAAATCCCAGACCGCCGAAGCATACGATGACCGAGGTTTTGTCAACAACGCCGCCCGAGATCAGCTGTATGGCTGTCAACAGGATAAACACGCTCAGCAGCAGCAGCGTATGAACAGGACGCAGCAGCTTCTTCACCTTGAGATTCTGATTTTTCTGGTTATTGCGCGGGCGCGTGACCAGAAAGGTAGCTTCCACGTCGGCGAAGCTGAGTTTGCTCCCCGCGGGAAGCGCGGCCGTACCGCTGACGGAATGTCCATTAAGCTTGATGCCGCCGGTTGACCCCAGATCGGAGATGGTCCAACGCTTGTTTTCGTCGCGGATCAATACGGCGTGTGAACGCGATACCGTCGGATAGTCGATGACAATATCGCTCGACGAGGCGCGTCCGATGGTATTTTCCCAATGGCTTACCGGCATTCTGCCGAAGCCCTCCACATCGAGATAAGCCCATACCTCCGGGGCCTCCTGCCCCGAAAGCATGGACCGGATACAGCGCCACACGACAATCAGGGCAATCACGGGAATGATCCAGCGGGCAAAAAAAGTGATGCCGCCCACAGACTGAACGATATCCTGAATCAGATTCCATAATTCGTCCCAAAAAGAGACTGTGTCATTCACAGCCGTCCAGTAACAGAACAACCGTTATCCCCCATTTCCAAAAAATATATGGTATAAAAACGACAGTCGATACCCGCAAAGCAGCGGGTACCGACCCTTTGCGACGCAGAAGCATTGCGCCTGAATGATATGATATTACATGTGGTTAATGACACCCATCATAATGGGCAGTTTATAGTTGGTATCAATGACCATAAAGAGGAAGGGTCTGTCGAGCGTGATGACAAACATATCCGTCGGAATGCTGTTGTCATCGGCCACGGTAGCGGCGGTACCCTTGCTGGTACCCTTTTCTGTCACCGTGAACGAACTGCGCACATAAAGATCACCCGCATAGAGCTTTCCGTCAGCAGTACCGAGCTGTGACAGATTGGCTGTATTGGGATTAAATGACGTGCCGAGATTCATCTGGGAGAGGTATTCGGCCATGCCGCCTCTTTGCTCGCAGGTGAATTTTGGAACGGTCGCATCCACAAAATAAGGCATCTCGCCATTCATCATTTTCATATACTTGTCACCGACAGCCACACTCGCGATGTAGTTCTTCACACCGACAGCCTCGCCGGGAAGAATGGCGACAAAAGCGTAGTTGCCGCCCGAGAACTGCTTGACAAAGCCGGAGGACATGTCGTCATGAATATAGGACTGTTCGTAGGCTGACATCATCTGTGCACTCTGTTCCTCGCCGGAAGCCGCGTTAAAAGTACCTTCCTGGACATTCTGATAAGAATAGGGTTTCGACCAGTTGCCGTCGAGCATGACGGTGCTGAGCAGGTACATCGGGTCATCGGCCGGTAGCTCATCGGCGATGTACTCGACATTTTGCTGCGTCTGATTGGAAATCCAATTGTTGACGTTTCCAATCGCGTCCGCGTTAAAAGACTCTTTATACATGGCGTTGCCGAAGTAAGTGGCGTTGGTCTGGAGGAAAGCCGCGTTAGGCGTCACGTTCTGATTGGCGTTGAACCACGCGGCGCTCTCAAAATAGAGCTTGGTCAAATCGGAATCAAGCAGTCTTTCCTTGTAGGAGTGCATATGGACGCTCAGTTGATCAATATTGTAAGTTGAACCCAGCATTCCTTTGAGTTCGTCCAAATTGCTGCCGCTTGCACCGTTGCCCAGCAGAGCGAGATTGTACGTGATGGCAAGCGGTGAAATAATGACGTTTTCCTGTTCGTCATAGGCTTTTTGAAGCAGCCGGAATGCAAAGGTGCTGTATTTCTGGCAAAAATCGTCGTCCAAATCAACCTCGGAAGCATTCTGCGCCGAGATTCCCTCCATCAGATTTTCCGCTGTTACTTCCTTCTCACAGCTCACAGCCGCTGTCATCAGCATGGCGGAGGCAATCAGAACAGCTACAGCGCGACGTATTTTTTTCATTAAGTGATTCCCCTTTCGGTTAATTTACTACATTATAACATCTATTTTCAGAAAAAGGAAGAAGTTTTATTCATTTTTTTGATTTTTTTGTTCCTTTTTTCATATTCTGTCATGGTGTTCCACGCTTTTCAGATAAAAAACCCCGAAATCCGTTTCGGCCGGAAGGATTTCGGGGGGGGGGGGACAATCAGATCATTCAATTGTCAGTGGTTTCGCCGATAATCAACGCTTCTGCATATGGCAGTGTTTTGATCCAGTCACAGAACGTGTGCCATTCGGCGAGCTTGTGATCTTTGCGGGCATAATAAATATTAATCAGTGTTTCGTAATTGAAGGAGCAGGTGCGCATCTGGTTGTAGCTCGACGGCAGCAACTGAATGATATCGTACCAGTCCGCTTTGTTCTTGGTCTCGAGGTATCGCAGACGAATCTGCTCCAGCTCATCGACAATCCGCTGCATGAAGTCTTCAGCCTCCGAAGAAAGGTGATCGTGGCTGAAATCATCCATCTCGAACGGCTTGCTGGTGATTTTGTGCATGGTGCTGGTAGAATTGGCCACGGTGGCGACCTTGTAGGTGTCGTATTCCTTCCACCAGTAAAGCGGCGCGGTGATGTCTACCGATACAAAGACCTGCCGCAGGAATTTGCGGTGGTCGCTGCCAGCCTTGCGCAGCCGCCGGGCCAGATCAAGGTCGTTGGGCCCCAGTACATATTCTCCCGCTTCGTTGTAGAAGCTGTCGCTTCGTGCCCAGCTGTTCATTGGATTGCGTGCGCCCCGCATGGCGTTTTCCAGATTCATCACGCCGGTCTTCTCCAGCTTTATCATCAATCATCATCTCCCAACAGAAGTTATCATACAGCAAAAGGTGAACAGCAACACAGTGTACCGAAAAACATCAGAACACTATTTACTATTCACCCTTCGCTATTCCCTATTCACTTAACAGCCAAAGGCTGTGTGCTATTGGTGCCGGTGACCGGGGTCGAACCGGTACGGTATCGCTACCACCGGATTTTGAGTCCGGCACGTCTGCCAATTCCATCACACCGGCAAATAAAATGTCTTGCAGACCGAAATCCGCAAGACACAACTTGGTGGAGCATAGGGGAGTCGAACCCCTGACCTTTTGAATGCCATTCAAACGCGCTCCCAACTGCGCTAATGCCCCATGTCGTTCTGGCATTCACTGCCTAGCGACCACTGCCGTCCTCGACAGCTCCTAAACTATACCACATCAATTTCCAATTGTCAAGCGTTTTTTCGATATTCTCATATTTTATACATTATTGTTTTACTTACCATTTGAATATCGTTTTTAATACGTTATCGTAACGAATTTAGAATAAAAGACCAAAGATTTCTATAAAATCCGACGTTTTTCGTGACGGGTAGGTCTTGCCATTTTGTTGAAAAAGTTTTATAATGTATCAATAAAAAGCGAAGGGAGATGTCCCATTATGCCCAAAGAACACAAAATCCACGAAGGACACAGAAAGAGATTGCGTGAACGGTTTGTAAAGGAAGGTTTGGCAAATTTTGACCCACATGTCGTTCTGGAGCTGCTGCTGTTTTATTCTATTCCACAGAAAGACACCAACGAACTCGCACACAAGATATTGGAACACTTTGGTTCGCTGAGTGAGGTTTTTGAGGCACCTGTCTCTGAATTGATGAAAATAGATGGCGTCGGATTCAATTCCGCAGTACTGCTCTCCATGACATCTCAGTTGTGTAATGTTTACCGGAGAGACAAGAAGAAAGGCGAGAAGATCAGCGGGTTGGAAAATATCGCACGGTTTGCCTCTGACTGCTTCATCGGAATGACAACAGAGCATTTTCTTTTGATTTGCATGGACAACGAACAATCTGTCATCTGTCATCGGTTTATCTCTGAGGGCTCGGTAGATTCCTCACAGGTGGATATCCGTAAGATGGCGGAAATTCTGCTCGGTGCCAACGCGACGGCGGCAGTGATCGCTCACAACCATCCCCGTGGCAGCGCTACCCCTTCACAGGCGGATTTGAAAACTACCCGCGCCATTACTGACAAGCTCCATATGCTAGGTATCGAACTACTGGATCATGTAATTGTCAGTAGCGATGACTACTTATCCTTAGCGGCGCATCCCAGAAAATACGGCTGTTATCTTCAGCATGGCTGACGGCTGTTCATATAACGACATAATTCACCGGCGCACCAATGTTTCGAAAAAGAGGTTGGCGCGCCGGTTTTCTCTGTCCGGATTTCTCCCGTTACTTTACCGGCGTAATGGTCACATTGGCAATGTCCGCACCGGTCTGGCTTGTCACAATTTCGGTCACCACAGAGATCTTTTCGCTCGTTAGACCGTCGGCTTCGGGCAGCAATACGGTCACTTTTTCATCGTTTATCATTACCATGCAGTCGCTGAATCCTTTGGCTTTGATAAGCGTTTCGGTGGTATTTTCCTTTTGAATGTTATTTACCTGTGTGGTTCTGCTCTCCAGTGCCTGCGCTTTCAAGGCCGCATCAGATGAGGTGTCCTTAATTTGCTTTTCCAGTTCATCCAGCACGGCGTCGCGCGCAGTCTGACGGTTGAAACGGCTTTCCGCCAAAGGACTGGCGGCTTTGGCCGAATTTACCTCGCGCACGTCGCCGCTTGCGTCAGCCGAAACGAATTTTGCCTTGCCCAGTTCCGAGTCGCTCACTGCTGCGCTGCGAGTGGGCACGACAAAGCGCTCAGTGGGGGCAAACTGCCAATTCAGATAAACCGCCGCACCCAAAGCGAGTACGAGTCCTGCCAGCATTACATGTCTTTTTCCGATTTTCATTCTATATTCCTCCAAATAGATGTATAGTGTATGATTTTTTTGATATTATCCCAGCCGTGTTACACAAACACGGTTGGAGCTGGTGCCGAGCGCGGTTGTCACGATATCCGTGACCCGCTGCCGGACATTGACATCGTCGGCTCCGCTGCATACTACCACAACGCCTGCCACAGTGGGCGTGATCTCCTTTAAAATCAGCGGTTCCTCTCCCCTGTCGCCGTTGACCAGAATCAGGCTTTCCTCGCCTGTCCGCTTTTCGTCGCGGCCGCTCCGGCCTCCGGCGTCGGTGTTTTCGGATATGGCGGATGTTGTCTTTTGTTGACTGGCATAGACATATTCCGTGCCGCATTCCAATGTAATCATGACCTTGGCTTCACCCGCACCGTCCACCGCTGAGATCAGTTCGGTCAGGCGCATTTCGAGCCGGCGGGTATATTCCTCATAATTCTCGTATCCGGCGGCATTTGCGTACCGCGTATCCGCTGTAGCCGACGTATGAGCTGTATTTTTTCCGGCGTCCGAGAGAAAGATCAGCGCAATGGCTGCCAGCCCGGCAAACACGATCAGCTTTAAGCGCGCTTGGGAATTTTCGGGTGAGAGCAGTTTTTTGAGATGGGAAAAGCCGCCTTTCGACAGGATATCTTCTTTGCTGAAAAACTCCAAATCATTCACTTCCTTTCCTTACGGCTCCTGGATTTTCACAACGGGTTCCTCACCGATATAAGGCTGTAGGAGCCGCTTGATTTGCGCGGTCTGCGCTTCGTCCTTTTTTTTGACCATCACCTCCACCTGTCCAATGGATATGCGGCCGTCATCCGAATTATCCATCATAACCGTGATATTTTCATAAGAAATGTCGCTGTCGTCCAATATGCGGCATAAATTTTCTTCCAGATAAGACGTGTAAATTGTTTTAGCTTGACGCTCTAATTCACTTTGTAGCGCAACATTTTCATATTGTGACGGGTCAAACTGAGATTTGTCCCCATTGACTGACCATTTGTTCAAGGAACGGAGCGGCTGGAAAATGGTACAAAGCAATATCAGGGACAACAGCAACCGGAGCTGCTTTTTATACGAACCGTCAGGAAACAGCAACGAAAGCAGAGCCCCAAGCACACAAGCGCCGCACACGGTCAGTGCCCACGACCGGATCCCGTCAGGCATATGGATTCTCCCTCCTTTTGTCAGGCTGTTTTTTGCAGGACAACGATGATACCGCCCAATGTCAGCAGGAACAACGAAAAGATCAGTACACCCAGCATGAGTGAAATCATGCCTGAAAGCGACTTCATCAGTTTCTTAATGCTGTCAAGCTGCAAAGCTTCACAGATAGAAAGCCCGATTTCCATGACCATATTCCAAAGCACGGTGCGAATGATGAGCGGCAGATAGATGTATGCCACCGCAATGATACCAAAGGCCCCCACGGAATTGCGCAGTAACAGCATACCGCTTTTGACGGTGAGATAGGCGTCACTCATCGCACCTCCTACCACTGGCACGGAGCCGGAAATCATGAATTTTGCCGTGCGCGCGGCGAGATTGTCCGCCGAGGCTGCAATGATGCCGCTGATACTCAGCACGGCGGACAGCGTGACCGCCAAAAAGCTCAGTAGCCATTTGGCGTTTTTTTCAAAAAAACCCGTGATGGCATCCAGTTTCATGTCTTCTGAAATAGTGGAAACACAGGACAGAGCAAGGAAAATTTTCAATAATGGAACAATCCATGCTCCAACGCAGACCGTGCAGACCTCTATTGCACCAAAGATAAACGCGCTGTAACCGGAGGCTGAAAGGCTTTGCCCGTTGGCAATCAGAATGCCAATCAGAACAGCCCCAAATGCTTCTGTGAAGGTGCAGGCGGATTGCACACAATCGGCGATCTGACCGATCAGGGAGAGTACCGGCGCGGCCAGTGTCACGCTCACTGCTGCCGCGACGACGGTTCCCACAGTAGGCGCCAGCGGGGAATTTAACGCGTTTTCCCCTCCCTTGAAAAAGGAAGCCACCAGCAGCAGTGCCATCAAGAAGCCAAGCGAGGCCAGCGGCGAGAGGATTTCCCGCTGTGTTATGCCTAACAGCGAGTTGACCACGTCGGCGGCACTCAGCCGCAAGAGCGTATCATAACCTGTGCCGTCAATTCCGGCCTGTTCCAGTTCCTTGACTGTTTCACGCGGCAGTTTGTCAATCAATTCATCGGCACCGCTGGCTTCCCATTGTGCCTGATAATCGAAGCCCTCATGTTCGGGGGAAGCATAAACGGTGAGGAAAAACAGCGGCAAACACAGTAAGAATGCGATCCATTTTTTAGTCATGGCGTTTCCTCTCCGATGATTTGAATGGCTAACGAGAGCATTTCCTGAAACAACGGCAGCGAAACAAGCAGTAATGCCGCCTTGCCGCCTAATTCCAGCTTGTTGGCCAATGCGGTTTGTCCCGCGTCACGGCAGACGTCTGCGGCGGTCTGCGCTACCAGACATATCCCCACAGCCTTCACTGCAATCGCGATAAATTCCGAACGAATGCCGCTTGCCTCACACAAAGCTTGCAGCTGGACTAGTAATGGCAGAAAGGAGGTGAGCAGATACAGTGTCAGGATCACACCGCAGGCAATCCATAACGGAAGCGCCAGTTCCGGCTTACTTTGTTTGACTGTGATAATCAGCACGCACATGATAATGCCCGTCCCCGCAAAGGTGAAAATATTCATTTGGCAGCCTCACAGTCCAAACGTGGATTTGACCGTTTCAAAAAGCAGGTTGATTTGGGAAATAATCATCATGAGTACCACAATGATTCCCGCGAGTGTGGTCATCATGGCTTGCTCCTCACGACCCGCCCGAATCAGCACCTGGTTGAGAACTGCCACGATAATGCCAATAGCGGCAATTTTAAAGATAAGATCAACTTCCATGATTTGAACCTTGTCCTTTCCGTTGGATTTGTACCATTATATGAGCAGCAATGCCAGAATGATACCACAGGAACTGCCGACTATCGTAACAATTTTTCCGTCGGAACCGGCCTTTTGCCGGGCTTCTTCTACCATTGAAGACAGCTGGTCGTCTATGAGTGACAATGTATGAAGTTCTCCTTCCACATTCGACTGGCCAAGTCGGGCGGCGCAGTCGATGAGGCATTTCTTGTCCTCTGCATTCAGACAAAGCATACGATATTGAGCTTCTATGCACTGCTTCCAACCGCTGTGAAAGGATGTTTGATAAAGTGTTTGAATCAATAATTGTAAAAATGGATTGTTTTCATGTCTGTCAGCCAGTTCGTAGGCGATATCATCCAGGGCAAGTCCGCTGTGAGCAATCATCATTTTCATTTCATGAAAAAGAGAACGAAACATTTCGAGACTATGCAGGCGTCGGTTGAGACGGTTTTTTCCTTCCAATCCAATCAGGAATCCGCAGAGCATGACGGTGACAGTCGAGAAGATTTTAAGGGTCATGACGGTTTACCTCCGTGATTTCGTTTATGATGCCCCGTGTGCAGTCTTTGAGCGTTACAATATGAGCAAACGCGTCTGTTTCCAGCATTTTGCGGCACTGTTCACGCGTGTAAAGCTCTTTTACATTACGAGCGTGAATACTGGCAATCACGGCAACGCCGGCGTTTAAACCCTGGATGATGGCCTCCACTTCGCACTCACTGCCGATTTCATCACAGATAATCACATCGGGTGCCAGTGTTCTTACAGCATTCATGATTCCCTCCCCCTTCGGATACCCATTCAGTACATCGCAAAACAATCCCAGCGTATTTTGCGCTTCACCGCGGTACATGGCAGCCATCTCGCCCCGTTCATCCACAATGACCACTTTCTTGAGAAATGGGGGCGATGAAAGTGATAACGCAATATCCCGCAGCAAAGTGGTTTTACCGCTGCACGGCGGTCCGACCAGCAGCAAGCCTGCAACGGTCTCGGAAAAGATACGGTTCATGATCTCTTTGGCACAGCCGATGTACTCGTTCGCAATGCGGATATTGAGGGACGAAATGTCGCGCAAGGTACGATGTCCGCTGCTGTCCAGCGCCGCCGTACCACAAATACCTACCCGATGTCCCCCCGGCAGCGTCACAAAGCCGTTTGCCAGCTCGTTTTGATGGCTGTAAACAGAGTAGTTACATATTTTTTCAAACGTATCCCGGATATCCTTCGTGGTCAGCGGCATATGCTCGCATATGATTCGGTACTCTTGTCCGAACATAATGACTATTGGCTGATTCACCCGCAGCCGAATTTCGTTAGTACTGCAAACCAATCGTTCGGGCAGGTGTGACAATTCGTCAGCGGCAAAGAGCGGCAGGTATCCGGCAAATTCTGTCAGTCGATGGCGTGATGGTTGTATTCCATTTGACATGATGCACGTCCTCCTTTGTCCAATATATATGCGGTTCCTTCCGGAATATGACAAGCCTGTAAAAGAAAAAAAGACTGTTCCACATGAAACAATCTTGTATTGATACTATATTTACTGATTTGATGTGATTAACTGATTTTTGAAGCGTCACACTTTATTCATAATAATATGGTATAATCACTTTCAACGTTCATTTTATTGCAAACGGGGTTATTGACTTGAAACAAGTGGTGATTCAGAAAAACGACGCGGGGCAGCGGCTCAGTAAATTCATTGAAAAAAGCTTTCCGGCGATTCCCGCGTCCCTGATGTATAAAAGTATCCGTACCAAAAACATCAAAGTCAACCGAAAACGCTGTACACCTGACCAAAAACTGTGTGAAGGTGATTTAGTTGACATATGGCTCAAGGACGAATTTTTCGTCCAGCCACCGCATAAATACGATTTCACGCAGGCTTCCGACCGGATAGATGTCGTTTATGAGGACGAAAATGTCCTGATTGTCAACAAACCGCAAGGCTTGATTGTCCATCAGGATGAGCAATACGAGTCTGACACACTCATCTTTCGCATTCAGAAATATCTATATAACAAGGGGGAGTACAACCCCGACGACGAGCACTCCTTTGCCCCAGCGCTGGTCAACCGCATCGACCGCAACACAAGCGGTATGGTAATCTCGGCCAAAAACGCGGCCGCGCTGCGCATTCTCAACGCCAAAATGAAATCCCGCGAAATTCACAAGAAATATCTCTGCATTGTCTGTGGCCGCCCTAATCCGCCAGAAGCTACGCTGGAAGGCTATCTTGAAAAAAATGAGAGTCAGAATCGTGTGTATATCGAAACAAAACGCTCCGCCACAGGCAAAACGATTCGTACCCATTACAAGGTACTCGACACGGTGGGACAGTTCAGCTTGGTGGAAGTGGACCTGCTCACCGGCAGAACCCATCAGATTCGCGCCCACATGGCATCCATCGGCCATCCCCTGCTGGGTGACGGCAAGTACGGTACCAACAAAATCAACCGCGGCAGCGGTTACTCCAAACAGGTACTCTGCTCGTATCAATTGACCTTCGCGTTTACTACCGACGCGGAAGAGCTGAACTATCTGAGTGGCAAGCGATTTGAATTGGAAGATATTCCTTTTGTCAAGGATTTCTATGCGGGAAAGATTCAGTGACCACTTATCACAAAATCGAAAAAGCACGGTTTGACTCTGTCGCAAAGAATCAAACCGTGCTTTTTTGCTCATTTTATTGTGTAAATCTAATCCACTTTGCAACCTATTTTCCGACATTCTCTGCCAATCTCTTCACCAAGGCTTCGTCGGGATGCACATACAGCGTACTTTGATGCGTGTAAATCACCATACCCGGTTTGGCGCCGCGTGGCTTGCTTACGTACTTGACAAAGGTATAGTCCACCGGCACCAATCCCGACTGGCGGGCACTGCTATGGTAGGCCGCGAGCTGTGCCGCCTGTTCGATCGTGCGGTTAGGCGGCTGACGGTCCTCACAGACAATCACTGTGTGTGAGCCGGGAGAATGCAGCGTGTGAAGCCAGATATCGTAATTGCGGCTGTCCCGCAGCGTGAGTTTATCATTTTGCTGGTTGTTGCGTCCAATGAGGATGGTGAAGCCGTCGTCCGAAATAAATTTCAACGGCGGTAGTTTCGGCGGCTGTTTGCCCGGGCGTCCCTTTTGGACATGCGATTTCAAAAAGCCCTGTTCGGTCAGTTCCTGCCGGATTTCAGCCAGCTCCCGCTCGGTTTCGGCGCGGGACAGCGCGTCCAGTACGGAGTCGATATAGGTCAGTTCCGCCTGCCCCTGTTCGATCAGTTCTGTCAAATGCTGCTCTGCCCCTTGTGCCTTGCGGTACTCCTTGTAATACTTTTGCGCGTTCTGCGCGGGAGACAGCGTCGGGTCCAGTTTAATTTTAATCATGGAACAATCCTCAGAAAAATAATTTACCACTTCGGCGAGGATATCCCCTTTTTCCAGCAGATGGAGATTGGCGTTGATGAGGTCGCCATTAATGCGATACTGCTCACGGTCGGCACATTGCTTCAATTCCTCCTGCTGTATGGCCAGCTTCTTGGCAATACGCGCCGAGACATTGGCCAGCAGCTTTAACAAATCCTGTGACTTGGCCTTCATACGGTCGTTCAGATCGCGCTTCACATAATATTGGTCCAGCATGGAAGAAAAATCCGGATAGGCGCGGGAAATGGCGGATACGCCGTATTGAAGCAACGCTATAAATGTAAAGTCTATCGGCTTGTCGCCTATCAATGCCATTGTGGGGGCTCCTGTTGCACCCAGAATCTTTTGCAGATGATGTATCTGATAGGTGAGCTTTTCCCATTTTTCTGGGACTATTTCGTCCACAGGCGCGTCTGTAAAGCCTGTCGTCCGATAGGCGATTTCCCGCGCCACGATGGGAGAAATGCCCTGAATGACGCTCATCAGAGCCTTGTCAAGTTTATACCCTTTACATTGTTTTACAAATGCGGCCATCGTCTCCGCATCATGTTCCAGCAGATTTTGTTTCTCCTGCGCAGGTGGCAGTTCGTACTTAATCCCCGGCAGAATCAGCCGCATGGAGCTGAGGTCGCTGTCAATGCGCTTCACCGCGTCGATCACCAGTCCACGTTCGTCAATCAAAATAATATTGGAATGCCGTCCCATGATTTCCACCGCAACCGTCAGCTCGATTTCGTCGCCCAATTCATTGTGCGCGTCGAATTTCAGCAGCAGCACACGTTCCAATCCCGCCTGCTCCACGGCCGAAAGCCGTGCGCCGCAAAGCCGCTTGCGCAGCAGCATACAGAGCATGGGAGGCTGGGCGGGATTTTCTACAGGAAATTCTGTGAAGTGAATGCGCGCCGAATTGGCAGAGGCAGACATCAACAGCTTGCGATTCTGATTCTTGCCGCGCATAGCGAAAATCAGCGTTTCCTTGGTGGGTTGGAAGATTTTGTCTACCTTTGCACCAAGAATCCCCTCCGTTATTTCTTTCTTTATCAAATGGAGCATCGCACCGTCAAGCGCCATGAATCCTCATCTCCTTTTTTGGTTTCTATCAGTCGATCATCCAATCGGTGTATTTCAGTGGAGCATCCATTCGTGTGACCTCTACAGACAGATCCGGAAATCCATCACGCAGCGTTGCCGCCAGGTTGTCCAGTGCCACCGTTTCCGTGGCATAATGTCCCGCGGCAATCAAAGTAATCCCGTGTTCTGCGGCATAAATCATCTCATGGTGCTTGGCCTCGCCTGTCACAAAGGCGTCAATGCCATATCGCGTACACTCAAAGATAAATTCCCCGCAGGCGCCGCCGCCGACTGCCACTTTTTTCACAGGACGACCGCCATTCACATACTCCACCGCATGCCGACCGAGCAGCCTCTCTCCGACATAGCGGGCAAAATCATAGGGAGACAGCTCTTCGGCCAACTCACCGGCACGCCCTATGTAATTTTCGCGCAAACTGCCTTTGACATGACATTCCGAAACCTTAAAAACAGGCATAATATTCTGTAAACTTAATTTACTTGCCAGTGCGTCGTTCACGCCGCCGTCGGCAATATCAAAATTGGTATGAGCCGATATGGCGGAAATACCGCTTGCGATCAGATGAAATACAGGCGAATCGCTGTCAATACGCTTGATGGGGTGAAAGATAACCGGGTGGTGCGACAGAATCAAATCCGCTCCGATTGACGCGGCGTAATCCACCACAGCATTGGTGATATCCAGCGACACCACCACCTTTTCAATGTCCTTGCCGCAGTCTACCATGATACCGCTGTTGTCATAGCTCTCCTGCAAACAATACGGATATGTTTCATCAAGGTAATGATAAATTTCGTTCACTGATGTCATGTCAGATGTTCTCCCTTCCCGCGTATTGATATAATTGTTCCGAAAGCGCTCGCAGATGTTGCTCACGCTCGGCATTGCCCTGTGCTTTCATACCGTCGGCGGCCGCTTTTAAAATGCCCGCCTGCTTTTCAATCAGCTTTCGTGAAAGAGGATTCTCGTTGCCCAACTTACCCGCATAAAAGTCAAATTCCGTAAAGGCCGGCGGAATAGGACTGTATGCGGCACAAATCACTGTGTAAATCCGATTGGATTCACAGACCGGCATCTCCGTGACAATGTCAAATCTATGCCGGTATAAATATTCCCGGAGCCGCTCCACATGGGACATCGGCTGCAAAATCAGACGGTATTTCGGATTGGTTAACCAATCGGCCGCAGCAAGAATATCGGCGATATTATCACCGCCCATTCCTGCCATGACGATATCGTCCACCTCAGAAGGCGGAATTTTCGCCAGTCCGTTGCATGTAAAGGTGATAATCTTGTCAGATAAATAATACTTTTGGATGTTGGCAACGGCGGATTGTATAGGTTCTTCGTTGATGTCTGAGGCATAGGCCCGCGGCACTTTGCCGTGATACACCAACCAAATTGGCAGATAGGCGTGATCGGTGCCGATATCCGCTGGCACTTTTCCCTCACGCACAAACGACGCACAGGTTTCCAGACGGGCGCCGAGTGAAAAAAACGTGTGATTCACCAATCATTCTCCTCTCCGCAGGCATAAATAAGGTCTGTCACAACGAAGTTCTCCGCAGCGACAGACCTCATCACACAAAAATTACTTGCCCTGAATGTGAGCGTTCAGCTTTCCGACCAGTTCGTCAGCGTTCACGCCGTGAACCATGCAAGCCTGCTCGATTGACTCGCCTCTCGAAGCCGGGCAGCCCAGACAGTGCATACCCATTTCGAGGAAAAACGGTGCGGTAGAAGAATCAATGTCGAGAATATCGCCGATAATGGTGTCCTTTGTGATTTCCATCGTATTTGCCTCCCTTTGTTTTATGGCATACATTATATTATGAAAACGATGAATTGTCAATATTCATTTCTGTTTTTGATGGTAAAATTTCCCTTGTTATTCCCACAAAACGAAATCTCTCTCTTGACAATCCGAGCGATTTGGCTTACAATTAAGATTCGTAGGTGAAGATATCTGCAAAGTCGTTTTATTTTTGATACAGATGGAGAAGGATATATGGAAAATATGCAGAATTTACCCGAAAAAAAGGAATACGGCAATGACAATATCGTTGCGCTGAAGGGCGCGGACAGAGTGCGCAAACGTCCTGCGGTCATCTTTGGCTCGGACGGTATCGAAGGCTGCTGTCACTCGGTCTTTGAAATTCTCTCCAATTCTATCGACGAAGCGCGGGAGGGCTACGGTCAGAAAATTATTGTGACCCGCTTCGCCGACGGTTCCGTGCAGGTGGAGGATTTCGGACGCGGCATTCCGGTCGATTACAATAACGTCGAACAGCGCTACAACTGGGAGCTGGTGTTCTGCGAGATGTACGCGGGCGGCAAATACAACAATGATGACGGCGAGATCTACGAGTATTCGCTGGGTCTCAACGGTCTCGGCCTCTGCGCCACCCAGTACGCTTCCGAATACATGGACGCGGAAATTCGCCGCGACGGAACAAAATTTACGCTGCATTTTGAACACGGCGAAAACGTCGGCGGTCTGCAAAAAGAACCTTACAGCGGCAGACAAACCGGTTCGCGCATCAAGTGGAAGCCCGATCTCGAAGTGTTCACGGACATCAACATTCCGCTGGAATACTATCAGGATACCATTCGCCGTCAGGCCATTGTCAACGCCGGCGTGCTGTTTGTGCTTGATGACAAGGTGAGCGGAGAGAAATTCGAGTATTATTACAAAGACGGCATCGCTGACCATGTGCGCGAGCTGGCCGGAGACGACGCCATTTCGCAGGTGCAGTTCTGGCAGTGTGAGCGCCGCGGCCGCGACCGCGAGGATAAACCGGATTATAATGTGAAAATCAACGCGGCGGTTGCCTTTTCCAATCGCATCTGCGTGAGCGAATACTACCACAATTCCAGCTGGCTGGAATACGGCGGTGCGCCGCAGAAGGCGGTGCGCAGCGCGTTTGTCGCCATGATTGACGCGCGGCTCAAGCAGACCGGCAAATACACCAAGAACGAAAGCAAGATTTCCGCGCAGGACGTGGAAGACTGTCTTATCATTGTGGTTTCCTCCTTTTCCAACCAGACCAGCTACGAAAATCAGACCAAAAAGGCCATTACCAACAAGTTCATTCAGGAGGCTATGACGGAGTTCTTCCGCCATCAGCTCGAAATCTGGTTCATCGAAAATCCGCTGGAAGCCGACAAAATCTGCGGTCAGGTGCTGCTTAACAAGCAGAGCCGTGAGCAGGCCGAGAAACAGCGACTCAATCTCAAAAAGACGCTCTCGTCCAACATGGATATCACCTCCCGCGTCAACAAATTCATCGACTGCCGTTCTAAAGACCCCAACGAGCGCGAGTTGTATATCGTGGAGGGCGATTCTGCTGCGGGTTCCTGCAAGAACGCGCGCGACCCTGCCTTCCAAGGCATTATGCCGGTGCGCGGCAAAATCCTCAATTGCCTCAAGGCCGATTACAACAAGATTTTCAAGAGCGAAATCATCACCGATCTCATCAAGGTGCTGGGCTGCGGTGTGGACGTCAAGGGGCATCAGAACAAAAATCTCTCCACCTTTGACATCACACAGCTGCGCTGGAGCAAGGTTATTATCTGCACCGATGCCGATGTGGACGGCTTCCAGATCCGCACACTGATTCTTACCATGATTTACCGCCTTATGCCAAAGCTGATCGACGCGGGACGAGTGTATATTGCCGAATCCCCTCTTTATGAAATCACCTGCGGCAGCGACACCTATTTCGCATACACCGAACAGGAAAAGATGGAGATTCTCGATACCATCGGCAAGAAGAAATTCACCATTCAGCGCTCTAAAGGTCTCGGCGAGAACGACGCGGACATGATGAGCTTCACCACAATGGCACCTGCCACCCGCCGTCTCATCAAGGTCATGCCCACCGACATGGAACCCACCGAGCGCATGTTCGACGTGCTGCTGGGCGACAACCTCAGCGGCCGAAAAGAGTATATCGCCGAACATGGCAGTGAATTTATCGAACTGGCCGATATTCAGTAATTTGCCTATTATCCATTGCTCTGAATTGCACAAAATATATTTAAAGCATATTTACTTTACATCATAACTTTATGAAAAGTAAATTGAGTTTACACGAGTGATAAAAGAACATTATTCCCTATTCTATACACGAAGGTGATTATTTGACTCCGAAAAAGAGAAGAACCACGCCGCAGAAGGCGGCCATGAGCGGATACATCAAGGGAGCGGGTGAAGTCGTCCCGCAGGCCATTGTCGATACGCTGGAAGGCAATTATATGCCCTATGCCATGAGCGTTATCATGAGCCGCGCCATTCCCGAGATCGACGGCTTCAAGCCCTCTCATCGCAAGCTGCTCTATACCATGTACAAGATGGGGCTGCTCGGCGGCGCCCGTCAGAAGTCCTCCAAGATCGCGGGCTCCACCATGGCGCTCAACCCCCACGGCGACGCGGCGATTTACGATACGATGGTGAGAATGACTGTCGCCTATGAGGCCCTGCTGCACCCCTATGTGGATTCAAAAGGTTCCTTCGGCAAGGCGTATTCCCGCGACACCCAAGCAGCCGCTTCCCGATACACCGAGGCGCGGCTCGCGCCGATTGCCGCCGAGTTGTTTCGCGACATCGACAACGACGCCATCGACATGGTGGATAATTTCGACAACACGATGAAGGAGCCCTCCCTGCTCCCTGTTACCTTCCCCACGATTCTCTGCAATACCAACACCGGCATCGCTGTCGGTATGGCCAGTTCGATATGCTCCTTTAATCTCAACGAGTTGATCGAAACCACGATACAGCTCTTGAAAAATCCCGCTCACGACATTGCCTCTACCCTGTTGGCACCTGATTTTCCGGGGGGCGGTCAGATTCTTTACAACAAAGCTGAGCTGGAAAAAATTTATCACACCGGCCGCGGCAGTGTCAAGGTACGTGCCCGCTACACCTACGACAAGGAAGCCAACTGCATCGACATCACGCAAATCCCCCCCACTACCACCTGCGAACAGATTATCGAAAAGGTGATCGAGCTGGTGAAGGCAGGCAAAATCAAGGAAATCTCCGATATCCGTGACGAGCAGGGCCTTCACGGTCTGCGCGTGACCATCGACTTGAAGCGCGGCGCCGACCCCGACAAGCTCATGCAGAAACTCTACAAATTCACCTCGTTGGAAGACGGCTTCGCCTGCAATTTCAACGTCCTCATCAACGGCGCACCCAAGGTGCTGGGCGTGGACGGTATTCTGGACGAGTGGATCAAGTTCCGCATGACCTGTGTAGAACGCCGTACCTGTTTTGTGCTGGACAAGAAAAAGGAACGCCTGCACCTGCTCGAAGGCTTGCAGAAAATTCTGCTCGACATCGACAAAGCCATCAATATTATTCGCGAGACAGAAGAAGAAGACCAAGTGGTCCCCAACCTGATGAGCGGCTTTGGTATCGACGAAATTCAGGCAGAATATGTCGCGGAGATCAAACTGCGCCACATCAACCGCGAGTATATTTTGAAGCGCACCGAGGACATCGAAAACCTCCGTGCCGATATCGCCGATTTGGAAGACGTACTCAATTCCCCCAAGCGCGTCAAGAAAATCATCATCGACGAGTTGAAAGCGGTCACTAAGAAATACGGTCAGCCCCGCCGCAGCATGATTCTCTACGATGTGGAGGAAACCGCCATCGACGAGGTTTCGCTGGTGCCGGATTATCCTGTGCATATCTTCATCACCAAAGAAGGCTACATCAAGAAGATCAGCCCCCAGTCGCTCCGCATGAGCAGCGACCAGAAGCTCAAAGAGGGCGATGAGATTGTGCAGACCTTCGAGACCCGCAACGTGGCGGAGCTGCTCTTTGTCACTGACAAATGCCAGGTCTACAAGTCGAAAGCCTCCGATTTCAGCGACACCAAGGCCAGCGTACTGGGTGAATATATCCCTGCCGTGCTGGGTATGGCCGAGGACGAGCACGTCAAATACACGGTTCTCACCACTGATTACAGCGGCTATGTGCTTTTTGCCTATGAAAACGGCAAGGTTGCCAAGGCCGAACTCAATACCTACGCGACCAAGACCAACCGCAAGAAGCTGCTCGCGGCTTACAGCGACAAGTCCCCGCTCGTCAAGGCACTGTGGATTGCCGCCGACTGCGACATTTTACTGCGCTCCACGGCGGACAAGGTGCTGATTTTCCCCTCCGCCGAAATTCCCGCCAAGACCCGCACGGCACAGGGCAATCAGGTGATGACACTGCGCCGCAATGCCACTGTCAGCGATATGGTGGCCTTTGAAATCGGCATGGTCAAACCGGAAAACGAAAAGAAATTCCGTCCCAAAAACTTGCCGGCGGCAGGCACGCTGAACGACACCGATGAGGGCGAACAGACGACGCTTTTATAAATCTCACCGTATCAGGCAAAAAACGATACCGTCAGCGGAATGGTTGGCGGTATCGTTTTTTAATTCGATTATTTTTTGTCGTTTTTTAATAAATTGCTCTTGACAAACAATATAATCAAGACTATAATAATGGCAAGGTTAACCGAATTTGTATCATGAATGAAATGAGGTATGTTTGATGATGAAGAAAATCGCGGCGTTTGTGGCGGCCGTATGCCTGACGGTGATGCTGTCTGGGTGCGGAGATATCGAAAGCACGTGGAAGACCTTGATTTCGCGCACCGTGGGCTTTGACTGCTCGGCCGCCGAATTTCTGGACAGCTACCAGTCACATGAAGGGTTTCACGGGGACGGAATCTCTTTTTACCAACTGCAATTTTCCGATGCCTCCGCAGTGGAAACCATCAAAGCCAGCGGCAAATGGCACACCCTCCCGCTGCCGGACGATATAACGGCGGAAATATACGGCTTTGAGGACGAATATAATTACTATGCGCCCTCGCTCACCAAAAGCAACGATTGGGACAATCCCCTCATGCCGGTCGTGAAAAACGGCTACTATCTTTTTATCGACCGGCAAAGCACGCTCAACGGCAGCGATGAGCCGATCTCCCGTGATTATCTCAACTACACCATCGCGATTTATGATACCGATAAGAACGTGTTGTATTACGGGGAATTTGATATGTAACAAAAAAGCGTGCTGTGAAGTCGTTCCAATCGACTTTACAGCACGCTTTTTCTTTTATCGGGAATGAGCTAAAGCCCTTGCACGGCGCTTGGGCTGTTTTTCTGTGCTTGTCTTTTTAGCGACCGGCGTCCTGACGACTGTGAGCTTGGCGTAATGTACCACCATCACACACAGAAGTATCATGGCCCAAAGCATCATCAGATGCTTGCTGATGTAATTGCCGTTGCCTACGCGATATTCGGCCAGCACGCCAAAAGCGATACATTGCAGCATAATGATAAAGGACATGATATGCAGAAGTCCCAGTTTAGATGACCTGATAGACAGCACGATAAAATACACCAGTATTACGATGCAGGACACAATTCCCAGAATCTGAGCAATTTTGATGAACTCATTCAGACCCAGCTTGAGCGCGTCGGCACGCATACTGTCGCAAAGCACTTGATTGGCACCGTGCAGCGCCAGCATGACCAGTGCGGTCTTCCCGCCAACCGGCTTGTCTCTGCCCTGTTGCAGGCAAAATTGAAAGAATTGATAACACGTAATAAAGATCGCTGCTTCCAGCAGGCCGTCGAGCCAGTAAACCGCAAAGGTATTTAAATCCTGCACGGGGTCATACACTGTCATAAAGCTGAAATTGACCTCATAGCCCAACTCACTGCCCGTGAAGGAAGTGGCAAACCGCCCTACCGTGATGGCAAGTGCGCCGCCTGTCGCGAGACAGTCCAGCAGACCGCCAAGATCGTCAATGCTGTCGAACAGCTTGACCGCGATGACCGCGCTCAGGAATACACCGAGTATCCCGCCGTAAAGGCCGTATCCGCCGTTGGTCAGGGCAATCACCTGACCGAAGCTGTTGAACTCGGTGAGTGAAAAAACACAGTAGAATAGTCTGGCGAAAAAGAGACCGAGGGGAACGCCGAAGGTGACACAGATAAAAATATCCGATATGTATTTCCCCTGCCGGTGTCTGAGGAGACAGGCTACCACTGTTCCCGCGATACAGCCGATTGTCACGAACAGCGCGAACCAGCTGATGTAAAAGTTATCGAAGATAAACGCTAAACGAGTTTCCACGTCCCATTTCCTTTCTTGTAATTATTCGGCAGAAGCAAAATAAAGGATATCGCTCATGGCGCGTTCAATGCCGTTGTAGGCGATTTCGTTGTAAACGCCGCCTTTGAACAGAATTGTGCCGGACTGCCCGCCGTCCATGTTGTAGACAGTGATACAGCCCTTCTTCTGCATGACCTCGGCGACTTGTTCACAGCACATACCGGGATTGCTCACGGTACAGATCAGGTAATGCCGTTCTCCCAGTTGTCCGATGGAGGCACGCCCGAAGGTGTAATTGAGTTCGCCCAGTCTTTGCTTTTCCCAATGGGATTCCTTCATGGCGACGCCGTCCTTGACCAGCGCGGGGCCGAAGGTGAAAGAGAGCATGATATCATCTGCCCCCTGCTCGGCAATGCGGTTGCTCAGCTCGGTGTCGTCCCAGATTTGGAAGTTGCCGTCGTAGTCGATGGTCAGCACCTCTAGTGCGCAATAGGGGCTGCGCTTGTCACAAATGACGGTGCCGTATTGGATAATGATGCCGTATTTCCGATGCTTGTAGAAGTCGGCGGACATGCCCACCACGCCGTTGGTACCCGCGAAGATGTTGCTGGGATACTGATAGTTTTTGGCGTTGTAATCCCCGAAGGCCCATTGTCTGCGGAACTGGGAGGCGTGCTTGATGGTCACCTCCGAGAAATACACCGGCACATGCCGCTTGTTGGTATTGACAATCGACTCGTGCCAGCATTTAACCTCGATGGTGCTGTCGCTGTAGCAATCCTTGCCGTCTTCGGTGTAATAATTGGCGGCGGCGGGCTTGTGGTCGGGCACACTGAAATCATAGGGCAGCACCCGCACGGTCTCGGTGCCGGTCACGTCGGCCAGAATCTGTCTGGCGCGATTGTTCATATAGGACGAAACGGCGTATCCCGGCAGCGCGACATTGTGCTGCTGATTGGACGGTGCAAACGCCAGCCCCGCCAGACTGCACAGCATCGCGGCGCTGAGCAGGCAGAAACAGGCGGCGGTCAAAGCGCTCCGTTTTTTGGTCGGTTTGCGGTTTGCTGCGGTTTTGTTCATTTCACATCATCTCCAAAAATCGCCCCGATGAGCTCTGTGTTCATCACGATCTTCCAGCCGTTGTCTTTATACACAAAGTGGACGGTGATCTCATTCTGTACGGTGCCTGCCGCCTCTGTGTATGTCTCAATTTCTCTCTTGATGATATTGCTCACATCGTCGTGATTGCTCTCGTCATCGACGGTCCGCTTGTTATTCTCAATCAAATAGCTGTATTCGGTGTTGACGTAATTTTCCGCGATAAGCTCCGAAAGACGTGCCGTGTTGAGGGCAGTGACGCGAATCGGCTGTTCGGCATTTGTCGCGTCATATTCAATCTCTTCCAAGGGCGCATAGTCCAGCCGCGACATGGCGGTATCCATCAATTCTCCCAGAAAGTCGTACTCGGTGTTGTCCACCACGGTGAACCGCTCGTTGTCGGCCAGCCACTGGTCACATGCGGCATAATCACCGGCTTGCAGCGCGTCGAAGAATTGCGCCAGCACCGCTTCCGGCGGGTCAGTGTCCGTCATAATCATGGTGTTGAATCCAAGACCGCAGCCGCTGCACAGCAGAACGGCTCCGGCGGCCGCGGCGGCTGCTATGCCGCGCAAGATATCCGGTATCTGTTTTTTCATCATCAATCCCCGCTATTCTGTATTTTTGTTTGATTGACCTTTTTCAGTCCACAGTATTTTCATTGTATCATACCCCTGCTGAATATTCAACCCAAAGTTGATTACAAAATTGTTTTCCCTGGCTTTAGAATCAGGGTAAAAGCATTTACTTTTATTGTAACTATTCAGTGACCAAAGTAAAACGGCCATAAAGGAGAGAACGGAGGGC
>CAMHEZ010000012.1 GCA_946184295.1 uncultured Clostridia bacterium | reverse complement strand
ATTAACCTCTATAAGGGATTGATACCATACAGCTGTTTCGACTCAGACGAGGTTGTCGTGACCTCTTGCATTATCCTCTATAAGGGATTGATACAAGAGTGATTTTTTTAAGAAATTCGTTCATTTTCATCATCTTGCATTATCCTCTACAAGGGATTGATACAGCTCTTTTTTTCTGAAGCCGAGTGATTTTCCAATATCTTGCATTAACCTCTATAAGGGATTGAAAAACGGACACCGTTTGGCGTCCGTTTTTTGCTTTCTTTTGCAATTTCATAACTTCCCACTCAATGTCAATCACTTAATAAATTGTACGAAACAGAGGCATTGTAGGGGACGGCGTCCTCGACGTCCCGGCGAGATAAATTACGACACAAAACGCAGTCAGGCGCATTGTGATATCGTAACCATGATTGTATTCGCCCTACCTTAATGTGAAAATGAAATCCGTTTTGCCGGGACGTCCGGAGGCCGTCCCCTACATTTGTTCAAATTGACATCTATGCTCATTTATCGCACTAAAAAACCCGCCGGACAGAAATTGGTTTCCGTCCGACGGGATTTTTAATTATTCAAGAATGGTTCGTTGTGAAAAAGATTAGCAAATGCCCTGAGCGAGCATGGCGTTGGCGACCTTCAGGAAGCCCGCGATGTTGGCGCCGGCAACGAGGTTGCCCTCCATGCCGTATTCCTTGGCGGCATTGGCGGAGTTGTGGTAGATATTGACCATGATGTCGTGGAGCTTCGCGTCAACCTCTTCAAAGGTCCAGCTGTATCTCATGGAGTTCTGGCTCATCTCGAGCGCGGAAGTGGCCACGCCGCCTGCGTTGGCAGCCTTGGCGGGTCCAAAGAGAACGCCGGCGCTCTGGAACGCGTGAACCGCTTCGGGGGTGGAAGGCATATTCGCGCCTTCGCAGACAGCCTTGACGCCATTGGCGATCAGAGCCTTGGCGGATTCCTCGTCCAGCTCGTTCTGGGTAGCGCAGGGCAGAGCGATGTCACAGGGAATGGTCCAGATGCCCTTGCAGCCTTCGGTGTAGGTGGCGTTGGGATGATTCTCGACATACTCCTTGATTCTGCCGCGGCGGACTTCCTTGATCTCCTTGACAGCAGCAAGGTCGATACCGTCGGGATCGTAGACATAGCCGTTGGAATCGCAGAGCGCGACAACCTTCGCGCCGAGCTGGGTGGCCTTCTGGGTGGCGTAGATAGCGACGTTGCCGGAACCGGAAATGACAACGGTCTTGCCCTTGAAGGAATCATTGTGGTCGTTGAGCATTTCCTCGGTGTAGTAGCAGAGGCCGTAACCGGTTGCTTCGGTACGGGCCAGGCTGCCGCCGTAGGTCAGACCCTTGCCGGTGAGAACGCCGCTGTATTCGTCGCGGAGTCTCTTGTACTGACCGAAGAGATAGCCGATTTCGCGGCCGCCTACGCCGATGTCACCGGCGGGCACGTCGGTGTCGGGGCCGATGTGCTTGCTCAGCTCGGTCATGAAGCTCTGGCAGAAACGCATGACTTCCATGTCGGACTTGCCCTTGGGGTCGAAATCGGAACCGCCCTTGCCGCCGCCGATCGGCAGACCGGTGAGGGAGTTCTTGAAAATCTGCTCGAAGCCGAGGAACTTGATGATGCCTTCGTAAACGGAGGGATGGAAGCGGAGACCGCCCTTGTAGGGGCCGATCGCGCTGTTGAACTGAATGCGGAAACCGCGGTTGACATGGACATTGCCCTTGTCGTCTACCCACGGAACGCGGAACTTGATGATTCTTTCGGGCTCTACGATGCTGTCGAGAACGCCCATCTTGATATATTCGGGGTGCTTTTCAATGACAGGCTCGAGGGATTCGAGAACCTCGGTGACAGCCTGATGAAACTCCGGCTCGTTGGGATTGCGCTTCTTGACAGTTTCCATGAGGTCTGCAAGATACTGATTCTTAAAAGCCATGTTGCATTTCTCCTTTGCAATTTCGGATTCAAAAAAACTCACCGGCCGCTTTTGTCGTGAACCACGGCAAACCGCAGCCTTTCGTTCGTGGGTACTATTGTAATACTTCGACAGCGATTTGTCAATATAAAATTCGGCATTTTTTCAAAAATTTGCAACCTGACAAGTTGAAACTTGCAAATTGCCCCGTGATTATGCAAAATCACCGTGACCGCCCCGCCGTTTATGATTGCAGAAGCTGCTTTTTCTGCACCACGCAGATGACTGCCACCATTGCCGTGGCAAACAGCATGGCTCCGACAAGCAGCGCCGCGGTAGGAATGCCTCCCGCCTCCGCCGATGTTCCGTCCGAAGGCGACACCGCCGCGTCACTGCCTGACACTTCTTCCGGCGGCTGTTCTTCTTCCTCCGGCGGCAGCTTGTCTGACCAGTCCACATGCTCGAACATATCGTTCAGCCCCTCGGTATCCGCGCCGACGGTAGTATAGGCCAGACCGAAACGGCGGCAGTCGTGCTTCAATGCGTTCTTTTCCATGCTGAACCACTGGTGCTGGCTGGCGTGGCAGTCATAGCCCGCTATTGCCATTTCCCACGCTGTTTTGCCGCCGAACTGTTCCAGCTTCATGCTGTCCCAGTCCATAAAGATCTGATTTTCCTCCCACAAATGCAGATAGCATTTCTGCACCCGGCAGGTGCCGTATTTTTCGGCGCTCTCTGGGAAATTGGCGGGATCTTCGGTCAGCTCCATCGCTTCCAGCGCGGTCTTGGCGTTGAGAATATGCGCCCCGTGTCCGTACTCGCCGTTGATGGCCTGCGACAACACCACTCTGGGCGCAAAGCGCCGCAGCGTCTCCACCTGAAAAGCCAGCACCTTGTCATAGCCGAAACGGTCGGAAGCTGCCTTGAGACTTTTCTTGGTGGAACCGAGGTCGGGGAACGGTCCGATCACGGGATAATGTCTCACGCCCACCGTCCAAAGACCATTGAGCCGCTCATGATTGCGCACGGTCTCGCTGTGATCGGTCAGGTAGACCACCTGCACATCATACCCCAGTTCCCCCGCGTAATAGGGCAGCGCACCGCCGAACCACAGCAGCTCGTCATCGGCGTGCGTGGACAGCAGCAGCAGATCCGCCTTCTCGCAGGGCTGCTCCCAGCGCTGTACCCATGACGGCAGTTCACCTTCCGTAAAGGCATAGACGTCGGTAATCATCGCGCCCTCGGGAAAAGACAGCTCCGCCGCGCTCACCGGCTGCTGCAGCGGCACATATTTGTGAATATAATCTTCCTTGTTAAATTTCATCTGTGTACCGTCGGGCAGCGTCAGCGTCCAGTTGCAAGGTGCCTCCAGCTTGACGTACAGCCCGGTAAATTCCCGGTTGGACGACAGCTTCAGCGTATGCTCGTGCTTGAACAGCACATACGTGCGCTCGCGGTTGTCGAGAATTTTGGGATATTTCGTACCGCTCGCCGCGTCTACCACGGTCAGATTGACCTGCTTGGCCTGCACGGCGGACACGACCGACACTTCTGTGTCTTCCTCCGCCAACGCGCTCAGACAGGGTTGAAACGCAAACAAAGCCGCCGCCGCCAATGCCAAAATGATTTTGCCATACTTTTTCAAAGTACCCGCTCTCCTTTCTCTCTTCATCGCCTTCCCATTACGCAAAGAGCGTGCCGCCCTCGCAGTCGATGGCAACGATCAGCGGGAAACGGTCAAAAGTCAGCCGCTTGACCGATTCACAGCCCAAATCTTCAAAGGCGATGACCTCGCAGGAGGTAATGCACTTCGACGCGAGCGCACCCGCGCCGCCCACCGCGCAGAGATACACCGAACGGTTGCGGCGGATAGCCTCGCAGACCTCCGGGGAACGTCCTCCCTTGCCCACCATCGCGCCCAGACCAAGATCCAGCATACGCGGCGCGAAGGGGTCCATTCTGCCCGACGTGGTAGGGCCGCAGGAACCGATGGCCAGATGGGGCGGTGTCGGCGTGGGACCTGCGTAATAAATCACCGCGCCGTCCAGCTCATAGGGCAGCGCCTCGCCTTTGTCAAGCAGCGCCATGATGCGCTTGTGCGCCGCGTCACGCGACGTATAAACCGTGCCGGACAGCAGCACCCTGTCTCCCGCCCGCAGCTTGGGCGCCCATTGTTTGATTTGCGATGTATTGAAGGAATATTCCGCCATACTGTTAATTCAACCTCCGTCATTTTCGTTATAAATGATATTATAGCATTGCCCACCCATAAATGCAACGGCTATTTTGACGCGGCCAGGGAAATCAATTTTTGTCGGAGCTTTGATCGGATTCGCCTGACCCCGTTTTGGGTCTTGGCTGGTTTCGCTCGGTCGGCTAAAGCCTCCCTCCCGGGGCGCTGCCCCGGCCCCTGCAAGGGCGCTGCCCTTGACCAGCTTTCGCTAGCGAAAGCGTGGAGCTTGCCCCCTGCACCCCGCGCTCGCATACGCTCGCTTAATTGCGCTTCGCTTTTTAAAATTGATTTCTCTGTTAACGCGGCAGAACAAAAGCCTGTCTGCAAAACTTCACAGACAGGCTTCCCACTCCTAATGCCTAATCAATATGCGTCACCTGACCGATAAAGACCGGCAGGTTGCTCACGTCATCCACAATCATATAGACAAACGGGCGGTCGAGAGAGACAGTCCGCATGAGTGCGCCCTTGGTACGCATTTCCACGGCAGTGGCCGCGCCCGCCTTGGTACCGCGCTCGTCTACGGTAATCGCGGTTTTGTGCAGCACACGATTGATATACAACTCCCCCGGCACGACATCCACCATGCGCGAGAAATCCGCCTTCTGCGTATCAAACGCGTCGGTCATGCCCATCGCCCTGAGCGCGTCGTTGAGTTCCACCGAATAGGTCGCGCTGAATTTCGGCAGGCTCGCCAGCACCGTTTCGCCGTCGTCCTCCGCAAGCTGCGGAAACAGTTTGAAAATCGGCAGCTTTTCCACGTACTCTTGCAACGTCACGCCCTCGTTTGGCACCATCGCGACAAAGCGATAACCATCGGCATACGGCTTGACAAAGCCGGTCGCCATACCGTCGTCCAGATACACCATTTCCTCCGAGCACATCATCGGAACGGTCTGCTTGTGACCGTCGATGTCAGTAAATTCGCCCTCATATACCTGATCTTCCCGGTAGATGTTCTGCCACTCCGCATCAAAGGTCAGCGCGTTGATGAGGTACATTACCGACGCGGGGGAAATGTCATCCAGCATATTTTCAATCCTGCCATCGGTCTTGTCGGACACCCACTGATTGATGTCATTGCGGGTCTGTTCGTCGAATCGGGCGGAAAAAATCTGCGCGTCGTAAGCATTGAGATTGGTCTGCAAAAAGTCCTGTTTCACGTCCAGCGCGCCGTCCTTGAGCCAGATGGAATTGGCCGAAGAGAGCGCTGCCTTGTCGCTGTGCGGCAGACGGTCGAGATACGCGCCGAGGCAGTCGTTGAGACGGTCGGAGGTCAGCGGTTCCATGCTGTCCAGCGCGATCATATCGCCTTGCAGCGCCAGTTCCATCTGTTTCAGCGTGTCGCCCTGTGCGCCGTTGGCGGTCATGGCCAGCGCCGTCATCACCGACAGCGGGGAAATGAGGGTATTTTCCTTCCCGCCATCCTGTGCCGTACACTCTCGCAGCAGCATGGCGGTAAATCCCCAGTATTCCCATTTGAAATCGGTGTCCTGCATGATATCCGTCTCCTTTTGTGAGCGCGAGAGATTCGCTGTCAGATTATGGGTGCCGCCCGACGGCTTGCCGCAGGCGCACACGCTTATTAACAGCGTCGCCGAAACCGCCAGCGCCGCCAGTCGTTTGATGCTGTTTCTGTACGTCATCTTGCGATGCCTCCTTGCTTTTTTCTTTTTATTCCACAATCGCCCACCATACAACTCCTAACTCCTAACTTCTAACTCCTAACTGACATTCATCACCGCGCCCATAAAGACCGGCAGCTGGGTTTCGTTTTCGATAATACAATAGACAAACGGGCGGTCACAGTACACGACGGGAATCATCATAGCGCTGCCGCAGTCCATGCTCACAGAAGTGGCCGCGCCTGCCTTGGTACCGCGCTCGTCCACGCTGACGAAGGTCTTATGCTGCACGCGGCTGATATACAGTTTTTCGCCGCTCGCCGTCTGACCCATGCGGGAGAAGTCCGCCTGACCCGCTTCAAACGCGTCGGTTATGCCCATCGCCCGCAGCACGTTGTTCAGATCGGCCTCGTACGTCTGGGAAAATTTCGGAATCGTCGCGCTGACCGTCGTTGTCCGGGCATGTGCAAGCAATGAAGCGTATTTCTCCGCGCTCCACCCGCCGATATATTCCCCCACCGAAACGCCTTCATTCGGCAGCATAACCATAAAACTGTAACCCGACGCATAAGGCTTGATGAAACCGGTCGCCTTGTCGTCTTCCAGATAACAGTCCTCGTCCGAACCCATCATTTCGACCTTCTGATCGCCTATCGTGCCGTGGAATGTCCCCTTGCGCACCTGCTCCGTGGTGTAAATTTCCTGCCACTCCGCGTCAAAGGCCAGCGCGTTGATAAGAAACATCATGGCGTTACCGGAGATGTTATCCAGCATTTTGTCAATCATGCCGTCAGTGTGGCGGGAGACCCAGCCGTTGATATCCTTCACCGTACCGTCGTCAAATTTCGCGCTGAAAATATCCGCGTTGAAGGAATCGCGGTTGGTTTGCAGAAAGGCCTTGTCCGGCTCCATCACGCCGTCCCGCAGCCAGATGGAATTGGCCATGGACAATTTCGCTTTCTTACTGCTGGGCAGCCCCGCCGCGAACGCGCTCCACTGGTCATTCAGCGCCGCCATATCCGACGACTGCCCGGTCAGCACCCGCGTCATCTGCGCCGCCGTCTCGCCGTCCGCGCCGTTGGCCGTCATAGCCAGCGCGGGCATGACCGACAGCGGAGAAATCATCAAGCTCTTATCCTGATGCACGCTGCTGATTTCCTCCTCAAAGGCAGTCTGCTGGAACAGCGTGAAGGCAAACTGCCGGTACTCGCTCACAAACTGCTCGCTGACTTGATCAGAACGCTTGCCGGCGGACGGCTTGATGTCCTTCATCAAGTCAACCGTATCGCCCGACAATCCCGTGCCGCTGCCGCACGCGCATACGCTCATCAGCAGCGCCGCCGCAACCGCCAGCGCCATTACTTTTCGAAATACATTTTGCATCTTCATAGCAATATAGCTCCTTTCATTCTGCCTCATTGAAAATGTCCTGTATCAGTCTGTCAAACGCCTCTCTCTCGTCCTGGGAGAAGGTCAGCCACTCGCCCTCGTCAAATCTGATTTGCCGCCCGCGCACATACGCCTTGGTCACGTTCTTGCCAAAGTGCCGCTCGATAACATAGAGCGTGCCGGAATCCTTCTGCTCAGCGGCGGGCTGCGTTTCCACCCCGGAAAGCCATGCGCCCATCGCGTCAATGGCGGCCTTTTCGTCCGCGTTTTCAGCCGAAAGAGATACCGTCTTATTCTCCGGCTTAGCGAAAATCGTCATGCTGTCGGCCTGTTGATAGTTCTGGTTAAAACCCGTGTAAAGTTCAATATCATAGCCGCGCCGGGTCGCGTCCCCAGTCAATTGATCGTCTTCACAGTCTTCCCCTCCGGTCAGACCGCCATCGGTTGCCCCGCCAAAGGTACCGATACCCTCTGAAACATCCACCCCCTTTTCTGATACAGCATGCGTCCGGCTCCGCAGACGCGCCAATGCCCCCGACACAGCCATCGCCAGCACCAGACACGCTGCCGCAAACACCGTGCGCCGCGCCCGCTTGCGTTCCTGTAATATTGCCGCGCTCTTGCGGCGAATGCTCGCCTTAGTCTGCTCTCTGGTTTTCAATCGCGCCACCCCTCTTCCGTCAGTATCGCACGCAGTTCCTTCCGCGCCCGATACGTTAAATTTTCCATCTGCTTGCGGTTCTTTCTCATGACTTTTCCTGCCTCTTCGTAAGACATCTCCGCAAAATAAATCAGGTGCAGCGCCGTGCGCTGGTCTTCCGGCAGCCGCCCCATCGCCTCATGGACCGCCTTGTGACGCGCGTCCCGCAGCATTTCGTTTTCAAAACTTTCAAATTCCGCGCTCTTTTCCGTACATTCGTCCAGCGACGTCACACGCAGCGCCGCATGGTGCCGCACATAATCCACCGCTTTGTTGCGCGCAACGGTAAAGAGATAGGTTTTCAGGCTCACCGAAAAATTATACCGATGAGGGTGGACAATCAGCTCCACAAAGCAATCCTCCGCGATGTCCTCCGCCTCATCAAGACTGCGGACATACCGCTGAATGAAAAAAATCAGGCTTTCGTGACAGGCGTCAATGATTTCATCAAACGCGCTTTCTTCTCCCGCGAGAAAACGGCGGTAATTTTGCTCCATACTCTCAACCATCTCCATACGCGGCGGATTCCCCCCTTCTGTCTATGATTCGTATGAGCAAGCCAAAACACTTATTTTTTTCTGAAAAATTTTTTTATACCTTAGCGGATAAGGTGCATGCGCTTTTCTTTTGCGCTTTATAAATAGAGAACCGCGTTACGCGCAACGAACCTTTTACCCCGTTCCGCGCGACTGCTGAATGCGGCAAAGCCGCTCGCGTATTTGGCGCGATAGGTCTTGTCATAGGAAATCAGGGTGCTGCGTGGATTGCGCGTCGCCGGCTCCGCTCAGAGTGGATGATTTTAGGATGTCCCTCTCAAATGCGTTCCATGGATAGGCACTCTTATCCGGATAGGAGATAAATGTCAGTGCTTCACCGGAAACGGGGTGAGAAAATGTCAGGCTGTGGGACCAGAGGGCAATGTCACAGCCCTTGTCGCGGCTGCCATACTTTCCGTCGCCGAGCAGCGGCATCCGGCGCGAGGCAAACTGCACGCGAATCTGGTGGGTACGGCCGGTATACAGGCGGATTTTCACAAGCGAACAGGTGCAGCCGCTGCCCTGCGCCGTCGCGAGGGTTTCATAGGCCAGACGCGCCTCTTTCACGCCTTTGCGCGGACGACTGACCACAAAGGTCTTGTTCTGACGGGCGTCTTTCAGGAGCAAATCGCGCATTTCTCCGCTCGCCGAATTGGGAACGCCCCCTACCGCCGCGAGGTAGCGCTTGACAAAGGTCCCCTGCTGAATCTGTTTCGACAGCGCAGCCGCGCTTTCCGCATCGCGGGCAAAGGCCATCACGCCCCCGACCGCACGGTCAAGGCGGTGCAGCGGATAGATCTCTCCGCCGCATTGCTCCCCCAGCAGACACACCATGTCCCGCTGTCCGTCGCACTGCGAAAGCACTCCCACCGGCTTGACGCACACAATCAGGTGCTTGTCCTCATATAACAATTCAATCATGACAAACCCTTCCTTCCAACAAAAAAGCACCGTCGATGCTCACAACGGTGCTTGATTTTTTTGATAATGTGAATAACAGCGGACTATTTCCCGTGTCGCAGCGTGACCGCAACCTTTTCCTTGCGATCGGCCGGCACGATTCTCACGTGCTTCTTCACGGAAACGCGCTTGGACACAGGAGCATTCTGCTCGGTCTGCGGCGCGTCGGCTGAAATCACAGGCGCATCGGGAACGAAGGTCGGCGCGGCCGCCTGGACGTACCCCGCATTAGTACCGCTCTGCTGGCGCTCCATATTCACGGTCATCGGCGGCGCGTCAAACACGCCGTCCGGCGCCGACGGCTGCAAATATTGCAAATCTGTGGAATTCATATTGATGGTGGGTGCGGTATTGCCCAATGTGCTGATATCTACCTGCTCATAATCGCTGTCGGAATAGGGATTGACGCTCTCCTGCTCCTCTTCATCGGCGTAACCGAAGCCGATAGGATTCTGCCGCGGCGGCTGGACAGCGTACTGCGGCGGCGCGTAGGGCTGGCTGGGATAGGGCTGATAGACCGGCTGCTGGTACGGTTGATAAACCGGCTGGGACTGCGGTGCAGGCGCGGGCTGCGGCGCACTTCTGCGCTCGGCGGCCTCGTCGGCGTCGTCCAGCAGACGGTTGGCCTCCTTGATGGAATCATCGTTAGATTCAAACACAGTAGGATAACTGCGCTTCAGCGACACAGGCGCTTTTTCGCCGTCATCATCCGGAGCAGCGCCGCCGGGCGGCATATGCGGCGGCGTACCCGTCGCGTGATTCTCATAGGACGGGTGTCCGTCGATCTCGCCGGAATTGACCTTCTTGGCGGCGTCAGAGATAAACTTCGCGCTATAGGGACCCAGCACCGGCACGGCGTAGCCCTTGCCGTCGGAATAATCCACCTCGCCCGCACGCATGGAAAGCAACCGCTCGACCTCGCTCTCGATAGTGGCGTCGGCGTTCTTAGGCTTTAAGCCGCTGTCGTGCTTGATGGCCACCAGCTTATGAACGGCACCGGTAAGAGAGGCGTCGATTTTATCGATTCTGTCCTGAAATTCGTCAAAGGCCAGATTCATGTCATCACGTGCCGCCGTCAAATCGGCGCGAATCAGCGCGGCCTCCTGCGCCGCGTCGCCCGCAATCCGAATCACATTTTCCTGATTCTCCACGGACTTCTGGAACAGACGGTCGGTGGCGCGTTTGGTCACGGACATGATGGAGGAAACGGATTTTTCAATCTCATCGAACTGGCGCTCGCGCAAAGTCAACTCGCGGTTGCGCTCCTGTACCGTGTTGAGCCGCAGTTGCAGCTCGTTGCGCTCGGATGCCGTCGCGTCAATTTTATTCTGCAAGGCCTCGTTGGCCACCTTCGCGGAAGACAGGCTGGTTTCCAGCTCGGCAACCTTGCCTGAAATCGACGAAACCGACTCGGCCAGTGCCGCTCTGTCGCGTGACATGGCGGTGCGTTCGTCCTCGAGCGTACGCTTGGCATACTCCCAGTCACGGCGCTCCTCGCGCAGTTCCTGAATCTCCTGACGCAGCTCATCGTTTTTATCCAGCGCGTCATCAACCTGATTGATGAGCTTTTCAAATTCCGCATCGACGGAATTTTTATCGTAGCCGATAAACCGCCGGCGGAACCGTGAACCCGCATAATCCATACAAACACCCTCCTTTCGTGAGGATTGTGATATCTAAAAGGGCATAAAAATCCAGACTACATATTTATAGTTAGTTTAATTATAACATATTATTTCGATTTTTCAAGTTATTTTTTCATATTTCTTTCATATTTATTTTTTTGGTGAGGATTTTCGCATGATTGTGCGTTTCAGACCCTCGATGGCGGTGCGAATCGCAAGGTCAGTATCGTGAACCTCCGTATGATCGCCGAGGTTGTCGCGGCGCATCTGGTTCCAGATCACGTGCAGCACGGTGGCAGCCTTCACGCCGCGTGCCGCCGCCACGGCATAAATCGCCGCCGCTTCCATCTCAGAGGCCAAACAGCCGCCCGCAATCCACGCGTCCCACTTGCGCAGCAGCTCCGCGCCGTTGGGCATGGAAGCCGGCGCATGCTGCCCGTAAAACGAATCCTTGCTTTGCACCACGCCGGTATGGCAAGGCACTCCTACCGCCGCCGCGCCGTCTACTAAATCGCGCACCAAACCAAAATCCGCCACCGACGGAAATTCGATCGGCAGATATTCGCGGCTGGTACCTTCCATGCGGATCGCGCCGGTAGCAATCACCACGTCGCCCGCGCAGACAGCCTCATTCATGCCGCCGCAGGTACCGACACGCACAAAGGTATCCACGCCCAGCCCAATCAATTCCTCCATCGCAATCGAGGCCGACGGTCCGCCGATACCTGTCGAGGTCACCAGCACCGTCTCGCCGCAAAGCGTCCCCGCCCATGTGCGAAATTCCCGGTTGAATCCCAGCTCGTGGGGATTCTCCAGATACGCCGCGATTTGCAGCACACGTCCGGGATCGCCAGGCAGCAGGGCATATTGTGCGTGTACTGTGGTCGGCAGGCCGATATGAAACATTTTTTCTTCGTTCATGAATAAAGTCCCCTTTCAATGATATGCGTCTATTTCTCCTGCTTAGAATGATACCACAAATCCCCCGAAAAAGAAAGACATTTTCCACAAAAAAATCCGTCTGCGTCAAAGAATTTTTCAACTCTTCGCACAGACGGATTTTGTTCGTATCAGTTTGTCACTTCGCAGTATTCTGTTGTAAAAATAGAGCTTCTGTCTGTTTGGTTTGTCGCATGACAGGGGCGGAGCGCGGAAGGGGGTTCCTCGATTGGATTCGCCCAACTGCATTGGTCATCCCAGCGCGTGGTGCCCGCAGGCTTCGCCTGCTTGTGGGACGCTGTCCCACGCCCTGCAAGGGCTACTCGCCCTTGACCTCGGCAGGGAGCTTGCCCCCTGCACCCCGCGCTTCGCTTAATTGTTTTTCATCATTACTTGACGTTGAGCTTTGTACCGCTGATTTCCACATGGTCGATGTTGGCGGTGTCAACGTACTCGTTAAACGCGCAGTAGTAATCAATATCGACGGCTTCACCGTTGCAAGACGGTGAGCTGCTGACACCTGTGCCTTCATAGACGGTACCGTCTTTCATAACTACCTTGAAGGTGACCTGAGCCGCCACGTCATCCAACAGCTTGGCCTGTGCCGCCCATTCTTCCTCAGAGTTTTCTTCCGTGATGGCCGGTCCCTGATAGGCGCCGCTCAGCTTGATCTGCGCACTCCACGGTGCAACATAACCGACGGTGACAGCGAAATCGGTATCGTTCAGCTTCACACCCTTTTTGGCGGAGAAGGTCTTGGCGAAGTCACTCTTTTGCGCCTTAAATGTCACGCCGCCCAGCTTCTTGTCCGCAATCGGTTTGGTGGAATCGGTACCGTCCGGGGAAGTGGTGGCCAAATCCCACGCGGCGAGCGCCAACTGCTGACCGTCCTTGATGTCAACCATATCATACATATACAGCACGGTACAGGTGTTTCCTTCTTTTGCCAAAACCTGATTGTAAATGCTGGGATACATTTGCGTGTCCTCAAAGTCGCCGCTCATGTGCAGTCTGAGGAGGGAGAAGAAGCTGTGTCCCTCGGGAATCGTCACCTGAGAGGGGTCAACCTCGATATTGGCGACAATAAAGAGCTTTTCGCCGTCACACAGCCCCTCCACGGCGGTGACGGTCACACCGTCGCTGCTGATGGTCTTGTTGATGGCAAAGGTCGCCTTTTCCACTGCGTCCTTCTGCGCCTGCGTGTAAGCGGGCTTGTAATCCGTGAAGCGCTTGTAAAGCGTGCCCGCTGCTACGGAGGTGCCCGCAATGGCCAGCGCCGCGACGAGTGCCGCCGCCGCGAAAGAGGTCTTGCGCCAACCGGGCTTTGTGCCGGTGCGGCGGGTCTTGCTCCCGTCAATGCCGCTCATGACGTTCTGATAAACTCTCTGTTTTTCCATCCTGCTCATATCGTATTCATACTCCTTTATCACATAGTTTTGGGTTACTGTGGCTGCGGCTTCGTCCGACAATCCGTCAAATAATTCCATAAGATGTCTTTTCATATGCTGTTCCATCCTTCCGTCAATGTGCATCTGTTTCGTCCTGTAAAATCAGTCTGAGCTTCGCCAGCGAACGGGAAATGCGTTTGCGCACCGCTGCATCGCTCATACCCAGTGCGGCCGCAATTTGCCGGGACGGCTGGGCGTAGAAGTAGCGCCGTATGATGATACCGCTGTCCGGCTCACCGAGAGCGTCCACTGCCCGGAGCAGTCGCTGCTCCGTCAGGCGGCGCTCGGCCTCATTCTCCAGATTGAAGCTGTCGGGCAATTCCAGCAGCGCTTCGTCATCGTCATACATCTGACCGTTCTTGCGCACTGTCCGGCGAAATTCCTCGATGGCTTTGTTGCGGGCAAGCACACTCAGATACGTTTTGAGGCTGCATTTGCGGCAGTCGAATTGGTCGATATGAAAGTAAAACTCGGTAAACACCAGGCTGACGCACGCCTCGATATCGTCATAAGAGCACACGCCGCTCAACCGGCCGCGTACCGCCGCGTTGACGGTGGCGGAATAGGTATCTATCAGGATTTTCATGCCCCGCGAAGGGTTCTTCAAGATCACGGAAATGATCTCACTGTCCGACAAATTCATCACCACATTTCGGCAGTTATCATTTGAAGCTTCATTGTTCACTGCTCGTTAGTATATTCGATAGCCGCGCGGGATTTGTGACAGACACAGCGAAAAAACAGAGAAATCAATTAAGCGAAGCGCGGGAATCCAAGGGGTGCTGGCACCTCTTGGCAGGGGCGTGGGGGCGGCGCCACCACTGGGGCGTGGGGCAAAGCCCCACAAGGCAGACCATTGGTCTGCCGAGCAAAACGCGCTTGGATTTTCTATGAGGTTGGGCGAATCCAATCAAAGAAAAACGGCTGCGAGAATCCCATGACATTTCCCACAGCCGTTTCACGATATGCTATTGTCGAACCGAGACGCCGTTCTCAGCGAGGTAGTGTTTCAGATCGGGGATTTCCAGCTCCTTGAAGTGGAAGAGCGAAGCCGCCAGCGCGGCGTCCGCCTTGCCGTAGTCCAACGCGTCAAGGAAGTGGCGCTTCTCACCCGCGCCGCCAGAAGCGATCACGGGAATACCCACGCTCTCGCTCACCGCGCGGGTCAGCTCCAGATCATACCCGGACTTCTGACCGTCACAGTCCATGCTCGTGAGCAGAATCTCGCCCGCGCCGCGCCGTTCGGCCTCCACGGCCCATTTCACCGCGTCAATGCCCATGTCCACGCGGCCGCCGTTTTTGTAAATCGTCCAGCCGCTCCCGTCGGCACGCCGCTTGGCGTCAATCGCCACCACCACACACTGACTGCCGAACTTGTCAGCCGCCTCGGAAATCAACTCCGGACGGAGAATCGCCGCGGAATTGACCGATACCTTGTCGGCGCCCGCACGCAGCAGACCGGTAAAATCGTCCACCGTGCGGATACCGCCGCCCACGGTGAAGGGAATGAACACGGTTTCCGCCACGCGGCGCACCATGTCGATGACAATGCTCCTGTCGTCGGAAGAAGCCGTGATGTCCAGAAATACCAGCTCGTCCGCGCCCTGACGGTCATAGGCCGCCGCGCACGCCACGGGGTCGCCCGCGTCGCGCAAATCCACAAAGCTCACGCCCTTGACCACGCGTCCGTCCTTCACGTCCAGACAAGGGATAATTCTCTTGGCAAACATACTTTCGTCACTCCTCCCTACTTGGTCAAATCCGCAAAATTGCGCAGCATCTGCAAGCCCACCGCGCCGCTCTTTTCGGGGTGAAACTGCGTGGCAAAGACATTGCCGCGCCACGCCGCCGCGTCAAAGGAAATACCGTAATCCGCCGCCGCCGCGACCGCATCGCGCTCGGCAGCCGTCAGGTAATAGCTGTGGACAAAGTAGACATACGGCTGCTCGGGCAAGCCCTGAAAGAGCGGGCAGTCCTTGCGGTATGTCAAAGAGTTCCAGCCGATATGGGGAATTTTCAGCCCCATATTCCCGGGGAAGCGCTTCACCTCGCCGGGCAATATTGACAGTCCTGCCACACCGGCAGATTCCTCGCTGCGGTCAAACAGCACCTGTAAGCCCAGACAGATGCCCAGAAACGGCTTGCCGCTCGCCGCAAAGGCTCTGACCGCCTCCACCAGACCGCTCGCCCGCATATGCGCCATCGCGTCGCCAAAGGCGCCCACGCCGGGCAGAATCGCGCCGTCAGCGGCCGCGATGACCGCCGGGTCGCTTGTCACCGTATTTTCGCAGCCGAGATAATCCAGCGCCTTCTGCACGCTGAGAATGTTGCCCGCACCGTAATCAATGATTGCAATCATGTCATATATCGCCCCTCCGTGAATGATGAGATGATTTTATCATAAATCACGCGGCTTGGCAAGTGTTTATGCAAAAAAATAAAACGCACCCGGGCGAATCCGGATTCGCCTGAGTGCATTTTTTAATTTGAGTGTGTTCTGCCCGGCAGGCCAATGGCCTGCCTTGTGGGGCGCTGCCCCACGCCCTGCCAAGGCTCCGCCCTAGACGGGCCAGGAGGCGCTTCGCCCCCTGGACTCCCACGCTTCGCTAATTATGCTTTTTCTTCAGAATCAGATTGTCGATTACTTTATCCGTTGCCAATCCTTCGGTCATGTCAAAATTGCCCTCGATAAAGCGCTCGACCTTCTCTATCTCAAAATCTTCTTCCCGGATCGCCGTCAGCACCTCGTCAAAGGTACGGCAGAGTTTCCCCGGCGCATGCTCCTCCACGCTCCGATGCACGCCGCGTGTCAGCGCGTACTCCGCCTCATCAAAGATAAAGAAAATCATCGGCTTATGGTGCAGCGAAAATTCATAGATATTGGAGGAATAATCCGTAATCAGAATATCCGTCACATAAAACAAATCGTTGATATCCGGGAAGGAAGAAAAATCCATAATCCGGTCGGCGTACTGAGGGGGAATTTCAACCTGCTTGGGAATAAAGGGGTGCTGCTTGATGAGAAAGAGCGAATCCTCCCCGCAGACCTCGTAAATCTTGCCCCAGTCCAGCATTTCATAAGGGTAGTAAGAAGTGCGCTGGCTCGCGCCGCGGAAGGTCGGGGCAAAGAGAATCAGCCGCTTGCCCGCCAGCGCGGGATAGTCCTGATAAAACTTGGCGCGGAAAGCCTCCACCCGTGCGGGGTCGAGATAGCCGTCCAGCCGCATGAGACCGTAGGGCAGACAGCGCTCGCTGTCCAGCCCGAATACCTCGGCATAAATATCGCACAGCGCCCGTCCGCCTACAATGGCGTAATCCAGCTGCCGGTAACAGCATTGCTGCGGCTTGGGGCTGCCCTCGGTGCCGAATCGACCGTAGCCCACCAGTTTGAAGCCCACGCCCGCATGCCACACCTGAATGAGCTTCGTTTTAGGATTTACCTTGACATGGTTAAAAAAAGGCGTGTAATCGTCGATGAAAATGATATCCTGCCGGGCTGTCACGAACGTCAGCCGCAGCCAGATCAGCAGGATTTTGAAGCGGTTGACCTCCAACGTCTTTTGGAACCAATAGGACATCTTCAAATCCGATTTATCCAAGCCCCGTGCCTTGATGCGGTCGTCCAGTGCTTTCAGATTGCCGTTCATCGGCACCCGCGATTCCGACATCAGCAGCACGCGGTGCCCCCGCTTGGGCGTGATGCGTGACATCACCTGATACACGCCGTTGATGAGTGTTTCCAGCAGCCAGATCAGCCGCTTCTGCGCTCTCGCCGCCACACGGGAAGATTCTGCGCGGAAATACCGCTTGTCCGGATCGTCGCTCTTGGCCATATAGGTCACGGTCAACGGCGCCAGCAGAGCATCGCCTTTCTGCTCAATCGCAAAGGTCATCACATAGGCATAGGCCGTGCCGCCGTAACGGTAGACCTTGTCGAGATCAGCCAGCGTGCCGCCCACCGCCAGCGTAATCGGCAGGTCACGCCACTCCGCTCCGCCGTCTCTGCGGCGGTATCTGAAATACCACACGCCGTTTTGCGCCATACGTCCGCCGCCCAGATTGGTGATATTTACCACCAGCTCACGACGCGCCATGTCCACGGTTTTCAGCGGAAAGACCTTTTTGCCCGCCTTGTCGGTCAGAGCAAATTCATACGCCGTCAGGTCATGATCGCCCTCAGCCCGCACTGTCACATGAAGGTAAATGCCCTGCCATTGCATCGCCGTAATTTCCATTGTATCATGTATCTCACGCTGCTCCGACACGAACTGTCACCTCCTGAAAATCTCCAGCCAGTTACTTTTTGAGATTGCTGGCGACCTCTTTCTCGCCAAAGCCGAAAATCTGCTCCACCTCGTGATACTGCACCAGACCGTGGAAAATATACAGGTCTTCGGGGGTCGTCACCTTGATATTGCCGCGGTTGCCCTTAACCATGGCCAGCTTTTTGCCCATCTGCTGCATGAGCGAGCAGGTGTCCACCACACCTTCGTAACCGGGGTTGATCTTTCTCATCGCCTCATGCCCCTCGATCACGTCCTTGAGATAGAAACACTGGGGCGCCTGCGCGGTGAAGAAATGCTCTCTCGGCGGTACCGAATCGATGTTCCGCCCGTCGGTGCTGACCACAGGTGTCTCAAAGAGCGACGCACAGGTGATGGCGGAGCCGTGCTCCTTGACGCAGGCGATGTCCTCATAGATCACCGCTGAGGTGATATAAGGGCGTACGCCGTCGTGAATCAGCACGATGTCGTCCCCGTCGTTCTCCTCATAGGCCAGCTTTAAGGCATTGTAGATGGAATCCTGCCCCGTGACGCCGCCTGCAACGACCCCTGCTACCTTGGTGATGCGGTGACGGTCAATCAGGCGTTTCAGCTTGGGAATGTATTCCTCCTTGCAGGCAATATAAATCTTGTCAATCGCCTCGTGCTCTTCAAAAATATTGAGCGTGTGGATAATGATCGGCTTGCCCGCGACTTCCAGAAACTGCTTGGGCAGACCCGAGCCCATGCGCGCACCGCTGCCGCCCGCGAAAATAATGGCAATATTTTTACTCATCTGTCTGATTGCTCCCTCTGTGTCTTGCTTTTTAGTCAATTTGTGTAGATTTTCATAACAAAAATCGGTTTTGCTTTGGGATAATTGATTATATTCATTAAAACATACCCAACACAGTTTGTCAAACGAAAGTTTAGTGTAGTTTTTCGCAAGCAAAAACGGCGCGTGAGGTCGATGACACCTCACACGCCGTTATTCTTTGTTTATCGCGACCGCTTCTGCCGCCGTTCTTCCTTTTGTTTCTTCCTTTTCGCCTTAAGCCGTGCCGCTGCTTCCGCACGCTTTTGCTCAAACGTGCCGTCGCAGATCATATCGGCCACCTGCTTGGCCGCGTTGCCTTGCTCATAGCAGCCCTTTTCCTTCAAAAACGCCTGTACGTTCTTAGCGTATTCTGTTTCGTCAAATGCCGCGATATTGGCAACCAGCTCGTCGTCGTTGGACGCGATGGAAAACGGCGTCTTATCAAGGTCGTAATAGAAGCCGCGGGAATGGATATACTGGTCGATGTCGCGGGCATAAATGAAGCCGGGACGTCCGGTGAGGACGAAATCAAATATCCAGCTGGAATAATCGGTGATACCCGCATCGACCACCGCCAGCAGCTCCTGCATATCGTTGTAGTCGCTCGCGTCTATCACACCGGGCGCGTTAAACATCTGCCGCAGTGCGACGTTGTGCCGGTTGTGCATATGTGCCCTGACCATCACCGTCCACTCGCCGCCGAACTTTATCTCCATCGCTTTTTTCAGCCTGACGCAGTCAATTCTGATGGCGCTGACGTCAGACTTGTTATCGCGGAACGTCGGCGCGTAAAGCACCGTCTTCGCGTGCTCGGGAATACGATAATAACCATACACTTTTTCTCTCATCGCGATGCTGTATTTCTCGTTGAGTAAAATATCGTTGCGCGGATGACCGAATTGCAGACACGGCACACGCGACCAGAACGCGAAATCCTGAAACACTTCTTCCTCAAAGGTGCTGTTGGTAATAAAAGCGCTGATTTTCCTGTTGGACTTCTTTGCGAGCCGAACCCAATGCTTATCGCCGTTGAGCCGCTTAATGCCAAGGGAACCGTGCCATGTGTTAAGATAAATCTGACGTTTCTTTTTTCGGATATTCTTCCAGATACAGTTGAGGGCATTGTCTACCCAGTATTTCGCGGTTCCCAGCGCGATAAAACTCGCAATCGAGCCGCGCTGCACCAGCCAGATATCCTCAGGAATATCATATTTATCCTTATCGGCATAAACCGCGCGATTCACAATAAAAATCAATTGGTACGGTTCTTCCTCGATTGTCCGTTTTACCTTTTCATTCTCTTCAACAAGGGCTTGCTCGTTTTTCTGTTTCTCCGCTTCGGCGTCTTTAGCAGCAACTTCCTGCTCCAGCCGTTTCCGCATTTCCTCAGCGATATAGCGGCAATTGCAGGTATAAACATTCTGGAAAGTGCTGAACACAATGCGGTTTTCCACAACCGGAAGTCTCAACATAATAAAAAAACGAGCAATATATCCAATTCCATCGTCCAACACAGCCAGCAAGCCGCCGCCCTGATGATGTTTTTCCTTTTCTCCCTCATCAGGAGCGGTCTGCACCTCTGCGGGCTGCACTTCTTTGATTTCCGCTTCTTCGAGCTCGTCTTCCTCCGTCTTCATCAAATGGCTCATACCGGCCTTCGCCCTGCGTATGTCCCTGCGACGCTTGCGCAGAAAATATCCTTCTGCCAGCGCTGTCTGAACCTTTGTGAAAAAGCTTGATTTATCAATTGATACCAACTGCGTTTCCGCGTCAAAAATCAGATCAATCATTTCTTTCCCTCACAATAAAACAGAATCGGCCGCAAAATCCGACGGCGGCCATTACCTTCTACCGCGCCGAAAACAGCGCGCTTCCACATTTCATTATTAAATCATAACTGCCCCGCTTTGTCAAGCCGAACCAAATGATTACATAAAATATACAAAAAAGAAGCACAAAGCGTGTTTTATCACACTCTGTGCTTCCCAATCAATGCTATTCCAAAAAGGTCAATGTCATAGAGGATTACTGATATTCAACCACATTGACCCACTTGAGCAGGAACTCACGTTCTTCCGGCTTACCCTTGACCGACTGCGAAGCCGCCACGATGGGAAGCCACTGCTGGACATACTGCTTGGCTGTGTCACTCTTTTTGCAGTAGAGATTCATGTACTTCTCCGCCAGCTCGGTCTTGCCCTCCAGTGAGAAGAGCAGATAGGTTCTCGCCGCGTCGGCAGCGCCGTTGCCCTGTGTGGCATGCGACCAGTCGAGCACAAAGGCCTTGCCCTCGGGGCTGATGATGATATTGCTGGGGTTGAAATCGCCGTGGCAGATCTTGACATGCTTCTTCATACCCGCGAGACGCATATCCAGCTCATAACGGGTGGTCGCGTCGAGACCGGTTTCGGAGATCTTTCTTCTCATCTTGTCCTGGAGCTTGTTGAGCAAAGGCGCGCGCTTGCTCTGAATCTCCAGCTGCAAGTCCACAAACAGCGCCAGATACGCGTCCAGTTTGTCGGGATTCTCTTCCATCAGCTTGGCAAGCGTCTTGCCTTCGATGTAATCGTAGACAATCGCCCATTTGCCGTCAATCTTGGTGACCTGATCCACCTTGGGAATCGGCAGGCCGGTCTCTTCCACTCTGGCGGTGTTCAGCGCTTCATTGAGGATATCCGCCTTGGAGAAATCCTCGGCAAACACCTTCACCGTATAATTGCCGCAGCGATAAATTGTCTTATTGGGGCGCTGCGCGATAATTTCCATATTGTCAAATTCCATAGTTAATGCCTCCTTGTCGGAATTTTCATGCTGTATTCGCCCGGGTACGTTTTTCGTCCAAGCGCGTCTTGCTCGGCAAGCTCCGCTTGCCTCGTGGGACGCCGTCCCACACCCTGCTGGTGGCTCTGCCCCCAGGCCCCTGCCAGGAGGACCAGTCCCCCAAGCTGTCGCTAGCGACAGCTAAGACTCCCCACGCTTCGCTAATTGGCGCTTCGCGCTTTCTTTTTCTTCTTACTTGCCGTAATAGGCCTTGCAGTAAAGCTCCTTCAGCTCGCTGATGAGCGGATACCGCGGATTGGCGCCGGTGCACTGGTCATCGAAGGCACACTCGCTCATCTCGTCGAGCGTGGCGAGGAAGTCCTCTTCCTTCACGCCGTAATCCGCAATGGTCTTCTTGATACCGATCTTCTCTTTCAGCTCTTCGAGCTTGGCGATAAGACCTTCGAGCTTCTCGTTGTCGTCCTTGCCCTCAATGCCGAGATACTCGGCGATTTCGGCGTAGCGTCTGAGGGTCTTGGGGTGGTCATACTGCGAGAAGGTACCCATCTTCGTGGGCGCCTCGGCCGCGTTGAAGCGCATGACGTCGGTCAACACCAGCGCGTTGGCGATACCGTGGGCAATATGATGATACGCGCCCAGCTTGTGCGCGAGCGAATGGTTGATGCCGAGGAAGGCATTGGCGAAAGCCATACCAGCGAGCGTGGCGGCGTTGGCCATCTTCTCTCTGGCGGCAGGCTGATTGTTGCCGTCCTCATAGCAGAGCGGCAGATAATCGAAAATCGTCTTGATGGCCTGGAGCGCCAGACCGTCGGTGTAATCGGTCGCCATGACGGAAACATACGCTTCCAGCGCGTGGCTCATCGCGTCGATGCCGGAGGCGGAGGTCAGACCCTTGGGCGCGGTCATCTGCATATCCGCGTCCACGATCGCCATGTTGGGCATGAGCTGATAGTCGGCCAACGGGTACTTGATGCCCTTGTCATCGGTGATAACGGCGAAGGGAGTCACTTCGGAGCCGGTGCCCGCGGAGGTCGGTACCGCGATGAAGTAGGCCTTTTCACCCATCTTGGGGAAAGTGTAGACTCTCTTGCGGATATCCATAAAGCGCATGGCCATATCCATGAAGTCCGCCTCGGGATGCTCATAGAGTACCCACATGATCTTGCCGGCGTCCATGGCAGAGCCGCCGCCGACCGCAATAATGCAGTCAGGCTCGAACGCTCTCATCTGCTTGACGCCTTCCTGTGCGCAGGCGAGCGTCGGGTCGGGCGCGACGTCAAAGAAGGTGGCATGGACAATACCCATCTCGTCGAGCTTATCAGTGATGCACTTGGTGTAGCCGTTCTTGTAAAGGAACTGGTCGGTGACGATGAACACGCGCTTCTTGCCCAGCACGGCCTTGATTTCCTCGAGAGCCACGGGCAGACAGCCCTTCTTGATATAGACCTTTTCAGGCGCACGGAACCACAGCATATTCTCTCTCCTCTCGGCAACGGTCTTGATGTTAATCAGGTGCTTGACGCCGACGTTTTCCGAAACCGAGTTGCCGCCCCAGGAGCCGCAGCCCAATGTCAGCGAGGGAGCCAGCTTGAAGTTATACAGGTCGCCGATGCCGCCGTGAGAGGAAGGCGTATTGACCAGAATGCGGCAGGTCTTCATTCTCGCGCTGAATGTGTCGATCTTGGCGGTTTCGGTGAGCGCGTTGCAATAGAGCGAGGAAGTATGGCCATAGCCGCCGTCGGCGATGAGCTGCTCCGCCTTGGCGAGCGCGTCCTCAAAGTCCTCGGCCTTATACATCGCCAGCACGGGGGACAGCTTCTCGTGCGCAAATTCTTCGGAGATGTCCACGCTCTCGACCTCGCCGATCAGCACCTTGGTGGCTTCGGGTACTTCCACGCCTGCCAGCGCGGCGATGGTCACGGGCTTCTGACCGACGATCTTGGCGTTGAGCGCGCCGTTGATAATCATGGTCTTTCTGACCTTGTCTTTCTCGTCGTCCGCGAGGAAATAGCAGCCTCTCTTGGCGAACTCGGCGCGGACTTCCTCATAAATCTCCTTGTCAACGATGACTGACTGCTCGGAAGCGCAGATCATGCCGTTGTCAAAGGTCTTGGAATGAATAATGGAGTTGACCGCCAGCAGAATATCCGCCGACTTGTCGATGATGGCGGGGGTATTGCCCGCGCCGACGCCGAGCGCCGGCTTGCCGGAGCTGTAAGCCGCCTTGACCATGCCGGGGCCGCCGGTGGCCAGGATGATGTCGGCTTCCTTCATGACCAGATTGGTCATTTCCAGCGAGGGCACGTCAATCCAGCCGATGATGCCCTCGGGAGCGCCTGCTGCGACAGCCGCTTCCAGCACGATTTTGGCGGCGGCAATGGTGCTCTTCTTGGCGCGGGGATGGGGGCTGATAATAATGCCGTTTCGGGTCTTCAGACAAATCAAAGTCTTAAAGATCGCGGTCGAAGTGGGGTTGGTGGTGGGAATGACAGCCGCAACGACACCGATTGGCTCAGCGATCTTCTTCATGCCGTATGCCTTGTCCTCTTCGATTACGCCGCAGGTCTTGGTATCCCGGTAGGCGTTGTAGATGTACTCGGCGGCATAGTTGTTTTTGATGACCTTGTCCTCCACGACGCCCATGCCGGTTTCCTCCACCGCCATTTTGGCCAGCGGCAATCGCGCCTGATTGGCGGCAATCGCTGCTGCGAGGAAAATTTTGTCTACCTGCTCCTGTGTGTAGGTCGCAAACTTTCTCTGCGCCTCCCGGACCTGAGCGAGCTTCTTTTCCAGCGCTTCCACGCCGTCTACGATTTCGTACTCTGCCATTGTCAATATCTCCAATCTTTTTGGAATGTTATCTCACCGCCCCGATCGCTCATGAAAGAAATCACATCGGAACCGGAAATCAGCCTTCGTTAATATTTTAACAAACTATTTTTCCATTGTCAAGCAAATGACAGGCTTTTTTAAATATCATGCACCTGCTCAATTGCGTTCCACCCCTCACGGCAATTCTGTTGAATTTGCCAGCCGCCTGCCAAGAAGCCGCCGCGCTGCCGGACGATCGGCAGGCAAAAAAACGTCTTTTTCATCATTATACCCAATGTTGACAGAAATTTCAATAAATATATTGAATTTTGTGTTTCAATTTATTAAAATAGAGAGGTAAGCCATTTTGATTCAAGGCAAACGTCACAGAAAGGTGGTGTAATATCACTATGAGAAGAAATATCATGGCAGCCTTTGCGCTCTCGCTGAGCATTGTGGGCACTGTCATTTCCATCACCGGCATTGTGCTGGCGGCCTGCGCACTCGGTTCCAGAAGACGGGTATATCACAAATAGACCGTCATGGGGACATCACGCAAAACAAAAACAAATCGGGCAGTGTCATTGCGGCACGGCCCGATTTGTTTTTTTGATTGCTGCCAAGCGGGAATCTTCGTCAGGAAGCGGTCAGCATATTGATGCGCAGTTTATCGGCAATCATGGCGATAAACTCGCTGTTGGTCGGCTTGCCCCTGCCGTTGTGAATCGTGTAGCCGAAGTAGGAATTGAGCACATCAATGTCGCCCCGGTCCCACGCCACTTCGATGGCATGCCGTATCGCACGCTCAACGCGTGAGGGTGTACTGCCGAAATTTTCGGCAACACGCGGATAAAGCTGCTTCGTCACGGCGTTGATGATATCCGGTTCTTCCACCGCTGTGACGATGGCAAAGCGCACATACTGATAGCCTTTGATGTGAGCCGGCACGCCGATCTGATGAATGATGTCCGTCACAATCAGCTCCAGCTCGTCCACATCACGGTCCCCGCTCAGGGCTTTGACGCCCGCAAAGGGAAAAAGCGGTCCCACACTGTCCGTACGCCCCACCGAGCAGATCACGTTATACAGCGCCTCGGTACGCACGGGCTTGGTCAGCACGACCGTCGCGCCGGCGTTGTAAAGCTCACGTTCCAGCCGAATGGCGGGGAACTCACAGACCACCACAAATTTCGGTATGCTCTGTCCCATGTTCTGCCGCAGTTTTCTGATGAGTGTGATCGCATCGGTTCTGCCAATAAACAGATCCAGCAAAACCACGTCGGGACGACAGCGATCTATCGCTGACGCAAATGATTCACCGTCATTATTTACCGGCACAAAGCCGCCAATCTGCTCAGACGACATGATGCTGCCGGTCACACCCGCTTTGAGCTGCATGGCCCTCATAAACATCTCTTTATTTTCGTGGGACATAATAACCTTGATTTCCTTCATTGATCCAAACTCCAAGAAACAATTTTTCGGCCGATCGGAACCGTGAATTAATCCTACCACAAAACGAGGATAAATTTCAACATGAATCCAGCATTTTTTTCGTTCCTATTAAAAATTCGTGTTTCCGCACAAAATCGTTTTGATCGACATTTTTTGCTTGACATCTCCCACTTTACGCTATCTTCTACAATTTTTTTGAGATGTTTTTCATCATAAGGTTCAATAAAATTCTTCAATGATATTTGCCGCTTTACCGCGGCAGCGAATCAAATTATTAAAAACACGCAAATTTTTCACACGTCCTTCCGCGTTTTAAACGAATTTTTTCACCGATTTTTTTGTGAAAAGTCCCCTTCACCATGCTGAAATTCGACAACGCGCCTGGTCTGCCATCCGTCCCTTCGGCGACACGCTTTTTGTGCATATGCACAAAAAAGCCACAAAGCGACAAAAGGGTTCGACATCATCCGACACAATTCGACGCGGCGACAGCTTCCAAAAAACTGTCGCCGCGCACACCGTTGGTTGATTGATACAACCGTTTTCCACTGTTTTTTACCTTACAAAATAATGCAGATCAGGCCGCTGCATCCTTCGTTGATAATACGTTCAATCGTCTCACGCATTTTATCACGCGCATCGACCGGCATCTTGCTGAGCTTGTTGTGAAGCCCCTCATTGACCAGCTCGTGCAGCGATTTGCCGAAGATATTCGACTGCCAGATGGACGACGGATCTTCCTCAAACTCTTGCAGCAGGTAGCGCACCAGATCCTCGGACTGCTTCTCGGAACCGACAATCGGCGCCACCTCGGTGGTGATATCGGTCTTGATGATGTGCAGTGACGGCGCGGAAGCGGTCAGGCGCACACCGTAGCGGCCGCCCTGCTTCATCAGTTCCGGTTCCTCGAGCGTGAGTTCGTCCATGCCGGGCATGACAATGCCGTAACCGGTGCGTTCCACCTCATCGAGCGCGTCACTGAGCTTGTCGTACTTGCGTTTGACGGCAGCCAGTTCGGTGATGGAGTGCATCAAGTCCCCCTCATTCTTGATTTGGAGGCCGGTCTTCTCACCAATCACGCGGTAGAACAGCTCCGGCTGAAGCTCGACCTTCACACGGGTCTTGCCGGTACCCAGTTCAATGGAGCGCGTCGCAGCACTCACCACATACTGGTTGTCGGAAAGTGCGCTCACCAGCTTGTCGATCTCGCGGATACGGCGGATACCCTTGGCCGCCTGACGAATCGTGCCGAAGATGTCGGACTTGAGCCAGTGATCTCTGTCGAGCGAATTGAGCCAGCCCGGCATATCAATGGCAACCGAGCGCACCGGAAATTCATACAGCACTTCCGAGAGAATGCCCTGGATTTCGCTTTCGGTGATCTGCTGACAGTTCACCGCCATCACCGGCACGCCATAGCGCGCGGTCAGCCGCGCGGCAAGGCTCTGACTTTCCGGCGTGGAGGGGTCGGCGCAATTGAGCAGCACGGCAAAGGGCTTGTTGATCTCCTTGAGTTCGTTGATGACGCGTTCCTCCGCTTCTTCATATTCGGCGCGGGGAATATCGCTGATACTGCCGTCGGTCGTGACGACCAGCCCGATGGTGGAGTGTTCGGTAATGACCTTGCGGGTGCCGATCTCGGCAGCCAGATTGAAGGGAATCTCCTCTTCAAACCACGGGGTTTTGACCATGCGGGGCGCGTTGTCCTCGATGTAGCCCAGCGAGGACGGCACAATGTAGCCTACACAGTCGATCATGCGCACGCGGAAGGAGGCGGTGTCGTCGAGGTCGATTTCAATGGCCTCTTCGGGAATGAACTTGGGCTCGGTGGTCATAATCGTGCGCCCGGCGGCCGACTGCGGCATTTCGTCGGTGGCGCGTTCCACCTTGTATTTGCTGCTCATGTTGGGCAGCACCAGCGTCTCCATAAACTGCTTGATAAAGGTGGATTTGCCGGTGCGCACGGGGCCGATCACACCGATATAAATATCGCCGTTGGTCCGCTCGGCGATGTCTCTGTAAATTTTGGTATCTTCCATTTTTCCGCTCCTCCCTTATGCCGTCACGATCAGCAGTCTGCTGTCCGTCACAGAATCGCCGTCGATGTCGTTGTCCTCGCGAATGGCCTCCACCGACGAATTGTACTCCCGCGCGATATCCCACAGCTCCTCGCCGCTCTCGGCAAAATACAGCACGGCGGCGGGGCGGCTCTCGGCGGATTTCGGGCGGCTCTCGTCCAGCTCCACAGCGTCCACCAGCCGTGTAGGCATCTCCTCATACACGGAAGCGTTCACACACAACTCGACCTGAATCTCCACCTTGTTGTCGCCCGTAATAGTGTAGCTGCAGGACTTCACATGCACACGGCATTCGGAGCGGAGAATCTGCCCTTCCGCCGGCTGCGCCACGGCACAGTCAAAACGCACATTCTTCTCGGTATAGGTCACGCCCTGCCGCGGATCACGGACAATCATGCAGACCGCCAGATTGCCGGTGGTCACGGTCTTGCCGTCCCGCCAACTGCTGCGGCTGTCCATCACGCTGCACCAGAGATCGCAGATCCCGTCGATCTTAACATCACCCGTGTCCACGGTCTGCTTGAAGAGCACCGTATCGTAAACCGTGCTGCAAAGGCGCTCGGGTTTGAGCTGTTTGCGGCGGCAATTGGACTCGTAGGCCACCGAATAGGCGTCGGTAATCCACTCCACATGCTTATCGCGGTAGGCGGCAATATTGGCCACGGCGCGGATATCCACGTCAATGCGGCGATATTCGCCGTCCGCGTCAGTGCGCAGCGACACTTCCACCGAATCGCAGTTCATTTTGAGGTCGATCACGCAGGATTCATCAATCCCCGCCACATCGAAAAACTGGTTGAAAGGAATGAGGTATTCCATATGCTCCGGTTCGTCGCCCTGTTCGGTGCAATACACCATGCCGAAAATCGCGTTGCCCTTGACAATCAGTTTGTTGGCAATGGCCTTGCATTCCTCCAGACAAAGCGCCACATCGGTCCGGATAATCGAGGAAATCGGCGGCTTGCCCTCCCCCAGTTCCATGGCCTCGCTGATGTCGAAGCCGCACTGGGCGAAGCTCACCAGATCACTGACGTCACGGCTGCACTTGCGCAGCCGCAGACCCTCGCCCTGCGCGTCAGAGATAAAATCCATGGCCTTGGCGCAGACCGCTGTCAGATGCAGCGTGAAGGCGCCGTGAATGTCCAGCTTGCGCTGGCTGACGGCACGGCAGTTGACATAATCCACGTGGGTATCCACCAGCAGCCTGACATTTTCCGTGGTGTTGTCGTATGGGACAGACGCCTTGAAGGGATAATTGCGGTCGCAGCATCTGATTTTCTTGTCTCTGTCATCGAGATAAATGACGGAAATTCTCGCGTTGCCCTCCACCACCAGCGAATCAAAATTGACCTCGCGGGAGGTAATCATCGGCTCCAGACGGCACTTGAGCAGCTTGCCGATGTCGGGGCAATAGTCCGGCAGGGTGAAATCCACGTCCACCGCCTGCTCGCAGTTGCCTTCAAATAACACTTCTTTGGCGAATACGGATTCACCGGTCGCTTTACATTCCATGAGCTTCTCTCCTTTTGGGGAAGTACCTTTTTGGTGCTTCTTTTGGTTTCTGTTGCATTCATATTCAGACCATGTCCCGATTATTCATGGAATTTGAAAAAATAATCCGCTGGCGAACGGAGAGAATTTCGGATATAGTGATATATCACTATTTGATTTTATCACATCATTTTTTATCTGTCAAGTCTTTGTTAGTGATTTGTCACTAACATACATCATCCGAGCCTGCTATTATCAGGATAATAACAGACTTGAGGTGATGATATGGGCGTTTACGATGCGGTAGTCAAACGAATTTATGAGCTTTGCCACGAACAACACATCACACCCAACGCACTCAGCTATCGGGCCGGCATTTCTCAGTCAACCGTCAAAAGCATACTGAACGGAGAAAGCAAAAATCCCGGTATTGTCACCATCAAAAAACTGTGCGACGGCTTGGAAATCTCGCTGATCGAATTTTTCGATACCGACGATTTTCGTAATCTGGAACAGGAAATCAAATGAAGCCTGGATAAATAAAACATCCCCTGCGCATGGCTTGCCACACGCAAGGGATGTGTATTTTTTGAAGACGCATTACTCTCCATAAATAGATTTGATTTGTTCCTCGTCAAAGCCCAATTCGCGCATTCTTGCAACGGTCTTTTTTCTTTCCTCGGCAATCCCCTCGGCGCGGCCTATGCCAATCCCCTCGGCAATCCCCTCACGTCTGGCATGACCCAGCGCGGTGGCCTCGTCGTGGAGCCGCTTTTCCCGATAATAGACCTCCTGTCTCACCTTTTCGTCGGCGCTCAGATGGCGCAGCTTGACAATGGGCCTATTTGGACTTCCCACCATCATTCACTCTCCATAAATAGATTTGATTTGTTCATCGTCAAAGCCCAATTCGCGCATTCTTGCAATGGTCTTTTTTCTTTCCTCGGCAATCCCCTCACGTCTGGCATGACCCAGCGCGGTAGCCTCGTCGTGGAGCCGCTTTTCCCGATAATAGACCTCCTGCCGTACCTGCTCATCGGCGCTCAGATGGCGCAGCTTGACAATCGTCTTCTTCACTTCGGGAATCTGTGTCGTTCGCTGAATGGCCATCAAATCATCCTCCGTTTCCGCGTCAATCAAACGCAGCCAGTCCTCCATCGGCGCATTTTTGCGCACATTGTTTTTCTTTTTCAGCTCAAAGAAGTGTATGGCAAACTTATCCGACAATACTTCGTGCCGGTCACGCTCCATCACCTTGAATTGAGAGTGATAATCCTCGCAGTCGAACAGGTTGAAATTGATGATATTGATACAAACGGTGCGTTTCAGCTCGCCGTATTCCTCGCCCGCCTTCAGCTCGTCGCTGAACAGCTTTGACCAATAGAACAGTGTGCGCTCCTGAAAGTCGGGTTCGTAATTGACCTGCATTTCCACATTGACCAGTCTGCCGTCAATCTCCAGTCTCAAATCCAGTCGGCTGAATTTTTGCTCCAAATATTCTGGCGCTAATTCCACATTGCTGATATAGATTTCCTCAATGCTGTCCCGCGGGATTTCCAGCATAGCGGAGATAAAGGCGGCAATGATATCTTTGTTTTCTTCGCTGCCAAACACTCTTTTAAAAATCACATCCAGTTTCAATTTCACAATCGAATTGTCACGGTACATCGTCTATCCCTCCCAACCATATTATAGCGCACTTCCGGCTCCGTTGCAAGTAAAATCGGCAAAAAACAATAAAACAGCGCGTTTTCCTCGTCTCGGAAACGCGCCGTTTTGATATTGCTTTGTGAATCCGACAGCAGCCGTCACGCCAAAGCGTTATGCTTCCTTTTTGATGCCGAATACCATTCTGAGAATGCCGCCGAGAAACTTGGGACTTTTGACTACTACGATCTTCATAAGTCATGACCTCCGTGAAATGATGTATCAAGCGGGTATGTCAGGTATCAGTGTTTCTGGCTTTCCGCTCTCACTATCATAGTACGTTCGTGGGTCAAAAACGTGTCAATCTTTTTTGCACTCCATCACAAGCACTTTTCCTTCGTGAATTTTGATGGAAAACGCGTTTGCATCGGTGACGCGGTTGCTCACACCAAGCGGAAAGTCGGAATGAAGCCGCTGCCGCTCTACCGGATACTTCACGCCGCTCATGCTGACTACCGCAGAATCACAGCCAAAGGGAAAAACCGAAAAATAACCGCCGTCCATTTCTGGGAAAAAACTGTCACCCACCCCCAGCAGCCGGACTACCGTCCGTTCATCGACCAGCATGCCGCCCGCCCCGTGCGCTTTGAGATACTCCAGCGCGGAAAAATTCGCGACGGTGTGGTCAAGCCGACCGCCCAGGCCGCCAAAAATGATAAAACTGTCCAAGCCTTTGAGCAGCCCGTGCTTGATAGCCAGCATGGTGTCTGTGTCGTCCTTCTCTGTCGGATATTTTTCCCATTCACACATAGGGACACCGCTGTAAGAATCAAAATCACCGATAAAATAATCACAGTTGACCCCCAGCGGCTTCAGATGCCTGTAGCCGCCGTCGGCGGCAATGATATAATCCCCTTCATGAATATATTCCCTCATCAGGTCATAGTCGGTAATGTCACCGGCCGATAAAATGACACAGTTCATGTTGTCCTTCCATCCTCGTCTGCATGCAGAATGCCAATGTTTCATTTTCATCTTGCTGGTGCGTCACGAACGGCGCAGCTTTTTCTTTTCCCACTCCTTGATATCCTTGACTTCATTATACAATGTCACATAGTCCGCGTGGCGCGACGGCGCGATTTCGCCCCGCTCCACAGCCGCCAGCACTTCACAGCCTTTTTCACAGGTGTGTGAACAGCCCGTAAACCGGCACTGCCCCACATACTGCGCAAACTCACGGAACGTGTCCGGCAGGTCTTCCTTATAGACGATTTCCGAAAACTCGCTGTCAAAGGAGGAAAACCCCGGCGTATCGGCAATTCTGCCGCCGAAATCGAGCGTGAAAAGCTCGGTTTCACGGGTGGTATGCCGCCCCCGCCCCAGCTTGCGGCTGGTTTCACCGGTTTCCCGCTCCAGCGCCGGACAAAGCGCGTTGAGCAGGGTGGATTTTCCCACGCCGGTGTTGCCCGCAAAGGCACTGATCTTGTCCCGCATGATTTCCCGTATCGCGTCAAGAAACGCCTGCCGTTCCTGCTCATTGCCACCGTAATCCGCGTCGATGACCGTGAATCCCGCCTTGCGGTAAATATCCCCGAATCCCTCATCGGAGGCCTTGTCCAGCTTGGTCAGCACCAGCACCGGCTCAATGCCTTTATGCTCCGCCAGTGAGACAAACCTGTCCACCGTCAGGGCATTGGGCTGGGGTTCGCAGGCAGACACCACAATGAACAGATTATCCAGATTCGCCACCGGCGGGCGCATCAGAAAATTGCGCCGTTCCAGAATCCTGTCCAGACTGGCCAGACCGTTTTCGTAAACCGAGATCACGCACCTGTCGCCGGCCAGCGGGGTAATCCCGGCGGAGGCGGCTTTGCCGCCCCGCCCCCGGAGCGTCCCCCGCCCGCGGCATTCATACACCTGCCCGTCAGCCTCTACGTAATAGAAACCGCCGATGCCTTTGATGATGATTCCCTCAAGCTGACAACAGTTATCCAATGGCGGTATCCTCGCCGTCCAGCCATGACGTGTCATATTCCTTGGTCATATCATAGGTGCCCTCCGAGAAATTCACCGTGTAATCACGATAGTTCCTGCCGTTCATCGTGACCACCACCGGCAGCGTTCCGGAACCCGTGAGCTTGACCGAATAGCTGTCCTGAGACGCCAGCGACACATTGGCCACCTTGTTGCTCTCCCCGTTGAGGAAAATCTCGATGGTGACGTCGTTGGTCTTGTCCTCCGGCAGGTCAATATCCAGACGCACGGTCGAAGCGGGCGCCTGCCCGTTGCTGACCGTGAATTTGACCACGGTATCCTGACTGATCTTGGTGCCGTAGGAGGGCTCCTGCGAAATAATCGTGCCTTCGGGCTTATTGCTGTCCACCATGGTGGCGTCGGCCACCGTGATACCCAGCGAGGTAAGCTCGCTCTTGGCCGCCACATAGGGCGTGTTGATATAATTGGACATCTTGATTTCTTCCGTCTTGGGACCCTTGCTGTAATACACCTCGATCACGTCGCCCAGGCTAACCTCTTCCCGGGGCTGGGGGTTGGTGTTGATAACGATGTCCGCCGGCTTGCTGTCGTCATAAACCGGCATATCCACGTACTTCAGTCCCAGCGACGTGAGCTGCTGAGTGTACTGCGAAAACGTCATATTCTGATAATCCGGCACCATCAGACGCTCCGGACCCTTGCTGACGTACAGCGTGACCTTGGAGGTGGAATATACGCGCTTGTTCGGCTTCGGCGTCTGCTCCATCACGACGCCCTCGGCGTACTCGCTGCTGAACTTTTCCTCTTTGAAGAAGATGTAGTCATACTTCTTGCTCTGAATGATGGCATTGTACTCCTGTCCCACAAAATTGGGCAGGTCGGTCTGCTCGCTGGTGTTCTTCTTGAAAATGCCGCTCGCGTCGGCAAACAGCACCGCAAATACCAGCGCCACCAGCACAAATGCCGTGGCAATACCAGACATCACCGGAATGACCGGGCTTTTGTATTCTTCCTCCGCCTCGGCTTCCTTCGCCGCGTCGGACGCCTTGCGGTACTTGATGTTGTCCTCCGCCACGTATTTGTAATCAAACCGGATGCCCGGATTGCGCTTGAAATCCTCGATGTCCTGGAGCATCTCCGCCGCGCTCTGGTAACGCTTGGCCGGATCCTTCTGCATAGCCTGCATGGTGATTTCTTCCAGACCTACGGGGATATTGGGATTGATGGCGCGTGGCATTTTGGGGTCGGCCTGAAGCTGCATCACCGCCACCGACACCGCGCTGCTCGCCTCAAACGGGAGCTTGCCCGTGAGCATTTCATACAGCATGACGCCCACCGAATACAAATCGGCCCGCGCGTCGGTATTGGCGCCCCGCGCCTGCTCCGGCGCGATGTAATGCACCGAGCCGATCGCCTTGTCGGTGATGGTGCTGGTGCGGCTGGTGGACATACGTGCAATGCCGAAGTCGGTCACTTTGATCTGCCCGTTGGAGAGCAGCATGATATTCTGGGGTTTGATGTCGCGATGGACGATGCCCTTGGCGTGCGCCTGCATGAGCGCGCGGAGAATCTGGGTGGTGAAATGCACCGCCTCCTTGATCTTGACCACGCGCTGCTGCTCGATATAATCCTTGAGCGAAATGCCGTCAATGTATTCCATGACGATGTATTGCAGCGAAGGACTGTTGCTCACATCGAGAATCTTGACGATGTTGGGGTGATTGAGCAGCGCAATTGCGCGCGATTCGTTGCGGAACCGGCGGGAAAATTCCTCATTGTCGAGATATTCCTCGCGCAGTATCTTCACCGCGACGACGGCGCCGGTGTCAAAATCCTTGGCTTTATAGACAACCGCCATGCCGCCGTTGCCCACTTCTTCCAGAATCTCATAACGACCGTCCAGAACCCTTCCGATATATCTATCCATCTTGTCACAACTCCTTATGGGGAATGTCATCAGCTTGACGCGCTACGTCAGCAATAAATGGCTACCGCCGTGATATTGTCCACGCCGCCGCTGTAATTGGCGGTATCTATCAGCTTATCCACCGCCTGACGTCCTTCGTTGTCGCGCAGGATACGGCGCATCTGATCTTCGTCGGCATAATTGGAAAGCCCGTCGCTGCACAGCAGGAGAATGTCCCCCTTGTGAAACGGGCATTCACAGTAATCAATATCGAGCTTGGGTTTCACGCCCAGCGCACGGGTAATCAGATTCTTGCGGGGGTGTCTGCGGGCTTCGGCCTGTGTCAGCTCGCCGCGGTCCACCATCGCCTGCACCACCGAATGATCGGTCGTGAGCTGAACCATGCGGTCACCTGTCACCCAATAGGCGCGGCTGTCGCCCGCGTGCGCCACATAGGCCGTTTCGCCGCAGATCACCGCCACTACCACCGTGGTACCCATGCCCCGCAGTGACAAATCCTCCTGCGCTTCGATATACACTTTGATATTGGCCGAGAGAATACACCGCCCCATCATGTCCCGCAGCTCGCTGCCGGTCATGCCGCTGACGTAATTCTTTCTCAGCTGCGCGGCGATTTCCTCCACGGCGGTGCTGCTCGCGACGTTGCCGCCGTTGGCGCCGCCCATGCCGTCGCACACGATCGCCCACGCGTTGCCGTCCTCCAGCATACCGTGCAGTTCCGCGTCCTGATTGGCGCTTCTGACCAAGCCCTTATCCGTCCTGCTGAACAGTTCCATCGGATTCCTCCTTTTGCTTGCGGCGGAGCTGGCCGCATGACGCGTTGATATCCGCGCCCAATGTTCTTCTGACAGTGGCCGTAATGCCGCTGCCCTCTAAAATTCTGATAAAGCGTTCGATCTGCTTCTGTGACGAACGCTCGTAGGAATTGCCTTTTACAGTATTGACCGGAATGAGGTTGACATGACACAGCATGCCCTTTAATTTTCCGGCCAGCTCGCGAGCGCACGCGTCGGTGTCGTTCTTGTCCTTGATGAGCGAGTATTCAAAGGAAATCCGCCGGTGGGTCGCCTCAGCATACGCACGGCAGGCCTCGAGCAGCTCGTCAACGCCCCACTTGCGATTAATCGGCATCATCTCGCCGCGCAGCCTGTCATTCGGCGCGTGAAGCGACACCGACAGCGTGAACTGCGGCCGGCGTTCGATCAGCTCGTAGATACGGCTGACCACCCCGCAGGTGGAAAGCGAAATGTGCCGCATACCGATGCCCACGCCTTCGAGATCAGAAACCAGATCCAGAAAACGCATCACATTGTCGAAATTGTCCAGCGGTTCCCCCATGCCCATCAGCACGATGTTGGATATGCGAATGCCGTTGTCGCGCTGGGCAGTGGTGATCTGCGAGAGCATTTCCGCCGGACGGAGATTCCGCGCCAGCCCGCCCATACCGGTGGCACAGAAGGTGCAGCCCATACGGCAGCCCGCCTGCGTGGAAATGCAGATCGTCCAGCCGTGATGATAGTGCATCAGCACGCTCTCGATGTACTCCCCGTCGGCAAGACGGTAGAGGTATTTGACGGTATCATCATACGCCGAAACCAGCTTTTTTTCAATGGTTACGCCGAAGATGTAATAATTTTGTAACAAAACCGCCCGCAGTTCCTTGGAAATATTGGTCATTTCATCAAAGGATTCCGCTCCCTTGGCGTGCAGCCATTGATACACCTGATCGGCGCGGAATTTCGGCAGCCCCAGCCCTTTGAAGCTCTCGGTCAGCTCCGGCTTGGTCATGCTTTTGATATCTGTTCGTTCCTGTATTGTTTCTGTCTGTTCCGAAATCAGTTTGTTCTCCTCCTGACCGTCGCAATAAAAAATCCGTCGGTATTCGCCGTCTGCGGGAATACCGTTATCATATGCGCGGGTTCGTCAATGGCACGCGTCACGCCCTGCGGCAGCGTCATGGCGCACGGCTCAAAGTCCGGGTACGCCGCGAGAAATTTTTCCACTACCGCGCCGTTTTCGGCGGGATTGAGCGTGCAGGTGGAATACACCAGCCGTCCGCCGGGCTTCACCAGCCTCGACGAATGTGCCAGAATGTCGTATTGCAGCGGGGGCAGCCCGTCAATCTCGTCCTTTGCCTTCTGCTTGATGTCGGGTTTGCGGCGGATAATGCCCAGCCCCGAACAGGGCACGTCGCACAATACCAAGTCCGCGCAGGCCGCCCCATCGGTTTCCGCCAGCGCGTCGCGCATGACTGCCTTGACACAGCTCAGACCCAGCCGCTCGGCGCCTTCGGCAATCAACTTGACGCGGTGGGGGTGCAGGTCGCAGGAAATCACCTTTCCCACGTTATCCATCAGTTCCGCCAGTGTAAAACTCTTGCCGCCCGGCGCGGCGCACACGTCATACACCGTATCGCCGCTCCTTGGCGCTCCCATCAGGCAGCAGAGCTGCGACGAACCGTCCTGCACATGAAATTCGCCCCGCGCATACTGCGGTGTTTCCTGAATCGCGCCGGTATGCGCCAGCAGCAGGCAGTCCGGCAGCACGTCTGACAGCGTGGCGCTCACGCCGTCCGCCGCAAAGGAATCCCGCAGCGCCGCAGCCGTGGTTTTGGTCGTGTTGACCCGCGCAAAGAGCGGCGGCCGCTCGGCGAGACTGCCCAGAATGCCTTCACAGACCGCCTCCCCGTAAGCCCCCCGCCAGAGCTTTACCAGCCACAGCGGGCAGGAATAGCGCAGGCTGAGATACGCTTCGGGATGTTTTTCCCGGTCGGGCAGCCTGACCTGCTTGCCGTCGCGGATATAATTTCGCAAAAGTCCGTTGATGAAACCGGTCGCACGGAACAGCTTCAGTTTTTTGGCCAGATTGACGCTCTCATTGACTGCCGCCGCATCGGGCGTATCAAGAAAGGCCATCTGATAAACAGCCATGCGCAGAAGACAGCGGACGGCAGGTTCCGGCTTGCTGCCCGCCCTCACATAGCTGCTGATCACATGGTCGAGGTATTCCCGGTGTTCCAGCACACCGTACACCAGCTTCGTCACGAATGCCTTGTCACGCGGCGCAAGACTAGCGCCGCTGAGCGCCGCGTTCAGGGCAATATTAGAATAGCCGCCCTCGCCTTCCACCTGCATGAGCACCCGATAGGCGGTCATGCGGGGATTGGCGGGGGCAGTATGGTTTTCACGGTGTGTGTCTCTCTGTTGATTCTGACCCATGCCGGTTATCTTCTGTTGCGGCTGTCGCTGCCGCGCACGATGAGCAGCAGACGCAGGAAGTTGGCCAGAGAGGTAATCAGCGCGGCCACATAGGTCATGGCGGCGGCAGTGAGTACCTTCTTGACGCCCTTGTAATCGTCGTCGTTGGCGATGCCCAGCTCCTTGATGTGCTTGAGAGCGCGGTTGCTGGCGTTAAATTCCACAGGCAGCGTGACGAGCTGGAAGAGCGTCGCGGTGGAATACAGAATCACGCCGAGATAGGCCAGCCAGAGGAAGCTGCTCAGCACCAGTCCCAGCAGAATGAGAATCATGGAAACCTGTGAACCGAAGTTGGTGACGGGAATAATCGCCGAACGGATTTTGTTGGGCGTGTATCCTTCCGCGTGCTGAATCGCGTGGCCGACTTCATGCGCCGCAATGCCGATGGAGGCCACCGACGTGCCGCTGTAGACGGCGGGCGACAGATTGACGGTGTTGTCCGTGGGATTGAAGTGATCGGTCAGTTCGCCCTGCACCACATTGATGGGGACATACGTCAGGCCGTGGCTGTCGAGAATCATTCTGGCGGCCTGCGCGCCGGTCAGGTTGCGGGAATTGCCGACCTTGGCATACTTACTGTAGGCCGACTTGACCTTCGCCTGCGCAATCAGCGCGATAATCATGGCGGGAATGACCAGCAGGACATAGTAATAGTCGATACCGATACCCATCGGATAGCCCACGCCGATGGCATTGGACTGGTCGGTATACATGCCTTGCGCGAACAGGGTTAATGTCTCTAACATTTTTACATCTTCCTTTCTACGAAAGAAATTAAATTCATCTGCAATGTCGCTATTGCAGAATGGTTCCCAATTCGATTTTATGCCCTCTCAGGTAATCCTCGGTCTTCATGCGCTTCTTGCCCTCGGCCTGTATTTCCAGCAGCTCGATGGCGGTATGACCCCCGCACTGCACGGTAAAGGGGTTCAGACAGATGACCTCCCCGCACTGCGCCGCGTCGCTGCTCAATGCCGACAGCGCGGAACGGTGGATTTTGAGCTTTTTGCCCTCCATCACCGCGACGGCCACCGGCCACGGCGACAGGCCGCGAATCTGATTGTGAACAGTTCGCGCGTCCTTGCGCCAGTCCACCGCGCAAAGCTCCTTGGTGAGCATTTTCGCGTAACAGCTCTGGGCATCGTCCTGCTTCTCGGGGTGCAGTTCCCCTTTTTCCAGTGCCGCCAGCGTATCGACGATGAGCTTGGCGCTCATTTCGGACAACCGGTCGTGCAGCTCGCCCGCCGTTTCGTCCGGGTCAATCGGCGTCTCGGTTTTCATCAGCATATCGCCGGTGTCAAGCCCCACGTCCATCTGCTGGGTCGTCACGCCGGTGACGGCCTCGCCGTCAATGACACTCCACTGAATCGGCGCCGCGCCGCGATACTTCGGCAGCAATGACGCGTGGACGTTGATGCAACCATATTTCGGCGCGTCGAGAATCTCCTTCGGCAGAATTTTGCCGTAAGCGATGACCACCGCCACATCGGGCTGAATGTCTTCAAAAATTCTGAGCGCCTCGCCGTCCTTCATGCTGGTAGGCTGATAGACGGGAATATTGTGTTCCAGCGCCTTGACCTTGACAGGCGGCGGGGTCAGGGTATAGCCGCGTCCCTTGGGCTTGTCGGGCTGGGAAAAGACCGCCACTATCTCATGCCCCGCTTCCATCAGCGCGTCAATCGCGGGCACGGCAAATTCCGGCGTTCCCATAAAAATGATTTTCATCGGATTCACCTCACGGTATCATTCTTCCCCGTTATCCTCGGTTTCTTCCAGTTCTGACGGGTCAACCATGCGAATGACTTTATCTTTGTAGAGCACGCCGTCCAGATGGTCGGTTTCGTGGCTCGCGCAGGAGGCAAACAGCCCTTCGCCCTCAATTTCGTACAGGTCGCCGTTGCGGTCATAGTAGCGCACCTTGACGAACTCGGGGCGGTTGAGAATGCCCCATTCGCCGGGAATGGAGAGACAGCCCTCCATACACTCCTGCTCGCCGCGGCGCTCGATGATTTCGGGATTGACCATCTCCACCACCTCATCATTCATGTGAATGACAACCACTCGCTTTAAGATACCCACCTGCGGTGCGGCAAGACCAAGTCCCTGCGCGTCGTCAAGCGTTTCGTTCATATCGTCGAGCAGCTGCCACAGCTTCTGGTCGAACGCCGTCACAGGGCGGCATTTCTTGCGGAGAATGCTGTCGCCTTCTTTTACGATTTGTCTGAGTGCCATATTGTCATGTTCCTTTCCGGTGTATTCGCCCAACTGCATCGCATATCCAAGCGCGTCTTGCTCGCAGGCCTGCGGCCATGCTGCTGGGGCTCTGCCCCAGGCCCCGCTGGTGGCGCCGCCCCAAGACCCCTGCCAGGAGGACCAGTCCCCCTGGACCCCCATTGTTTCTCCGCTCGCTTGTCTTCAGAGTACGCTGTCGGGGTTCATATTGGCGTAGGCGGTAATCTCCTTATTGGCCGCGTTCCTGCCAAAATCACAGAGCAATAGGTGCATCAATTCGCGGAAACGGGCGTTGTTGCGGCATTTGAGAATGAGCTTATAGCGGTACTTGCCGCTGACCTTCCTGACCGAGGCGGGCGAAGGTCCCAATGCGCGAATCGGGACATCAGAAAACCCCCGCTGTGTATGGAATTTGAGCAGCTCCATAAAGCGCTGTGCGGCCTGTGCCGTGGCATCGTCGTTGGTGCCGACAAACCCCACCATGCAGATATCCGCAAACGGCGGGTACAGCATCGCCTTGCGGAGAATAATCTCATTCTCATAGAATTTCCGGTAATCCTGCTGCGCCGCCAGATCAATGACCGGATTTTCCGGGGTCATGGTCTGAATGATGGCGCGGCCCTTGCTGCTGCCGCGTCCGGAGCGGCCCACTACCTGCGTGAGCAGCGAGAAGGCCCGCTCGTAGCTGCGGAAGTCGTCGCTGTAAAGCGTCTGATCGGCCATGAGCACGCCCACCAGCGTGACCCGCTCGAAGTTCAGCCCCTTGGCGACCATCTGCGTGCCGATCATCATATCGTACAGCCCGGCGGCAAAGTCGCCGAGCTTCTTGTCATAAGAAGAACGCCGCGTCATGGTGTCGGCGTCCATGCGAAGAATACGCGCTGCGGGAAAGAGCTTTGCCAGCTCTTCCTCGGCCTTCTGCGTACCGTGTCCGGCAAACCGCAGATACGGCTCGCCGCAGGACGGACAGGCCCGCGGCACGGGAATGGAATAGCCGCAGTAGTGGCACATCAGCCGCCGGTTGTCGCTGTGATAGGTCATCGAAACGCTGCAATGCGGGCAGGAGATGACCTCATTGCAGGCGCGGCAGGAGACAAAGGTGTTGAAGCCGCGGCGGTTGTTGAGCAGAATCGACTGCTTGCCGCCCTCCCAATTCTCTTTTAATGCCTGATACAGCCGCGGGCTGATAATGCCCTCGCTCACATCCATCTGCGAGATGTCAATTTTCTCGACCTCGGGCAGAATCGCGTCGCCGTAGCGCTTGGTCAGCACCTCATAATCATACCGCCCCGCCTCGGTGGCGTTGTAATACGTCTCGATGGACGGGGTGGCGGAAGCCAGCACCAGCAGCGCCTTGTGATAGCCGCAGCGGAACCGCGCGGCGTCGCGTGCGTGAAAGCGCGGCGCGTTTTCCGATTTATAGGTGTATTCCTGCTCCTCATCGATGATAACCAATCCCAGCCGCGCAAACGGCGCAAAAATCGCCGAACGCGTACCCACGGCAATCTGCGCGTCTCCGTCGCGCACCCGCTTCCACTCGTCCATTCTCTGAGCGAGCGACAGGCCGCTGTGAATGACTGCCACCTTCTTACCGTAGCGCGCATGGAATTTTTCCAAGGTCTGTGAAGTGAGCGCGATTTCGGGCACCATCACAATGATGCCCTTGCCGTCGTCCAATACCTCATCGATCAGGCGCAGGAACACGGAAGTCTTGCCGCTGCCGGTCACCCCGAACAGCAGCGAAACATGAAATTTGTCTTCGTTGTAAAGTCCATAGAGATTTTCAAAAACAGTCTGCTGCTGCGGAGACAGCACCACGCGTTCGCTGCCGGATACCGCCGCCCCCGCGTAGGGGTTGCGATAAACCGCCTCTTCGTAATAGCTGACGATGCCCTTCTTGGCCAGCATATCCACCACCGCCTGCGAAATACCGGTGAAGTAGCAGATTTCCTTGACCGAAGCGGTCTGCACGTCTCTGAGCAGCGTCACGATCTCTTTTTGCTTTGGGGTGAGCTTCACGCCGTCAAGCCTGCCGGCGTCGGCGGAGAGCGTCACCATCTTGATATTGGCGTCCTTGACCTTGCGGATTGCGTCGTCCAGACGCACCAGACAGCCTTTTTCCACCAACTTGTCGGGAATGGTGGAATTGACCGGCAGGTTCATCACTTCCGTGATGTGTTTCTTTTCCAGCACCAAGCCCTTGTTGGCGAGGAACATATCCAGAATTTTGCGCTGCTGCGGGGTAATATCGTCGCGGCCGTCGAGAAATTCACGGCTGAGCTGCTCCGAGGCCTTATAGGAGGTCACGACCCGCACATTGATGCCGGTGGGCAGCATAACCTTGGCGGCCTCATAGTAGGTGCAGTAATAGTTGTCGCGGAACCACGCCGCCATCATCACCATTTCCGCCGAAAGCACCGGTGTTTCGTCCAGCAGCACGGAGAACGGCTTGGTCTTGGGATAGTCCGTGCGGTCAGACACGGCAAAAATCACGCCCTGCCGCTTCTGATTGCCGCGCCCGAAGGGTACCAGCACGCGGCAGCCCGGTGCGGCCATACCGCGGTATTCAATGGGGACGGCATAGTCAAACAGCTGATCGAAATCATAGGCGGTGTTCTCCACCGCAACTTTGGCATACGCCACAGGGGGGCATACCGTATCGTTCTGTTTCACCAAAATACTGCCTCCCGCCTCTATGCGTTCCCGACAGCAAAGGCTCAGAATGCCGCTGTCTCTTCATCGGACTCATCGGCGTTTTCGCCGTCGTCCGCTTCATCATACGCCTTGGTTTCTTCTTCGTCTTCCGCCTCCGCCAGCTCGGCATACACCGGGACAGTGACCTCGGGTACGCGCCGCTCCTCGTCGGCAAAAAGACTGTCCTCCGGCAGATCCTCGATGTGTTCGATAGTGGCGCGGCCGTCGAGCAGGCGGTCGATGACCATGTTCACCGGCTTGCGGTAGAGCACATCGTTGTTGGTTTCCGCCTCGTCGGCAATCTCCCGCGCCTTGCGGCTGATGGCGTTTACCAGCGAATAGCGGCTGTCGGACATATCAAAAATATCGTCAATTGTTCTGTTGATCTTCTCCATACGTTTCCAGCACCTCGTCAATTTTGTATTCAATCCGGGAGCGGTTTTTCTGCTCCGCCTTAATAATACTCAGCAGATCGTCCGCCGATTCCTCGATGACGTCATTCACCAGGATATAGTCATACCACCGCGCCTCGGGAATTTCGTCCTTACCCTTGGCGATGCGGTAGCGGATTTTCTCCTCGCTGTCGCGGCCGCGGTTGCGCAGACGACATTCCAGCTCCTTGAAGGAGGGCGGCAGAATATAGACCGTCACCGCGTCGGGATACTGCTTGAGTACCTGCTTGGCGCCGTTGACGTCGATCTCCAGAATGACGTTAAATCCTTTGTTCATCCACTGATCCAGCGTATTTCTGGGTGTACCGTAATACTCGCCGGCATAACGGTTGTATTCCAGCAGGTTATTTTCAGCGATATTTCTTTCAAATTCTTCCTTGGTCACGAAAAAATATGTCTCGCCGTCCACTTCATTCCGGCCGATGGCACGAGTCGTCATCGACACCGAAAGGCGCACGTTGAGCCGTTCGTCCTCCGCCTTTTCCATCGCGCGGTCCACAACGGTGCCCTTGCCGGAAGCGGACGGACCGGATACAATCACAATAATACCTTTTTCACCTGAATGATCGGGATGATTCATCTCATTCATTTTCTTCGGTAACCTCACTTTCATCGGAGCTGTTATCCTCGCGATTTTCCAGCCTGCCCGCGATATGCCGGGGCTGTATCGCCGACAGAATCACATGATCGCTGTCGGTAATAATCACTGCCTTGGTACGCCGTCCGAAGGTTGCGTCAATCGCGCTGCCGCGTTCCTTCGCGTCCTGCACCATGCGTTTGATGGGCGCGGAGTCCGGACTGACAATCGCAATGATATGACTGACGGCCACCATATTGCCGTAGCCTATGTTGATGAGTTTCATACGGCCTCTCTCCGATTTATTCTATGTTTTGAATCTGTTCGCGGATTTTTTCGATTTCTGCCTTGATATCCACCACCATGTGGGCAATCTCCGAGTTCTGCGCCTTGGAACCGATGGTATTGGCCTCACGGTTCATCTCCTGCACCATGAAATCCAGCTTGCGTCCCACCGCGTCGCCGGAATCCAGCATCGCCCTCATCTGGTCGAAATGGCTGCGCAGGCGGACCGTTTCCTCGTCCACGGCAATGCGGTCGGCAAAAATAGCGATCTCGGTCAGCAGCCGCTGCTCGTCAATGGCGGTATCGCCCTTGAGCTCTTCGATTCTGGCGCGGAGCCTGACGGTGTAATCCGCCAGCGTCTGCGGCGAAAGCGCCTCGATTCTGCCCACCAGCGTCAGAATGGTATTCATACGCCCCAGCACGTCCTCGCGGAGTTTGGCGCCCTCCGCCTCGCGCATCGCGAGAAACATCGCCACTGCCTCATCGAGAATCGGACTGATATCCTCCCAGATTTCGTCCTCATTCTTCTCGGCGCGCTTGACGGTGAAAATATCGGCGTACCGCGCCACGGTTGCAACCGAAATATCATCGGCCAGTCCGCATTTCTCACTCAGCTCGCGCAGCGCCTTCACATATCCCGCCGCCAGCGATTCATTGAGAATGACCTCCGCCGCCGTTTCATCTACCTCCAGCACCGTAACATACACGTCAATCTTGCCGCGTGCCAGCTGCTCCTTGACAAGATTTCTGATTTTATCCTCAAGGAAAGAATAGCCGCGGGTCGTGCGTGCGGAAAAATCGAAGTATTTATGATTGACCGACTTGATCTCAACGGTAATGTCCCGGCCATGCACAGTGCGCTGCGCGTGACCGTATCCCGTCATGCTTCTTACCATACGCTTCGCCCTTTCATGACGATCTCACATTGATATATGAGCAATGCCAAATATCAACACACTTATGTAAATTACATTATAGCAGTTTATGACCGCGCTTGTCAACAGGGAAATCAATTTTGAAAAATAATTAAGCGAAGCGCGGGAGTTCAGGGGGTGCGGGCACACGCTTTCGCTAGCGAAAGCTAGGGCACTCGCCCCAGCAGTGAGGCACAGCCGAACGAGCAAGACGCGCCCGTACAAAGGAACAGGGTCGGGCGAATCCCGATAGAAGAACCCATCAAAAACCGCCGCCTCCCACTGTGCTATAACAGTGCGAAGCGGCGGTTCTGTTTTTCTTTGTTTCGGATTCTTTCAGCAATCGATATGGTATTCCCCTATACCGGCGCTTAGCCGAGGATATACACCTTGACCTGGCGTCTGCCGAACTGGCGGCACTTGCTCTCGGAGCTGTAGTAAAGGTCAACCAGCGCGGAACCGCTTCTCAGCGCTCCGCCCGTATCGGCGGCCACGGCATAGCCGTAGGTCCAGGAACCGTCGGTGGTGGTGATGTAAAGCTTGGTGCCGTAGGGAATGATATTGGGGTTGACCGCAACCAGACCTTCTCTGGCAACCTTGCCGGTAGAGGTCTTGGCGCCGGCGGGTGCGGTGTAAGCCGTGCCGGAACCGGTCAGCACTTTCTTGTAGCTGATGGTCTTGCCGTTGACGGTAATGGTCTTGCTGGAACTGTCAACAGTGGCCTTGCTGGAGCTGTTGGACTTGCTGGAAGTGGTCTTCTTCGCCTGCTTGGTGCCCTTGAGCACGACCTCGTCCACAGCCTTCTTGGTGACCTTCTCGGTCTTCTTGGTATCAACCAGCTTGCCGTTGACGTACTTCTTGACCGTCGTGACTTCCTTGGAACCGTTCACACCCTGCACGGAAACCTTGGTCTTGCCGCTGGCGAGCGTGCTGTCGTTCTTGGTCACGGTCTTATATTTGACGGTTTTGGTGGTCTTGTCGGTGATGTACTTCACACGGTCGATCTTGACCGTCATATCTTCCTCGACCTCGGCGTCCAAGCTGACGCTGATGACGTCATCGTCATCGGGAAGCTCCACACCGGCATTGGTCAGTGCCTCGCCGACAGTGCCGTCCACAGCGGAGACGGTCTTCTTCTCGCCGCCGTCCACGACGGTGAAATCAAAAGTATGGAAAATCTTGATTGCCTTGACGGTGTCAATGCTGCTGATGGAATAAGCGTCGTTGCCCGAGAGTGCGAAGCCCGCCTGATTGATAATCTGTACCGGTGTGGCGGACTTGGTGGAAACCACGGTTCTGGCCTTGTCGCCGTCGATGACTTTTACTGCTGAAAGATTCGATGAGATGAAAATCGAGCTGACCAAAGTAGCGGAAGCAAGGAGAATCGAAGCACCCTTGCGGCTCTTAATGAAATCTGCTGTCTTGCTCATAAATCCTTTCCTCAACTTTCTGTCCCTGAAACATGGGGGACTCTCTGTTACCGTTCGACTCAACCTTCACGGCTGAGGCTCATAAGATGAACCCGCTGCAATGAAGTCTTGTTTTCCGGCCGCTTGAATCTGTCGTTCAAACGATGTGGCTATTATAATCTCATCAAATCCTCTTGTCAAGGCGAAAAAAATGAAAACTTTTGTGCAAAATGACAGCGCGACAAAAATTTAACGACAAAATAGCCAAGGCTTCCCGTTTTTTCATGGTAAAAATAACAAGAAACAGCCCGTCCGGATTTTATCGCAATAAAGCGTGAAATCGCTTTTTTTGGGCAATACGCCGAAATCACTTTGTCATTTTTTTGTTACCATTATGACATTCTGTAAATCTCGCGTTTTATACATATTTTATTTCAATTACGATACTTTGTGGAACCGTCTTTGTCAGATTTATCAAGTATTCCTTGTCAATTTCCGCATGAAATGTGCGAATCTTCCAAATAAAATTTTGCCCCAAAAAACGGAAAAAATACGGAAATGACAAGGCCGCCGCCTTATTTTTTTCACTCAAAAAGGCTGAATTGTGGCAGTTGCACAACTTGGCATCTCTGCAATTGTGCGATATTCCGATTTGACAAATCATTAACGAGCGGTGCGTTCCTCAAAAAAGTTACAGTGCTGTCATGATTCTGACAGCCAACAAAAAAACCGGCGGAAAGTGCCACCGGTTTTTTTGTCAATCGTTCGCTTTGTTGGATTCGCCCGACCCTGTTCCTCATCTTGGCGCGTCTTGCTCGGCAAGCTCCGCTTGCCTAGTGGGACGAGTGTCCTAGCTTTCGCTAGCGAAAGCTTACGCCCTGCTGGGGCGCTGCCCCCGTCCCCGCCAAAGGGACCAGTCCCTTTGGAACCCCGCGCTCCCGCTATGCAAGCATAGCTGTCGCTTAATTGCGCTTCGCTTATTCATTATTCTTTATTCATTATTCATTATTCATTATTCTTTTCTTCTCCCCTTATCGGGAAAAGTCCACTGCCTCTCCCGAGGTGACATTCTGCCCCTTGCCCGTGAGACTGTCGATCTGATAATAGGCCGCCGTGGAGTTATGACCGTCCACTTCATCGTAAAGCTGAATGTCCACTGTGCCGTCCACTTGCACGACATAGCCGACATATTCCGGCTGAGAGCCGTTCTTGTCCGCGTAATCCGCCAGCGCCGCCTCGCCCAGGTCTGCCGCCGCGTAAAAGGTGAAGTCATCGGGATTGGCGTCGGGCAGCAGCGTCAGGTTCTCTACGCGCTTATCATATTCCCATGTCAATGTCCGCTGCCCCTCGCCGCTCACCTTCAGCGCGGCATAATCATTCACATCTGCCGCGCCCATGTGGAAATCGACTCTTTCACCGTTCACCATATCCACATCAAAGCCCACGCCGATGGCACGCTCGGTATCCAGATAAGCCCCGCTGTGACCGTCTGTGAAAAGATAGTAACCCGTTCGCTGCTGACCGTCATCAGCCGCCCACACGCCGCGTACAAAAGGCGCTTCGTCAACCTCACTGTCAGAGCGCGTCACAACCGCGTCCTGCTTGCCGGTTTCGGAGCAGGCTGCCGCACAGCCCGTCAGCGCCAGCGCCAGACACAATGCGCCGATCTTTATCATGATATTCCTCATCACAAGACCTCCCGTTTTTTCGTTCATCATATCATACAAATTAAAGTAATGCAACCGTTATCACAATCATGTAAATATTTGTAATCCATTCATCAAGCAGCAAAACAAAAGGCGCACACAATGGGCCCTGACAGCAGGAAACATCGTGTGCGCCGATTTGGTTTAATAAGAGCCTGTTACCTTAGCCGATGAACTTGGCGTGAATGGCGGCAACGGCCTTGTCAGCGTCCTCAGCGTTGATGAGAACGGAAATCTTGATTTCGCTGGTGGAGATCATGCGGATATTGATGTGAGCGCCATAGAGCGCCTCGAACATCTTGGCCGCAACGCCCGCGTGGGTTTCCATACCCGCGCCGACGATGGAGACTTTGGCGACCTCGGTATCCATGAGCGCGTCCTTGCCGCCGCAACTCTCGACGAACTCCTTCATGATGGCAACGGCCTCTTCGCCGTTGTCCTTAGCCACGGTGAAGCTGATGTCCTTGGTGCCGTCGCGGCCGATGGACTGGAGAATGATATCGACGTTGATATTCTTGGCGGCCAGGCGGCTGAATGCCTGGAAGGCAATACCGGGTTCGTCCGGCAGACCGATAAGCGAAATTCTGGCAACCTGTGTGTCCTTGGCGACGCCGCTGATAAGCATTTTTTCCATCTTTGCATTCTCCTTCACAATGGTTCCGGGCTTTCTGACGAGTGAAGAAAGCACCTCGAGTTCTACGTTGTACTTCTTGGCCATTTCGACCGAACGGTTGTTCAAAACCTGTGCGCCGAGCGTGGCAAGCTCGAGCATTTCGTCATAGGTGATCTCCTTGAGCTTGACGGCATTTTCAATCTTGCGCGGGTCGGCGGTATAAACGCCTTCCACGTCGGTGAAGATCTGGCACCGGTCGGCATGGAGCGCCGCAGCAATGGCCACCGCGCTGGTATCGCTGCCGCCTCGGCCGAGGGTAGTCATGTCGTCGTACTTGTTGAGACCCTGGAAACCCGCGACAACCACAATCTTATTCTGGTCCAGCTCGTTTTCCAGTCTCTCCGTCTCAATTCTTCTGATACGCGCGCTGCCATAGACCGAGCTGGTCACGAAGCCCGCCTGCCAGCCGAGCAGCGAAATCACCGGGAAACCCAGCTTCTGAATCGCCATCGCCAGCAGCGAGATGGAAATCTGTTCGCCGGCCGTCATGAGCATATCCAGCTCACGCTTGGAGCCGCTCGGATTGATTTCCTTTGCCTTTTCAATCAGGTCATCGGTCGTGTCGCCCTGCGCGGAAACCACAACCACTACTTTATTGCCCTGTTTGTAGGTGTCTGTAACGATACGAGCGACATTCATCACGCGCTCGGCATCGGCGACGGACGTGCCGCCGAATTTCTGAACGATCAAACCCATCTGTTCAATACCTCCGAATGTTTTTTTACTTATATTCTCATCATATGACCGTTGTATCAGTCGTGTGAATCAAAAGCCTTTGCGGGATTCGCCTTGGCTTGTTGCTGATCTCAGCGCGTCTTGCTCGCAGGCTGCGCCTGCTCGTGGGGCTCTGCCCCACGCCCCGCAAGGGCGCTGCCCTTGACCAGCTTTCGCTAGCGAAAGCGTGGAGCTCGCCCCCTGGACCCCGCGCCGCGTTCGCGGCTAATTGCGCTTCGCTTAATGACTGACCTTGTGCGCCCCGCGGGAATCCACATCGAGAATCACCACGCGCCAGCCCGACAGGCCACGTGCCGCGAGCTGCTGTGTCATTTCCGTCTCAAACTCTTCCTCGTGGCGGCGGCTGATGATCGACATGACCGTCGGCCCCGCGCCGCTGATGTAGGTCGCAAACGAGCCGTATTCATATGACAGGTCGAAAATCTCCTCCGCGCCCGGAATCAGGCTCAGCCGGTACGGCTGGTGCAGCTTGTCCTGCACCGCCACCCGCAGATTGTCCACATGGCCCGTCGCAAGCGAACCCGCCATCAGCGCCGAACGCGACAGATTGTAGACCGCGTCCTGACGCGGCACAGTCGCCGGCAGAATGCTGCGGGCCAGCGAGGTTTTCAGCTCAAAGTCGGGGATAAAGGCGGCAAAGCGGAATTTGTCCGCCACGTGCAGCGTCACGGCATAGACCCTGCCGTTTTCCACGGCTGCCGCCGTCAGACCGCCCAGCAAAGCGGGCGTCACATTGTCGGGATGCCCCTCGATGGCACAGGCGATGTTGACCAATTCTTCGCGTTGGAGCGGTTTACCCAGCAGATAATTGGCGCCCATCAGCCCCGCCGCCACGCAGGCCGAGCTGGAGCCCAGTCCCCGCGCCATCGGAATGACGTTGCTCTGGGATATTTTGAAGCCCTTGGGCAAGGGCTTGCCGCATTCCTGATACAAACGGCAGGCCGATTGGTAAATCAGATTGTCTGCGCCTTCCGGCACGGCCACTCCGTCGAGCGACCGGATTTCCAGACGGTCGCTCTCTTCAATTGCCACCTCGTTATACATGGTCAGCGCAATGCCCAACGCGTCAAAGCCTGACCCGATATTCGCACTGGTGGCGGGTATTTTCAGTTTCAAAACATCACCGATTCTCTTGCGGTATTCGCCTGACTGCATTTTGGGTCCGGGCGCGTGGCGCTCGGTCGGCTAAAGCCTCCCTCATGGGGCTTTGCCCCATTCCCCAGTGGTGGCGAGTGCCCTAGCTTTCGCTTGCGAAAGCTTACGCCCCTGCCAAAGGGACCAGTCCCTTTGGAAACCCGCGCTCGCATACGCTCGCTTAATTGCGCTTTCTTTATCCTACATTTTCAGTGTTCTCATCGCACTGACCACATTGATGCCGCGTGCGAGGAACTTCTTGGTCACCTGCTCCTGCTCGGCATAGGTGGCGATATCGGTAATAATGGCAATTTCATTTTCATTCACGCCGTCGGTGTAAATGCACTCTCTGCAAAGCTCGTTGGCAACGGTCATGATCTCGTCGCTGCTCTTGCCGTTGAGACGCAGATACATCGCGCAGACCTCGTCATGATAATCGGCGATCATGCCCTTCTTGGCAGGCTCCCAATACAGATACTTGCGGGCCTTGCGGTGTTTGACGCAGTCGATGACGTCAGCCACCACCGCGCTGGCGGTGGGCATCTTGCCCGCGCCCTTGCCGTAGAACATCACTTCGTCGGTCGCGTCACCCACCACGCAGATAGCGTTGAACACGTCGTTCACGCCCGCAAGCGGGAAGGACTTGGACACCATGCGGGGCGCGACGTTGATCTGAAGCCTGCCGTCGTCCTGCACTTTGAAAAGGCCGATCAGCTTGATGGCCGCGTCGAACTTTTCGGCATAGGCCACATCGTCCAGCGTGATGTTGCGGATTCCCTCCACATACACGTCCTTAGGATAGACATGTCTGCCGGAAACCAGCGAGGCGAGAATACAGATCTTGCGGCAGGCGTCGTGACCGTCCACATCGGCGGTCGGATTTTTCTCGGCATAACCGAGATTCTGCGCCAGACGCAGTGCCTCGTCAAACGCCATATTCTCGGTAATCATCTTGGTGAGAATGAAGTTGGTGGTGCCGTTGAGAATGCCGGCCACCGCAGAAATCTCGTTGGCCGCCATGCACTGGGAAATGGGGCGAAGAATCGGAATGCCGCCGCCCACACTGGCTTCAAAAAGGAAATTCAGATTATTGTCCTGCGCGGTCTGGAGCAGCTCCTGCCCCTTGGCGGCGACCAGCTCCTTGTTGGAGGTAGCCACGCTCTTGCCCGCCTTCAGGCTGCGCATGCAGAAGTCAAACGCGGGCTTCACGCCACCCATGCACTCTACGACAATTTCCACTTCGGGATCATTTTCAATGACGGAAAAGTCCTTGACGAACAAATCCGCATAGGGCACATCGGGAAAATCGCGCAGATCGAGAATGTACTTGACCTCGATTTCTTCCTTGGCTCTGCGGGCAATGCCCTCGTGATTCTTCATGAGAACCTCGACCACGCCGGAGCCTACCACGCCGTGACCCAAAACTGCAATCTTTACCATACCAAATCTCACGCCTTCCAATTGATTAAAATATGAAATAAAAAATCTATATAAAGGCACTCTGACGAATGTCAGTCTGACAAACGTCAAAATGCAGCAGATTGTCCTATTTAGTTAAACCGATGCCGGATACCGAAACCACACCGTCCAGCGTTTTCAGCCTGTCAAACAGCTCCGATACGGCGATCTGCATATTATCGGTTCGCACCGACACCGTGACATAGGCCGCGCCGTCGGCGGGAATGTTCTGATTGACGGTGAGGATATTCGCCCCCGCGTCGGAAAATGATGTAATCAGGCAGGACAGCACGCCGGGTCTGTCCTCCAGCACTGACTGAATGGTCAGTACGCGTGATTCACCGGCCTCCTCATATGGCGCAATCATATCCTTGTATTTATAGAACGCGCCGCGGGAAATATCCGCCATGCGCGCCGCCTCCGCCGCCGATTTGGCCGCGCCGGTGCCGAGCAGCCGTTTGGCCTCGATCACCTTGAGAAATACGGCGGGAAGCGCCTCGCGCCTCACAATAAAATAATCATCGGCCATGCTGCAATCCACCACCTGTGTACGGTTGTATCGTGACAATGAACACTATACCATTTTTCGCCGCCAATTTCAAGCGATTATTCGCTTTTTTTTGTTTTTTTTAACTTTCTATGTTTGCCATAAAAATATTGCCGATTTCAAGGGGATTTTTGACAAATGCAAAAGGTGCAGAACCCCTTCGCAACAAAACTTTTCCTGCGGCATATGATAGAATGTTGCCGATCTGACAGAGCAGCGATACGGAGGGAATCGACCTATGGACTTATTCACCGGACTGATGATACCGTTTGCGGGCACCTCGCTGGGCGCATTGACGGTATGCTTTATGAAAAAACAGATCAATCGCCGTGTGGAAGCATTTCTGCTCGGCTTTGCCGCAGGCGTAATGATTGCCGCGTCGGTGTGGTCGCTGCTCATGCCCTCCATCGAGATGGCGCGGGAACAGGGCCTGATCGCGTGGCTGCCGGCTGCGGCGGGATTCCTGCTGGGCGTGGCTTTTCTGCTCGCGCTCGACTGCCTGATTGCCCGCCTGCACCGCAGCGCCGACTGTTCCGAAGACGCGCCCGCCTCCTTCCCCAAAAACGCGATGATGATTTTCGCCGTAACCCTGCACAATGTGCCCGAAGGTATGGCAGTGGGGGTGGCCTTTTCGGGTGCGCTGCTGGGAGACGCGGGCATCACGATGGCGGCCGCCTTCGCGCTGTCGCTGGGCATCGGCATCCAGAACTTTCCCGAGGGGGCAATTATCTCCCTGCCGCTCCGGAGCGAGGGCATGAGCAAGCCGCGTGCTTTCGGAATCGGGGTACTGTCCGGCGTGGTGGAGCCGATCGGCGCCGTCGTAACCATATTGCTCACCGGCGCGGTCAAGGCCATGCTGCCCTACCTGCTGGCCTTCGCGGCGGGCGCAATGATTTATGTCGTCACGGGGGAGCTGATTCCCGAGGCACAGAGCGGCAGGCACGCCAATACGGCCGCCATCGGCGTGGCGACCGGCTTTGTCATCATGATGGCGCTGGACGTAGCACTGGGATAAAACAGCAGAAAAAAAGAAAAAGCGAAGCGCAATTAAGCGACAGCTATGCTTGCATAGCGGGAGCGCGGGAGTCGAGGGGGTGCGGGCACCTCCTCGCGGGTCAAGGGCAGAGCCCTTGCAGGGCGTGGGGCAGCGCCCCACGAGCAGGCCAACGGCCTGCGAGCAAAACGCGCCAAGACCAAAAACAAGGTCAGGCGAATACGGATAACGCGCCATATCTGTATGTGCCAGCCCTGATTTGTGAATAGATTTACAAATTCTAACAGGTCAGGCGAATCCAAAAATGCCCCCGAAAGGCGTTCGCACCCTCGGAGGCATTGAAAAGCGAGCAAGTAAAGGACTACTCGCCAAGCGGTCTGCCGCTCGCGTCGGTGGTGATGGTGGAACCGGTAAGAATCAGGATTCCCTCAACCAGTCCCCAGACGGCGCTCACGGCCGCCAGCGCACCGCACGACAAAAGCGAAATCAAAAGCTGCGCAATGGCCTTGCCGGTGTAGCCCAGATAGAAGTTATGTACACCCAGACCGCCCAGGAAAATACCCAGCAGACCCGCCACCAGCTTGGACTTGGCATTGGGGTCGGTGCCGTACATATTCTGCTGCGGATAATATCCCTGCTGGGGATAGCCCTGCTGCTGATAGTTCGCCTGCTGGTAGCCCTGCTGCTGATAGCCCTGCTGCTGATAGCCCTGCTGCTGATAGTTCGCCTGCTGATAGTTCGCCTGCTGATAGTTCGCCTGCTGATAAGTCGGCTGGGGCTGCGGCTCACCCGCGCCATAGCTGTAGGACGCGTACTGATAGCTAGGTGCGTCCTGCACGGTCTGCTGCGCGGCGTCAGACGACGCAGGCTGCGCGGCATCGGCAGACGCTGTTTCGGGAGCGGCTTCATAAACCGGTTCCGCAGCGGGCGTGGCAAAATCCACCGGCGCTTCGGCGGCCGGCATATCCGCAGTTCGCTCCACTTCCGTGCCGCAGGCGGGGCAAACGCTCAGGATATCATTGAACATATTGCCGCAGTTCGGACATTTCATTTCCATCACAAAGACCTCTTTTCAGATAAAATTAAAAATGCAACAATGCCGCACCTGATGACAGCCATCTCAGTGCGGCATTGTTTCGCTTCACAGTAACGCCGCCTTTTCAAACGTCGCTGACTTTCAAAGAATTTTTGCAAAAGGCGGGGGAAACAATCGGGATTCGCCAAACCTTTTACGATAGCTCGGCGCGTGGCGCTCGCAGGCTGCGCCTGCTTGTGGGGCGCTGCCCCACCCCCCGCCAAGGCTCCGCCCTGGACGGGCCAAGAGGTGCCAGCACCCCTTGGATTCCCGCGCTTCGCTTTATTATTTCCTGCTTACATCGTGACCTTGCTGGGGTTGATCTTCACGCCCACGCCCATGGTCGAGGAAACGACGCAGGAGCGGATATACTGGCCCTTCGCGGCAGCCGGCTTGGCCTTATTGATGGCGCCGAGCAGCGCGTCGAAGTTCTCCTGGAGCTTCTGTGTGCCGAAAGATACCTTGCCGATGGGGCAGTGAATGATGTTGGTCTTGTCAAGACGGTACTCGATCTTACCGGCCTTGGCTTCCTTGATGGCTCTGGCAACGTCGGGGGTGACGGTGCCGGCCTTGGGGTTCGGCATCAGGCCGCGGGGACCGAGGATCTTACCGAGACGGCCAACCATACCCATCATGTCCGGCGTGGTGATGAGCACATCGAAATCCATCCAGCCTTCGGACTGGATCTTCTGAATGTACTCGTCGTTGCCGACATAGTCGGCGCCTGCCTCTTCGGCAGCCTTGAGCGCGTCGCCCTTGCAGATAGCGAGCACTCTCACGCTCTTACCGGTGCCATTGGGCAGGACGATGGCGCCGCGGACCTGCTGGTCTGCGTGACGGCCGTCAACACCCAGCTTGACGTGAACTTCGACAGTCTCGTCAAACTTGGCGGCAGCGGTCTTGATCACAAGGTCAAGCGCTTCATTGGAATCGTACAGCTTCAAACGGTCAACAGCCTTGGCTGCTTCAACATATTTCTTTCCGTGTTTCATTTAGTCTATATCCTCCTGTAAAGTGGTCATATCGGAGATTTTCCTCCCACTGACAGATATCAGAATCCTAATACCGCGATTCCGAATCAGTCCTCAACGGTAACGCCCATGCTGCGGGCCGTACCGGCGATCATGCTCATAGCGGTCTCCAAGGAGCCGGCGTTGAGGTCGGGCATCTTGGTTTCGGCGATCTTCTTGATCTGTTCCTTGGTGATCTTGGCGACCTTGGTCTTGTTGGGTGTACCGGAACCGCTCTCGATGCCGCAGGCCTTCTTGATGAGGACGGCTGCGGGCGGGGTCTTGGTCACGAAGGTGAAGGAACGGTCCGCGTACACGGTGATGACGACAGGGATAATCAGACCCACGTCGTTCTTGGTGCGCTCGTTGAAATCCTTGGTGAACTGCATGATGTTGACGCCATGCTGACCGAGAGCAGGACCTACAGGAGGAGCGGGTGTTGCCTTGCCTGCCGGAATCTGAAGCTTAATATAACCTGTTACTTTCTGAGCCATTAAAAAGCACCTCCAAATGTGTGGTGATACCGAGACAGCATTTATTTAAAAATCAAGATTTTGCTGCCTCTCCCACGGAAGCCGCGCCGATATGGCATCGGAACGCGCTTTCTTGTCGCAATTTTTGTGTGCCGTCGAGATGCAGAGGATCGGCGGCGCAAGCGGCTTTGCCTGCCGCGTGAAAAATCCGGTTGATGGAAAAATCCTGAGAAACCGCCGTGACGCGGATTAATTGAGCGGCACCACGCTCGCGATGTCCACCTCGGCCTCTACCTTGCGGCCGAACATGTCGATCGTGATGTATACCGTCTTGGCCTCGCGGTCGATGGTATTGACAACGCCAATGTGGCCCGACATCGAGCCTTCAATGACCTTGACTTCCTCGCCCACCTCAAAGGCCAGCTTCTCGGATTTGATCTCGACGCCCCATCTGGCGGCTTCCTCATCGGTGAGGGGAACCGGTCTGGAATCGGGCACGAGCTTGGAATCATGACCCACAAAGCCCGTACAGCCGCGGGTATTGCGGACGATAAACCATGTTTCGTTGGTCATAACCATTTTTACAAGCACATAGCCGGGAAACAGCTTGTGTTCCACTTGTTTTTCAACCTGCTGCTCCTCTTTGATGACATGACCGTTTTCATCCTTGACCGAGCGTCCGTTCTCGTCCTTTTTCGTGACGAGCTTGGTGACGATCTCGGTGACGGTTTCCGTCGGGATTTTAACATCCAGAATCATATCCTGAAGCTTGCGGTTCTCCACTATTGATTTCAGGTCGGAGGCGACCTTGTTTTCATAGCCCGCGTAGGTATGAATCACGTACCAATTAGCGGTTCCCGAAACATCTGTTATTTCTGCCATATGATATTTTCAACTCCCGTCGTGCGGCTGCCGTCATAGCAATGCCTGTCTGTTTGTGTGATGTGATGATTGGTTTAATACGGCAAACTTACTCCGCCGTATCGCCGCCGGACACAATCAAGCTGCTGTCGGAAGTGATGGGGGTATCGGTCTCGGCCTCGGAAGAGACGGACCATTCGGGAATCTTCTTGAGCGCCACGTCTCTGAGCGAGCTCAGGCCGTAGTCCAGAATCCAGATGAAAATACCCACAATCAGGATAGCCGCCAGCGTGATGAGCGCGTTCTTGGTGGTATCCTTGGCCGAGGGCCACGAGATCTTCTTCATCTCGCTGCGGTATTCGCGCACAAACTTGCCGAACGTCTTGAAAGGATTGGTTTTCTTTTTGGACGCATCCTTTTTGCCGTTTTTGGCGGCGGCCTTCTTGCCTGTGTCCTTGGCGAGCTTCTTGTCGTCCTTGTTTTTGGTTGACTTGTCACTCATGTCGGTCGCCCTCCCTTACTTGCTTTCCTTGTGCGAAGTATGCTTCTTGCAGAATCTGCAATACTTCTTCATTTCAAGTCTGTCAGGGTCATTCTTCTTGTTCTTGATGGTGTTGTAGTTTCTCTGCTTGCATTCAGTGCATGCCAATGTAATTTTGACTCTCATGTCGGCACCTCCCGTAACGGAATTATTTACCGCCGCGCTCACAGCAGCCTCTGCAAAACAGCGCGAACCGGCGGCATTTCAGCCTCCCTCGATACATACGGCGTATCGCCGCACATATGCAAAAATCGGCGCATAAAAAAAACACGCCCGATGCGAGGTAAAATCAGTATAGCATACTTTCTGCCCCGCGTCAAGCCCTTTTTGAAAAATAATTAAGCGAGCGCATGCGAGCGCGGGAGTCCAGGGGGTGCGGGCACCTCCTGGCGGGTGCAGGGCAGGGCCCTGCTAGGGCATGGGGCAAAGCCCCATGAGTGAGGCACAGCCGAACGAGCGCCACGCGCCAAGACAACCAACGCAGTCAGGCGAATACGAAAAAAACTTCGCCGGATTCGCCCGACCCTGTTATTCGGCTAAATTCAATAGCCAAATCATTGACAACCGCCCGGTGAAATGTTATAATAATCTTGTGAATAATTGTGTGACAACAACACAATCCACACGTCATCATTCTCATCAGGAAAGAGAGGTATGTCATATGAAAACAAACAAGAAAGCGTTATCCCTGCTGGTCATGCTGACATTGCTGGTCGGGCTTTGCACGATTGGCGGCGCCGCCGTATCTGCCGCCGGCAACAGCTGCGGGGAAAATCTCGTCTGGTCGCTCAGCGACGGCGTGCTGACCATCCGGGGCAGCGGCGCGATGACTTCCGCGCCGTGGCGGTATTCCACCGTCAAATCCGTGCGCTTTTACGGCGACGTGACCTCGATTTATCAGGAGGCCTTCTGCGGGCAGTCGCTCACATCGGTGACGGTTCCAGCCTCCGTGCAGACCATCGGCAAAAATGCGTTCGCCGAATGCGCCTCGCTCACCGCCGTCACGCTGGAAAAAGGCGTGAAGGACACCGGCACCAACACCTTCCGGAGCTGCGGCAAGCTCACGAGCGTCAGCCTGCCCGACGGCCTGACGCACATCGGCAGCGCCGCCTTCGGCGACTGCACGTCGCTCCGGACGATTGCCATTCCCGATTCCGTGACAAAAATCGACGGCTGGGCGTTTTCGGGCTGCACCTCGCTGACGGCCGTGACCTTCGGCAGCAACCCGCAGCTGACGACGCTGGGCGATCAGGTTTTCAGCGAATGTCAGGCGCTGACCGCCGCCGTACTGCCCGACTCCGTCACCGACCCCGGCAACGGCGCCTTCCGCTACTGTCCCAGCCTCACGTCGGTCGATTTCGGCAGCAGTCCCCGCCTCACGCGCTTTGGCAAATACATGTTCGGCGACTGCACGTCGCTCCGCAGTCTGACGGTCCCCGACAGCGTGCAGATCATGGACAACGGCTGTTTCGTCGGCTGCGCCAATCTGGAAAGCGTCCGCTTCAATCCCGGTTCACAGCTCGTCGTGGTCAGACAAAATTCCTTCCGAGGCTGCAACAGACTCACGGCCTTCGACGCGCCCCCGAAACTCTGGACCATCGGCGATCAGGCCTTCTTCGGTTGCGGCGGCCTCACCGCCGTCACGCTCAACGAGGGGCTGGTCAACATCAACCGCGTGGCCTTCGGCGACTGCGTGAAAGTCGGCGAAATTCATATCCCGTCCAGCGTCAAATTCATCGGGGAATGGGCCTTCTCCGGCTGTGAAAGCGCCCGATTCATCACCTTCGACGGAGGCGCGAAGCTGGAAACGGTGGAAAAAGAGGCCTTCGGCGAATGTCCGCTGGTCAAAAGCGTGTCGGTGCCCGATTCCGTCAAGACCTTCGGCAGCCGCGTGTTCTACCAATGCACCGGGCTGGAAAACGCGTCGTTCGGCACGGATTCCAAGCTGGTCAACCTCAACAGCGCGTTCACCGGCTGCACGTCGCTCCGCACCGTGACGCTTGGCGGCGCGCTGGAGCAGCTCGGCGATGACGCCTTCAAAAACTGCACCGCGCTGGAACGCGTGGATATCCCTGATTCGGTCAAAAGCGTCGGCTTTGCCTTCGCGGAACACCCCAACCTGCGACACGTCAATTTCAGCGCCAATTCCGCCGTCACTTCGATCGAGGCGGGCGCCTTCTCCGACTGCCCCTCGCTCGAATCCATCGTGATTCCCAACCGCGTGGTCAATGTGGGCGCGTATGCCTTCGCCGACTGCGCTTCGCTCGCCAGCGTCACCGTGGGCGAACACGTCACCAAGATCGGCAGCGGCGCGTTTTCCGGCTGTGCCAAACTGACCGCTGTCACCTATGAAGGCACCGCCCAGAGCTGGGAAACCCTCAAAGCCAATATCGGCAGCGACAACGCGCCCCTGCTGCAAGCTGCCGTGACCTTCACCCGCACGGCGACAGAGCTGGCCATTGTCACGCAGCCGACCGACTGCACAGCGGCAGCGGGTGAAACAGTCTCCTTCACGCTGGAAGCCGTGGGCGACGGCGTGAATTACCGCTGGCAGGTCAGCGACGACGAAGGCGCGACGTGGCGCGACACGGACGTTACCGCAAAGACCTACACCGAAACCGTCGGCACGGACAACGACTACCGGCAGGTGCGTTGTATCGTCAGCGATATGTACGGCGCATCACTGACTTCCGACCCCGCGACCATTCTGTGCAACCGCGGCATCACCATCCGGACACAGCCGGAAAACATCACCACATCCGTTCATCAAAACGTCCGGATGACTGTTTATGTAAAAAATCCCAAATACAGACTGACATTCGTCTGGCAGAAGAAAAAGACCTCCTCCGATAACTGGGTAAACGTCTACACCAAAAAGGCCACCTACTCCTGGGAAAACTACGCGACCTACTATTTCACCACCGCGCAGAGCGACGACAACGCGCTGGTGCGCTGCGTCATCAGTGACGGACTCGGTCATACTGCCACCACCCGAACCGCCAAAATCCGCATCATTCCCGCTGTGCAGATTACGAAACAGCCCGCCGACGTGACCGCCGCGTCCGGCAGTCAGATCAAGTTTTCCGTGACCGCAACGGGCTATGGCACGCTGCACTATCAGTGGCAGCTCAGTGATGACGACTGTCTTACATGGCGCAACAGCTCCGTGCAGACCGCTGTCTATTACACCACGCTCACCCAGGCCAACAACCACCGCCACTACCGCTGTATCGTCACCGACGACTACGGCACCTCCACCACATCGGCCACCGCGCAGGCGAATATCGACTCACCGTTTGCCATCACGCAGCAGCCGACGGACTATATGGGCAAACTCGGCAGCACGGTGAAGTTCACCGTCAAGGCGAACGGCGAGGGTCTGACCTATCAGTGGCAGCTCTCCGACGATAACGGCACGAACTGGCGCAATAGCTCCGTCACCGACGCGACCTATTACACAACGCTCTCGGAAAAGAATAACGGCCGCACCGTCCGCTGTATTGTTTCGGATAAAAACGGTGGTAAAGTCATTTCAAATAGCGCCAAAATGAAGGAAAAATAATTAAGCGAGCG
>CAMHEZ010000011.1 GCA_946184295.1 uncultured Clostridia bacterium | reverse complement strand
GGAAGGTCGTGCGGAAGGTCGTGCGGAAGGTCGTGCGGAAGGTCGTGCGGAAGGTATGATGGAAGCTACACTCACAGCCATCCGCAATATGACCGAAGCATTAAATCTGACCGTGGAGCAGGCCATGAACGTATTAAAAGTCCCCGAAAACGAACGGGACAAATACCGGGTTCTGCTGAAACAGGCGTAACAACAGAACCGGCAGAAATCATTTTTCCCCCAGCCATTGGATTGCAAGGCGGATGCCCCCACGAATTGCCGTGCAGGGAATCCGCTCTTATTTTTGAAAGCGGCTTTGAGAAAGGAGGTAATGCAATGGGTTGTAATGTGTTTCTTTGTTACCGGCGCGGCACGCTGGAAGACAGCGACGAACCGATACGCGATCAGGCGCTGGCCTGTGATCTGTACCATACGCTGACAGCCCACGGGATCAACACCTTTTTCAGCGAAAAGGATCTCTCCGACCCCGCCGCGTCCTATTCCATCTACAAAGCGCTCCACGAAGCGCAAATTCTGATTGTGGTGGGAACAAGCCGTGAAAATCTGGAATCAGAACGTACTTTCAGCGAATGGAGGCGATTCCGGAATACCATTCTCAACGGGGAGAAGCCCGACGCGGAGATTTTCACCTATCTGGAAGGCATGACAGCGGACGAACTTCCCTTTGCGCTCAGCGATACGGAGACATTCGACCCACAGCACAAGGCATATCTCGTGGACTGCGTCAAGGAAGACATCGGCCTGACGGCTCGGACAATACAGGAAAATTCATTCGGCCAAGCTGCTTCCGACAATGAGGAAGCATGGCCTTTTGACGATACGGCCTCCCCGTTTGCGCCCGATTTCGCCCCACTTTCAGACAGTTCGGACATGATGACCTTTGACGACGGAAACTCCCCCTTTGCGTCTGATGAAAACAACAATCCGCTGAAAAACGCCGATGTGTACTTCTTTCCGGAAGCACAAGACGCTTCTGCCGACGAAACAGAAGAATCATCGCGAAAAAGAAAATTGGCGCTCAGTATCGCGGCGGTACTGCTGGCGCTCTCATCGCTGCTGGCGGTCTTCGCCGCGGTGACGTCCTCCGGTCGCGGCGCCGCCGCGCCTGAAACAGTCTCCTCAGCGGTTTCATCTGCCATAGCCCACAAGGGTTACCGCGGCTCTGACACGCTCAGGGCTGCCGCGGCGCTCACAGCCAAGGACGAAGTCAAGCGGGGCGACCATCTGCGCTTCGGCACCTACGAACAGGACGGCGATCTCACCAACGGCACCGAGTACATTGAGTGGCGCGTGATCGCCGTGGAAGAGGGACACGCGCTGCTGCTGACGGAATACCTGCTCACTCACCAGCGCTATGACGGCAGCGAAACATACAAGTCCGCCACATGGGAGGACTGTACCTTGCGGCAATGGCTCAACGAAAGCTTTTTCAATGACGCCTTCAGCAGCGAGGAACAGGACATGATCGCCACCGCCACACTCACCAATTCCGACAGTGCGGAAACCGAAGGCTGGAACGATACACAGGATCAGGTCTTCGCCCTGAGCAGGGACGACGTGAGAAAATATCTGGCCTCCAACGACAATGCCAAGGCGCTGGTCACCGATGCGGCTTACAACAGCGAATGGGATAACAAGGAACGGTACGGCAACTGGTGGCTGCGTTCGGTCGGCGGTCAGAACGGCAACACCATGTATGTGAAATACAACGGCAGCGTCAACAGCTTCGGCAAAGTCTCGCTTTCCCAGAGCATTGCCGTCCGTCCTGCCCTCTGGATTGAGCTGCCATAACGCAAAAATTCCCGAAACAATACCATCACAGGCAATGTTTCGGGGTTTTCATTTTCCTATATTGTCATTAATAACCGAACACATCGAGCGGGGACGTGTCCTTCTCAAACGGATCACGGGTGTCAATAAACCGAATGGCCTTTCCCGTACCCAGGGCCACGCACATACCCGCGTCAACCGCAACGGTGACGGAAAGATTGGTATGTTCAGCGATCAGCCTGTCCATACCGTAAAGTCTGGCACTTCCGCCCGTCAGGGTAATGCCGTTGCCCGCGAGCAGATCGCCCGCCAGCGACGGAGGCGCCTCTTCCAGCGTATGCTGCACGGCGCGGTAAATACGCACCGCCGGTTCCTCAAACGCGTCCAGCATTTCCTCCGATGTGATCTTCGCCATATCCGGCATTCCCGTTTCCGCATTGCGTCCTTTGGCCGTGACCGTGAGCGATTTCTCACGCGGTATCACACAGCCCGCCTCTTTTTTGAGGATTTCCGCCGTGCGCGGGCCGATGATCAGATTGTGTTCCCTGCGCACGTGTGAAATAAGGGCTTCATTAAACGAATTGCCCGCCGTCTTAATCCAGCGCGATACGGCGGTGCCGTTGACCGACAGAATGCCGATATCGGTCGTATCCCCGCCGATATCGCAGACCATCACGCCGCGCGGCTTGGCGATATCCAGCCCGGCGCCGAGCGCCGCCGCGACCACCGTTTCTATGAGACACACCTTCCGTGCCCCCGCGGCACGCAGCGACTCCACGACTTCCTGCTTTTCCACCGCCGATACGCCCGCCGGTACGCACACCACCACGCGGGGCATAAAAATGCGGTTGCCGCACACTTCCTTGACATACGCGGTCAGCATGACTTCCGCCAGGCGGAAGTGCTTGATGCGGCCGTATTGCAGCGGACTGACCACGGCAATGCGCTCCGGCGTGCGTCCCAGCATATGCCGCGCGTCCGCGCCGAAGGCGAGAATTTCATCGGTATCCCTGTCCACTGCCACCATTGTGGGTTCGTCAAGGGCAATCTGTCTGTCGGGCGTATAGATTTTGACCGATGTCGAGCCAAGATCAATGCCCACGTCCATGCCCAGCCTGCGTTTCTTCAATGCCAACCATCTCCCTGTATGATATCTCATTCTATCACAGGGTATCGGCAATCGTCAAGCCTATTTGACGGGAGCTTTTGATTGGATTCGCCCAACCTTACCGTAAATCCAAGTGTGCCTTGCCCCTGCACCCCGCGCCGCGCTTAATTACGCTTCTTTTCCGTCAATCAAACCGCGTCACGGCAAACAGCTCCCTGTCGGCACTATGCAGACCGTCCCCACTGTCGGCGACCAGCCCGGCAGCCACCACCGACCAAAGCACCGTCGCCGGTCCGGTGCAGAGCGCGAAAATACACCCCGGATACCGGGAATGGGTCCCCACCACGGGCAATCCGTCGGGCGCCGCGGCATAAGAGGCCGCATATTCATATGCCATGCCCGAATCCGAAATATCCGGGAAAAGGCACACCGTCGATTCTGCCAGGCGGTCAAAGTTTCTCTGCGCCGGGTCGGACAGCGGCAGCCATGCGCTGAGCTTGTCGCCTAAGTGACAGCCGAAATCGCGGCGCTCCAGTCCGCTTGCCATGATTCTGCCGTCGGGGGTGAAACCGTAGCCGATCTGCGGCGCGCCGAAGGTGCGTATGGTACAAACGCCCGGCCAGCCGCTGACATGCCCGGACGATACAGGGCGGCTCACGCAGCAATAGCGTGTACGGCGGCGTATATCGGAAATCAGCGGGTACAGTGCGTCGCTGCCGCTCGCCACAATCAGCGCGTCGGCATATACCCTGCGGTGCGCCGCTGTACTCACAATCACACTGCCGTCTGCACCCGCAGGCAGCTCCACCTCCGTGACAGCGGTGTGTTCAAACAGCTTGGCGCCTTGTCGCTCCGCTTGCCGGAAACAAAGGTGTGTCAGCGCATACGGATTGACCGCCGCGCCAAACCCCTTGCCCAGAACAGCGCCCGCGATATCAAAAGAAAAAGAATCCCGCGCCATTTCGCGGGTGATATAGCTGCATGAAAATTGATGGTGCCTGCGTGCGAGGTATTCGTGCCGGAGCAGCTCCAGTTCGGTTTCGTCATCGGTGCAGAGCAGTGTGTCCCGCCGCTCGAAGCCGCTGCGGAAACATGCTTGCTCCTCCGCCGCGTCAAGAGAGTTGCATAGATTTTCCAGTTCGTCCAAGGCGGCACAGCCCAGCGCATACAGCCGAATCGAGGTATCGGCGTCAAAGCGGCGGCTCATTTCGGTAAGCGTCATACCGAAATCCGCCTCCACCGCGGCCGGACAGGCTGCGTCCTCGCCGAAGCCGATCTCACGGTCGGCCAGCACCACCACGCCCCTCCCCTGCTCGGCTATTCTGAGAGCGCAGAGAGCCGCCGTCACCCCGCCGCCGATGATACACACATCGCAATACTGGTTCTCGGCAAGCCACGGATACTGCCGGGGAACGGCACGGTCAACGAGATACGGGATATGCTTGAGACCGAACAGCGGTTCGGCGGATTGACTGACATCATGAAACACAAACAAGCCGGTTCTCCTCCATCAACATTCACGGTCTGATGATGGAAGGATTGGCAGTCGTGAAGGCAAATATACAGGGTGCTTTGAAAAAAATGATCATTTTCCCATCAGCTTCAGCCGACCCGTTACTTTGAGACCGGTCACGATATTGTTGGGTTGGCCGCAGCAGGCACAGAGACCCGGAAAGGGATTGTCATACCGGCAATCGGAATGGCGCAGATGGACATGGTATTCCCGGTTGATACATCTGCGGCAGAGATTGGCACCGTACTTTGTTTTCATGCGATCAAATGCCGTCATTTTTTTCACATTCTTTCTGTAGCACTATGAATCAAACAGATATGCAGGTTGCCGTACCGGTAATAAAATGCGGCAGTAAGGCAGAATATTAATCGCTGTATTTTATTAATAACAACAAAATGCACATATTTGATGAATTTATTTTAGCATATTGTTAAATTAATTGCAATGCTTTTTGCGTAAACGACATAAAACTTGCGTGAATGACGAACCCAGCACGACTTTTTTGCATGACCACAACGAAATTTTAATAAAATATCAAACAATTCACACCGAAATGGTTTATAATAGTCGAAAGTGGGGAATATGGCCTGCTGCCGAGCGTCGCCGGGGCGGTATTGACAGCGGGGGCAAGTAAGAGTACAATAACTTATCAGCAACATATTCAATGATGACAATTCACTAAATTCACAGAAGGGCAGGAATTTTTACCATGGAAACAGGCAAAATATTGATTGTTGACGACGACCAGAATATCTGCGAGCTGCTGCGTCTTTACGCGGAGAAGGAGGGCTATACGGTAGCGCTGGCGCACGACGGCCGCAAGGCGGTGGAGTGCTTCGAGCAGGAAAGCCCCGACATCATTCTGCTGGACATCATGCTCCCCGAGCTGGACGGCTGGCAGGTCTGCCGCGAAATCCGCAAGAAGTCGCAGTGCCCCATTATCATGCTCACCGCCAAGGGCGAAACCTTTGACAAGGTGCTGGGTCTTGAGCTGGGCGCAGACGATTATGTCGTGAAGCCCTTTGAGACAAAGGAAGTGCTGGCCCGCATCAAGGCGGTACTCCGCAGAAGCGGCAAGCAGGATCCCAACGAAAAGAAGGTCGTCACCTTCGACAAGCTCTCCATCAATCTCAACAACTATGAGCTGAAGGTAGACGGCAGGCAGGTGGACACGCCGCCCAAAGAGATGGAACTCATTTATCATCTCGCCAGCAATCCCAACCGCGTCTTTTCCCGTGATCAGCTGCTGGATGAGGTGTGGGGCTTCAATTACTACGGCGACAGCCGCACCGTGGACGTCCACGTCAAGCGCCTGCGCGAAAAGCTGGAGGGCGTCAGCGACCAGTGGTCGCTCAAAACCGTCTGGGGCGTCGGCTATAAGTTTGAAGTAAAGTAGGCCCGCGCCTATGCAGTTTGACAAGGACAATATCAGCGGCGGGGGCTTCGGAGAGGACGGCGCACCGGTCGGCGGGGAGCCTGCCGCGGGCGATACCCGGTCAGGGAATCCCGTGCGCGGGCGCGGACTGCTCTCCCGCGTCGTCGGTTTCTTCGACGATGTGCGGCGCATGGTCTCCCGCACACTCTTCACCAAGTATCTGTTCGTCACCTCCGGCGTGCAGATTTGCAGTCTGATTATCTTGGGTCTTATCATGGCGACACTCGTCTCCAATCGCTGGCAGAGTGAAAAGCAGCAGCAGCTCGCCGACAACGCGCACATCGTCGCCGACGGCATGAACGCCTACATCGTGCCGGTGCCGACCCGCACGCCGGACAGCGGCATCGAATCCGAAATTGTCTACCACGTCACCGACGCGGGCAAGGAAAAGCTGCGCTCCACACTGGGCATCCTCAGCTCGAGCTGCGGCGCGGACATCTTCATCGTGGACGCCATGGGCAATACCGTCATCTGCTCCGAGGAATATCTGCACGCCGCTTCTTCCGAAGAGGAAACCTTTCAATGCCGTCATATGCGCTCCACCGTCTCGCAGTCGGTCATTGACGCCGCGGCCAAAGTACCCGAGTATCGCATGACCGACAAGCTCGGCGGCATTTACGACAAAAATCACTTTATCGTCGCGGTGCCGTTCGTGGCGGGCGGCGAGGTCGGGAAGGAATACACGGTCGGCTTTGTGTTCGTCGCCTCTTCCGCCGCGACGATCTCCGAGTTCCGCACGGACATTTCCCGCATACTGGCGGCGGCGGTCATCGTCGCGGCGCTGGTCTCCTTTAACCTCGTCTATATGCTGACTTATCAGCAGGTCAAGCCGCTGCGTGCCATGGCGCAGGCCGCCGGCCGGTTTGCCGAAGGTGACTTCTCCATGCGCGTGCCGGTCAACAGCCAGAATGAGGTCGGTCAGCTCGCCGTGGCCATCAACGACATGGCGGACAAGCTCACCGTCAGCGAAAACATGAACCGCAGTTTTATCGCCAACATCTCCCACGAGCTGAAAACGCCCATGACCAACATCTCCGGCTATGTGGACGGTATGCTCGACGGCACCTTTCCCAAGGAGGACCATGAGAAATACCTGCGCATTGTGTCGGACGAAACCAAGCGGCTGGCGCGTCTGGTGCGCTCGATGCTCGACCTGTCGCGTATCGACAGCGGCGCCATGCAGCTCAAAAAGCAGAAGTTCAATCTCTCCAACGTCATCTTCAACGCGCTGGTCTCGTTTGAACACCGCATCGACGAAAAGCACATCGACATTCAGGGTTTTGACACACTGGAACAGATCACGGTCAACGGCGACCCCGACCTGATTCATCAGGTGCTTTACAACCTGTTTGACAATGCCGTGAAATTCACCAACGAGGGCGGCTACATTCGCGTGAGTGCGGCAGTGCAGAACAAGGTCGCCTCGGTCAGCATCTGCAACAGCGGCATCGGCGTGCCGTCGGCGGAGCTGTCACACATTTTCGAGCGCTTCTACAAGACCGACAAGAGCCGCAGCTTTGACAAGCAGGGCGTGGGTCTGGGACTGTATATCGTCAAAACCATCGTCATGCTCCACGGCGGCACCATTCACGCCGAAAGTTCGGAGGGCAGCTTCTGCAACGTGGTCTTCACGCTTCCTGAAGCGTCAGTCAAGAAATCATCATCAGGGGGGTCATAACCATGAACAATTTCAACAACGAACCGCAGCGGCAGCCGGGTCAGCCTGATGCCGGTCAGCCGCAGCAGGGATATCCACAGTCCTACGGCAATGCGCCGCAGCAGATCGAACCGACGTATCAGCAGTATCACGCACAAAGCATGCAGCCCGCACAGACGGGCACCGTCCCACCCATACCTTCCGGTTCGGACGACAACGGGGCATGGAAAAAGGTGCTGCTCGGCGTCGTGTGCGGTATCGCCGCAGTCGCCGTCGTGAGCATGATTTCCATCGCGGCTTACCGCTCCGTGACCGGCGGCGGTTCCACCGTCCGCAGCGAGAAATACACTGATTTCAGCCTCAATCAGGCCGAAAGTCCGCAGACCGACACCACCATCAAGAGCAGCGACACGCCGCTCACCGCCGCTCAGATTGCCGCCAAGGTGCGCCCCTCCATCGTGGGCGTGATTACCAGTGACAACGTGAACTACAATTCCGCCGAGAGCGGCGAGGGTTCAGGCATTATTGTGGATTCCGACGGCTATATCATCACCAATTCCCACGTCATCGGCGACAGCAAGAAATACGATGTTTCGGTCATCACCGAGGATGGCAAGACCTATGAAGCCGAGGTGCTGGGCTACGATACCCGCTCCGATCTCGCGGTGCTGAAAGTTGACGCCAAGGGACTGCCCGCCGCGGAAATCGGTGACAGCACCAAGCTCGTACCGGGCGACTATGTGGTCGCCATCGGCAACCCCGGCGGTCTGCAATTTGCCGGTTCCGTCACCGACGGCATTGTCTCGGGCATCAACCGCATCATTGACAGCGCCGACTCCGATTCCACCAGCGCCATGCGCTACATTCAGACCAACGCCGTCATCAATCCCGGCAACTCCGGCGGCGCGCTGGTGAATGCCTACGGTCAGGTAGTAGGAGTAAACACCTCTAAAATCTCCGCAACTTATTACGAAGCCATGAGCTTCGCGGTGCCTTCCTCTACCGTGAAAGATGTTATCACCGACCTGATTGATTACGGCTATGTCCAGGGGCGCGTCAAGCTGGGCATTACCTGCACCACGATTTCCGGTGCTTACGAGAATCAGGGCATTCCCGCAGGTCTGCAAATTTATGAGATCGGCAGCGATTCCGATATGAACGGCAAGGCGCAGCCCTATGATATCATCACTCATTGCGACGGCACGCGCGTCAAAACGCTGTCGCAGCTCCAGGATATCATGTTCCAGAAAAAGCCGGGCGACACGATCGAACTCAAGCTCTACCGTCCCGCGAGCGCTTCGCAGGCTGCCAAAGAATACACTATCACTGTCAAGCTGCTCGAAGACAGAGGCGCGGCGGAATAAGGTGTTATCGGATAACGGAAGTGTGACGAGTGTGACGAGTGTGACGGGTGTGACGAGGGTTTTATATACCTTTATATCGTATATACTTTACTGTATCTTACTTTTTATATTTATATGGTATTTGCCCGTCACACCCGTCACACACCGACATTTTTGTTTGAAAAACCGCGTATTTCAGGGCTTTTTCAGCGCTTGAGGCTGTGACGAGGAACCCCCTTTTTGCTCGTCACAGCCTCGTCACACCCGTCACATGCAGGGGACGGTTCCCGGCTGTCCCCTACCAGTTGTAATCCGTTCCTTACGTTGATGACATGACAAATTTATCGGGGTGCGACTGTCAGATGCCGTACCCCGGTTTTATTTTATAAGCTATTCAACACTTATGAATATTATGTATATTTATTCATTTTCCGTGCGTGGCAGTTCCCGTTCGGACAGCAGAAAAACAATCTGGCGGTCCGCTTTTCAATGCAAAAAGGAACGGATAAATGGGGATTAGTTCGTATAACAGATAAATAAATCAGAGGCGGCGTGTGAAATTATATGAAAAATAAACGAATTTGATAAAAATGGATAAATATACGTTTATCCGCTTGATTTATTCAAAAAACATGGTATAATGGAGACATGACAAAAAACAACGGAGGAATCGTTACTATGGCTGACATCAAAAAGGTCGTCCTCGCTTATTCCGGAGGACTTGACACATCTATTATCATTCCGTGGCTCAAAGAAAATTACGACAACTGCGAGGTCATCGCGGTTTCGGGCAATGTAGGTCAGGGCACCGAGCTGGACGGTCTGGAGGAAAAGGCACTCGCCACCGGCGCTTCCAAGCTCTACATTGAGGACCTTACCAAGGAATTTATCGAAGAATATGTCTATCCCACGCTGAAGGCCGACGCGGTTTATGAAAACAAGTACCTGCTCGGCACCAGCTTTGCGCGTCCCATCATCGCCAAGAGAATCGTGGAAATCGCGCTGGCCGAGGGTGCGGACGCCATCTGCCACGGCTGCACCGGCAAGGGCAACGATCAGGTGCGTTTTGAGCTGGCCATCAAGCGCTTTGCCCCCCAGATGAAGATCATCGCTCCCTGGAGAACATGGGAGTTCAAGAGCCGCGAACAGGAAATCGAGTACGCGGAGCAGCACAACATTCCTTTGAAAATCAACAGAGAAACCAACTACTCCAAAGACAAGAATCTCTGGCACCTCTCTCACGAAGGTCTCGACCTCGAAAACCCCTGGAACGAGCCGCAGTACGACAAGATTCTCGAAATGGGCGTTTCCCCGGAGAAGGCTCCCGACGAGGCAACTTATATCACGCTGTCCTTTGAAAAGGGCGTGCCGGTTGCGCTCAACGGCGAGAAGCTCGACGGCCCCGCAATGGTCGCGGCGCTCAACGAGCTCGGCGGCAAGAACGGCATCGGTATTGCCGACATGGTGGAAAACCGTCTGGTCGGCATGAAGAGCCGCGGCGTGTATGAGACGCCCGGCGGCACCATTCTCTATCATGCGCACAACAAGCTGGAGGAAATCTGCCTCGACCGCGACACCTATCATTACAAGCAGCAGGTCGGCATTCGTTTTGCCGAGCTGGTCTACTTCGGCCAGTGGTTCACGCCGCTCCGCGAAGCACTCTCCGCTTTCGTTGACAGCACACAGGAGCACGTGACAGGCGACGTCCGCCTCAAGCTCTACAAGGGCAACATCATCGACGCCGGCGTGAAGTCTCCCTATTCGCTGTATGACGAGGACATCGCCACCTTCGATGAAGACGAGGTCTATGACCAGAACGATTCGGCGGGCTTCATCAACCTCTTTGGTCTGCCCATCAAGGTTCAGGCGATGAAGGAACAGGCCGCGGGGAACAACCAATAATTCGCGCTTTCAGCCGCGTGGGGCAGGAGGAATGTCTCTGCTCCGCGCGGTATTTTTATTTGGATTAGAGCCTGCTCTCCGCGAGAGCAGAGAGAGAATAGTGAATGGTGAATAGTGAATAACGAATAAAAGAGGAAGCGCTTCGCGCTTAAAATAAAAATAAGAAAGGAACCATCAAAAATGCCAACGATTATTGACGAAAAGAAAACCGTGAATGTCCCCAAGAAGCCCATTGCCATTACTGTGGCCATACTGGCCGCGCTGGTGGTGATCGGCAATTCCTTTACCATCATCGACGCAGGCCACACCGGCGTTATCAACACGCTGGGGCGGGTCAGTGAGAACGTCTTGCAGGAGGGACTTCATGTTAAAATTCCCTTTGTGCAGCGCATCATCAAGATGGACAACCGCATTGTCAAGCTGGAGGTCGAAACCGAGGCTTTCTCCAAGGACTTGCAGACAGTGGAAACCAAGCTGGCCATCAACTACCGCGTGTCGAAGGATAAATCCTACGCCATCTACAAAAACGTCGGCAGCGATTACGAAACTGTTCTGGTCAGTCCCGCGGTCAACGAAGTATTGAAAGCCATTACCGCCAAGTACACGGCTGAGGAAAGCGTCGCCAACCGTTCGCTCATCTCGCAGGGTCTGATTGAGGAACTCAACAACAAGCTCAACCGCAACGGTATTTATGTGGAGGACGTCAACATCATCAACTTTGAGTTTTCCGAAGCCTACATCGCCGCTATCGAGGAAAAGCAGGTCGCCGAGCAGCGTCTGCTGAAAGCCAAGACCGAGAAGGAAGAGGCCATCGTCAAAGCGGAAGCGGAAGCCGAAACCCTGCGCATTCAGTCCGAGGCACAGGCCAAGGCCAACGACATTCTGAGCGATTCGCTGAGCAAGAACCTGATCGAATACGAAAAGGTACAGAAGTGGAACGGCGAACTGCCCAAAGTCACCGACGGCTCCGCGATTATCAATTTCTCGGATATGCTGAGTGATAAGAATTAGTAGCTTTTTGGCGATAAGCGTGGTATAATGGTCATGGGCAGTACAGCGCCATAACCAGCGAGCGAATGCGAGCGTGGGAATCCAAGGGGTGCTGGCACCTCTTGGCGGGGCTCGCTTTCGCTAGCGAAAGCTGGGGCAATCGCCCTTGCAGGGGAGTGGGGACAGCGTCCCCACGAGTGAGGCTTTAGCCGAACGAGCGAAACGCGCTTGGATTCAAAACAGGGTCGGGCGAATACAGATACAGCCCTGCTCCGTCCGGGAAAACGCCGTTTTTAACTTTCACAATTATCCAATAAGCAATACAAAGGAGAATAGAAAACATGCAGCTTTGGCAGGGACGCTTTTCTAAGGCGATAGACAAAAAGACAAACGATTTCAATTCCTCGATATCCTTCGACAGCAGAATGTACCGTGAGGACATCGAGGGCAGCATGGCGCATGCCGATATGCTCGGCACCTGCGGCATCATCGACCGCTCGGAGGCCGACAAAATTATTGAGGGTCTGAAGGGGATTCTCGCCGACATCGAGAGCGGCGCACTGGCCATCGACATGGAGGCCGAGGACATTCACACCTTTGTGGAAGGCGAGCTGACCGCCCGTCTGGGCAGCACCGGCAAGCGCCTGCACACCTCCCGCAGCCGCAACGATCAGGTCGCGCTCGACATTCGCCTGACCTTGCGCAAAGAAGCCGACGAGATTATTGCCGATCTTAAAGAGCTAGTGGGCGTGATCTGCAACAAGGCCGAGGAAAACGCCGACACCGTCATGTCGGGCTACACGCATTTGCAGCGCGCGCAGCCGATTACCTTCGGGCATCATCTGCTGGCCTACGCGGAAATGCTGGTGCGCGACATCGCCCGCATCGAGGACGCGAAGAAGCGCATGAATATCAATCCCTTGGGAAGCTGTGCGCTGGCGGGTACGACCTACGCCATTGACCGCAGCCTGACCACCGCCGCGCTCGGCATGGACGACTATTCCCGCAACAGTCTGGACGGCGTGTCCGACCGTGACTTCTGTCTGGAGCTGGCCTCCGCACTCTCCATTGTGATGGTACATCTCTCCCGCTTCGCCGAGGAAATCATTCTCTGGTGCTCGTGGGAATTTAAATTCATCGAGCTGGACGACGCCTTTTCCACCGGCTCGTCCATCATGCCGCAGAAGAAAAACCCCGATATCGCGGAGCTGGTGCGCGGCAAATCGGGGCGTGTGTTCGGCGACCTGATGACGCTGCTCACCGTGATGAAGGGCATTCCGCTGGCCTACAACAAGGATATGCAGGAAGACAAAGAGGCAATTTTTGACGCGTTCGATACGGTCAAAATGTGCATTACCACCTTTATCCCCATGCTCGACACCATGACCGTACGCAAGGACAACATGCGTGCCGCCGCCGCCAAGGGCTTCATCAATGCCACCGACTGCGCGGATTATCTGGTGAAAAAAGGTTTGCCCTTCCGCGACGCATACAAAGCAACCGGCACATTGGTGGCTAAGTGCATCGAAATGGGCGAAACGCTCGAAACCCTGCCGCTCTCGGAATACCAAGCCGTCTGCGACACCTTCGACGAGGGCGTCTATGAGGCCATCAATCTCGACGTATGCGTCAGCCAGCGCAAGAGCGCCGGCGGTCCCGCCAAGGAGAACACGTTGGCCAACGTCAAGAGAATCAGAGAGATGGTTTTATCATGAATATGAACATACGCAGAGCAGCACAAAGCGATATTCCCGCCATCAGCGAACTGCTGCGGCAGGTTTGCAATGTGCATCATCAGGGCAGACCGGACCTTTTCAAACCGGACGGGACCAAATATACAGCAAAACAACTGGCGGATTTGATAGCGGACGACAGTCGTCCCATCTTTGTGGCCGTAGACAGCGACGAGGTGACGGGTTATGCCTTTTGCATGTTCAAGCAGCACCCGAACGACACGGCCGTGACGGATATCAAGACACTCTACATCGACGATCTGTGTGTGGACGAGAACCGCAGGGGTCAGCATATCGGGCAGCAGTTGTATGAAAATGTGCTGCAATTTGCCAAGGAAAGCGGCTGCTACAACGTCACATTGAATGTGTGGTGCTGCAATCCCGGCGCGATGAAATTTTATGAGAGATGCGGACTGGTGCCGCAGAAAATCGGTATGGAGAAAATATTGTAATTGTTTCACTGAGGGAGAGTGGATTTTAATGGATTTGATACGAAGCACTTACAAGAAAATCACGTCGCTCCTGCTGTGCGTCATCAGCGTGATCGGTCTGGCTACCGGCGTACGCAATCTGGCGAGCGGCATGAAGGGCGACATCGGCATCATCGGCGGCGCGGACGGCCCGACCGCCGTGTTTGTCAGCACGGAAGACAGCCCGTTTAAAACCTTCCTGAAGTTTGTGGCGACGTGGTCGGCCATTGTCGCGGCCATCTCCACGCTGCTGCTGGGATTAATCAAGAAGTATGTGGAGGATTGACGCGCTATGAAATCCAGAAGAGAGTACTTTGAATCCCGCAGGGCACTGATGATTGCCGCCTATCTGCTGTATATGCTGGCCGTTTTTCTCTTTGATCTCTGCTTCTTTGTCAAAGGCGGCTATGCCACTATCGCGGTTATCATCGCGCTGGTATTGCTCGGCGCGACCATGTGCAGCATCTACGGCCACCGCAGCAAGGAGTATCTGTTCTGCCCCAAGTGCGGCTCCAAAAACATCGTCAAGACGGGTCTTTTCGGCATTCCGATTGCCATCACCGACGAATGCCCCGACTGTCACAAGAAAATCAACATCGAAAAAAGTATCCGCGAGGATTGAGGGTTTTTCCGGTTTTGAATCTATCCCTATTTATCCTTAATTCACGAAAGGTGAAGAAGCAATGGCGAAATTTGAACTTGCACTCAAAAAATCCCGCGTCATCAGCGGCGGCGTGACTGCTCCGAAGGGCTTTCAGGCGGCGGGCATTCACAGTGGCATGCGCCGCAACAAAAGCAAGCGCGATTTGGCCATGCTGCGCTGTGACGTGCGGTGCGCGGCGGCGGGCGTTTATACCCAAAATCTGGTGAAGGGCGCGTCGATTGCCGTGACGCGGCGCAATCTCGCCGACGGCTACGCCCAGGGCCTGATCTGCAACAGCGGCAACGCCAACACCTGCAACGCCGACGGCGAGCAGAAAGCGGAGGAAATGTGCCGGATCGCCGCCCGCGTGATGAAGATTGCCCCTGAAGACGTGATTGTGGCCTCCACCGGCGTGATCGGACAGGTGATGAACCTCTCCCCCATCGAGCAATCCGCCGAAGCGCTGGCGGCACAGCTCCGTTATGACGGCGGCTCCGACGCGGCCGACGCGATTCTCACCACCGACCGCTATCGCAAGGAAATTGCCTTTGTCTGCGACCTCTGCGGCACCAAGGTGCGCTTCGGCGCGATGGCCAAAGGGTCAGGCATGGTTCACCCCAACATGGCAACCATTCTCTGCTTTATCACGACCGACGCGGCCATCACGCCCGACATGCTCCGTCAATCGCTGGCCAAGGTCGTTCCCGAGACCTTCAATATGGTGTCGGTGGACGGCGACACTTCCACCAACGACACAGCAGCCGTCATGGCTTCCGGTCTGGCGGGCAATCCCCTGATCGACTGTGAAGGTGAGGCGTTCGACCGCTTCACCGAGGCCTTGAAAGCCATCTGCACCACCATTTGCCGGGAACTGGCGCGGGACGGCGAAGGCTCCACGCGTCTGCTGACATGCAGCGTTCACGGCGCAGTCGATGACGAGAATGCCCGCGTGATTGCCAAATCCGTGATTTGTTCGAGTCTGGTCAAGGCGGCGATGTTCGGTTCCGACGCGAACTGGGGACGCGTACTGTGCGCCATCGGCTATTCAGGCGCCAAGTGTGATATCTCTCAAATGGAGGTTTCGTTTGTCTCGGAACGGGGCAGAGTGATTGTCTGCCGCAACGGTGCAGGCGTGACTTTTGACGAGGAACGCGCCAAGGCAATCCTGCTGGCTGACGAAATTCTCATTGACATCAGCTGCGGCAGCGGCGACGGCAGTGCGCAGGCCTACGGCTGCGATTTGACCTATGATTATGTGAGAATCAGCGGCGATTACCGCGCCGAGCAGCTCAGAGATATCTTGAAGAAATAGGGAGAAAGCCGTATGAAAAAGGTTGGTATCACCGATATCGGTTTTGATAATGTATACTTTTGGCAGAGCTTTTTCCGTGCGGAATGGCAAAATGCCTACAATGAGCAGGAGGATCTTTCTCTCTCGGACATCATGGACGAATATTGTCTTGAGCTTGACGAGTGTCTGGCGTGGTGGCATGAATTTACCCAATATAATGACGGTGTGATAGAACAATCCGACGGATATCTCGACCAACCGACCACGCTGGAAGCGGCATTGGGCGACGGACAAACGCTTGCCATAGAATTCCACCCCGGCGACACCGTCTATTTCATCGACGGCCGTGAAATCGGCTGTACTGGCCCGCATGCTATTCAATTGCAGTCGCTGCCGTATGAATATGTCAAAGGTTTGCTTTTGCGCGAATACGGCGAGCAGTTGTTTTTTCTGCTGCTGCCAATGGCAGCCATAGAGGAGCATGAGGCAAAAGCGGCGAGAATCCAAATTCAAGCGCTGCTGACAAAACTGTTTCCCGAGGAAATTTGCGCGGATATGGCACAGTGCATGGTTTGTGCATTGACCGAGGAATATTAGGGGAGGACGAAACACTTGGCAAGTAACAAAAAGCTGCTGTTGTTCCATATAGACGAAGGCAAGGCGGCGCTCATCAAGTCGGTGTGCGACAACTTAGGAATCCGTATCGTCAAAATTTATCAGCACCAGTACGGCGAGAAGATCGGCGCACTGGCGGGCATTCCCATCTATGCCATGGCGAACCGGCCCTATCGCGGCGAAGGTTTTGAACAGGAAATGATGGTCATCTGCGGCCTGAATGATAAAGAACTGGACACGTTTCTGCTGGCCTATCGCAACGCCCAAATCCCGCCCGTCTGGCTCAAAGCCATGCTGACCCCACATAATATGGACTGGTCGGCGGCGCAGCTTTATGAAGCGCTGGCGAAAGAACATCAGCAAATGACAGGGCAATCAACAATCAATTCAATTTTATGATAGATTCATCTCAATCACAAGGAAGGTTATTGTAACATGGAAGAATCATTTATCCATACGGCTCAGCCGTCCGACATCACCAACGAAGACCGCGCCAACGTGCTGATTCAGGCGTTGCCGTATATCCAGAAATGGGCGGGCAAAACCATTGTCGTCAAGTACGGCGGCAATGCCATGCTCAACGAGGACTTGAAGGAAGCGGTCATGAGCGACATTGTGCTGCTGCAATTGGTGGGTATCAATGTGGTGCTGGTGCACGGCGGCGGCCCCGAAATCAACGCCATGCTGGACAAGATCGGCAAGGAAAGCAAATTCGTGGGCGGTATGCGCTATACCGACGAAGAGACGATGGACATCGTGCAGATGGTGCTGGCGGGCAAGGTCAATAAAAGCTTGGTGCAGCACCTCATGCGTCACAGCGGCAAAGCGCTGGGGCTCTGCGGCCTTGACGGCAGAATGCTGATGGCCGAAAAGCTGATGAAGAAAGACGATCTCGGTTTTGTAGGTGAGATTGTGGAGGTCAACACCGGCGTGATTCAGGACGCGATTGACAAGGGCTACACACCGGTTGTCAGCACAATTGCCGGCGGCTACGGCGGCGAGGTCTACAACATCAACGCGGACACGGCGGCGGCGCAGATTGCCGCCAAGCTCAAGGCCAGCAAGCTGATTCTCATGACCGACATCTGTGGCCTGCTGCGTGACAAGGACGACGAGAGCACGCTCATTCCGGTGGTGAATGTCAGCGAAGTGCCGCTGCTCAAAAAGCAGGGCATTATCTCGGGCGGCATGATTCCGAAAATCGACTGCTGCGTAGAAGCTGTGCGCCAAGGCGTAGGCAGAGCGCACATCATCGACGGCAGAATCCCCCACTCGATTCTGATTGAAATGTTTACCGACAGCGGTATCGGCACGATGTTCTATTGATACCGTTGATAAAAGAGGGAGTATGAAACATGAGTGACATCAAAGCCAAAATAGCGCTGGCACGCCAAATCAAACAGGAACTGGCGGAAAGCACCAAAATTCCCTGTTGCCGTTTCCGGCTTTCCACGGAGGAATGCGGCATTTTCGACAGCAAGATCGGCGGACTGCCCTACTTTCCCGGGGGAGCGCAGGCACCGACCGACAGCAAGGGCAACCCGCTGTATCTGCTGGCACAGATCAACTGCGAGGACATCGCCGAGCTGCCCGACTTCCCCCACAAGGGAATGCTGCAATTCTTTATTTCCGATAATGATTTATACGGTTGTCCGCTGGAAGTCCCGTCTCCGCAGGACGATTGGAGGGTGGTTTACTATCCTGACATCGACACTTCTGTGACACCTGACCGTGCAGCGGAAGTCTTCGGGGACATCACGGAACGGGAGCTTTCTCCCTTTGAAGGGGAGTACCGCATGACCTTTTCGCTGGACGAAGAGGGCATTTCCGTGTGGGATTGCCGTTTCAGCGAGCTGTTTGCAGCGCGTTGGAATGAATTGAACCCCGATGAAACGGTTGACGACCTGTATGATCTGGACGATGCGGTATACGAGTATCTCTGGACACAATCGGACAATGATGACGATGTGGAAGATTACGAGGACGACAGCAGTAAGCCTTATAAGGAACATAAAATGGGCGGCTATCCGTTCTTCACGCAGGAGGACCCGCGGGACGGAACGACCCGCAACGATTACGACACCCTGCTGTTCCAGCTCGATTCCGATGGCAGCAACGGCGTCGACGTACTCTGGGGCGATGTGGGCATCGGCAATTTCTTCATCAACCGTGAGAATTTGAAGCGTCTGGATTTCAGCGACGTGCTGTACAACTGGGACTGCTATTGATACATTGACGAAAAAAATCTCAGCCGCTGAACGATTCCGGCGGCTGATGTGAATGACAAAAACGGAAAAATTTGACAAACCAAACGTCTTGTGGTACAATGCAAATACAGACAGGGTGTTTGGCTCACGCGCCGTTTGGTGCGTGATTCTCTCTGAATAGATGAAAACAGGCGGCACTCCGACATTCTTTGACGAATCGGAGGCGAGACGCTTTTTGTCGCTCCGGTTCGATTCTTGGAACGAATCGGAGGTGATACATATGCTGACATTTCAGGACTTGATTGCGTTCACGGCACTGCTCGTGGAAATTGTCGGTCTGGTTGTTATGATTGCAGACAGTATCCATGACAAAAAGAAATAACCGCCTAGGCTCCCAATCCGTGGCGGTTATTTCTTTATAACCACAAAGCCGGAGCGTCGTCTATCGCCGAACGCCCTGTCTGTACTTTTATTATATTACAGCCGAATCGTTTTGTCAACCATGATAAAAGACAAATCAGGGAAATCAATTTTGGTCGGAACTTGATTCGGATTCGCCTGACCCTTTCCGAAATCCCGGCGCGTCTTGCTCGGTCGGCTGACGCCTCCCTCGTGGGACGCTGTCCCACGCCCTGCAAGGGCGCTGCCCTTGACCCGGCAGGGAGCCAGCCCCCTGCACCCCGCGCTCGCATTCGCTCGCTTAATTGCGCTTCGCTTTTTCAAGATTGATTTCCGTGAAGACAAGTTCGGAAAAATCTGACAAACCAGACATCATATGGTACAATGCAAATGCAGACAGGGTGTTTGGCTCACGCGCCGTTTGGTGCGTGATTCTCTCTGAATAGATGAAAACAGGCGGCACTCCGACATTCTTTGACGAATCGGAGGCGAGACGCTTTTTGTCGCTCCGGTTCGATTCTTGGAACGAATCGGAGGTGATACATATGCTGACATTTCAGGACTTGATTGCGTTCACGGCACTGCTCGTGGAAATCGTCGGTCTGGTCATCATGATTGCAGACAGTATCAATGACAAAAAGAAATAACCGCCTAGGCTCGCAATCCGTGGCGGTTATTTCTTTTAACCCCTAAAGTCGGAGCGTCGTCTATCGCCGAACGCCCTGTCTGTACTTTTATTATACTACAGCCCAATCGTTTTGTCAATCACAATCAAAAAAACATATTCGGAAAAATTTGACAAACCAAGCATGATGTGTTACAATGCAACTACAGACAGAGTGTTTGGTTCCCGCGCCGAAAGGCGCATGGAATAGATGAAAACAGGCGGCGCTCCGATTGGTTCATTTTTGAATGTTCGGAGGCGAAATCGAAAATATTTCTTTCCTCCGAAATCCAAAAGAGATCGGGGGTGATGTCAGATGATTACTTACGCGGAGTTATTCACATTTGTGATGATGGTCGTTCAGATCATCACTCTGGTGGTGCTGCTCATCGACAGAAACAAAAAGAAATAACCGCCTAGCACCCAAACTAGCGACGGTTATTTCTTAACCAAAGCCAATGCGGAGCGCCGTCTATTCACAAGCACTCTGTTTGCTCTTTTATTATACTACACCGTATGCGGTTTGTCAATCAAATATTCTATGAAAAAATCAATGGAGTGATTACGTTGAACAATTCCAACGAGATTATCGAACAATACAATGCCGCCGTCATCGGCAGTTACGGCCGTCTGAATCTGGCGCTGGAAAGCGGCAGCGGCGCGGCGGGCGTGGACGCCGACGGCAAACAGTATATCGACTTCGGCAGCGGCATCGGCACCAATTCGCTCGGCTATGCCGACAGCGCATGGGCCGACGCGGTCAGCAAACAGGCGCATAAAGTCCAGCATATCTCCAATTACTACTACAATTCCACCGCCGCACAGTTCGCGACCAAGCTCACCGCCATGACCGAAACCGACAAATTGTTCTTCGGCAACAGCGGCGCGGAGGCCAACGAGTGCGCCATCAAGATTGCCCGCAAGCGTTCCTTTGACAAATACGGCGACCGCAACCGCACCACCATTATCACGCTGGTCAATTCCTTCCACGGCAGAACCGTGACCACTCTCTCCGCGACGGGACAGGAGCATTTTCACAACTATTTCTTTCCCTTTACGCCGGGGTTCAAATATGTGGAAGCCAACAATATTCCGGCGCTGCGGGAGGCCATCGACGACACCGTCTGCGCCATCATGTTTGAATTTATTCAGGGCGAGGGCGGTGTGATTCCGCTGGAGCAGGATTTCGTCAATGAAATCTTTGCGCTTGCCAAGCAGCACGACCTTGCCACCATTTCCGACGAGGTGCAGACAGGCGTCGGTCGAACAGGCAAGCTGCTGGCGGCGGAGCATTTCGGCGTGAAGCCCGATATCGTGACATTGGCCAAGGGATTGGGCGGCGGCCTGCCGATCGGCGTGTGCCTGACGCGCGGCGAATACGCAAGCGTGCTTACCCCCGGCACGCACGGCTCCACCTTCGGCGGCAATCCCGTGGTCTGTGCGGGCGGTCTGACGGTATTAAACCGCCTGTCCGATGAAGCATTCTTACAGGAAGTCGCAGCAAAGGCGGACTATTTCCGCCGCTCTCTCGCGGCACTGCCCCGCGTGAAAAGCGTGAGCGGCATCGGCCTGATGCTGGGCGCGGAGCTGGACGGCGTGGCCGCCGCGGACGTATTGCAAGCGGCTTTGGAGAAGGGCTTGCTGGTGCTGACTGCCAAGACCAAGCTGCGCTGTCTGCCGCCGCTGACGATTACCTACGAACAAATCGACGCGGGCATGGCGATTCTGAAGGAGATTCTGGAAAACGCATGATGAAAAGATGGAGTTCCTTACAAAGAGAATTATACAACATCATAGACGAAAGCATCAATTTTCAAATTCATCTGTCAAAATACAGAATGGACAGCCGCCGCGGCTCAACGGATTTACCCCGCTATTGGATTACATTGGACGGCGAAATCATTTTCGATTATCCCAAACAGTTTGTAGATTCGGCTGTTTCCGGCAGTGATGTCAAAAGCCTGAACGGTGACAAAGCCGTTTTTCCCTATTCCGGCAGTGTTGTCAAAAATCTCAGCGGTAAAAAAGCCTATTATCCCTATCAAACCGATATATCAGACATCTCCGCTCTCATTCGCGCGTATATTGATACGCCGAAAGACGAGGTTTTCTCCAAACACTTTGAGAACGACGATTGGGGCTTGGCAAATATCCTGAAAGCGGCCGATAAACGCGTTGGCAAGAGACGGCTTGCATTACTGAAAAGGCGAACCGACAACAAAGCAGCCAACAAAATCATCGAGCGCAGATTGAAAGCCAACGGATAAGGAGCAGATTACAGATGACCAAACAAATTGATTTTGACGCATGGAGTGAAACCGCCGATGAGGATTGGAGAAAAATCATCGCGCCGCATCTTCGGGAGAGCCATTCTTTTGAGATTCATTGCTGGCAGGACGAACTGGACGCGCTGGAACTGGCGCTCCGATACGGTGACATCAAGCCGTCGGAATGGCAGGGCGGTCTGGTGATTGTCGGTGAGGTAACGCCGGCATTCTGTGATTTTCTGCTGTCGCTGCCCCGACCGGCAGACCGCGAGGTGTATCCCAAAATGACGCCCTTTTTCAATCTCTTCTTAGACAACGGCTTTTGCTCCGAGCATTACGGCACGGAATTGTTTCAAAGGGCAGACGATTGACGGAATCACGGGAACAATCTGATGGATTACGAAATGCAAAAGCTGTTGACAAAGAAATATTTACAATAGGACATGACATAAAATCAATCGCAATGAATGGGGGATTTACCGTTGATTCATTGGTTTCATCGACAAGACGAAGCGTGGGAAGGACGTTTCAAAAGCCGCTTTTTTCGCAATGAAGACAATCAGAAGGACTTGCTCATCTATATCGAACATTCATCTGCGGCAGGCTACGCCAAAAAATGCGTCAAATCCTTAAATTCTCTGCCCGAATCCACTGTCACCGCCATCTGTGAGGGCATTGTGCAAAGTGCAAAGCAAGGCGGTCTGAATGAGAAATGGGAGCTGCCGCCGCTTGAGCGTGCGACCGATATTTTGCAGTATTGCTGGTTTACCGCGGTTTATGTGAATGTGCCTGACGACGAAAACAATATTAATTATATTGTCGAGGGGGAAGGCAAATGGGGAGAGGCAGTCGGTTTTGTCATCAGACAAAATCAGCTTGCCTATGTTGGCGAAGATTATTTTGATGCTTTCAATCACGAAAATTCATAAAAGACAGGACTGAAAACCTATGGAAAACAAAAAGACAAAAATTTTCATCGACGGCAGTGAAGGCACCACCGGTCTGCGCATTCATGACCGCTTCAAGGTGCGCGACGATGTGGAACTGCTGTCCATTGACTACGACCGGCGCAAAGACCCCGCCGAGCGCGCGCGGCTCATCAATGCATCCGACATCACCTTCCTCTGTCTGCCCGACGCGGCGGCGAAGGAATCGGTGAGCTTGGTGGAAAATGAGAACGTGCGCATTATCGACACCTCCACCGCGCACCGCACCGAAAGCGGCTGGGCCTACGGCTTCCCGGAACTCTCGGAGCAGCACAGAGCCGCCGTGAAAAGCGGCAAGCGCGTGGCTGTCCCCGGCTGTCACGCGACCGGCTTCATTTCGGTGGTCTATCCGCTGATTGCCGGCGGGATTCTGCCGAAGGATTACCCGATTTCCGCCTTCTCGCTGACCGGCTACAGCGGCGGCGGCAAGAAGATGATTGGCGAATACGCCGCCACCGCCCGGGAACTCGAGCTTGACGCGCCCCGCGAATATGCCCTCACCCAGCAGCACAAGCATCTCAAGGAAATGAAGGCGGTCACCGGTCTGGACAGACTGCCGCTGTTCTCTCCCATTGTCGCGGATTATTACAGCGGCATGGTCGTGTCGGTGCCGCTTTACACAGAATATTTCACCAAATGCCGGAATCCGCAGGAATTGACGGCCTTCTTTGCCGATTACTACAAAGGCGAGCAATTTATCAGGGTCGATGAAACGGGCGGCGCGGATTTATACGGCGGTATGCTCGCGGGCAATACGCTGGCTGGCTGGGACGGTCTGAAAATTCTCGTCACCGGCAACGAGGAGCGTATCATTGTTTCGGCGCAGTTTGACAACCTCGGCAAAGGCGCGTCCGGCGCAGCCATTCAGTGCCTCAACATCATGCTCGGCTGCGACGAGGCAAAGGGCTTGGAACTGTAATCCGATGTAAAAAACAGCGAAAGGAGTCATGACATATGTTTGGATTTGGCAGCAAGAAATACACCGCGACCACACAGGGCACCATCGTGGGCATGTGCCTCAACGCACACAATTTCAACAACGGCTTGGAAACCGAGCTGGACGACGGCGTGAAGGTATCGGTGAGTATCGGCATCTCCTCGGCGAGCGGCAGCAACTCGCGTTATCCTGTATTTGAATACACCGTGAACGGTCAGACCTACCGCAAGGCCAGCGGTGTGGCGCACAATTACGGCTCGGTCAAGAAGAAAATCGGCACTACCGTCGAGGTGCGCTACAATCCCGACGATCCCGCCGACGCCAAGATGAAATTTTAGGTGGTGTTGATTCATGACAAACGAAGACAAAATTGAAACCTTCCAGCAATGGATCAAAGACAGCAATAATATCGTATTCTTTGGCGGGGCGGGCGTTTCTACCGAGAGCGGAATCCCCGATTTCCGCAGCAAGGACGGACTTTACAACCAAAAATACGATTACCCGCCCGAGGAAATCCTCAGCCGCACCTTTTTCGACCGCAAGACCGAAGAATTTTACCGCTTTTACCGCGACAAGATCAATTCGCTGAAATACGAGCCCAATATCACACATCTCAAGCTGGCGGAACTGGAGCGACGAGGCAAGCTGAAAGCCATCGTCACCCAGAATATCGACGGACTGCACCAGAAGGCCGGTTCCAAGGCGGTCTATGAGCTGCACGGCAGCGTGCTGCGGAATTACTGCATGAAGTGCGGTAAGTTCCACGACGCAGAATTTGTATTCGGGAGCGAGGGCGTGCCGCGCTGTGCATGCGGCGGCATTGTCAAGCCCGATGTGGTGCTGTATGAGGAATCGCTCAACAACCGTATCATCGAGCAGTCGGTGCAGGCCATCGCCAATGCGGATATGCTGATCGTGGCGGGTACATCACTCACGGTCTATCCGGCGGCGGGTTTGATTCGCTACTTCAACGGCAAGCATCTGGTGCTGCTCAACCGTGACCCCACGCCTTACGATAAACTCGCCAATCTGGTCATTCATGAAAGTATGGGCAGCGTCTTTGCCGCGATCGAATAAATAATTTCATATAATCTTCAATCTTTTCCCCTGTATCTGTGATATAATAATTGTCACAATCACATCATTCTCAATCCGGAGGTTATTACAAATGAACCATTTGCTGAAAATGCTCGACCTTTCCACAGGTCAAATCAATGATATACTCAATCTCGCCGATCAGCTCAAGTATGAGCAGAAACACGGTATCAGCCACAGACTGCTGGAAGGCAAGACCCTCGGTATGATTTTCCAGAAGGCGTCCACCCGTACCCGCGTGTCGTTCGAGGTGGGTATGTACCAGCTCGGCGGTCAGGCGCTCTTCCTCTCTTCCCACGATTTGCAGATCGGCCGCGGCGAGCCTGTCGAGGACACGGCCCGCGTGCTGTCCCGCTATCTCGACGGCATCATGATCCGTACCTTTGAGCAGCGCGAAGTGGAAGATCTCGCCAAGTACGGCTCCATTCCGATCATCAACGGTCTGACCGATTTCGCACATCCCTGTCAGGTGTTGGCTGATCTCATGACAATCCGCGAGGTCAAGGGCCGTCTGGACGGTCTGAAGCTCTGCTTCATCGGCGACGGTAACAACATGATGAACTCCCTCATCGTCGGCGCGCTCAAGTGCGGCATGAAGGTGGCGGTCGCGTGTCCGGAAGGTTACGAGCCGGATAAGTCGGTCATCGAATTTGCGGCGCAGGTCGGCGGCTTCGAGATGTACCGCGACCCGAGAGGCGCGGCGCGTGCGGCTGATGTGGTCATCACCGACGTGTGGGCTTCGATGGGGCAGGAAGAAGAGGCGGCACAGCGCAGAGCCATCTTTGCCGGCTTCCAGATCAACGATGAAGTCATGAAGTACGCCAAGAGCGATGCGATGGTGCTCCACTGCCTGCCCGCACACCGCGGCGAGGAAATTACCGCCGCCATGCTCGAGGCGCACGCCAACGAAATCTTTGAGGAGGCCGAGAACCGTCTCCACGCGCAGAAGGCTGTGCTGGTCAAGCTGCTTGGCACCAAGAGATAAAGAACACTTTATTGAAAAATCACGCATAAAAATCCACCCTAGCTATTCTTTTCGGAATGGCTGGGGTGGATTTTTGTGGCAAAAGTAACTATTCCGACAACAAAAGAAGATAACCGCCTAGCTTCCCAAGGCAAACGGTTATCTTCCTAACCAAACGTCATCGGAGTGCCGTCTATTTACAGACACTCTGTTTGTGTTTTTATTATACTCTCTGAAAACCGATTTGTCAATACGTTTTTATTGGTTGCGTTTGAATTTTCCCATCAGCTTTTTGACAAAATCTGCCAGTCCATCGCGGCTTGTACCTGTGTTATTTCTGTCTCTTTTGTTTAAGCGCCAGCGCGAAACCCAGCAGTACAAATCCCATAAAGGGGCGGTTCATGCCCTGCACACCGCCAGGGATAAAAAACGCGTGACCAAACAGCGTGCCCTGTCCCAGTATTTCGCGGAGTATCCCGATGGGGAGTGCCGTCGCCGCATACAGCCACCACAGCCCCAACGCTTCGGGCATGGCTTGTGTCGGCGGCAAAAACGGCGCGTCGGCCTGCACTCGCGCCAGCACCAGCGAATCCACCGCCAGCAGCGGCAGATACGGCCCGAGGCTTTGCGCCGTCGCGGGAGACACCGCGTTGACCGCCAGACCGCACAGGCATGTCATCCCCGCCGACGGCACGAGATACACCATGCTTCTCATAGGCTGACGGTATTCGCCGCGCTCAAAGATATACACCACCGACATCACCAGGCAAAGCACCAGCGACACCAGCGTGAGCGCCAGCGCGTTGCCCGCCGACGTACACGCCGCCGCAATCGTCACAATACCCGCGCCGCGCAGCAGCATGGGGTGTTCCACACCGATGCCGGAGCGGTAATCGGCGAGCTTGGTCAATTTATTCTGTCTCGTCAGGTTCATCGGCTTCGTCTCCCTCTTCCCAATCCTCATCCTGCCGCGCCCTCATGCGGTCATGCAGCCCCTCGTGAAGGCCCTTTTTGACTGTCTTATACGATATGCCCCTGCTACGGAAATGCCATACCATGCGGTCAAAGGCGCCGGCAAACGGCGTGAGCAGCAGCACGGCAAAGGCGCCCCCCGCCTCTATGCTGCCGAAATGCTGTATCAGCACTGCCAGCGCGCCGCAGGCACCGCCCCAGCAGTACCGCGCTGTCGCCAGCTTCGGGCAGTAATGGGGACAAGCCGCCATGAACACACAGCAGAAAAAAGTGGAACCGCCCAGCAGGTCGTAAAAAATATACACCACCGACCCGGTGGTATGGTAGGGCAATCCGAAGGAAACAACTGCCGTCGCCAACGAAAAGGAGATCACGCACTGCCAAGCCAGATTGCCGCTCATGTAGAGCCATAGTCCTGCCATAAGCAGCAGCACAATGGAAGTCGTTCCCAACGGCCCCGTTACCTCGCCCAGAAAATATTCATTCAGGTGGGTATAAGGGTCCTCCCCCTGCCGCAGCAGCCCGATCTGCGAATACGCCTCGGGCAGCAGATCATTGGAGCTGAACGCGTACAGCTTATCAACAACATTCTCGTTAATGCGCGAGTAGGTGAAGGTCTCGTGCGGGAAGCACACCGCCGCCAGACAATACCCCACCAACGATGGCACAAAGGGCGTGCGATAGGTGCCGCCAAAGGGCATTTTGCCCACGGCAACGGCCGCCGCGGCCGTAAACAGCACCAGCCAGTACTCCGCACGGGCGGGCATCAGCAGGGTGCAGACCATGCCGATTTCCACAGCGGTCAGATCGTCGAGCTGCTGCGGCTGTCGTGCTATGGCATTCCACAGCGCCTCAGCACCAACAGCGCTCAGCACGCCGAAGAGCAGCATGACAATCACCCGTCCGCCGTAATTAATCAGCGGGAAGATCAGCAAAATGGCCAGCGCAATCAGCCGATGCAGCGTGAAGAAAACAGGTGCATCGGACTGTCGGAAATGCGGCGCGGCGCTTTGCGCAAAATCATCTGCCATGTTTTTCCGGTTTCCCCCCTTCAATGACCGTGGGGCACGCGCCCCAGCAGATTCTTTTCATAGGACAAGTCCGCATACACCAGCCGCACAAAAACTACCAGCAGAATCACCCCAGCGCCCCAGACGGAGCAATAGGAAAACAGCCGACAGCCCACCGTGGAAACCACGCCGCCGAGGAAGAAAAAGAAGATCATAGAGCCGTGGGTCTTGACTAACTTTGCCGAATCGGCGTCCCGATGACGGACGTATTTGGCCAGATTGGAACCGACCTGCCGGATATGGTTGGTCACAAAGGTGGTCGCGGCGGGAATCCCCTCAATCTGCCGGAAGGTGTTGAACTGCATCGAGCAGATAAAGTTCAGTGTGATCTGGGTAATCTGATGCGGCACGCTTCCCGGCAGGAACCCGATAACCGCCACGGTCAGAATTTCCAGCCCGATGAGTAAGGTGTCCCAGCGCAGAAAGTGCATGCGCTTGACCGTCTTGCCCAGATACTCCGAGCAGAACGCCCCCGCGAAGTAGGCCGTGATAGGCACCAGCAGATACGCCGCGCCCTTCCAGTCGCCTTTCCCCAGCGCCATGGACAGCAGCACGATGTTGGCGGTCTGCGCGTTGCAAAAAACACCGCCGCGCAGAAAGTAGGTGTACGCGCCGAACCAGCCCGCCACGGCAATCAGGCACCAGTACACCCACCGCTTTTCACATTCGAGATATTCGTTGTTTTGATGTGCTTTTTCCATAAGCTTCTTTTGTTCCTGTTTCCCTTAGTGCAGGAAATTCATAATGAGGCTGACCATGGCTTCTTTTTCTTCTGCGCGGGACTCGGCGATCATCAGCGTAATGGCTACCAGCGTGTAGTCCGCGATGATTTTGTCGCCGTTCTCGTTGAACAGAATTTCGTTCTTGTCGAGAAAATAGAGGAACACGGCCGCCGCGATGCGTTTATTGCCATCGGAGAAGGAGTGGTTCTTTGTCACGAAATACAGCAGATTAGCCGCCTTTTCCTCGAGGGACGGATACACGTCCTCGCCGAAGAAGGTCTGGTAAATCGCGGCAATGCTCGCCTTGAAGCTGTCGTCCTTCTCATTGCCGAAGAGGTCACTGTCGGCGGCAAATTTCATGTTGTCGATCAGCTCGCGGCACTCTTCATAGGTGATGACATAGGTCGCCTCGTTGCCCTTGGGCTTGGGAATGCACTGATGGTCGTAATCGTCCAGCAGGTCGAGCGCGGTGGCATAGCTCTCCACCACATCAAGAATCTGCCGCGCCTCCAGCATATTGCGGGCACGTTTCATGATCTGAATGACCTCGCCGAGCTGCTTCATACGCTGCTCGTTGGCTGCGTAGCCGCGCAGGATATACTCCTTCAGAACGCCGCTCGCCCACTTGCGGAACTCGATGGCCCGCTTGGACTTAACGCGATAACCAACGGAAATAATCACGTCGAGACTGTAGTAGGCAATCGGCTTGCCGGTGCGCTCGGAACGGGCATAATAGACATTGCCCTCCTTTTCGACCTCGCCGTCCTTAAAGACATTGGAGATGTGGCGGGAAATGCCGGAGATATCGCGCCCGAACAGCTCCTTCATCTGCTTCTGGGTCAGCCAGACGGTTTCATTTTCCAGCGGCACGTCCAGCGCGACGGAACCATCGGCCGTTTCGTAAATGACAATCTCGCGGTCAAATTCCCCCCGCCCGTCGTCCTCAATGACCACATCGGGGTCATATTCGGAATCCTCGTCGGTTTCCTCGGGTTCTTCGTCCGCCGCGTCGATGGCGGGTTCTTCGTCATTTTCGGAAACCTCGACGGGTTCCGCCTGGGGGATTTCCGTGGCATCTTCGCTTTCCACGGTGACATCATCCTGCATGGTTTCCTCGTTGTCAAAAAACATAATGGTCGTCCCTTTCCTTGTGGATGTTTGCTTCATGTACGAATATGATTATACCAACACAGCCGCCTTTTTGCAACTGAAAAATGAAAGATTTCAACTTGGTTTTTTCCGATGCAATTGACAAACAACACAAAAAAGAGTATACTAACAACATAGAAACAGTTGATAAGAATAGGAGTGATTCTTTTGAGCAGCAGAGAGATTGCGATGGATATTGTAAAAACACTTTCCGATGAACAGATTGAAGCATTTATCACGCTTTTTATGCCTCCCTATATGCAGACAGTGAGGGAAGCTGATCAAATCGCGCACGATCCGGACCGCAAACATTACAGCAGCTTCAGTGAAATGGCAAAGGAAATATTATCCGATGAATAAAAAATACCAACTTGATTCCACCGGTTCGTTTGCGCGGGATTTAAAGCGAATCAAAAAACGAGGTTATGATATCAGACTGCTTGAAGCAGTTGTTGATAAACTGCAATCAGACATTCCTCTGGAACCCAAATACAAAGATCACGCATTAACGGGAAACTGGAAGGGTTGCAGAGAATGCCACATACAACCTGACTGGCTGTTAGTATATAAAAAATATGAAGATACATTGGTTCTTGTGTTGATGAACACAGGTACGCACAGCGACTTGGATTTATCATAAACCGTAAATAAAAAAATCCGCCCGCCGGGAACTCTCGCGAGAGAACCCCGGCGGGCGTGTTGTTATCCGCCGAAAAATACGTGCTCCACCAGAATCTTGCCGCCCAGCGCAATCAGAATCACGCCGCCCAATATCTCGGATTTGCTCTTATATTTCGCGCCAAAGACATTGCCGATTTTCAGTCCGCCGGCCGATATCATGAACGTGGTCGCGCCGATCAGCATGACCGCCGGAAGAACATTCACGCGCAGAAAGGCGAATGTCACGCCCACCGCCAGCGCGTCAATGCTCGTGGCCACCGCCAACGGCAGCATTGTCCTGAACGAAAACGAATCGTCCAGCGATTCCTCTTCGCCGCTCAGTGCCTCACGGATCATATTGCCGCCAATCAGTCCCAGCAGCACAAAGGCAATCCAATGGTCAACACTGGTAATCATGCTCTCAAACTGCTTGCCCAGCAGGTAGCCGATGAGCGGCATGAGCGCCTGAAATCCTCCGAAATACAGTCCGACATTCATATAATGCCCCGGGCGCACGCGGCTGACCGACAACCCCTTGCAAATTGACACGGCAAAGGCGTCCATCGACAGTCCCACGGCAATCACCACTAAATCAAACAAGTTCATACCACTCGCCATTCCTTCCCACGCATAACAATCTGTTGACAATCAGTGTATCACACTTTGCAGGGCTTGTCAATCGACATATATCGCAGTATGTCCGAAAAAATAATAAAGCGAAGCGCGGGAGTCCAGGGGGTCTGGACCTCCTGGCAGGTCCAGGGCGGAGCCTTGGCAGGGCGTGGGACAGCGTCCCACGAGGCAGACCTTTGGTCTGCCGAGCAAAACGCGCCTGGATTATCAATGCAGTTGGGCGAACCCAATCAAAGCCCCGACCAAAACAGCTTTCCTTGGTACACGTCCACATCACTATTGAAAATTTCGCTAAAATGAGCTATGATAAAGAGTAGACAAAGGAGGCCGATTCCCCTATGAAATCGAAAAAAATACTTGTCGTACTCACCGGCGGCACTATCGGCAGCGTCAGCAGCGACAGCGTGCGGGGCCTCGCGGACGATTCTCCCTTTCTGCTGCTGCGTGAGTTCCGCCGTCAGTGCGCGATTTATGACGACTGTGAATTTGACACGGTCAACCCGTTCAGCATACTCAGCGAGAATCTCACCCCCGCCCACTGGGTCATACTCTGCAACACAGTCACGCAAACCGACCTGTCCCCCTATCAGGGCATCATCATCACCCACGGCTCGGATACGCTCGCCTACACGTCCGCCGCGCTGGGGCTTATGCTGCGTCACCTGCCCCTGCCCATTGTACTGGTCGCCGCCGACCGTCCTGTGGGCCACCCGAAAAGCAACGCCATTCCCAATTTCCGCGCCGCTCTGGATTTCATCTTAACCGGCGGCAGAAAGGGCATATTTGTTTCCTACCGGCGCTATGACACCGGCGCCCAGGCGATCTACCTCGCGACCCGTCTGGTCAGCGCGGACAATTGCCGCGACGAATTTTCTTCCTACGGCGGCACGCCTCTCGGCGTGATGAGGGACGGTGTTTTCGTCCCCGACAATACCGAAACCAATCCCACCGCCGACCAGCTCAACCGCCCCTACGCGCCCCTCGCAACAGGCGCATGGGAACTTTCCAAAAAAGTCATGCTGCTGCGGGCTTATCCCGGCATGGATTATGCCGCCATCAACCCGCAGGGCTTCGCGGCGGTGCTTCAATATGGCTACCACTCCGCGACCGCCTGCACTGAGGGGGAAAACACCTCTCTGCTGCGATTCGCCCAACGATGTGAAGCCCGCGGCGCGGCGCTCTGGCTGGGTGCGTTCAAGCGTACCGAGGGCGAACTGTACGCGACCAGCCGTGAGCTGCTGGATCACGGCATTCGCCCCTTCTATGATATGTCGCCCGAAATGGCCTATGCCAAGGCAGTGCTTGCCTATAACCTGCCCGAAACGAGTGCCTTCACCGACGCGGAAGGCTTCATGAAAGCGGGTATCTACCATGAATTTGTCAGATAAATGAGGTGGATAAATCATGGACAATTCTGCTATTGAGCGCCCTTTGGCCGTTTCACTGACGGCGGCGCAACTCAAAATGCTGGCAATGGCCTTCATGCTCATCGACCATATTGGGGCGTTCCTGCTGCCCCAGACGGGAACATTATACCCCGTCTGCCGCACCATCGGACGACTGGCATTCCCCATTTTCTGCTTTCTCATCGCGGAAGGCGCACAGCACACTCGTTCCCTGCCGAAATACATGGCACGGCTGGCAGCTTTTGCGCTGCTCAGCACCCCGCCCTACAATCTGGTTCACGGCGACAAATGGTACGCTTTGGGCAAACTGAACGTGTTTTTCACGCTGCTGCTCGGACTGATGGCCATTGGTTGTATCCAAAAACTCGTGCCGTGGATTCTGGAAAAAACAGGTCAAAAACGCCTTGCCCAAAACACAACGGCCTGCACCCTGCTGGGATTGCCGCTCTGCATCGTGCTGTATGTCGCCGCCTACGCGCTGCACACCGACTACGGCGGCTATGGCGTCGCGGCGATTCTGATTTTTTACCTGCTGCGTCAGCGACCGCTGGCAGCGTGGGGGATATTCGCGCTCATCACCTTTGTGGGCTTTGACTTCCTCATGGTAAAATACGCCAACGGACGTATAACCGACTACTGCGCCGTGAATCCCTACGCGTTGATTACCCACCGGGTCTGGCAAGGCGGGTACAAACTGATGTTTCAGAATGCGCGGCAGGTCGCCGCTTCACTCGCCGTCGTTCCCTGCGGTCTTTACAAAGGAAAAAAAGGCAGCCGTTCGCCGTGGGTCAAATATGCCTTCTATGCCTTTTACCCCCTGCACCTGACGGTCATTTGGCTGATTCAGACGGCACTGGGCTGACAGAAAATTGGCCATATTCCATATTGCAATTACCGCCCGAACGTGGTATGATACCATTGTTTGACAAATCAAAGACAAAGGATGGATGTAACCTATGGCAATCATCGCGCCCTCTCTGCTCTCCGCCGATTTCACCAGAATGGGCGAGGAAGTCAGGGAAATCGAGGCAATCGGCACCAAGGTGCTGCACATCGACATCATGGACGGTCATTTCGTGCCGAATCTGACCTTCGGCTACTCGATGGTCAAGGCGCTGCGCCCGCTCTCTCAGATGGTCTTTGACGTACATCTGATGATTTCCCACCCCCTTGACTATATCGAGCAGTTCGCCAAGTACGGCTCCGACATCATCACCGTGCATGTGGAGTGCGACGATGACCTAGGCAAGTGCATTGACCTGATTCACGCCTGCGGCAAGAAAGCAGGCCTTTCGGTAAAACCCAAGACATCACCCGAGGCGCTTTTCCCGTATCTGGACAAGCTCGATCATATCCTCGTCATGACCGTGGAACCCGGCTTCGGCGGTCAGACCATGATGCCCGACTGTCTCGACAAAATCGCCGTCATCAAGGCTGAATGCGCCCGTCGCGACCTGAACATACCCGTCATGATCGACGGCGGCGTAAACGCCGCTAATGTGCAGACCGCTGCCAAGGCCGGCGCAGACATGATGGTTGCCGGCAACGCCGTATTCGGCGCACCCGACAGAGCCGCCGCATTCAAAGCCCTGACGGAAGGTTCGGTCATCGCCGAGTAAACGATTTTGTAAAATACATACCAAAGACAAAAAGCATTGCGTTCCATGCGGACTGCAATGCTTTTATTTTTTGTTTACGCTTTTACCAGCGGATTTTATCGGTCAGTTCGCCGGTGGTACTGCCCAGCAGGTGGTTCATCGGGTCATAGACAGCCCGCTCGAAATGAGTGGCATAATCGACATCTTCCGCGAGCAGCTCGCCGTAAGGACCGCGCTTATAGTAATACGTCACCATATAGCAGCCGTCGCTCAGCTCGGTGCGGATGCTGGTAGTCTTTTTGGGATACGCCGGTATATTCTCCACCTTTTTGACGTGCGCGTCCACCGGCTTCATCTGCACCTTCTTGGCATAGACATGTTTCACTCGTTTCATCGCGGACACCTCTTTCCTACTGCTATATATTTACTTTACCACAAACAAGGCAAAAATGCAACCGTTTTTCTGTTTGTATTCGCCTGACCTTATCGAAAATCCCGGCGCGTAGTGCTCGCAGGCTACGCCTGCTCGTGGGGCGAGTGTCCTAGCTTTCGCTAGCGAAAGCTTACTCCCTGCAAGGGCTGCTCGCCCAGCTTTCGCCGCGAAAGCTTACTCCCTGCAAGGGCTGCTCGCCCAGCTTTCGCCGCGAAAGCTTACTCCCTGCAAGGGCTGCTCGCCCAGCTTTCGCCGCGAAAGCTAGACCTCGGCAGGAGGCGCTTCGCCCCCTGCACTCCCACGCTTCGCTAATTATTTGCGTTTCTTACATTCCTTGACAAAACCGCTCATATCCTGCTTTTTCAGGGCGCATTCCAGCAACTCGGGCAGTCGGTCGGGCGGACAGGCAAAACAGGGAATCCCCATATTGGCAATCCGCTGGGCGGTAATTTCGTCATAATACGCCTTTCCGCCGTCCGCAATGGCCAGCAGCACGATCACCGTCACGCCCGAAGCCTGCATTTCCTCAATACGCCGCAGCAGCGCGGAACGGTTGCCGCCTTCCTCCAAGTCCGAGATGAGGAAAAAGAGCGTTTTCCCCGGCTCCTCCACCAAGCCCTGACAATAGGCAATGGATTTGGCAATATCCGTACCGCCGCCCATCTGGAAACCGAAAAGCAAATCCACCGGGTCGGCGCACAGCGGTGTCAGATCCATGATCTGTGTGTCGAACGCGACGACATGTGTCTGCACCGCCGACATGGAGGCGAGAATACACGCCATCACCGAGGAATACAGAATGGATTCCCCCATCGAGCCGCTCTGGTCGATGTCGAGAATAACGTTCCACCGGTTGACACGGCTGGAGCGGTCAAAGAAATACACCCGCTCGGGAATGATCGCGCCGAGCGACGGGTCGTAATGCTTCAGGTTGCGGCGAATGGTCATGGGAAAGTCGATGGCCGCCGCACTCGGCAGCGGCGAATGGGCGCGTTTGTTGAGCGCGGCCGTCACGGCACGGCGCATATCGTTTTCCAACAGTTGATTGATGTCCTCAACAATGCGCCTGATAAATTTGCGGGCGCTCTCCTTCGACTTTTTGGGAATCTGGTCTTTGAGCATGAGCAGCGTGGAGGCCAGATTCAGGTCGGGTTCGAGATTGTCGAGCAATTCCGGCTCCAGCAAAAGCTGTTTGAGCCCCTTGCGCTCAATCGCGTCATTCTGCACGACCGCCACGGTTTCGCTGTCGAAGAGGCTGCGCAGGTCGCCCAGCCATTTGGAAATATGCGGGGCAGACGGGCCTTTGCCCGCGCCCCGTCCGCCAAAGCTCTCGCCGTCGCCGCCGTAAATGGCCGCGAGCGCCTGATCCATCATATATTCCTCGGGCGTGAGCGGCTGGCCGCCCATGTCGTCAAAGCGCGATTGGCTCTCGGAACCGAGAATCAGCCGCCAGCGTGCGATTTGTTCCTGTTGCGTCATTTATCCGCTCACCCCCTAAATATCGTCAAAATCAAACTCATCAAGTTCCGCAAAGGCAGCCTGTTCTTCCTCGGTCGGCGCTTCCATCAGCACTTCGGCAGTCTGTGTGGGATTCACGCCCCAGATCTCGCCGAGATTTTCAGCGATATCGCTTTTTTCACTGGGCGAGAAATCCGCGAAGGCGCGGCGCAGGAACACAAGTGCCCGTCGGAAAGCGGTATCGTCCAGTTCGTCGAGATAGTCGCTGAGCTGCCGCCAGAGCGACAGCCGCGTGATTAAAGCATAGCGGTTCTTTCCTGCCAGACCTTCAAACCACCCCGCGCCGAGTTCAGCGGGCACGCCGGGTGAGAGACGGCGGGACACTTCGCGCTGCAATAATGCCTCATCGACTGCGCCGCGTTCCAGCAACACCGCCATGGCAAACCCGGAGCATTTGGTATTGAGGTCGTCGCGGTCGGAGATCGTTTCGAGCAGGGAAATCCATTTCGACGCGTCCAGAAACGCATGATTGAGCTGCAACGTATTGATGCGGTCGATGGCCTGCGTCACCTCGCTCGCGGATTTTGCGTCGCAGCGGCAGCTTTCCTCCGCCGTCAGGCAGGCGCGCAGGTAAAGCTGCTCCAGCAGCGGCACCACCAGCGCGGCGTCAAATTGCCGCAGGTCGCCGTAACGCACGACGAGCGACAGCCGCTCCGCCGTGGCCGCGACCGCCGCCAGCGCCGCCGTGTCCACTGACAATCCCTGCAAGGCGCGCAGCGCGTGTGCCGCCGCCGCGGGCATACCGCAGAGGAACGCATCCTGAAACACACCCGCCGCCTCGTCAATCGACGCGGCCTGCCGGGCGCGCTCGCGCAAAGCAAAATCCGCCGCGCCCTCGATGGTATCGCCGAGAAGGGAGGCCTCCACCACTTCGATTTCGATTTCGGGCGTCCAGCGCAAATCCCAGTATTCGCCCCAATTCGCCCTGTCCTGACGACTCACGCGCGGGGCGGCAAAATGCACGCCCAGCACGCGCAGCCGGTGGAGGAAAAACGAGCGGTGCAGGTCGAGAAAGGCCGCCTCTTTGCTCTTGACGGTCAGCTTTTCGCGCAAATCCAGGTCAAGCGGCTGCGTCTCGTGGACGCGGAATTTTTCCAGTTTGAGCCGCTTCAATTGGCGGTAAAAATCTTCCTGCACCGACGTGCGGCTCACCCCTTCAGGCAGATAGCCGATGGTTTTGCCGATCTCCACTTCGGCAAACGCGACCGCGAGTTCCGAATGGTTGCCATGTCCCATCGTGGTAATGGCCGCGTCCTTCAGGTCGCGCAGGACGGGATAACGGCTGCCGCGCAGGGGCGCAATCGTCTGCGCCAGCCGCAGGGCTTCGATGACCTCGGCAGACGAAACAATATTGCCCGCCTTGCGGTGCGCCGCCGCGAGCTGTACGAGATACCGCCCCGCCGCGCCTTCCAGCCCTTCCCCGTTCAGACAATCCCACAGCAAATCAAAATAGGCAGGCGCCTGATTGCCCGCGCCGTAGCCGCTGCGGGTGGTGAGACGGTAGTAGGAATAGGGCATGAGCGTGGCTCTGCTGTCCGCGCACGGCAGGGCGTTCTGTTCCTCGTCGGTCATGGGAGCGCAGGCTTTCAGCCCCTCCACATGGTATGCGCCGCACACGCAGAAAATCTCTTCCGGGGGAATCCCGCTGTCTGTCGTGTCCTCAATCACACGCTTCATATACGCTTCGCGCACGGTGTTCTCCGCCGCGCGACGGGCATGGTCGGCAGTGGAAGCGCGTAGTTCCTGCCCGAAGGCGTTGCAGGCGGCCTGATAATCCTCGGTCTGCTCGAAATGCCGTTCCCAGAAGGCGTCGTGTTCCTCCCCCGTCAGGATTTCCAGACGGCGGTAGACCGATTCGGTGGTATTTTTGCTGTCACCGTCATCAGATGCGGCAGACGTTTCTTCCCGCTCGTCAAAGGCCAGAAAGGTGCCCGACGGCAAATCCATAAACCGGCAGGGGACGTTGTGTTCGTGTGCCCAGAGAATGGCCTGAATTTCCGGGGCGTAGCGGGCGAAGGGGTACAGAATCGAGCGCACGGGCGGGGTGTTGGTGTAGGCCATAATCGCCACGGGATACTGCGTGGCAGGGTGCCACAGCCATTGCATTTGGTCGTTGAGGTCACTCGGCCCCTCCACCAAAACCATGGAAGGCCTGGCCGCGTCCAGTGCCCGGCGGAGGTGAAAGGCGGCGGCGGGCGAAAGATGGCGCACGCCAAAGTATGTCACACCGTCCATCAGCCTTCCAGCTCCCTACAGGCACGGTAGAGCGGAAGCCACTGACTGCCGCGTTTTTTCATGACGTTTTCGAGGTATTCCGTCCAGGCGGTCTTGTCCTTGTCTTCGTCCTTCACGACAGCACCCTGTAAGGCGGCCGCGAGGTCGTCCTCCGCGATTTCCCCGCTGCCGAAGCTGCCCGCCAGTGCCATCGAATTGGCCAGCAGCGAGATGGCCTCGGCCGTGGAGAGCACGCCGCTGGTGGTCTTTAACTTCTGTTTGCCGTCGAGCGTCGCACCGGTGCGCAGCTCGCGGAAGATGGTGACGATTCGGGCGACGGTATCTTCCTTCGGCAGCGCCGCGTGAAGCTCCATGCCCGCCGACATCTGCGCTACGCGGGTGCGGACGATGTCAATTTCCGTCTCCATATCGGACGGCGTGGGCAGCACCACGATATTGAAGCGCCGCTTCAACGCCGCTGACATCTCATTGACGCCCTTGTCGCGGGTGTTGGCGGTGGCAATCACCGAAAAGCCACGCCGGGCGGGAATTTCCAGCCCCAATTCCGGCACGCTCATGCGCTTCTCGGACAGAATCGAGATCAGCGCGTCCTGCACCTCGCTGGCACAGCGGGAAATTTCCTCCACGCGGGCAAGGGTACCCGTCTCCATCGCGCGGTAAATGGGGCTTTTCACCATCGCCTCGGCGCTGGGGCCGTTGGCAATCAGCATGGCATAATTCCACGAATAGCGGATCTGTTCCTCGGTGGTGCCCGCTGTGCCCTGCACCGTCTTGGTGGAATCGCCGTTGATGGCGGCGGCGAGATGTTCGCTCAGCCACGATTTCGCCGTGCCCGGTTCCCCGATCAGCAGCAGCGCGCGGTCGGTCACGAGCGTGGCAATGGCAATTTCAATCAGGCGGCGGTTGCCGATGTATTTGGGCGAGATATCCACGCCCTTGACCTTCGTGTTGCCGGTGATGTAGGTCAGCACCGAGCGCGGCGACATCTGCCAGCCCGTCGGAATCGGGTCGGTTTCGGCGGCGATCAGCGCCTCGATTTCTTTGGCGTACAATTCCTCTGCGGTCTGCCGCAGAATTTTCATATCATCCATGTGTTTTGGTCAATCCCCTCTCAATTTGTCTGTTCCGCTTCCCACTGGGCAATCAATTCTCTGACCTCATTGCTCGGCCAGATATTATATTTGAACTTGACCTTCCCGGTCTGCACCAGTTCGTCAATCTCCCGCAGCTCTGCCGCCTTTTCGGAGCCGCTGATGGGCAGATTGGCCAGAATATGTTTAATCATGTGATTCCACGCAACCTCACCTTCCAATTTGACGCAGTGAACCGGCAGCCCGCGCCATCTCGTCCAGCCGCACAGCTTGAGCCAGTTGCAATAATAACCGATGTTCCCCGTTTGGCGCACCAAGCGGTAGAAAAAATCGCCAAACGCGGCACAAAGCTCCGGCGAATGCGGGTCAAGCAGATTCCGCGCCACAATGTCCATATTCAGCTTGCACCGTGTATCCGACCAACCCGCCCCGAGGTTGGCAATCTCCACGCCCTCATACACTTTCGGGTCAGTGAGAAGTGTCGCCCAGCGCGTGTCAAAGCCATCCACCGAAATCTGAATGCTTGTCACGTTGTCATTGAGCAAATCCTTTTTGAAGGAGTCCAGCGAATAGCCACTCTCGTGATGCGCCAGAATGTTGAAATCCTGCAAAATCTCAATACGCGCCATCTCGGTGGCGGCGGTTTCACGATTCTTCAGATAGTGCGCATATTTGTCGTAAACCGCGGCGGCGGGCAGCTCTATCAAATCCACAAGAAATGCACTGCCGAGAAACCAATGCGGGTTTCTGCCGCTCAGTTCCCGCGCCAAAGCAAAGGTCTCGGCGCAGGGATTCCACAGCACCGTTTCCAGCAGGGTCTTTTGGAGAAATTCCGCCACGGTGCAATTCGTGAAGCGGGGATTTCCCGGCGTTTTGCATCGGTCGAGCCAATCCATACGCGCCGAGAGCCACAGCCACAGTTCCCGCATATCGTCCGAATATTTGCCGCGCATGGCGTAAAGGCAGGAACGGAGCGGATCATACACCTCTGATTCCAGTTCGCCGCCCTCGTCGGGCAGTCCGTCGAGCTGTTCCCGCACCGCACGCGCTACAAGGTCGGCGGCCAGCGGTGAAATCACGGCTTCCAGCTCTCCCACCAATGCGGGACGCTTTTTGATTTCCGCCTCCCAGAAGGCCCGCGCCTCGGGGGCATCCATACAGGCGAGCGAGCGGAACGCGGCGTTTTTCAGACTACCGCGCTCACTGCGGCAAAGGTCGAGCAGCAATTGGGTATTGTCCTGTGACAGGCTCAGCGCGGCAATCAGCATTTCGCGCACCGCCTTTTTGCTGTCTGGCAGAACCGCTTTGTACCATTCGTTTTCGGCCGCTCCCGCCAGATTGGCGATAAGCTTCACCCGCCGCACCATTTCCTTCTTGCCGTCGGGTACGAAGTCTTTTTTGAGCAGCGGAATGATATCCGCTCCCCGTGCGGCAAGCATCTTTTCCGCCAAATCCGCGAGTTCGGCATAGTTGTCCCCCAGAGCCGTTACGACATGGGGCAGGACACGGAAATCGGAAAAATATGCCGGGTGATTCTCCCACGCGTCCTGAATGACCGTCATGCGGCCGCTGCCCGTACCGGTCAGCGCGGCAATGAGCGGCTGCAATTGGCCGTAAGAGGCGGACACATAGCCGCCCGCACCGATCGTCAAAGGCTCCATGTCACCGGCAACTCCCGTGGTCCCCTGCGTGTAAACCACTGCGTCCACAAGGCTCAGTACGTCGAGCAGCTTCGCGCCGCGCCCCTCGGAGGGAGCCGTGAGAAGTGCGTCCGCGCCAGCCTTGATTTTAGCAAAGACGGGGCTGGCCGCCGCGAGGGGTGCAAGTCCGTCAATCGCGCGCTGCAAACGGAAATCTTCCGCGATGAGCGACGTGCCGACAATGGCGGCGTGTTCCAATCGGACTTTCAATTCATATAAAGGTGTCAGATTCATGGCAACCTCCTTTTAATATTGCAGCCGAATGATGTCGGTCGCAGTAATCAGGCTGTAGGGGTGCAGGCAGATATGCCGGTCGGCCTCATCGTAAAAGACCAGTCCGAAGAGCGCGTCGCCCGTCTGCGGTACAACGGGAAGCGCATGCAGCCCGCGCACACAGGCGTGGTCATCGCCGTCCTCGCGACGGTCGCGCAGCTCCAGTCGTGCCCCCGCGCTGTCCTCTACCGCCATGGTATCGCCCACGCGCCCCAATGAAGCAATCGGCACGAGCGCGGGCATGAATTTGGGCAGCAGCGTGTTTTTGAACTGCCCCTTCGCAGCTTTCACCACGTCGGCAATGCCCTGTGACGCGAAGGATTTCAGCGTTTCCTTCTCGATGTCCGCGAGCGGACGGGACGTGAAGCCGTCCCACCGCACACGGGGGCAGTGATCGCCGGGATATTGGTACAGCGTGGCGATTTCCAGCAGTTCAAAGCAGCTGTCCTCCGCCTTGACATATTTGAGCGCCTTGGCGGGGCGCAGATTCAGCGTCTGCACCAGCTCACCGCACGAGATGTCCAGCCAGAAGCCCCGCTCGACATATTCCTTCTTGGCTTCGTCAAACGACACATCAAACGAGAGCTGCACCAGCCCGGCATTTTCGCGGAACGAGCCAATTGCCTTCAATTCCTCCAGCCGCCACACGCCCCCGAGGACTTCATACAACACCGAATCTTCCGCCGAGTAGTTTTCCATCGTCAGCTTGTTCTGCAAAAATTCGCGGGATTTTTTGACCGTGGCACGCAGGGCAATCAGAATCCGCAGGGCTTCGGCATAATACCGCTCCGCGTTGTCCTTGTCCTGCTGAATCTTCCGCACGGTCAGGGCCATGCGCTCAAAGGACGTCTGCGGCCCCGTCAGATAATAATTGCCCAGCTCCTTGGCGAGCTTCTCCATCGACTGCGCGGAGGTACCTGCCAGTGACGACACACCCGCCGCCAGCAGCTCGTCGGTCATCTTCTCGGCCACATCGAGCCCTTCCAACTGCTTTTCCAGCTTTTTCTTCTGGGCGGCGGTATTTTTTGCGCCCGTCTTCTTGGTCTTCTTGGCTTGGGACTCGCCCTCGCCTTCGGCTTCGTTCTTCTTGGCTGCCTTTGCCGCCTGCTTGGCCTGTTTTTCGGCGAGGTCGGCGGGCATGTCCCCCACGGCAAATGCCTTGCCCGCCAATATCTCAAACATCAGCCCCAGCGCGTGCTTGCAGGGGAATTGCCGGCTCGGGCAGGAGCAGCGGCAAGTGGGCTGTTCGGGATTCAGGGCAAAGTCCACCGAAACCCGATAGGGTCTGCTGCCGCTGCCCGCGCATTCGCCCCAACAGGTGTTGCCGTCCTCCGTGCGTCCGAGTGCGCCGAAGCTGCCCTTTTTGGAGAGCTTGCGTCCGTTCTCCGCCGCCGCCGGATTCGGCGCGTGCATCAAGATAAATTGTTCTGTCATCTGCATGATATGGCAATCCTCCTCATGTCTTTTTTGGAATCATTCATTTTCTGTCATATACCACCAATCATGTGCGTAATACAACAGTAAAATCATACCATATATCGGTGAAAAAAGCAATGAGAATGGGTAAATTTATAGTTGTAATTCATCGTCAAATAATATATAATAAGGACTATGATACCTTGAAAAACAGTTATCAAGTGATTGCGGCAAAAAGGGGAAAATACTTATGAATGAACCAATTCAATTAGCACTGGATTTTGGTACAACTGCTTCACAACCGAATATGATGGATACACCACATATTTCCTCTGTCACGACAACGCGGTTTCCGTTTGACAGTCTGTTTGATAATCTGTACGACATGAAACAACTGCATAACGCCAATTCGCTGGCCATATCAGGGGACTGTCTGGATGTTTTAGCACACATGAAAAGTCAGTCCGTCAATCTCATCTTCGCAGATGCTCCTTATAACATCGGCAAGCATTTTGGCAATAACACCGACAAATGGGATAGCGTATCGGCTTATATTAATTGGTGCAAACAATGGATTGACGAATGTATGCGGGTTTTAAAAGACGACGGTACAATGTACTTAATGACCGCCACACAGCACATGCCCTATCTGGACATCTATGCTTCGGAACGTTATCACGTTTTGTGCCGCATTGTGTGGACTTATGACAGTTCCGGCGTACAAAGCAAAAAAATCTACGGCTCACTTTATGAGCCCATTCTGATGATAAACAAAAATGCGAAAGCAAAATATTGTTTTAACCATCAGGATATCCTTGTGGAAGCCAAAACCGGGGCACAGCGAAAATTGATAGATTACAGAAAAAATCCGCCCCAGCCTTATCACACCGAGAAAGTTCCTGGCAATGTCTGGGATTTCAGCCGCGTCCGCTTCAAAATGGACGAATATGAGAATCACCCCACCCAAAAGCCGGAAGCGTTGCTCGAAAGAATCATCAAAGCGTCTTCCCAACCCGGCGACATTATTTTAGACCCATTTTCCGGCTCCTTCACCACTTCTGCCGTAGCTGTCAAACTGGGACGCGCGGCAGTGGGAATCGACATCAATGAAGACTATTTTCAGATTGGTCTCCGGCGCACCGGCATCACTACGGAATATAACGGGCAACCGCTGGTCAAAGAAAAAATACGTAAGACAAACGCCAAATCTAAATATGTGAGAAGTTGACAACATGACTATCACCGAAACATTTATCCGGGATATTTTAACGGAAGATTTTCCCACCGATTTTCAGCAAATATATGACGCAAGCTGCCTGCTTCAGTACCTTGACAAAAAGATGAAAGCCGTACACGGCAACAGCAAATCACGACGCAGCTTGGCAAGCATCTACGCACTTTATGCTATTCTCCATTTTTATCAAGAGGATTTCTATCGACAGCCCGACTTATATCGAGATTTTGACGGCTACGATTACATGCGCTTATTTCACTTTTGCCGCAGTTTGTACGGCGGCAGTAAGCTGCAAAATCATGCATTCAACTCCCGCGTGAACGGTGAATTCAGAAATAAATTTCCCAACGCGCAAAATGATCTTATTATCAATCACAACGGAAAATATCTTCTGCATATTGATTATTTGTACGCCAATGGTTACGATATCAGCGGCACCTGCTGCCGCATTGTGCAAACATATATTGACCTGCTCATGGTGAAAGACCACACATTGCTGAGTACCTTGCAATATATGGAAGAACTGACAGACTACGCCGAAAAAATACAGCAAATCAACGACTTGCTCACAGAGAATACAGAGGCTCGTATTTTTGAGATCATTAGCTATGCCATTCTAAAAAATCACTACAGCGATATCAAAGTATACTTCGGATACACGCCTGAATCCGTCAAAGAAGAATCTCTTCAACTGTATAAAGCAGGACGTACCAACGCTAACGACGGCGGGATTGATTTTGTTATGCGTCCTGTGGGAAGATTTTTTCAAGTAACAGAGGTAAACAACTATGACAAATACCTTCTGGACATTGACAAAGTGCTGCACTTTCCCATTACCTTCGTTATCAAAACCACTTCTTCCTGCGCACAAGTACAGAAGGAGTTGGCAACCTATATCGACAAACGTGCCAACGGAATGCGTGTCATCAAAGAACGATATCAAAATGCCATTGAAGAAATTATCACCATCCATGAACTGCGTGAATGGCTCCATATGCTGTCGGAAAATGAGGTGGATACCATCATTCGCGACATTGGCATTTATTACAAACTGGAAATGAACATATAGCCCTCAGGCATTACGTTTCTATTACGTTGCGTAGTGCCCCTTTTTATTTTTTGTATTACCTTCATAAAAAGCACACCGGTTGCACCCCTGATTTTATGGTTGTAAAATTTTTTGAATGATGTATAATAATCTTGGAAAGCGGTGGGAACCAGACAGCGATTCCCGCCAGAAACAAGCACACAAACACACAAGGAGCGTGATTCCATGAATCAAACCAGAAGAACTCTTTTCATTGCCATACTCTGCGCCGTCCTGACGGCGGCAACGGCACTCACCGTGTGGGCCGCCGATACCGGCAGTCCGATTACCGGCGACGTCAACCGCGACGGCAAGGTGGACAATGCCGACGTGATTCTGTTCACCCAATACTTCCTGCGCGACGGCACCGCTATTGATACCCGCGCCGCCGACGTGGACGGCAGCGGCACCGTTGACCGCACCGACCTGGCACTGCTTCAGCAGTACGTCGCCCACTGGAACGGCGACTTCGGCTATATCGGCACAGTGCCCTACAATCCGAGCAATCCCAGCGGTACGGGCAGCTCCACCGAGCCAACGCAGCCGACACGCCCCACTGCTAATCCCAGTCAGCCGGTCAGCGACCTCACCGCCCAAATCCGACCCCTCGAGGACTACGCGACCATCTACCGCTCGGCCACCTTTACCGTGACCGCGACCGGCGGCGAAGGCCTGCTCACCTATCAGTGGCAGTATCTCGACTGGGAAGGCAAATGGATTGACGGACGGCTCACCCAGAACACGGCGTCAGGCAGCGACACCTACCTGATCTCCATTCCGTTCATTGAGCTGACCGGCGGCGGCAACGATTATGTCAAGTGCCGCTGCATTGTCACCGACGGCACCGGCGCGACCGTCACCACGGCGACCGCCATTGCCTACGCGCAGCGTTAAAGTTCCAAGCATAACTCCCATTATGAAGGAGGAATTTATCACATGAAGAAACGATTTTTCGTCTGTCTGTTCGTGCTGACCGCGCTGGCGGTCATGCTGCCGATGACGGTATCGGCGGCGAGCGGCACGATGGACTTTTCCGTCATCAGCACCGAATGTGCGCCCGGTATGGACGACACCGTCACCGTGCCGGTCAACGTCACCGCCAATCCCGGTTATACGCTGGGGACCGTCGCCGTGACATGGGATACCAGCGCAATGTCGCTGCGTGAAGTGGTCTATACCGACCTCGCGCCCGACGCGTCCTCTCCCGCCGTCGGGGATTTCACGAACGGCGTTTACTACATCAGCTTCGGCGACCCCGCCGCCGCGCAGGATTTCACCGGCACCGGCACCTTCTTCAAGCTGGTGTTTGCCGTCAATGAAGACGCGCAGCCCGGCAGCTATAACGTCGCGCTTGCCGAAGACGTCAGCGGCATTTACAACAACAGCCTGGAAGACATCGGCGCGACCTTCCAGTCCGCCAAGGTCAAGCTGCTCGGCGCACCCGAAATCACGGAGCAGCCGCAGAACGCCGCCGGTAAAATCGGCGACGCGGTCAAATTCGCCGTGAAAGCCGAAGGCGTGGAACTGGCCTATCAGTGGCAGCTCTCCGACGATCAGGGCGTGAACTGGCGCAACAGCTCCACCAAGACCGCCAACTATGCCACCACCCTCAGCGCGACCAACAACGGCCGCTATGTCCGCTGTGTGGTCACCGACAAATACGGCAGAATCGCCACGTCCGAAGCGGCCTACATGCTGGCCCCCACGGAACTGAAAATCACCCAGCAGCCTGTGAACTACACCGGCGCGCTCGGCAGCACGGTCAAATTCTCCGTCACGGCGCAGGGCGACGGTCTCACCTATCAGTGGCAGCTCTCCGACGATCAGGGTAAGAATTGGCGCAACAGTTCGAATACGACTAGCCAGTATGCCACTACCCTCAGCGAGACCAACAACGGCCGCTATGTCCGCTGCGTCGTGAGCGACAAGTACGGCAAGTCCGTCAACTCCAACGCCGCTTCTATGAAGATTGGCACTGCCACAACCCTCTCCATCACCAAGCAGCCCGCCGATTACACCGGCGCTTCCGGCAGCACCGCGTCCTTCTCCGTCAAGGCCACCGGTGAAGGTCTCACCTATCAGTGGCAGCTCTCCGACGATCAGGGCAAAACCTGGCGCAACAGCAAGGCTACCGTCGCCAACTACTCCGCGACCCTGACCGACGCCAACAACGGCCGCTATGTCCGCTGCATCGTCACCGACAAGAACGGCAATTCCGTCACTTCCAGCGCCGCTTCCATGAAGATTGCGGGCTCCGTCACGCTTGCCATCACCAAGCAGCCCGTCGATTACACCGGCGCTTCCGGCAGCACCGCGTCCTTCTCCGTCAAGGCCACCGGTGAAGGTCTCACCTATCAGTGGCAGCTCTCCGACGATCAGGGCAAAACCTGGCGCAACAGCAAGGCTACCGTCGCCAACTACTCCGCGACCCTGACCGACGCGAATAATGGCAGATACGTCCGCTGCATCATCACCGACAAGAACGGCAAGTCCGTCACCTCCAGCGCCGCTTCCATGAAGATTGCGGGTTCCGTCACACTTGCCATCACCAAGCAGCCCGCCGATTACACCGGCGCTTCCGGCAGCACCGCCGCCTTCTCCGTGAAGGCCACCGGTGAAGTCCTCACCTATCAGTGGCAGCTCAGCGATGACAAGGGCAAGACATGGCGCAACAGCAAGGCCACCGTCGCCAACTACTCCGCAACTTTGACCGACGCCAACAACGGCAGATATGTCCGCTGCATTGTCACCGACAAAAACGGCAAATCCGTCACCTCCAGCGCCGCTTCCATGAATCTCGCCAAGTAACACATGGAAATGGATATTTTTCTGATACGGCAAATTCCAATCAAACAAAAGGAGGTCTTAAACCATGATGAAAAAGACACGCCTGTTATCCCTGACCGTGCTGCTATTGCTGACGGCGCTGCTGCTGCCGCTGTCAGTGCAGGCACAAAGCGACACCCCACTTGACGCGCCTCTGCTTACCATCACACGCCAGCCCGAAAACTATGCCGGCAGGGAGGGCGAAACAGCGCGGCTCTTTGTGAGCGCCACCGGGGATGACCTCACCTATCAGTGGCAGCTCTCCGATGACGGTGGTCGGAACTGGCGCAACAGTTCCGTCAAGACCGCCGCGTATGCCGTCACCCTCACCCCAAAACACGACGGGCGGCAGCTTCGCTGTATCGTCACCGACCGGTACGGGGCAACCCAAATCACGCGTTCCGCCACGCTCCGTGTGGGCAATCTCATTATCACCCGTCAGCCTGAAAACTGCCGCGTAATTGCCGAAACCGAACTGTACGAACTCGGCGTAGAGGCTGTCGGCGACAGCTTGCGCTATCAGTGGCAGCTCTCCGACGACAAGGGAACCACATGGCGCAACAGCTCCGTCAAAAGCAGTGCGTACACCGCCTATGTTGACAAAAGCAGCGGTCGTTATGCCCGCTGTGTCATCACCGACCGATACGGCCATCAGGCGATCAGTCAGCCAGCCTGTATGCTGCGGTCAAAGCTCGCTGTCACCCGCCAGCCGGTTTCTTACAGCGGACAGGTCGGCGATACCGCTACTTTCCATTTAGAGGCCGTCGGTGACGGCGCACTGCACTATGAATGGCAGTACAAGCCCGACCCCGCCTCCAAAGCTGATTGGCAACCGCTGCTTGACGCTGACGACAGCGATACCTGTACTGTCACACTGACAAGTGAAAACAACGGTTTGGTTCTTCGCTGCGTGATTTCGGACGAACTGCCGGATTATCCCACCGTATCGGTCTGCTCGGATTGGGTGCGCCTGTCCGCAAGCAGCATTGTCATCACCCGTCAGCCGCAGGACGCCAAGGGGCGCGGCGGTTCGTCGCTGCATTTCTCCGTAGAGGCGCAAGGAGAAGGGCTGCAATACCAATGGGAATATGGCGACAAACCCGAACCGGACGGCTACTGGCATGCCGCCGATTACCGGACAAAGGACGCTTACTACTATCTGCCCGTAACCATAACGAATCCCGCGTCCGCCTGCTGCTATCTCCGCTGCGTCATCACCGACCGCTACGGCGCACAGGTGATTTCCGACGTTGCCTGCGCCAAAGCGACCTTTTATCTCACCAACCGGCTCACACCGGTCTACCGGCCGGAAGGCACGACGGTCCGATTTGAAATCGGCGTGGTGGGACGCGGTCTGACCTATCAATGGCAGCTCTCCGACGACAAGGGAACCACATGGCGCAACAGCTCCGTGAAAACCTCCACCTATATCACCACCCTGACCCAAAAGAACAACGGCCGCTACGTGCGCTGCGTCGTCACCAACGATTACGGCGATTCTCTGACCACTTCTCCCGCTTCCATGAACATACAGGATATCCTGTTCACCGCGCAGCCGGTGAATTACACCGGTCCCAGCGGCAGTATGGCCACGTTTCAGGTGAAAGCCGCTCTCCGGCCGTCGTTATTCGGCAACTGGGTCAACTATCAGTGGCAGCTCTCCGACGACCAAGGCGCGCATTGGCGCAACAGTTCTATCAAAGCCACTAAATACGCTGTCACACTCAGCGAAAAGAACGACGGGCGGTGGGTGCGCTGTGTCATCACTGATGCCTACGGCAATTCCGCCACCTCCGACCCCGCCAGCATGAAGATTGTGTAACATAATTAAGCGAAGCGCGGGGTGCAGGGGGTGCTGGCACCTCCTCGCGGGTCAAGGGCAGCGCCACCAACAGGGCGTAAGCTTTCGCTAGCGAAAGCTAGGACATTCGTCCCACAAGCAGGCGCAGCCTGCGAGCACTATGCGCTTAGATTTTCAATGCAGTTGGGCGAATACGGAAAAGGAACCCTTCAAAATGGATTTCCCTGCGGCGGGGGATTTTTCGGTTGATTTTTGATGTGACGTATGCTAGAATAAAGGTGACGCCATGTACGGTTCATCTCATATCAAAAAGGAGGATTTTTATCATGGGACTTTTCGGCAATTTATTTGAAAAAAAATTCTGCTCCGTCTGCAACGGAGAGATCGGCTTGCTCGGTAACCGCAAGCTCGAAGACGGCAACCTCTGCAAGAACTGCGCTGCCAAGCTCTCGCCCTTCTTCAGCGACCGCCGCAGAAGCACAGTCGCGCAGATCAAGGAACAGCTCGCCTACCGCGAGGCCAACAAGCAGGCGGTCGCCGCCTTCAACACCACCCGCTCCTTCGGCAAGGATACCAAGGTGCTCATCGACGAGGACGCGCGGAAATTTATGGTCACCCGTGCCCGCAATCTCGCCGAGGCCAATCCCGACGTCATAGACTTCTCGCAGGTCACCGGCTGTGACCTCGACATCGACGAGGACCGCAGCGAGGAAACACATCAGGATTCTCAGGGCAATTATGTCAGCTACAATCCCCCGCGCTACACCTACCGCTACGATTTCAATATCATCATTCGGGTCAACCACCCCTATTTCGACACCATCAAATTCCAGCTCAATTCCTCGAGCGTGGAGACCAACCCCGACCGCCCCGTCGCCGCGATGAACAAGCCCGACCCGCAATCCTGCCAGGATTACCGCGAGTTTGAAACAATGGGCAAGGAAATCCGGGATATTCTCCTGAACGCCCGCCAGACCGTCCGCGACGAAGCCAAAGCCAAGGCTGCCCCCAAAGCAGCGGTACAATGCCCCCTCTGCGGCGCCACCACCACGCCCGATGAACACGGCTGCTGTGAATACTGCGGCGGCGCGATTGCATAATTTACACCCTAAAAATGTAACAAACGCCCCTGTGAAAACGGTAATCTGACCGTCTTTGTCAGGGGCGCTTTTTCAGCGAAAAAATTTATCCGGCTGCAACATTTCCCGCCGCTCATCTGTATATCATACAGAACGGTCAAATCGACCGGACGTTACCATTTGAAAGGAAGTCATTCATCATGAAAAAGAACATCAGAAAAACCGTCGCTATCCTCGCCGCCGCCGCCATTCTCTGCGGCACTGTTGCCGCCCTTACCGCCTGTGGCAAGGGTTCCGCCAAAAACAACACCGCCTCCGATAACAGCAACACCTCCCAGAACGTACAGATTCCCAGTCCCTGGACCGAGTACACTTCTCTCGACGAGGCCGTCAAGGGCAGCGGTATCAAAATCGAAGTACCAGAAGCCGTGGGCGACACAAAGGCCGACCTGTGGATGGCCATCAACGGCGAGATGATCGAAGTCCGCTACGGAGACGCAGCCGATATCCGCAAGGCAATCCTGCCCTCCGACAGCCACGATATCAGCGGGGATTACAACGATTACGCCCAGACCGTGACAACCGTCATTGAAGACAATCAGGTGACGTTCAAGGGCGACGGCGACAAAGTCATGGTCGCCGTCTGGAACGATGACAAATACGCGTATTCCGTCACCACCCCCGGCGTGACGGCAGATGAAATGAAGGCGCTGGTCGCCTCGGTCAAATAAGGAGAACCGCATGACAAGTGCCGTATCGGACATCACACCTCTGTATCTGCTCCGGCGGGAGCTTCTGCCGCTGCTGGCGTGGCTTTACGCCGTGCCATACTCAACATACGAAACAGAAGAAAATACGGCGCTTGTCCATGAGAACGCCGCGTATTTCTTCGACAGATTCGGCAACGCGATTCTGCGTCTGGCCTATTCCTACCTCCACAATATGCCCGACAGCGAGGAGATTTTGCAGGAAACGCTGCTGCAATACATCACCCGTGCGCCGAAATTCGCGGGCGACAAGCACGCCAAAGTCTGGCTGCTGCGCGTCGCGGCCAATCTCAGCAAGAACCTCATCGACTATAACCGCTACCGCCAGACCGACGAGCTGAGCGAGCAGTTGGTCGCCGAGGAGCGGGATGATTTGTCCTTTGTCTGGGAAGCGGTGAAGGCTCTGAAACCCACCCAGCGGGAAGTCATTCATCTCTTTTATCACGAGGGATACGCCACCGCCCAGATTGCCGAACTGCTCGGACGCAACGAATCCACCGTGCGCTCCGATCTGCGGCGGGGACGCGAAGCGTTAAAAACGGTATTGAAGGAGGAATACGACTTTTGAGTGAAAAATACAATGCTATCATGGAGCAGGTGATTGTCACCCCCGAAATGCGGGCGAGAATCATAGACAATCTCGGCCTGCCTCCCACCGCACGCCGTCCTGCCTTTTGGCGGCTGACGGGACGCTATCGCTCCTATGCGGCGGCTGCGGCCTGTCTGCTGCTGGTCATGGCAGGCGCCTTTCTCGTGACGCGGTTCAGCCGCCCATCGGTTGCACCCACACCCGATGAAACGGTCTATACGCCGTGGGGCAGCGTAACCTACGACAGCGGGGCGGCTCTCTCGGCGGCAGTCGGGTTTGACATCGCGGATTTGCCGAATCTGCCCTTCGTCCCCACCGAAACGGTCTATCAGAAATATGACGGCGATCTCGCGGAAATCATGTATTCCGACGGCAGCCAAACGCTGTCCTATCGGATTTCCAAAGGGTCAGAGGACAATTCTGGCGATTACAATGAATATGAAACGACATACACGAAAACAATCAACGGCTTTTCCATGACGCTCGAAGGGAACGGCACATTGATTTACAAGGCAGTCTATCAACAGGGCGGGTATTCCTATTCGATTACCGCGTCAAAAGGCTTGACCGAACAGCAGTTGATGGATATGACAACAACCGCATAATGTCTCGCAGCAAAAACCGCCTCCTGCTCTTATGAACAGAAGGCGGTTCATTTTTCGTTGTATCGCCTGTTTCTATTGCTGACAAATCCACGCCCACTGGCAGTCGCCGCAGACTTCCCCCATGCGGTTCTGATACAGAATCGTGTGGCGCAGGCGGCGGGTGAAATCCCGCGCGGTCAGCACATCGCCATAGTGCAGCAGACCCAACGCCAACACCTGACTGTCAAAGCGTTTCACTTTCGCCTCGTCTTCACAGACCCCGTCCACGCAGTGCGGGCAGGCGCTGCAAATATCGTCTGCCCCCTCCGTCAGTCTGACCCACGTTCCGCTGCGGTTGAGCGCGGCAACCATCTCCGTCATGTGCGCCACAAAAGCTTCATCGTAGCCTTCGCCATGAAAATGCTGCACACACAGCCCGTGGTGAGGACGAATGTTCCATATCACCTCAGAATTTGACATACTTTCCCACCCGATTGGAAACGACCAGCGCGCAGGAGATTTTCGCGCAGTCCGGAATGATAAAGGGAATCACGCACCAGCCCAGCACTGTGCCGAGTCCCACCGCGCCGCTGGTGCGGGCATAGACAAACATAAACCACGCCGTGCCGAAGGCGTAGCACACCGCCAGTCCCAGCAGCATGGCCAGCAGCAGCGGCAGCGCCTTGCGCTCAAATTTGTCCGACACAAAGCCCACGATCAGCGCAATGAACACAAAGCCCAGCAGATAGCCCCCCGTCAGGCCGATGATCTTGTCCAATCCCCCTGTCATGCCAGCCAGCACAGGCACGCCAATCCCGCCGAGCAGCAGATACACCAGCACCGCCAGCGTGCCGCGCTTCATGCCAAACAGCCCCGCCACGGCAAATACCGCGAAGGTTTGCAGCGTAATCGGCACGGTCAGGGGAATCGAAATCCACGAACACACCGCAATCAGTGCGGTGGAAACCGCCACAACCGCAATATCGGCAGTGGTCATTTTAAATTTTGATCTGTTTGCAACAGTCGAAGAAACTGTTTCACTCATCGGGGAAATCCTCCTGCAAAATCATTTTGGATTGATTATAGCACGGCATTGTTAAATTGTCAACCTAGTTATTTAATTAAAGTTGACAATTGATTGAAACACAAAAGGGAGACGCGCCGCACCGTTTCCGATGCGGGGTCTCCCTTTGTATGCGCCTGACTGCGTTGGTTTTCGCGGCGCGTCTTGCTCGCAGGCTACGCCTGCTTGTGGGGCTTTGCCCCACACCCCAGTGGTGGCGAGTGCCCTAGCTTTCGCTTGCGAAAGCTTACGCCCCTGCCAGGAGGACCAGTCCCCCTGGACTCCCACGCCGCATGCGCGGCTAGTTGACGCTGTTTATTTTACATACTCTGCTACGATTTCGGCGGCCTTGGCAAGTGCCTCGTCCAGCTTGGCAAGGTCTTTCGCGCCTGCCATGGCGTTATCCGGCTTGCCGCCGCCGTTGCCGCCGGTGACCTGCGCAATCGCCTTGACGATCTTACCCGCATTCGCGCCCTTGGCCAGCGCGTCCTTGCCAACTGCCACAAAGATGGTGCCTTTTTCGCCGTTGACGGAGGCAAATACGGCCACCGAATCGGCGCACTTGTCGCGCACCTTGTCGCCCATCGTGCGCAGCTCGTCGGGCTTCACGCCGTCCATACGGCTCACAACCAGCTTGGTTTCGCCGACCGTCTGGGCGCTGTCTACCATGGATTCCACCTGAATGGCCGCCAGCTTGGAGGAAAGCTGCTCGATTTGCTTATCTTTCTCGCGCAGCTCGGCGGTCATGGCCGCGCTCTTGCGCACCAGCTCGGCCGGATTGTTCAGCTTCATGGCCGCAGCCGCTTCATTAATGGTGTTGAGCGCGTCGTTAAGCATGGCCAGCACATTCGCGCCGGTCACGGCTTCGATTCTTCTCACACCTGCCGCAACGGAGGATTCCGACTTGATCTTGAAAAGACCGATGCGGGCGGTGTTGTCCACATGCGTACCGCCGCAGAACTCAATGGAGAAATCGTCGGTCGTACGCACCACGCGCACCAAGTCGCCGTACTTCTCACCGAAGAGCGCCATCGCGCCCAGTTTCTTGGCCGCCTCGATGGGCATTTCCACGTTGATGACGTCAATGCTGGCGAGGATTTCCGCATTGACCAGCATTTCGACCTGTGCCAGTTCTTCCGGCGTGAGCGCGGAGAAATGCGTGAAGTCGAAACGCACGGCGCGGCTGTCCACGAGCTGACCGGCCTGTTCCACATGCGTGCCCAGCACCTTGCGCAACGCGGCTTGCAGCAGATGGGCAGCGGTATGGTTGCGGCGGGTTGCCATTCTGGTTTCAAAATCGTAGGCGGTGGTCACGGTGTCGCCGACGTTGATCTGACCTTCCTCCACGGTGCAGGTATGCAGGAACACGCCGGTGGGGTTCTTGGTGGTGTTGGTGACCTGCAATTTGCCGTTTTCGCCGGTGATGGTGCCAATGTCGCCCACCTGACCGCCGCTCTCGGCATAGAAGACCGTGCGGTCAAGCACCAGCACGACCTCGTCGCCCTGCGACGCGCTGTCGGCCAACTCGCCGCCCAGTACAATGGCAATCACCTTGCCTGCGGCTTCCTTCTCGCCGTAGCCGAGGAACTCGGTCGGCTCCATATCCTTCAGCAGATCGGCGTCGCCCTTCCACGCTTCGGTGGTGGCGTGAACGCCTGCCAGCTTGGTCTTGACGCGGTAGTCATCGTAAATCTTGCGGAAGCCCTCCACGTCCACCTTCATGCCCTTGTCGGCGAGAATTTCCACGGTCAGGTCAATCGGGAAACCGTAAGTATCCTGGAGCTTGAAAGCGGCATCGCCGCTCAGGGTGTCGCCGTCGTGCTCCGCTACAAAGTCTTCCAGCATCTTCATGCCCTGGTCAATGGTCTTGGCGAAGTTCGCCTCTTCGGTGGCGATGACATTATGGATAAAGTCGCGCTTGTCCTTGAGTTCGGGATAAGCGGTTTCGTTCTCACGAATGACGGTGTCACAGACTTCGGTGAGGAACATTCTGTCGATGCCGAGCAGTCTGCCGTGACGCGCCGCTCTTCTGAGCAGACGGCGCAGCACATAGCCGCGGCCGGTGTTGGAGGGCATGACGCCGTCGCCGATCATGAAGGTGGTGGAACGGATATGGTCGGTGATGACGCGGAGCGAGATATCGGTCTTGGGATCGTCGCCGTACTTCACGCCGGCGATCTCGCTGATGTGCTTCATGATGTTCTGCACGGTGTCCACCAGGAAGAGGTTGTCCACGCCCTGCACCACGCAGGCCAGACGCTCCAGCCCCATGCCGGTGTCGATGTTGGGGTGATCGAGGGGGGTATAGGTGCCCTTGCCGTCGGAATCAAACTGGGTGAACACGTTGTTCCAGATTTCGACGTATCTGTCGCAGTCGCAGCCCACGCCGCAGGTGGGCTTGCCGCAGCCGTATTCCGCGCCGCGGTCAAAGTAGATTTCGGAGCAGGGGCCGCAGGGGCCTTCGCCGTGCTCCCAGAAGTTGTCCTCCTTGCCCAGACGCACAATGCGCTCGGGCGCCACGCCGACTTCCTTCGTCCAGATGTCGAAGGCCTCGTCATCGTTCTCATAGATGGAAACCCAGAGGCGGTCAATGTCCATCTCCAGCGTCTTGGTGAGGAACTCCCATGCCCAGGAAGTGGCCTCGTGCTTGAAGTAGTCGCCGAATGAGAAATTGCCCAGCATTTCAAAGAAAGTGCCATGACGGGCGGTGATACCGACGCGCTCGATGTCGGGCGTGCGGATACACTTCTGACAGGTGGTGACGCGCTTGCGGGGCGGGGTCACCTCGCCGGTGAAGTACTTTTTCATGGGCGCCATGCCGGAGTTAATCAGCAGCAGGCTGTTGTCGTTGTGGGGAATGAGCGAGAAGCTGGGAAGGCGCAGATGGCCCTTGCTCTCAAAGAAGGAGAGATATTTCTCCCGCAGTTCGTTAAGTCCTGTCCATTCCATAAGATTGAATCAATTCCTTTCTTTAATACACTAAAGTGTCAAAACAGCCCCGCCGTTCCTCTCTCAAAAGGGACGGCAGAGCCGTGGTACCACCCAATTTGCACGGGAACGAAGATTGTCGTTCCTGCGCCGCTTTTTCCGTCAATTAACGCTTGACCCACGCCCGATTCCTCATCGGAAGCACCGCGCCTTTGCCGCTCTGACAAAGTACGCCAGTCGGGCGGCCATACGGATTTCACGAAATGCGGAATCTCTCAGCCGTGGACGCCGCTCTCTGTGGACATGAAACACCGCATTCTTCCCGAACGCGCCGATTTTCTGTATCAAATTACCGAATAATGTCGGTCTGCTCTTAATTATAGCGCCAAAGCGGCGGCTTGTCAAGCTGTATGACAATAAAATCGGGGAAATCCCGCCTATGTCTCCGTTTTATCTTCCTGGAACTGCAGCGTATGCTGTATGTACTGATCCACCAGACGGACAGAAACGATTTTTGCAAGATACTTGAAGGTGTTGATCTCCCGGCGGCTCCATTTGCGCGTGCGGTTGAACTGGGTAAACATCATGTAGCCGAAGTTCTCCCCGCCGCGCCCCTCCAGCTTGCCCAGCACGAAGGCGTAGATTCCGTCGTTTTTCAGCGTGCTCTTGAGCGCGGGCGGCAGATTGCACACTGAAATATCCGACACGCACCGCAGACTGCCCCCCTTGAAAATCACGTCGAGATTGACGCTGTTGGTATTCATCGGCGAGCGATGTCCCGGGCGCTGGTTGCGGCTGCTCTGCCAGCGGCCAACGGTCATGAGCCGGTCGGCTGCGTCATAATTCTTGGCCAGCACCGAAACGTCGCTGAGATTGTACTTGCGTCCCACCGTGCGCAGCAGGATTTCCAGCGTGCCGTAGATATCGTCCGAGGCAGATGCCAGTGAAAAGGCAATATCCATCAGATTGGTGTCCAGCTCGCTGATTTCAGTGCTGTTGGAGGGGGGATCCACACAGGTGCGGTTGTTCAGCTCCTCAATGCGGCGGTAATCGTCGTGCGCCTCACTGTCGTAAATGCTGTAGGCACAGCGCCCGTTTTTCTTGGCGTTACACATCGCCCAGTCGGCATATTGATAAAGGCTGTCAAAATCATAAGCATCCTTGTTGAAAAAAGCCACACCGATACTGCAAGTCAATGTGATTTTATTCCTTACTCCGTAATGCTTGATGAGGCTGCGGCAAAGTCTGCCCGCTTTCTTGGCCGCAAATTTCTGCGTTACGCTTTTCATCAGCACGATAAATTCATCCCCGCCGATACGCCCCACGATATCGGTATCCCGGAAAGAGGACTTGATGTCGGAGGCAAACTCGCGTATGACATCATCACCGTAGGTATGGCCGAAAAACTCGTTGATCGTGCGGAAATGGTCCATATCAATCATGAGCAGCGCATGATATTTTTCATCATTGTGCGAGTGCTGCGCCTCTTCGGTCAGGAAATCCCGGATGCGTTCGAGGGCCGTGTCCTTGTTGAGCAGACCCGTGAGCATATCATTGGTGATGCGTTTTTCAATCAGCGCCTCCGCTCTTTTCTGCTTGTCGATATTCTTGATGCGTCCCACAATACGCACCACATCGCCGTTTTCGTCCTTCACAACACTGAACACGCACTTGCACCAGAAACCGGCGGGCCGCCCCAGAAAACAAAGGTAAAATTCGTGTTCCCCGCCTTCTCCCCGCAGAATGGCGTTGGCAAACGCATCGGCAAACGCGTTGTAATCCTCCTTGCTCATCATGCCAAGGGCAAACTGCGACGCAAAAAAGTCGCTTACCACAAATTCGTTGTTGACGCACGCAACGCCGTAGAGAGAGAGAGATTGTCCCAGGCGTTCCAGGTTGCCGCTGAACACGCAGACGTCATGCTCGGTGTCATAGTCGAACACCACCTGCTCGGAGCTTTGCTGAATGATGCTGAAACGCTCGTTTTTGATGACCAGTTCCCGGCGCAGGTTCTTGCGCTCGGTCACATCGCAAAACGCCACGGAAACCATCGGCAGACCGTTTTCCACGGTGAGATACCGCGCCCGCACCTCATGATATCGGATACTCCCCCCCGCTGTGACGGTACGCGCCTCAAAGACAGTATCGGGGCAGTCCTCTCCGATCGAACGCAGCCGCTCGGAAAAAGAGGTGAAGTCTTCGGTGAAAATCCTGTCGTCCAGACATTCGTTAAAAAATTCCTTAAATTCAAAGCGTGTCCAGCCGATCATGCGGTAAAAATCTTCGTTGGCGTATTGCACCAGGAAGCTGCCCTCCTGCGTAATCGCTAGCACCGCCATGCTGACAGCGAAGGATTCCAGCACCGCGTTGGAACGGTAGAGATTAACCGAGCCGCCCACAAATTCATCATACATTCGCACTATAGCGCAACGCAGACACCCGTCAGCCTCAAAGCCCGCACTCAGCAGCACCGCAGCCGCTGAGCCGTCGGCCAGAAAAATTCTGTGTCTGTCATGGTTATCCAGACGCGGAGACGCCTCAAAGGTATGCTCGTCGGCCGCCAGCAGCCCCGCAAACATACCGGCCACCCGTTCACGATCCTCCGGCACCACCAGATCCAGATAACACAGCCCGTCCGTATCCCGCCCCACTATCGCATTCATTTCTTCACTCGGATAAGAAATCACCATGTCCTGCGGCGACACAATCATAAATATGCCACATTTATCATTCATTGACAAAGACGATGTACGGTTCACAAAAATCACCCCTCCCTTTTGTCGAAAAGCCCTAAACCTCACAATGTATACTTACCCTTTATATACTGATTATAGCAAAAAAAAGCCACAAATTCAAGTGATATTTTTATGTGTACTGATTTTTTATTCAAAAAAAGGATTTTCTTTCCCAGCTACAGCGACCATTGAAACAATTGGCAATTTTTGTTACGGTCTTTGGAAAATAAATATGAAGAATGATGTTGTCAAATGATTTTTTTTATGTTATACTGTTAGGTGATTATTGCGTGGGAAACGCCTTCCCCCAATCTCCTTGCAAGATGTTTTTACAATAACAAGCGACGTGGTGATTAAAATGGATTTTTTCAAAAATCTGCTGGATTGGTTTTTTGACCGCATCACCGACAGTATGGGCTATATGCAGGACAGCGATATCGGTCTGAATGTTGCGGTCAGGGTCATCATGGTGACGTCCAGCGTCATGGTCATCGTGTTTCTGTTCCGGCGTATGCTCCGCAGCCAGATCAAGGAATCGTCGTTCCTGATGTGGACGCTGCCGGCGGCGCTGCTCTTCGTCTATGGCATGTGGCCGGAGCTGACCTACAAGGTTGCCGACATGACCCACATGGCCTACGGTTACGCACTGGTGGTCACGGTGCCGTTTATCGCGCTGCTCTATTATCTCGCGTTCAAGCAGATGTGTCAGATTTCTGCCATCACATCCAAGGTGGTGGAGCTGGGGTCGGTAGTTTCCATTCAGAAGCATGAAATCGAGGAGCTGCACCGCCAGCTCGACGAGATGAAGGCCAAGTATGAGCCGAACGCCGGACAGCCCGACACCGCAGTCACGCCAAGTGAGCCCCCCGCTTCCCCTGTTTCTCCCGAGGTGGAGGTCATTGTATAAAGTGCTGCCAATGCTGCGGATTGTACCGTACCAGCAGTAGAACACCTAAAAATAAAAAACAATTTTGAAAAGGAGAATATTTAAAACGGCGGAACCCTTTATAAAACGAGGATTTCCGCCGTTTTTCTCTGCCTGTTTGTTGCTATTTGTCTGTGATACTTTATCGTTTGCTTAATTGCTCGAAAAGGTCACTCCCCAACATTTTCAAAGATGTTCGTGCCACTTCAAGCATAACCATAATCATATCTTCGTCATTCCAATGTCCGCCTTCGCCCTTTGTGTAGATTGAAACAGCCTGTAACATGATAGTTGCGCCATTGCACTTTACGAACCGGTTTTCACACAAATTTGTATTGATCGGCATACCATAATTTGCCGCAGTTAATCTATCAAGCCTGTTTAATGTGCCGTCGTTATATACCAACGTCACTTCTCTGCCGTCAGGTCTTGTAACAGTTACATCTTGTGTCAAAAAATTAGAGCCTTCCAAAAACAAAACATACGGAAAATATCGTTCAGACAACATATAATTCGCAATCTCATTCACATTCTTATAAGCCCTTTCGATTGCGTTTCCTGCTGCCATAAGGTCTTGATTATTCTTCTTTCCGACAAGTTTTCCGGCTCTGATGTTTTCAATATCTTTGCCTTGGTGTTTGGCCTCTGATACCAAAACGACACGCCAGTTGCCATTATCATCTTGCACTTCAATCAGTCCGCCGTCCGGTTTTATACTTGCGCTTTCCACAAAAAGCGTTTGTCCAAGATATGTATCAATCTTCTGCAAGGCTTTATTTATTTCTTTCTTTGACAAATCTTTCCTATATCGAAAGGTAAGCATAGGAAATTCAAATTCCAGCTGCTTTATCACAAAAAGAGAAGTGTTACCTACTTCTCTGTCATGTATCTGCGCGTCCTTATGAAAGATGGTAATAGGGCCTTGTCCCTCTTTTTGCTGTACCGTCAACCTGTTTGATTGCCCTTTTTTCATAGCTAAATTCCCTCCTCAATCTGCATTGAAAAATTCATCAATGCTTTGAACTTCTGTGTACGCTGTGCTTTGTCCGACTTGACGCATTAGTTCAAGGTGCTTATTGAAATATTCAACAGTAGTTTGATTGCTGTCACACATTAAGCAATGCCGTCTCTCGGTGATACATACGCGCCCAACAGTTCCACTGCCCGCAAAAAAATCAAGCACTATAGAACCCGGATAGGATAGGGCTTTAACAAGACGTTCTATGATTTCCACGGGCTTTTGTGTCGGATGTCCTACACGTTCTTTGCTGTTGCCGTTTAGTCTGTTGATTTCCCATACGTTGGTAGGATTTTTCCCTTTCATCGTATTTTCCGGATTCAACCGTTTATCTTTCAACGCGGCTTCAAGGTCTTTTTCTGAATACGGTTCCCTCACGGAATCCAAATCAAAATAATAATCATTAGATTTAACCAGCCAGATAACTTCCTCATGCCTGTTAGCAAAATATCTATGGGCGGACATACCATTTTTATACCGCCATATAATGGTATTTATCAGCTTAAACTTTGTATGATGCCTCACATGATGGATAATATCGATCAGGTCACCCGATTTGACATCCCTAAACTGGATACCGCCAAAAATAACCAT
>CAMHEZ010000010.1 GCA_946184295.1 uncultured Clostridia bacterium | reverse complement strand
GCAAAAAAACAACCCCCGCCGTGCAATGTCACACGGAGAGGGTCGGTATTATTTTTAGTGGTTAGTGGTTCAGATATCGCTTGAGTTCGTCGTAAAAATTCTCTCTGGTGCCTGCCATGATGACAACGACAATTTCATCATCTTCCTCGTAAATATAATAGGCAACCTCATAATTGGTCTTGTTATAATAGACGTCATAACCGTAAATGCCCGCTAAATCTCCCGTTTTCATTTTTCCCGCATAAGGATTTTCCGCAATCGCCTGTAAGGCCGTCCGAAATGCTGATTTTAATCCTTTCTCGCGGATTTTCTTAAAATATCTTTCTGCGGCCTTGCTGTATTGAAGTTCGTACATACCTCAATCCTCCGCGCCGAAAAGCTCATCTAAGGAAATCTTTCCTTCACCGGAAACCGCCATCTGACGCGCCTCGGCGATCATGGCCTCCACGGCGGGACGGATTTTTTTCCGCTGTTCCTTAAATGCCGTCAGCAGTTGCTCACCGGTCAATCCCTGCGCAATCAGGTCTGCCAGAATTTCCTCCGAAAAGCTGCCGTCATCATCGTGAAAATAGTGAACCGGACGGATAAAAAGGCCTTCTGGCCGCAATTCGCAGACGGCTTCACTGCCAAAATCCAGCTCCTCATAATACTTTTGCGGAATCGTGATTTGTCGTTTTGTCGATATGCTGATGGTCTTGCTTTCCATATTTTTCATGTAACTTCACTCCCGTTTCTCATTCATAGTGTTATCCTGATTTACCCGGAAAATACGATTTCTTTGTTCTTGGTTGTATTATAGCACGGGATTTTCGCCTTGTCAAATACAAAAAAACAACCCCCGCCGTGCGATGTCACACGGAGAGGGTCGGTATTTTATGGAAATAATCGGTAGTCAGAATCAGTCCAAAAAGAACTCATAGAACGCCCGATACGCCATATACACGTCGATCTTGGAGACGATCTCCCACGGCGCGTGCATGGAGAGCACCGGCACGCCCATGTCAACGGTATCGACATTGAGATAGGAAACGTACTTGGCAACCGTTCCGCCGCCGCCGACATCGACCTTGCCCAGCTCGCCGATCTGCCAGAGGACGTTCTTGCGGTCGAGCAGCGTTCTGACGCGGCTCATGAACTCGGCGGACGCGTCGGACGTGCCGCTCTTGCCGCGGGAGCCGGTGTACTTCGTAATGCACACGCCCTTGTTGAGATAGCAGGAATTGTGCTTCTCATAGCAATCGGCGTAATTCGGGTCATAGGCGGCGTTCACGTCGGCGGAGAGGCACTGCGACGCGGTCAGCACATCGCGGCCCTTCACACCCTGCATATCCGCGAGGTCATAGATAAAGTACTTCATGTAGGACGAATTGAGGCCGGTGTTGCCGTCGCTGCCGATTTCCTCCTTGTCGGTGAGGACGGTGACGGCGGTATGCGCGGGGTTGTTGCAGGTGAGCGCGGCCATGAGTGCCGGATAGGCGCAGACGCTGTCGTCGTGGCCGTAAGCGCCGATCATCGAGCGGTCGAAGCCCACGTCACGCGCCTTGGCGGCGGGCACAAACTCGATTTCTGCCGAGAGGAAATCCGCCTCGACAATGCCGTATTTGTCATGCAGCATTTTCAGCACATTCAGCTTGACCATGTCGTTGCCCTTTTCGTCGGCAATCTGACGGCTGCCCACCAGAATGTTGAGGTTCTCGGCGGGAATCGCGGAGCCGAGGGGCTTCTTGGCCTGTTCGGTGCCGAGATGGGGCAGAATGTCGGTAATGCAGAACTGCGGGTCGTCGTCCTCTTCGCCGATACGGACTTCCAGCTTCTCGCCGTTCTTGAGGAACACCACGCCGTGCATGGAGAGCGGAATCGTCGTCCACTGATACTTCTTGATGCCGCCGTAGTAGTGGGTCTTGAAGAAAGCCAGCTCGTCGGCTTCATAGAGGGGGTTGGGTTTCAGATCGAGACGGGGGGAGTCGATGTGGGCAATCGCCAGACGCACGCCTTCGCTGATGGGCTTGCTGCCGATGATGGCCAACATGATGGACTTGCCGCGGTTGACGGAATAGACCTTGTCGCCGGGCTGATAGACCTTGCCCTTTTCAAAGGGCTTGAAGCCGGCGATTTCGGCGAGCTTGACCGATTCGGCGACGGTTTCGCGCTCGGTCTTGGCGGCGTTCATGAAGTCCTTATACTCCTCGCAGAACTCATCGGCGCGGCGAATTTCGTCAGCGGTCAATGTAGCGCTGCCGTTTTTGGGATTGTAGGACAGCTCCTCGCGGAGTTTTTCAATTTCTGTTTTCTCTTTCAACGCAAAAACCTCCAAAAAATAAATAAAAAATGAAAAGCGAAGCGCAATTAAGCGAGCGTATGCGAGCGCGGGGTCCAGGGGGCAAGCTCCCTGGCAGGGGCGTGGGGGCAGCGCCACCACTGGGGAATGGGGCAAAGCCCCATGAGGGAGGCGTCAGCCGACCGAGCGAGACGTACTGCGATTCACGACGCACCCGGGCGGATACGGATTCGCCTGACCCCGTTTTTAATCTCGGCGCGTTCCGCTCGCTCAGCCTGCGGCTTCGCTCGTGGGGCTCTGCCCCACGCCCCGCTGGGGCGTTGCCCCCGTCCCCACCAGGAGGTGCCTGCACCCCCTGGACTCCCGCGCCGCGTTCGCGGCTTAATTGGCGCTTCGCGCTTTTTCTTTTTTTGTTTTTTCTTTTTTGTTCTAATTCACAAAATCAAACTCAAAATCGTAAATACTCACCGTGTCGCGCTCCTGTACCCCGGCCTGCCGCAGTCCGTCAATAATCCCGCTATTATTCAGCACCCGCTCAAAGTACTGCATCGACTCATAATCGTCAAAATTCACCGACCGCATGATTTGCAGCAGCCACGGCGCCTCCACAATATACACGCCGTCCTCCACGCGAATGGAAAATTCCCGCTTATCCTCTACCTGTTCCGGCACAAACGGTTCCGGCTCGTACACCACAATCGGCGGCAGCTTGGAAAGCAGTTCCACAATCTTGGCAATCAGCGCGTCCACACCGTAGTTGATGGGCGCGGACATCGGGAAGTATTCATATCCCTTGCCGCGGACATACGCCTCAAACCGCGTGAGCTGTTCGTCGCTGGCGAGGTCAATCTTGTTGCCCGCCACAATCATCGGACGCTTGGCGAGTTCCTCACTGTACTTGCCCAGCTCGCTGTTGATCGTCTCGAAGTCGTCAATCGGGTCGCGGCCCTCGCTCCCCGACACGTCCACAATATGCACCAGCAGACGACATCTGTCCACGTGCCGCAGAAACTCGTGACCCAATCCCACGCCGTCGCCGGCGCCTTCAATCAGACCCGGAATGTCCGCCATGACGAAGGACTGCCCCTCCGCGCGGCGCACCACGCCCAGCACCGGCTCCACGGTGGTGAAGTGGTAATTGCCCACCACGGAATTGGCCTCGCTGACCTCGTTGATGAGTGAGGACTTGCCGACGTTGGGGAAGCCCACCAGCCCCACGTCCGCCAGCAGCTTCAGCTCCAGCACGACCTCCAGCTCCTCGCCGGGAATGCCCGGCTTGGCAAATTTCGGCACCTGACGGGTCGGGGTCGCGAAATGGGTATTCCCCCAGCCGCCCTTGCCGCCTTTGGCGATGATGTGCGGCTCCGTGTCAGAGAGATCGGCGAGAATGCGGCCGCTCTCCGCGTCGCGCACCACGGTGCCCATCGGCACCTGCACGATTAAATCCGCACCCTTTTTGCCGAAGCCGCGACCGGCCTTGCCGTTACCGCCGTCCTCAGCCTTGTACTTGCGCTTGTAGCGGAAATCGGCGAGCGTGGAGAGATGCGTCGAGACGACAAACACGATGTTGCCGCCCCGGCCGCCGTCGCCGCCGTCAGGTCCCCCCGCCGCCACGTACTTTTCGCGGTGGAAGGACACTGCGCCGTCGCCGCCGTTGCCCGCCTTCAATTTGATTTTTGCCTTGTCAATAAACATATACCCGTGTTCCCCTTTTTGTCAATGATAAATGATTATTTCTCAAACAGCCGGTCAAATTCGCCGTCTTCTTTGCTCAGGAGAATCATGGGAACCATCACCAGCGACAGCAGTACAATCACATAAGAGCCGATGACAAAGATAGCCGAGCGCGTGGTGGGCATATCCGTCGTAAACGGCACGAAGTGCTTGAGCTCGGGGGCGTAGACAATCAGCGTATACAGCCCGAGCAAACCGTTGGCAATGCCGATGCCGAGCGTGAACTGTTTCAGCAGCTTGCCGCACACCACGGCGGCCACGATCATCAGCGCGAAGAGCAGCCACGGCACAACTGTCGGCACATTGAGAATCTCCGGGACGAACTTGCGCGGCACGGACGACGCGCAGAAGATTCTGGACTTTTCGGCATACAGCGTGTCGCTGGTCAGCACACCCAGAAAGAGCATGGCATAAGTAATAGCCATATAACCGTAAATCAGCTTGCAGATGGATTTCATGTTGCAATACCTCCCTGAACGAATGATAATTGGATTGAAAAAAACCCGAGACAGCAAAAAGTCTCAGGTTTCATTCACATGCCCGCCGAGCCGAGGCCCGGCCCGACGGACTGCTTTCTTCTGAAATTACTGCTCGACGGGATAGACAGAAGCCTTCTTGCGGTCTTTGCCCAATCTCTCAAAGCGAAGGATACCGTCGCAGGTGGCGAAAAGGGTATCGTCGCCGCCCTTGCCGACGTTTGCGCCGGGATGGATCTTGGTACCTCTCTGACGAACGAGGACGTTGCCTGCGAGGACAAACTGACCGTCCGCTCTCTTCACGCCAAGACGCTTGGACTCGGAATCTCTGCCGTTCTTGGTGGAACCCATACCTTTCTTATGAGCGAAAAGCTGTACATTAATTTGCAGCATGTATTATTGCACCTCCGAAAATTCAATCTTAATTTCTTTTGGATACTGCTCCGCGAGCTGTTCGAGATGAATCCGCAGTCCCTGCAAAATCACCTGCGCCGCCGGAATATCCGCGCCGCCCAGCGTGAGCTTCATGTAACCGTTGCGGAGAGCGATGTCCGGACAAAGCATCTGGACATCGGTGAGGGTGTTGGCCGCCATATAGCAAGCCGAGGAAACCGCCGCGCAAACGACCGAATCCCCCCGCGTGCCGCTGTGACCGCTCACCCGGAATCCCGCCAGCAGCGACCTGTCGCCGCCCACGGAATCAAATCTGACGGAAATCACAGCGCAGCCTTACGCGATGATTTCGGTAATCGCCAGCTTGGTGTAGGGCTGTCTGTGGCCCATCTTGCGGGAAGAACTCTTCTTGGGCTTGTAGGTGAAAACGGTGATCTTCTTTGCCTTACCGTTCTTGACAACCTTGGCCATGACCTTGGCATTGGCCACATCGCTGCCAACCTTGATTCCGTCCTCGCCGCCGAGAGCGACAACCTTCAGCTCCACGACGTCGTCCGCGTTAGCGTTCAGAAGCTCGGCAAAGATCTCGTCGCCCTGCTCGACCTTGAACTGCTTTCCGCCTGTTTCGATAATTGCGTACATAATTTTACGGCACCTGCCTTATTACAAGACTCGCTACTGTCGGGCGCGGTCAATCAATGGCCGACTTCAAAAAGCCCGCAATAAGCGGCCTAATGATTGTAGCATATTTCAGGCAGCATGTCAAGAGGAAAAAAGAAAAAAGAAAAAAGAAGAAAAAGAAGAAAAAGCGAAGCGCAATTAAGCCGCGAATGCGGCGCGGGTTTCCAAAGGGACTGGTCCCTTTGGCAGGTCCAGGGCAGCGCCCTGGCAGGGAGTGGGGCAGCGCCCCACGAGGGAGGCTTTAGCCGACCGAGCAAGACGCGCCTCGATTCACGACGCGCCAGGGCGAATCCGATAGAAGAACCCCATCAAATGTGTTTTCTCTGAAAGCCCCAGCACGTTCCGTCAAGGGTCATGCGTCCGCTCACGTCATTGCCGCAGTCGCACTCGTCGCAGCCGCGCCCCATGTCGTTGACACACTGCACGCAGGTCGCGGCGACCGCCGCCGCCAGCCTTTCATTGTAGGCTTCACGCGGCAGCACAGTGACGTCGCACGCTTCAAAGTTCTTTATCAAGCTGACATTGAGGTATTTTGTCTTGATATCTTCTTCGATATAATAAGGAAAGATACAATGCTCATTGCTGTAATACTGCATCGGAATGAATCTGCCCGCGTTCCGCTCCAGGAATGCCGCAAATGCCGCCGGTGTCTGGATTCCCTCGGGATAAAGGTACTTGTCACAATCCAACCTGTCGTAATAAATTTCCAATACTTTCACTGTCGTTGTCACTCCGTCAAAATCAGATAATCGCCGCGCTTCGATAAACCCATCATACCACACCGGACAAAAAATGCAACGATCCGCGGGGAATCTTTAGGGATTCTTTAGGATTGACCGCCCCATAACAGGTACAGACCCTCCCTGGCTGACCGCTTCGTTTTCACATTATCGCTTGACGGCAACAGCACAGCATGGTATAATAATTATAGGAAAGGGAGCGATACCGATGGAGGAAGAACGCAGTATCAACCGTGAATACAAAGACCGATTGTTTAAGTTTATCTTTGGCAATCCCGAGAAAAAAGAGTGGACACTGAGCCTGTATAATGCGATGAACGGCTCTCACTACACCGACCCCGAAGCGATCACCCTCAATATGATCGAGGACGCAGTCTATATGGGCATGAAGAACGACGTATCGTTTCTGATTGCGGACACCTTCAATCTCTACGAACACCAGTCGAGCTTCAATCCGAATATGCCCATGCGGTTTCTGATTTACGCGGGCATGCTGTATGACAAATACACCGAGACCAACGAGGACTATCATCGATACAGTTCGGTGCAGCAAAAAGCACCCACGCCAAAATGCGTCTGCTTCTATAACGGCACCCGGCAGATGGGAGAAAGAGCTGTGCTGCGCCTGTCCGACTCTTTCGCGCCGAACACGGATTCCGATATTGAAGTCACCGTAACCATGGTCAATATCAATTACGGTTACAACAGCGCATTACTGGAAGCCTGCAAGCCGCTGGGGGATTACGCCTATTTTGTCCACGATGTGCGCGCCAGACAAAAGACCATGCGTTCGCTGGAGAAAGCGATTGACGCCGCCATCGAAAATCTGTCGAACGATTCCGTCATGAAACCGTTTTTGCTTGCAAACAGAGCGGAGGTTAAGAGTATGTTTATTACCGAATACAACGAGGAAAGACACATTGCCGATCTGGAGGCGGAGTTCAAAGCCGAAGGTCGAGCCGAGGGCAGAGCCGAGGGTCGAGCCGAGGGTCGAGCCGAAGGCGGTCTGCTCATGCTGTTCGGATTGGTAAAAGACGGTCTGCTGCCGTTAGCACAGGCGGCGGAACGTGCCAATATGCCGGTTTCCGAATTTAAGCTGCAAATGGAACAAATGTAAATAAGGGACTGCTGCACCGAATGGAAAGCTCATCAAAGGCGCAGCAGTCCCGTTTTTTATTTTTGTTTATTCTCCACACCGGGCAAAAAATGCAACCGTGCGCGGGCAATCTTTAGACCGCTCTTTTCAGGATTCGCCCTTCCCTGTTGCGTATCTTGGTGCGTGTGGCTCGCAGGCTGCGCCTGCTTGTGGGGCTTTGCCCCACTCCCCAGCAGGGCGCTGCCCTGCACCCGCCAGGAGGACCAGTCCCCCTGGACTCCCGCGCTTCGCTTAATTGCGCTTCGCTTTTTTTATGATACGTTCTTCTGTCCCCCTTGGAAAACCGTCCACCGTCGGGGTATGCAGCCCCGTCACGCCGTCCACGCAGCCCAGATTAACAATCTCTTCCAGATATGCCTCCACGTCCCCGCCGTCCGGCATGACTTCCCTGCCGCCGATCATCTGCAAATACCCGCAAATCCCATACGCGCCCCAATTGGAGACCGTGGCAATCACCGGATAATCCACCGGCGTGACACAGGGCGTCAGGGCGAGCTCCCGGGCAATCACCTCACGGAAATTGCCCATGCCGATTTCGTTGCCGCCGTCGCCGATGCCGAAGGTCGGAATCCCCCGCCGCCGTCCTTCCTCAAACAGCGGGGCGAGCCGCGCCGTATGCGCCGCAATGCTCACGCCCCGCATATTGGCGTAATCGCCCCGCGCATTCACGCCGCACCGCTCGATGGCAATCAACGCCTTGGGCGCATACCGTTCCAGCAGCGCGGCGCAATCCGCCGCCGTGGTCTCAACCGGCAGCGTGACGGCAGGTATCTCCCGGAACAGTCCCTGACAAAAACCGTCCGTGACAACCGTGCAGTTGAAACCGTAAGTGTCCAGCGCTTTGGCCAAAAAATACGCGCCGGGCGGGCCGTCGGTCTCGGCATGCCCCGCCACGTAAAAACCCGTGGCAATCAGCACATTGCCGCGTTCCAGCCCCAGCAGCGCGGCGGCAGCCCTTCGGCAGAAATCCGGCGGCAGATGGGGGCGCAGCTTCTCCATGCCGCGGGCGGAATCCGTCAATATCACATCTTCCATCACAGCGTTGCCCATTCGGCAGCACCTCTCTTTATGGCAAAATAAAAACGGCATATTGCCGATATCACTATCATCAATATGCCGTCATCCATTCAAATATGAAGCGCGAAACAATTAGTCAGCCGTGTAGGGCATCAGCGCAACGTGGCGGGCACGCTTGATCGCTGTGGTGAGCTGACGCTGGTGGAAAGCACAGGTACCGGTGACTCTGCGGGGCAGAATCTTGGCTCTGTCGGAAACGTATCTTCTCAGCTTATTGACGTCCTTGTAGTCAATTTCCTTGATGTTTTCCACGCAGAAATTGCAAACCTTCTTGCGGCCCTTGCGGCCTCTGCGTTCGGGTCTATCAGCCATGGTAAATCCTCCTTTTCAAATCATTGTGTCACTCGTTCAGAAATCAGAAAGGCAGATCGTCGTCCGCGACGGGCGTGAAATCGCCGTCGTCGCCGCTCTGATAGGAGCTGACCGGCTCGCTGTAGGAACTGTTGTTCTGAGCGGGCGCGGGGGGCGGCGTCATCTGATCGTAGCGGCTGTAATCATAGTTGTTCTGGTAGCCGTTGTCACGTTTGCCCTCGGCAAAGTAGACCTGATCGGCCACGATATCCCATGATCTGCGCTTGTTTCCCTCGCGGTCGGTGTAGGAACTGACCTGAATGCTGCCTTGAACAGCCACCAGCTGTCCCTTATGGAAATACTTGCTGACAAAATCAGCGCGTTGTCTCCAGACAATGACATCGAGAAAATCGGTCTGACGCTCATTGTTCTGACCGGTAAAGTCTCTTTCAACCGCCAGCGTAAACCGCGCCATTGCGGCGCCGCTCTGGGTGGTGCGGTAATCGGGCTCAGCCGTCAGCCGCCCCATCAAAATCACACGATTCAGCATTTGCCATTCCCTCCCATTACTCTGCGTCTGCGGCAGCTTCGGGAGCTTCTTCCTGAGCGGCAGCGGGAGCTTCGGACTTCTCGATTCTCTTGACGATCAGCGAGCGAAGCACGCCGTCCGTGATGTTGTAAACACGGTCGAGTTCCGCCGGGAAATCCGCGTCAGCGGTGAAGTTGAAGAGCACGTAGTAGCCCTCAGCCTCCTTGTTGATGAGATAAGCCAGCTTGCGCTTGCCCCACTCCTCAACACTGTCGAGCGTCGCGTTGTCCTCGATCATCTTCTTGAACTTACCGACGACGGCTGCGGCAGCGTCATCACCGTTCTTGCAGGACACAATAAGGATGGACTCATAAGCTTCTTTCATCTTTTCCATCTTTCAGCACCTCCTTCTGGGCATATGGCTCCGTTTCTCTCGGAGCAAGGATAGCCGCGCAATTTATCTGCGCAACAAAAAGATTTTAGCATATCTTTTCCCGCCTGTCAAGCTTTTTTTCGTCGTGTGGCGCGGGAAAAATTCGGTCAATGAGCGGCAATGGCGATCAGCTCATCGACCTCATCGCGGGGCAGGTCTGTGTACTCCACTATTTTTTCGGCGCTCAATCCGTCCATAATCATGCGGAAGGCTTTTTTGAGCGCGGCGTTTTTCGCCTTCGCCTCGGCGGTCTGCGCCTTCGCTTCCGCGGCCTGTGTCTTCGCTTCGGCGGCCTGCGTCTTTGCTTCGGCGGCCTGCGTCTTTGCTTCGGCGGCCTGCGTCTTTGCTTCGGCCAGCCGCTTTTCAGCTTCAATGCGGCCTTCCTTGCGGCCTTCTTCCTTCAATTCTTCCCAAAATTCACACACTTCACGCGCCTCCTTGTCGTCGTCTTTCAAAAGTCTTGTCTTCTCTGACAGCACGGCATACTTCATGTCGTCAGGCACCGCGCACTGGAAATCGTGCATCAGTTTTCCCAAACGGGAATCGTCCACCACCGAGGCGTTGACATAAATGATATGCGGTACTGTGTCTTGACGCTTGTCACCTTCAAATCGTCCTTATCCAGCAGAATGCGCAGCACCAGCTCGGCACACGCCGTATCGTCCGCAAAGCAAATCGAGAAAAAACCGTCGTCCATCAGCGTCAGGCTTCTGAGCTTCTCCAGATATGCGGGATTCAGCTTCTTTCGGCCTGCTTCTTTTTCTCCCATCTTCACCACCCTCTTTCTCTTTTATTGTATCATGTTTGCACGGATTTTTCAACCGATTGCGCCTGTTTCTCAAGAAAAAAACGTCTCCGCAGCAGGCATAACGGTTTGCCGCAACAAGCACACAAACAATATTCATAAAAAATCCGTTGACTGCCGGGGCCGGGCGTTGTAAAATAGACAGGAAGGGACGCAGACAACGTTCCGGTTCATATCACAAAGGTCAAGGAGCAATGGTTATGTTTCAGATTAAAAAAACAACAGGCAAGATGGTCACAGCCTACCGTCTCGGCGACGATAACAGCGCCGTCGCCGCGTTAATCGCGGCGGGCAAGATCAAACAGACCGGCGATGACACCTATGAGATTTTCTCTCAGGAGGCTGTCAACGGTAAAGGCGAGGTCGCGCACAAGGGCGATTATGTCAAGGTGGACTCCACGGGTGCGCCCTATCCCAACGCTGCCGCCTTCTTTGAGCGCAATCACCGGCACATCGTGGGCGACCAATACGAGCAGATTCCCCAGCCGCTCGCCGCGTGGGACGTGAATGAGCCGATGTCCGAAGAAGTGCAGTTTCTCATCGCGCACAAGGGGCTGGTCATCAACGAAGACGACGAATCCAGATATTTCAACGCGGAGCTGTGGGGCACGATGCTGTCCGCCGCCAAGGACGCGGTGATCTGCTTCTACTCCGTCACACGCGACGATAACGGCGTGATTACCGACGCGGACTTCAATTTCATTGCCCGCGAAGAGTTCGGCAAAACCTATGAAGTTTGTTAAGGAAACCAATTAAGCGACAGCTATGCTTGCATAGCGGGAGCGCGGGAGTCCAGGGGGACTGGTCCTCCTGGCGGGGACGGGGGCAGCGCCCCAGCAGGGCGTGGGACAGCGTCCCACGAGGGAGGCTTTAGCCGACCGAGCGCTACGCGCCCGGATTATCAATGCAGTCAGGCGCATACAATAGCGGAACGGCGATACCAATGGGAGTTTCCATCGGTACCGCCGTTCCTTTTTGGGGTTGCATAGGGAAATTCTATAGAAAGGAGGTTGGTATAGTCGCTTATCTGCGGCCGCGGCCTCTGCCGCCGCCCTGCATATTGCCGCCGTTCATGCCGTTGTCGCCGCCGGGCATATTGCCGCCGGGCATATTACCGTCATTCATGCCGCCCATACCGCCGCGGCCGTCCATGCCCATACCGCTGCCGCCGCCGTAAATCAGCGAATCCATGCTGACGGACGTTTCAGCCGAGCCGGTGGTGAGGGTGTAGCTGCCGCCCTGCTTCACGTCGGGCGTGCTGACCAGTACGCTGTTGTAGGCCTTATCGGGCGTAAAGGAGGCGATCACCTTGCCGCTGCTGTTTTTGAGGGTCACGGCGCTGCCGGCCGCCTGATCGGAGACCGTCACCAGCATGGAACCTTGGGTGGAGGCGCTGCTGAAGTTCTGCGCCATGCCGCTCATGCCCGCCGCAATCACCGTGCCGCCGGTAACGGTGGCGCTGCCGTTGTAGTCAAAGGCCGCGTTGCCGCTGTTGGTGGAGCCGGAGACATAGGTCTCGCCGCCCGACACAGTGACATTGCCGTTGGAGTCGATGCCGTCGCCCGAAGCGTTGACGTGCAGCTTACCGCCGGAAATGGTGATTTCCACGCCGTCCTGCGCGGCAAATTCATTTTGCCCCATGCGGCCGTTCATGCTGCTCTGGTCGTTGCCGCCGGCGGCGTTGAGGCCGTCGTCAGAGGCCACGACGCTGATGTCGCCGACGCTGATGCTGATGGTCTGTCCCTCGATGCCCTCATAGCTCTTGGTGATATTGACCGTGCCGCCGCTGATGGCAAGCGCCGCGTCGGCGTGCATGCCGTCGTCACCGGAGCTGATTTCCAGCGTGCCGCCTGTGACAGACAGCGCGTTGTTGGAGTGAATCGCGTCGTCGGAAGAATTGATTGTAAAGGTGCCGTTGTTGATGGCGACCGAATTGTCTGACTTGATGCCCTTGGACGAGCTTGACTCGGAAGATGCCGCCGCCGTCCGGGTAGTGCTGCCCGCGCCCGGCGCGTTGAGAGATGGCAGGTTGTCGGTCGTCGCAAGTGTCACGACGGAGAGCGCCGTGTCGCCGTCGGCCGAAAGTCTTGTGCCGCCTTCCAGACCGCTCATGCCGCCCTGCATATTGCCGCCGGTCATGCCGCCGCGATCACCGCCGCGACCCTTGCCGCCGCCCCAGCTACCCCAGTCGGAATTGGGAGTGCCGTCCTGTTTGGTGCTGGCGTTGGCGCTGCCGCCGCCGGTAGTGATGTTGAAGGTGCCGCCGTCAATCTGAATGGCGCCGGACGCGTCCATGCCGTCGGTGCCGGCGGTGATGGTAAAGGTTCCGTCGGAGATATAGAGGTAGCCTTTGGCGGTATCCTCGGTGTTTTCCACGTGCAGCGCGTCGGTGCCGCTGGTGATGGTGAAGTCGCCGTCGGCAACGCGGATGCTGTCGTTGGCGTCAAGGCCCTTTTTCTCGGCGGTAATATTGTACGTGCCGCCGGCGATAACCAGATCGTCCTTGGAGACGATGCCGTGGCCGTACTTGGCGTTGACGGTGAGGGAACCGGCACCGTTGAAGGTGAGGTCGTCCTTGGAGAAGACCACCGCGTCGATGTCGTTGTCGTCAATCGCGACAAATTCGCTTGTATTGGAAAGGGTATTCTGCGAGCCCTTGGCGAGCGTGATGAAGACCTTGTCGGCCTGCTTGACATAGACCGCCGCGCTGGTATCGCAGTTGATGATCACGCCGTCAAAGATGAGGCGGATCTTCGCGCTGCTGTCGGCGTCCACCACGATAGAGCCGTTGTCGAGCGAGCCGGAGAGCAGATAGGTGCCTTCCTTGCTGATAGTGACGGTGCTGCCGCTGACCGACACGCCGCTGCCTTCCGCGCTGGCGGAGCTGCCGCTGAGCGTGATTTTGACGCATTCCGCCTCGTCATAGCCGATTTCTTTATCCTTGCTGCTGAACATATCCGAGGTATCCAGCACCGTCACAGGCGCGGACACGCTGGAATTTTTGCCGCTGACGCCGCATGAGGAAAAGGAAGCGACCAGAAGCGCCGCCATGATGACCGCCGCGATTTTGTTGCTATGATAACATTTCATGATACATGTCCCATTTTTTGTCGATGATAATTACAGTTCGTTGACCGTATTCTGCTGTTCGGTGATATTGATTTCGAGATTGCCGTTGCGGCAGCGAATCTCGTCGATAAACTGCTTTTCTTCGTCGGTGGATTTCAGCTCGATGTCATAGGTGAGCTTGAAGAGACTGCCCATATTGGTGGTCTTGACCGTAACCAGTCTGTGCGCGTTGGTATAACGGGCAAAGAGGTCGTCAAAGATATTGGTGTAGTCGAGGTCTTCGGGAATGGTGACATTGAGGCGCTTGTGCTTTTCGCCGTGTCTGTCGAGGCCGAAGCCGCAGGCGTTCATGAGCAGCATGGCCGCGCAGACGATGACCGCGAAGAGTGCCGCGAAGCCGATGTAGCCCATGCCGCAGGCCAGACCGGCCGCCATGGCCGTGAAGATCGCGCCGATTTCCTTGGCCGTGCCGGGCACCGAGCGGAACCGCACCAGTCCGAACGCGCCGGCCACCGCGACGCCCACGCCGACGTTGCCGTTGACCAGCATGATGACCATCGCCACCGCCGCCGGAATAATGGCCAGCGTGATGACAAAACTCTGGGAGCAGCGGGTCTTGTGTTTGTAGGCCAGCGCCATGCCCGCGCCGATGACCAGCGAGGCCGCGAGGCAGATGATAAAGGGCGTCAGGCTGATGGCCTGTGTCGTGGTAGTAGCCGTACCGCTTTCAAATAATCCTGTAAATAGTTTCTCCAACATATTCGTTTCCTCCTGTAATAAAGCTGTGTTTGTATGCGCCGAACACTATTCAAAATTCCAGCGCCTCTTGCTCGGTCGGCTAAAGCCTCCCTCGTGGGGCTTTGCCCCACACCCCAGTGGTGGCGCCGCCCCCACGCCCCTGCCAGGAGGACCAGTCCCCCTGGACTCCCGCGCCGCGTTCGCGGCTTAATTGGCGTAGGCCAGCGACCATTGCGCTGCGTAGCCCGCACGGGCTGCCTGCTGTACCGCTTCCTGACGGCGGCTGTTCATCGAGAGCGCCGTCATGTCCTGATAGGCTCTGCCGTACTTGGAAAAGGAAGTCTTATAGACCTTATTCTCGGTGAGAACCGACACCATCCACAGCGGCATCGCCGAACCGACCTTGATTTCCATGAGCGACTGCCCCTCGGCGAGAATCGGTCTGCCATACGCGCCCTTGGTGAGCGACAGGTCGCTGTCGCGCCACAGGATATTCTCGTCAAACGTCACGCGGAAGCTGTCGTCGTCCACGGCATAGAAGGCTTCGCGGTCGTAGGAGATGAACATTTTCGGCTGCAAGCCCTCGTAAAACCCCCGGAAGTAGTCGATTTCCCGGCCGATCTGCCCCGGCAGACCGCCGGTCGCGTCGCTGGCGAGATAAAACATCGCCTCACGCTCCGGCAGGCTCACGCGGCGCTTATAAACGATATCCTTGTATTTTTTCTTGAGTTCCACAAAGACCTTGCTGTCGGGTTTCGCCGTGCCGTAGCTTCTCACACGGAGCTTTTCTTTATAGGCGGGCTTTTCAAGCGACTTGCGGATCAGGTAATAATGGGGCAGGTCGAAGTAGATGTTGCAGATCGTGCTCTTGCCGTACTCATCGCCCTGCATATGGGAAGCCATGCCGCGCATGATGGCTGCGCGCTGCTGACTTGTGACTAAATATTTGATTTCGTATCTTTGGAAGATGTTTTGGTTTTTCATATCTCGCTTACCTCCTTGACGTGTTTTATTATAAGCGGCATAACATAAATGAACTTAAAAGATTTTCAGGTTTCTATGCGTTTTTTGGTGAGGCTTTGGTGATGATGTGCGGATTTGTACCATTTTTACCGGACGCGCGGTTATCGAACCTCGGCGCAGGGGCAGAAGAAAAGAATAAAGAATAAAGAATAATGAATAATGAATAATGAATTAGCCGCGTACTTGGCGCGATGGGTTCTGTCTGTGGTAAATCGGGGTGCGTGATGGAAGCGCGTCGCCGGCTCCGCGCAGGCTGGTTCCGGGTCGGAGATATATGTTTTATTTTAAAAAATACACAGGACAGACTGCTAATGCTATCGTGGAAATTTTTTATAAAAGAACACGGGCGAGAGGGTCTTCCGTTTCCAACTGCTCATGTGGAAAATTTTTTTGATAAAATTTCTAATGACAGTAGAAATTTGCAAAAACATATGGTATAATTGGCTTACCGGTATGCAAAAGTACAAAGAAAAAGCAAGTTCCGACAGAGAGGGGATCTATATATGTTCAAGAAAATTTCGGCGTTTCTGCTGGCGGCTGCCATGGTCGGCGGCCTCGCGTCGTGCTATATGCCGGACAGCATTTTCCCGGAGGATTTGTTCGAAGGCGAGGAAGATGTCGTAACAGGCGATGAGCTTTCCATCTACGGCTTTACTTTCAAACTCAGCGACGTGGAGTACGAGCTGCCCATGCGCTACAGCGTGCTCTCGTCCAGAGGCTGGAAGCTGGGCGGCGAAGCTGATGAAACGGCTGAGGACACCGGCGCCAGCGACCTGACCGCGCCCGCCGCTCCGGCCGCCAATACCGAAGACGATGGCAAGGTGTACGACCTTGGCACCGTGATGGAGCCGGGCGAATATTCCGACTATGTGCCCATCGACAGGGAATCCGAATATATCGCGCTGAAATTTTACAATGACGGCACCGCTTCCCGCAAGCTGGAGGAATGCCTGGTGGTAGGTGTGATGGCGGAAGTCGGCAGCGACGATCTGCCCGACCTCACGCTGGACGACGAAATCACGCTGGGCGATACCTATGAGAAGGTGGTCACCACCTACGGCAAGCCCTCGTATGTCAAGGATCTTGTCGAATCCACCGGCGAACTCGCCGCTATCAACGACATCGCCTTCATCGACGACTACGACGAAGAATCCGACGATCTTACCCGCACCCTTTACTACTCGGTTTCCGAGCATTCCACCGTATCGTTTGAGCTGGGGGAATACGACAAAGAAGATGACGCGGTGGTGCGCATGACCATTGAAAATCAGGACGAAGTGGAGGACTATTACGATTACTCCAAGGACGTCAAGACCAGACCCTCCATCGTGCGTCTGTATAAAGGTCCCAGCCTGCTGGGCAAGAGCTTCAGCGATTTCGCCTTTAAATATGAAAACAACCTCTACACGCTGCCTATGCCGGTCAAGGTACTGGTGGACGACGGCTGGTCCTTCGTGCGCGGCGCGGCACAGCGCATTCCCGTGGGCACCACCGTGGACGGCATTGTCATGCGCAAGGGCAATCTCGCCATGACCATTCTGGTGCACAACTACGACATGAAACGCGCCCAGCCCCCCGTCAACTGCTTCGCGGTAAGCCTGTCGGCCAGCGTGGTGGGTCCCAACGTCAAGATTCTCATGCCCAAGGGCGTGACGCTCGGCTCGGAGTACAGTCAGCTTGTCACGGCATTCGGCAGTGAATACAAGCAGCTTTCGGGCTATGTGGAGGAAGACGAACAGGCCTCCGACACAGCCGCAGACGACACATCAAAAACCGCCGCACCCGACGTCGCGGTCGGCACGAAGGAAACCTATGAACTGACTGAAGAGGAAGGCTGCTCCATTGTCAAGACGGTTGATGAGGAATACACCGTGTATTCTTATATCATGCCCGACGACGTGCCTTCCATTACCCTGCCGGTCTCCATCACGGATATCAAGGACCCGAACGCGGACCTGCTGGGCAAAAACAGAAAGCACATTGACGTCTATCTGAGCAATCTCAACGGCAAAATCCTGAAGATAGAGCTGCAAAACTGTCCGGAATACGTCGTCAACGAGAACGAGATCATCGAGCAGCAGATTGAGGCCGCCGAGAAGGCCGCCAAGGAAGCCAAAGAAGCCGAGGAAGCAGCCAAGAAGGCCGAGCAGGAAGGCAAGAGCGGCGGCACCGAAAAGACCGACGCGGCCGCAGACGCCGCGTCCGGCAGCAATGCCGCCCCGCAATCCGTGACAGTTTCTGTCGGCACGGTAGGCACGCTGATGCTCCGTCCCTATTAATCACGACCAGCCTCTTCAACCGGCACATTTCTCATTCATTCGGAGCTGATTTCGTTTGCTTAGAATCGATCATAAGCACTGCACAGGCTGCGGGTCATGCGTAGAAGCATGTCCGCAGCTTGCTGTCGTTACAAGAAGAGATAAATACAAATTTATTTATCCCGCGGTGGACAACGAGCTTTGCACGCTCTGCGGCCGCTGTGTGGAGGTCTGTCCGCTGGACAAGCCGCTGTCTGCCCCCGAAAGCGCCGGATTTGCCACGAAATACTACGCCGCCAAGGCGCGGGAAAAGCGCGAGCTGCTGCATTCCCACGCGGGCGGCATTTTCGGGTTGCTCGCCAAAGCGGTACTGGCGGAAGGCGGCGTGGTGTACGGCGTGGCCTTTGACGCATACCGTCACCCGGCGCATATCCGCGTTGACAGTGACCACGCCGAACTGCTGGAGCAGCTGCGGGGATACAAGCCGGTGCAGAGCGACACAAGCGGTATCTATACATCCGTCAGGGACGACGCGGAACGCGGCCTGACCGTGCTGTTCTGCGGCACGCCCTGTCAATGCGACGGTCTGCGACGCTTTCTGGGGCGGGATTACCCCAATCTGATTCTGGCGGACGTGCTGTGCGGCGGCGTAACGTCCGAGGGCATTTTTCACCGTTATGTCAACTGGCTGGAACACCGCGTGCGGGGCACGATACGGGAGATCCGCTTTGAGAACAAGCCCGCGTTCGGTCACAGCCGCGGCCTGCGGCTGCTCTACCGGCGGGGACGGTTCCGCTATCTGCTCTCACTGCCCGCCGAATGGGACACGCTCTGCGCCATGAGCGCACAGGGCTACAGCAACCGCCGTTCCTGCGGGGTCTGCCGCTATGCTTCCACGCAGCGGGTGGGCGATCTCTCGCTCGGACGCTTTGAAAATATCCGCCGCGCTCACCCGGGTTTTCCCTATGACAACGGCGCCTCACTGGTAATCGTTTCGTCTCCAAAAGGCGCGGGGCTGTTCGCGCAGATTGCGGGGGCGGTCATCTGTGAGGAATCCGACCGGGAACGCGCACTAAGCAATCCCGCGCTGACCGCTCCGACACGCGAAAATCCCCACCGCGCCAAGCTGCTGACCGATATCTACCGCCACGGCTTTGGCAAGGCGGCGGAAAAATTCGGCTCCCCCGGCATCTGGAACGCCGTGACCGCACTGCTGCGCGCCGCGATACCCGACAAGTTGGTCATACTCTACGACCGACTCAGTAGAAAAAAAGAAGAAAAAGCGAAGCGCAATTAAGCGGAGCGCGGGAGTGCAGGGGGACTGGTCCACGCTTTCGCTAGCGAAAGCTGGTCAAGGGCAGAGCCCTTGCGGGGGCGTGGGGGCAGCGCCCACACGAGCGAAGCCGCAGGCTGAGCGAGCAAAACGCACCCGGACAATCCATGCAGTCCGGCGAATCCGGAACAGGCGCCAATTCACACAGCAAAGAAGGTTATATCCACCATGCCACATTCCTCTGATAACGCACAATACCGCAAACTGACCGAAACGCCGGTGGAAAAGCTGGTGTTTCAGATGTCGGTGCCGACCGTCATCAGTATGCTGGTGACGAATATCTACAATCTGGCGGACACGTATTTTGTGAGCAGCATCGGCACCAGCGCGAGCGGGGCGGTTGGCATTGTCTTCGCGCTCATGTCCATTTTGCAAGCGATAGGCTTTATGATGGGACACGGTTCCGGCAGTCTCATCAGCATGAAGCTGGGGGCAAAGGACATTGCCGCCGCCAATCGGCTGGCCTCCACCGCCTTTTTCACGGCGCTGGGGCTGGGCGTGACCATCGGACTGCTCGGGCTGGTGTGCCTCGAGCCGCTGATGTACCTGCTCGGCAGCACTCCCACCATTCTGCCCTACGCCAAGAGCTATGCCATATTCATTCTCGCGGCCGCGCCGATGATGGTGACGAGCTGCGTCATGAACAACATTCTGCGCTACGAGGGCCGGGCGGCGTTCGCGATGGTCGGTCTGACCTTCGGCGGCGTACTCAACATCGCGCTCGACCCGCTCTTCATTTTCGGTCTGAAGCTGGGCGTAACCGGCGCCGGACTGGCGACGGCTCTGTCGCAGACGGTGAGCGCGGGGCTGCTGCTGAGCGTCTTTCTGCTGGGCAAGACGCAGAGTGAATTTCACATCAAGTACCTTTCCAAGAACATACACGACTATCTGAAAATTTTCCGCACAGGTCTGCCCAGTCTGCTGCGGCAGGGGCTCAACAGCATCGCCGCCATGCTGCTCAACAACGCGGCCGCGGTCTACGGAGACGCCGCTGTCGCCGCGATGAGCATTGTGGGGCGCGTGAGCTTCCTCACCTTCGCGGTGGGCATCGGCATCGGTCAAGGCCTCCAGCCGGTGAGCAGCTTCAATTACGGCGCGAAACGGTATTCCCGCGTGCGCCGGGCGTATCTCTTCACCATGGCATACGGCACAGCGGTCTGCGCGGTACTCGCCACGGTCTGCCTGCTGGCGGCCGGCCCTATCGTTGCCGCGTTCCGCGACGACCCCGCCGTCATCGCCATCGGCGTACCGGCGCTGCGGGCGCAGTGTCTGGCCTCGTACGTGTTTGTGATGTATCAGTGTACCAATATGCTGCACCAGAGCGTCGGCCGCAGCAACAGCGCCACCGTTCTTGCGAGTCTGCGAAGCGGGGTCTGCTTCATTCCGCTGATTCTGCTGCTGCCCCGTCTGTTCGGCGTGAGCGGCATCATCTGGGCGCAGCCGACAGCCGATTTCCTCACCGCGCTCATCAGCATTCCCTTTATCATTCATTTCATCACGACACTGCCGCCTGACGGGGCGTGAAAGATTGGATTCACAAAATCTGCCAAAAGATATTGACAAGTCGCCGCGGTTCTAATATAATAGTAGAGATTCAACCGTTTACTGCGTTAAACCATCGCTGTGGGCGGAATTTGATTTGCCCCGTCAGGGCAAAAAAGAAAGGATTGATTCATTTGAATTATGTAGAACTCAGCGCGATTATCATCTACTTCATACTGGTCATCGGCGTGGGTATCTTCTTCTTTGTCAAGTCAAAGAAGAGCGAAAGCGAAAAAGAGTACTTCCTCGGCGGAAGAAACATGAGCGGTCTGGTGGCCGCCCTCAGCGCCGGCGCGTCGGACATGAGCGCGTGGGTGCTGATGGGTCTGCCCGGCTCCATCTATCTCTACGGTGTGGGCAAGGTCTGGATTGCCGTAGGTCTGATGCTCGGCACCATTGCCGCGTGGATTTTCGTCGCGCCGCGTCTGCGCCGCTACTCCATCGTGGCAAATGACTCCATCACGATTCCCCAGTTCCTCACCAACCGCTTCCAAAGCCAGCACAAGGCGCTGCAAATCATCTGCGCTGTCGTGTTTGTGGTGGTGTACTGCATCTACTCCGCCTCCAGCATCGTCGCCTGCGGCGACCTCTTCAAGACGGTGCTCGGCGCCGACCCGAAGATTGCCATGATCGTGGCAACCGCCATCATCGTGCTTTACACCTTCCTCGGCGGCTTCAACGCCGTCTGCTGGACCGACTTTTTCCAGGGGCTGCTCATGCTCGCGGCGCTCATGCTCTGCCCCATTATCGCGGTATTCGCGCTCAATGCGGGGCATTTCGTCCCGGAAGGCAGCGCGGTTCTGCCGGAACATTACTACAATATTCTCTCCAGCGGCTCGTTTGACTGGGCGAGCATTGCCGACATCATCACCGGCCTCGGCTGGGGTCTGGGCTACTTCGGTATGCCGCACATCATCGTGCGTTACATCGCGATTCGTTCCGAGAAGGATATGAAGCGTTCTCAGATCGTGGGCAGCTGCTGGACAACTGTCATTCTCATCATGTCCGCCGTTGTCGGTCTGCTCGGCCGCAAGCTCTTCGGCGACAGCCTCGCCGACAGCCAGAGTCTGGTCTTCGTCACGATGGTCAGACGCTTCTTCCCCGCCTTCCTCGCAGGTATCCTGCTGTCCGCCATCATCGCGGCGGCCATGAGCACGGCGGATTCCCAGCTGCTGGCATCTTCGTCCGCCTTCTCGTCCGACGTTTATAAATCGGTCATCCGCAAGGACGCCTCCAATAAGGAAATGATGTGGGCGGGCCGTATCGTCGTGGTCATCATCGCGATTGTCGCCTTCGTCATCGCCAGCAGTCCGAGCTGCAAGGGCATCATGGCGCTGGTGGAATGCGCGTGGGGCGCATTCGGCGCGGCATTCGGCCCGGCGATTCTGCTGGCGCTCTACTGGAAGCGCTTCACCTATCCGGGCGCGGTCGCCGGTATCGTCACCGGCTTCGTCGTGGATATGACATGGTACTTCCTGCTCAGCGGCAGCACCGGTATTTACGAAATCGTCCCCGGATTCCTCTGCGGTCTGCTGGCGGCGGTCATCGTCTCGCTGCTCAGTAAGAAGCCCTCGCAGGAAGTGCTGGACGCCTTCGAGCAGGCCAAACTCCCCATAGAGAGCAGCGTCACAGCAGAATAAAGCGAGCGCATGCGAGCGCGGGAGTCCAGGGGGTGCGGGCACCTCCTGGCGGGTGCAGAGCAGCGCCCTGCCGGGGGCAAGCTTTCGCTAGCGAAAGCTAGGGCACTCGCCCCGGGAGCATGGCCGAAGGCCTGCGAGCAGGACGCACCGGGATATGCAACGCGCCCCGGCGAATCCCCTGCAATCCCCCATTTTGGTGTTGACAACACAACATCGGATATGCTAGAATAGATAACGGCATAGATATTGCCAAGGCAGTCCGGAGGCACTGTGCTTCCGGACTGTACTTTTACAGCGCAGACTGCGCCGAAAGGTTGGCTGAAACAAATGAGCGAAGAAAATATGGATATCTTTGACGAAGAAGAGATGGACAATCTGGTGTATCTCAGCGACGACGAGGGCAACGAGATGGCGTTTGAGTATCTCGACACCGTGGAGTATCAGGGCAACGAATATGTGGTGCTGATCTCCACCGACGAGGACGACGACGAAGTGGTCATTCTCCAGCTGGAAACACTGGCCGAGGACGACGAGGGTGACGACACCTTTATCGCCGTAGAGGACGAAAGCGTCGCGGAAGCTGTCTTTGAGCTCTTCAAGGAGCGAAACAAGGATTATTACAATTTTGGCTAATCATAAAAACAGCCAGCCTGCCGGTTTGATGAAACCGACAGGCTGGTTTTAATTCGCCTGAGCGCGTTATTGGTCTTGGCGCGTTTTGCTCGGCAAGCTCCGCTTGCCTCGTGGGGCGAGTGCCCTAGCTTTCGCTAGCGAAAGCTTGCCCCCGCAAGGGCGCTGCCCTTGACCCGGCAGGGAGCTTGCCCCCTGCACCCCGCGCTTCGCTTAATTATTCGGCGTACTCACCGTTATAGTTAACCAGCACAGCACTTTCTACGCCTTCCAGCGCCGAGACAGTCTCGACAAAACGGTCGTCGATGGCGTTACTCTTGACTTCGATGATGGTTTCAATGCCGCTCTTGCTCGCCGTGCGGTTGCGCACCTTGCCCTTGACATCGGCAATCGCCTTATCCACCGCGTCGGCTGCGGACAGGTCGTAGCGGATAATCGCGAGATACAGCTGATCCTTATCCTTGAGCTTGGACATAATCAGACAGAAGGCCGAGACAATGGCCGCGCAGATCAGCGCGAAAACGTACTGCTTAGCGCCGATGATGATGCCCATCGAAATCGCCCAGAAGAGATACATCAAGTCCACCGGATCCTTGACCACCGTGCGGAAGCGCACAATCGACAGCGCGCCCACCATGCCCAGCGACAGCACGGGATTGGCGGTAATCGTAAAGATAATAATCGTGGTCATGAGCGTCATCAGAATGAGCGTCATGTTGAAGTTGCGGCTGTACGCCACGCCGTTATACGCCTTTTTGTAGACGAAATAAATGATGAGTCCCACCGCAATGGCAAACAGCAGCGCCAGCACATATTCGATGGGCGAAGTAACGGCAAACTGTGATAAAAACTTATTCTTAAAAACATCGCCAAAATTGGACATACTAATATACGACCTTTCCTAAGCAATTGGACTGCGCCAGGCAGCACATGGCATATTTCGATTGGGCGGACTGCCACAGGCTCAGTGAACGCAGCATTTTCCTGATGTATTCCGGCAGATAATCGTCATACTTGACCTCTAAAATCATCTGCCCCGGCTCGTAAGCCGACACAGTGGGCAGGTGCGGGTCGAACATGTCCCCCGTCCCCTGACCGGCGCGCAGCTCCATGTCGAACGTCATACGGACATTGCCCTCGTCGCAGATGAAAACCTCGCGGGTGTAATCCACCACCACCTGCGGACGCAGAATCTTGCAGGCACAGTCGATATAGCCGATGCGCAGGGCCTTTTCCCGGCCGCCGTCGGCATTGGTGCGGATCATCTCGCCCGCAAAGCCAAAATCACCTTTGAGAATCTGCCGACACTGTTCTTCGGTGACGCGTGACGACACCTTCGAGATGAATTTGCCGTATTTGTCCTTGATTTCAAATTTAATCACGTCCCGGCTCAGGTCATAGATGCGAATGCGATATTTCCGCCGCCGCTCCCAGCCGTCGCTCTTCTGGTTGTAGTTGGAGAGGTAAATATCGTCGAGATACAGACTGCGGATAAAATACTGCCCGTCCCGGCCGTGGGGGTCGTGACGCAGGAAACAAAGCGCACGGCTGCGCAGCTCATAATATTGCGCGTAGGAAATGCGGTATTTCAGCTCATGCCGCAGATTGTGATTGTTGTATTGCAAAGTTTTTTTGTCACCTGCCTCACAAAAATGAATAAACCGGCCGCTGACAGCCTATCATCATGACAAACGCTATCAACTGTTAAAAAATATTATAGCATAACGGAATCCAAAGTCAATATTGTTTCCGACAATTCATCTAATTTTGTGAGATTTGCCCAAGTCCCCCGCCTCGGAAAAACATTGCCAGTTTTTTCTGAGATTTTGCAAAAAAATTGTGTTCAACTTGCAAAAATACTGCTTGACATCAACGATTTAAAGTGCTATACTCACTTAGGTAAAGTTGCGGACAGGCGGTCGGTTCGGTCGCCCGAACGCGTGAAATTTATTTTTTTGGAGGTTTCATCACCATGAAATTCAGAAGACTCATGGCTGCGGTGCTTTCCTGTGCCGTTGCAGCCACCTCTCTCCTCGCTGTCACGGCTTGCAGCGATTCCGGCAGCAAGGACAAAGACAGCTACAAGATCGGCATCTGCCAGCTCGTGCAGCACCCCGCGCTTGACGCGGCTACCGATGGCTTCAAGAAGGCGCTCACCGAGAAGCTCGGCGACAAGGTGACGTTTGACGAGCAGAACGCGTCCGGCGATTCCGCCACCTGCACCACCATCGTCAATCAATTCGTTTCTTCCAACGTCGATCTCATCATGGCCAACGCGACCCCCGCTGTGCAGGCGGCTGTGGCCGGCACCGCTACCATTCCGATTCTCGGCACCTCCGTCACCGAATACGGCGTGGCACTCGGCATTGACAACTTCTCCGGCAAGACCGGCGTAAACGTCTCCGGCACCTCCGACCTCGCGCCGCTGGACAAGCAGGCCGCTATGGTCAAGGAGCTGGTTCCCGCCGCCAAGAATGCGGGTATCCTCTACTGCTCCAACGAAGCCAACTCCAAGTATCAGGCCGAAGTGGTCAATAAGGAGCTCACCAAGCTGGGTCTGACCGTTACGGAATACACCTTCGCCGACTCCAACGATATCGCACAGGTCGTCACCAAGGCCTGCGAAGAGGTTGACGTGCTCTATGTTCCCACCGACAACAAGTGTGCCGACAACGCCGAGCTCATCAACAACATCGCCGAGCCCGCGGGCATTCCGATCATCGCCGGTGAAGAGGGCATCTGCAAGGGCTGCGGCATTGCCACCCTTTCCATCAGCTACGAAAACATCGGCTACGCCACCGGTCTGATGGCATACGATATCCTTGTCAACGGCAAGAACCCCGCCGACATGGAAATCCAGTATGACGACGCGCCGGTCTACAAGTACGACGCGGCCCGCTGCGAGAAACTGAGCATCGAGGTTCCCGAGAACTACGAGGCCATTGCGTAAATTTTGTAGAAATACAATAAAAATTAATCTTTATTTTGTCTGAAATCTGCGGTAGGGCGCATTATATGTGCCTTATCGCTGATTTTGGTATTTACCCCTCTCAATTTTAACACGAAAGGACAAGGATTTTCATGGCATTTTTCAACGCCATGCCCGGTGCAATCACACAGGGCATCATCTGGGGCATCATGGCCATCGGCGTGTTCCTCACCTTCAAAATTCTCGACGTAGCCGATCTGTCGGTTGACGGTTCCTTCGCCACAGGCGGCGCGGTGCTGGTTGTGATGGTCACGGCGGGGCAGAATCTCTATCTGGCGATGTTCTGCGCCTTTCTCGCGGGCTGCGCGGCGGGACTGGCTACCGGCATACTGCACACCAAGTTCGGTATCCCGGCCATTCTCGCGGGTATTCTCACGCAGCTCAGCCTCTACTCCATCAACCTGCGCATTCAGAGCGACATGGCCAACCTGCCGCTTTCCTACATGAATTACCACTACCCCATCACGCTGCGCAACATTATCCCCTCGCTGGCCATCTGCGGTGGCGTGGCAATCTGCCTGATCGCGATGCTCTACTGGTTCTTCGGCACGGAGCTGGGGCATGCCCTCCGCGTCACCGGCAGCAATCAGTCCATGGCGCGCGCCAACGGCATCAACACCGACACCAACAAGATCATCGGCATCGTGCTTTCCAACGGCATTGTGGCGCTTTCGGGCGGTATGCTCTCGCAGTATCAGGGCTTCTGTGACGTGAACATGGGACGCGGCGCAATCGTCATCGGTCTGGCAGCGGTCATCATCGGCGACGTCATTTTCGGCAAGATTTTCCAGAATTTCGCGCTGAAACTGCTGGCCACGGTCTTCGGCGGCATCATCTACTACATCGTCATTACGCTGGTGCTGAATATGGGCATGAAGGCCAACGACCTCAAACTCTTCTCCGCCATTGTGGTGGCAATCTTCCTCGCCATTCCCTATTGGAGAAACAAGCTCAAGCAGCGCTTTCACAAGCCCCAGAACGCAATAAAGGAGGCCACCGACAATGCTTGAAGTCAAAGGACTGTATAAAACCTTCAATCCCGGCTCGGTGAACGAGAAAAAGGCCCTCAACGGTATTGACCTCACGCTCAACGACGGCGATTTCGTCACGATCATCGGCGGCAACGGCGCGGGCAAGTCCACGCTGCTCAACATGGTGGCGGGCGTATACCCAGTGGACGCAGGTTCCATCACGATCGACGGCATCGACGTGACCAAGCTCTCGGAGCACAAACGCGCCAAGTACCTCGGCCGCGTCTTCCAGGACCCCATGATGGGCACGGCGGCGGATATGTGGCTGGAGGAAAATCTCGCGGTCGCCAACCGCCGCGGTCAGTTCCGCGGGTTCGGCTGGGCGATTTCCCACAACGAACGCAAGGAATTTAAAGAAATGCTCCAAAAGCTCGACCTCGGGCTGGAGAACCGCATGACCACCAAGGTGGGCCTGCTCTCTGGCGGTCAGCGTCAGGCGGTCACGCTGCTCATGGCGGTCATGAATAATCCCAAGCTGCTCCTGCTCGACGAGCACACCGCCGCGCTCGACCCCAAGACCGCCGCCAACGTGCTGCGTCTCTCGGATAAGTTCATCGAGGAAGGCCACCTCACCGCGCTGATGGTCACCCACAACATGCGCGACGCGATTGCCCACGGCAACCGCCTGATTATGATGAACGAGGGCAGAATCATTCTCGACGTGAAGGGCGAGGAGAAACAAAAGCTCACAGTGGAAGAACTTCTCAACGAATTTGCCAAGCTCAGCGGTTCGGAATTCGCCAACGACCGCGCCCTGCTGGCGAATTAAGGGAAGCGCCTTGCACTCCCCCAGTCGCTACGCGACAGCCCCCTCAAAGAGGGAGCCGTTTTTGCCTCCCTCTTTGAGGGAGGTGCATGTGTTGCAAGCAAGCAGCGGTGGGAGCGCGCCCCGGCGAATCCAAACCAATATGACCTATATGATTTACTACGGCATTCTGCATGACAGCGTCATGAGGAATGCCGTTCTGTATGATCTCGTCATTCTGCACCCCCTGTCAGGCGAATTGATGCGGGCGCAGGTGGCGAAAATCCAAGCGGCAGGCACCAAGGTATTGGGGTACCTCTCGGTGGGCGAAGACCTGCGCACGGCGGGGCTGTCGGCGGAGGAAATGCGTTCCGACCCCCGCTTCACCGGCGACGGCAGCGGCCCCCGCGTTGCCCTTGACGGCAGCGGCCTCACCGGTCAGCCCTCACCGGGCGGCACCGGCTTTGCCTCCTACTACCTCGACGACAACGACCGCGACGGTCTGCCCGACCGCAACCCTTATTTCGGCTGTGCCTATACCAACATCGGCGACCCGGCGTGGTTCGATGTGCTGGACGGCATGACGCGCGACGGACCCGACGGCGCGGCGGGTATCCGGGAAATTCTCACCACAGACTATGGACGCGGGCTGGGGTGTGACGGACTGTTCCTCGACACGCTCGACACCTGCGCGCCCAATTCCTACACCGTCGACGATGACCCCGCGCGTACGCGCTTCGAATGGACGGCGGCAGGCGTCGCGCCCTTTCTGACCAAAATCAAGGAGCGATACCCCGGCAAACTCATTTGTCAGAACCGCGGGCTGTTCTTTTATGACCCCCGTCTCCCCCACTACCGCTTCTGTCCCCGCGCCTGCGTGGACTATGTGATGTTTGAAAGCTATCGGCTGGATTCCAGCCCGAAACATCTTTATCACGCCAATTACTTTGCCGACAACAAACACAGCCTCGCGCCCAAACTCATGGCGGAGGCAGGGCGGCCGGACGGCTTCACGGTACTGTCGCTGGGCTATGCGGAGGGACCGTCAAAATACCGCCTGCGAAATACACTGCGGGGGCAATCCGGCAAGGGGCTTCACGCGCTGCTCACCGATCTGCACGAGGCACAGTTCATGGGCTTTTCCCACTACATCACCGACAGCAGCCTGACCCTGCGCAACGATTTTGTGCTGACCCACCGCATTGTTGGCGAAACGCCGCCGGAGGAATGCCCGCCCGTATGGAGCAGCGTGTATAACGATTCCCCCGACTGGCCGCCCCATGCTCCAAAGCCCCGCGTCGGGTTGGTCAAAGCCGAACCTGCGGGGGACGGCGCGGTCATCATCGGCTGGGACGTCGCGCTGCACCCCCACGGAGTTCAATATCATCTGTACTATCGTCAAGCGCCGTTGGACTTTGCGCTTGACCCGCTGCTGCGGTTGGCACAGCGGGTGCGTTTGGTTCCGGAAATAGGTGAAGATTACGGTGAGGAAGGGCAGGAAACGGCGCTGCCGTACCGGGCGAGAATCGAGGGATTGCAGGCGGGGCAGACGTATTATCTGGCGCTGCGTGCGTGTGACGCGCTTGACGATGAGAATGAAGAGCAGAATACCGTCAGCCGGAGTATAACGGTAAAATAAAGAAAAAAGCAAAAGCGAAGCGCATAACCAGCGAGCGTATGCGAGCGCGGGAGTCCAGGGGGTGCAGGCACCTCCTGGCGGGTCAAGGGCAGAGCCCTTGCAGGGCGTGGGACAGCGTCCCACGAGGGAGGCTTTAGCCGACCGAGCAAGACGCGCCAAGACCCGCAACGGGGTCAGGCGACTTCGGAAAAGCAGCCCCGATTGACGACGCACCCAGTCACATACGAAAAAGGCAGCCCGAACCGTAATCGGCTCGGGCTGCTTCTTTTTGATTTCAGTCGTATTTCAGACAGCCGCCGTCGCATCGTGCCTGAAGGCACTCGCGAGCGCTGGTGCATGATGACGCGGCTGCGCCGCTTGTCTTTTGGCGCCTTAGCGCGTTTTGTATTTTAGTGCGTCTCGCCTGGTGGCGCTGCCCCCAGGCCCCCGCCAGGAGGATCAGTCCCCCTGGACTCCCATTGTAGCTCCGCTCGCTTATCTTTGGCGCGTGATTAATCGTCCCGCCAACGGTAATTCCACGAGAACAGCGTCGCCTGCGTCTCACTGACACTCAGCAATCCGCCTCCCGTATGGCCGACCTTGCGCTCGCCGTCCTCTGTCTCAATCACACAGTCGCACGGCTGCACCGTCGTGACAAACGGAATATGCCCCGCCAGTACCGCTAAATCGCCTTCCGCACCGCGCACCGAGAACATACTCACCTCGCCGTCAAACAGATTCCCGTCCGGCGAGGATATCTTCAATTGGAAGGTTGCCATCGCTTACACCCTCTTCGCCTTCTCGACCGCCTCATCAATCGTACCCACAAACAGGAACGCCGATTCCGGCAAATCGTCGTGCTTGCCCTCGATGATCTCCTTGAAGCCGCGAATGGTCTCTTTCAGCGGCACATACGTGCCCTCGATACCCGTGAACTTCTCGGATACATGGAACGGCTGCGACAGGAAACGCTGGAGTTTACGCGCTCTCTGCACCAACAGCTTATCTTCGTCGGACAGTTCGTCCATACCCATGATGGCGATAATGTCCATCAATTCCTGATACCGCTGCAAAATGCGCTGCACTTCCTTGGCCACCGCGTAATGCTCCTCGCCCACGCGTTCGGGCGAAAGAATGCGGCTGGTGGATTCCAGCGGGTCCACGGCGGGATAAATGCCCTGCGACGCAATGCTTCTGGACAGAACCGTCGTCGCGTCCAGATGGGCGAAGGTCGTCGCCGGCGCGGGGTCGGTCAGGTCGTCGGCCGGTACATAGACCGCCTGCACCGACGTAATGGAGCCGTTCTTCGTGGAGGTAATACGCTCCTGCAACGCGCCCATTTCGGTGGCCAGCGTCGGCTGATAGCCAACGGCGGAGGGCATACGTCCCAGCAGCGCCGACACCTCGCTGCCCGCCTGCGTGAAACGGAAGATGTTGTCGATAAAGAGCAGCACGTCCTGATTCTCCTGATCGCGGAAGTACTCCGCCATCGTCAGACCCGACAGCGCCACGCGCATACGCGCCCCCGGCGGCTCGTTCATCTGACCGTAGACCAGCGCGGTCTTGTCGAGAACGCCCGATTCCTTCATCTCGCAATAGAGGTCGTTGCCCTCTCTGGTGCGTTCGCCCACGCCGGTGAACACCGACAAACCGCTGTGCTCCTTCGCAATGTTGTTGATGAGTTCCATGATGAGGACTGTCTTGCCGACGCCCGCGCCGCCGAACAGTCCGATTTTACCGCCCTTGGGATAGGGACAGATCAGGTCGATGACCTTGATGCCGGTTTCGAGAATCTCGGTGGAAGAGGCCAGCTCGTCATACGCGGGCGCCGCGCGGTGAATGTTCCACCGCTCCACGCCTTCGGGCGAAGGCGTGCCGTCCACCGTCTCGCCCAGCACGTTGAAAATACGTCCCAGCGTCTCACGGCCCACCGGCACACTGATGCTCGCGCCGGTATCGGTCACGACAGTGCCGCGCTGCAAGCCGTCGGTCGAGGACATGGCGATACAACGCACCGTGCTGTCGCCGATATGCTGCGCCGCCTCGATGGTGAGCGTCTTCTCGCCGATCGGCACGGTCAGCGCGTTCAGAATGGAAGGCAGTCTGCCCTCCTTAAACTGCACGTCAACGACAGGTCCCATGACCTGCACGACGACGCCTGTATTTACTTTAGCCATATGAAATTATTTCACTCCTAATTACAACAGGGAAGTCAATGGGATTCGCCCGGGTGCGTCCGTTGTCTTAGCACGTCTTGCTCGGCAAGCTCCGCTTGCCTTGTGGGGCGCTGCCCCACGCCCTGCTGGTGGCGCTGCCCCCAGGCCCCTGCGAGGAGGACCAGTCCCCCTCGACTCCCATTATCCGCCGCTGCCCGCGACAATTTCGGTGATCTCCTGCGTGATGGCGCTCTGTCTGGCGCGGTTATAGGTCAGGTGGAGATCGTCGAGCATCTGCTGGGCATTCTTGCCCGCGCTGTCCATCGCCATGCGCCGTGCCGCCACTTCACAGGCGAAGCTCTCGCGCACGGCTGCCATCAGTACGCCGAACACATACTCCGAAACCGCCGCTTTCAGCACCTCGTTCTCGCTCGGCTCAAACAGCATGCCGCTCTCCCGCGCCGATTCGTTCCGCTCCAGCGGAAGCACCCACTGAATGCCCGCTTCCTGCGACATCATCGACACATACGTACTGCTGATAATGCCCAGACGGTCGTACTCCCCCGCCGCAAAGTCGCGGCAGAGCTTTTCACTGAGTTCACGCCCCTGCGCGGCGGTGTAACCCTCGCAGCGCACGACCTCGGTCCGCCCCTCGCCGTGGTAACGGTCAAAGGCGCGTTTGCCGATGGGAATGATCTCCGCCTCGCCGTTGTTTTTGGCTTCCGCCAGCACTTCGGCCGCCAGACGGAAGACATTGGAATTGTAGCCGCCGCAGAGCCCGCGGTCGCCCGCAATGATGACCAGCCGCGTGCTGCCGCCGTGACGCTTGCGCATGAAAGGGCTTTTCCTGCATTCGGGACAGGCGGCGAGCCGTTCGGTCATGACCTTGACCGCCTCGGCGTACTCGCGGCCTTTGAGCATCGCGTCATTGGCGCGGCGAATCTTGGAGGAGGCCACCAGCCCCATCGCGGAGGTCAGATGCAGCATGTTGTCCACGCTCCGGATACTGGAGCGCAGTGCTTTGATATCCGCACCCATTCAACTCACCCCCGCATTTCGTTCAATACGGATTTCAGCTCTTTGATATCTTCGTCGTCGAAGAAATTCTGCTCGATGCGCAGGAGCCATGCGGCGTGCTGGCCTTCGAGCTTTTCATAAAGGCGCTGCTCATACTCGCTCACCTTGTCAACGGGGGTATCGTTGAGATAGCCGTTGATAACCGCGTAGACAATCGCGACCTGACAGCCGATCTTGATGGGGGAATTTTGCTTCTGTTTCAGCACTTCCACAATGCGTTCGCCCAGCGCCAGACGGGCCTTGGTGTCCGCGTCAAGATCGCTGCCGAACTGCGCGAACGCCTGCAATTCGCGGTACTGCGAATACAGGAGCTTGAGTTCGCCCGCGACCTTCTTCATGGCCTTGAGCTGCGCGGAACCGCCGACACGGCTCACCGAGATACCGGGGTTGATGGCCGGCATCACGCCCGCGTGGAACAACTCGGTTTCAAGGAAGATCTGGCCGTCGGTAATGGAAATGACGTTGGTCGGAATGTAAGCCGACACGTCGCCCGCCTGCGTCTCAATGAGCGGCAGGGCGGTAATGGAGCCGCCGCCGTATTCCGGCGCGACACACGCCGCGCGCTCGAGCAGTCGGGAATGCAGATAGAAAACGTCGCCCGGGTAGGCTTCACGTCCGGGGGGTCTGCGAATCAGCAGCGACATGGCGCGGTACGCCACCGCGTGCTTGGAGAGATCGTCGTAGATAATCAGCACGTCGCGTCCCAGTTCGCGGAAGTACTCCGCCATCGCGCAGCCCGAATAGGGGGCGATATATTGCAGCGGTGCGCTCTCCGACGCGGAAGCGGAGACGATGATCGTGTAATCCATCGCGCCGCAGTTCGTGAGCTGCTGGGCGAGCTGGACGACAGAGGAACTCTTCTGTCCGATTGCCACATAGATGCAGATCACGCCCTTGCCGCGCTGGTTGATAATGGTGTCAATCGCGATTTCGGTCTTACCCGTCTGGCGGTCGCCGATGAGCAGCTCACGCTGACCGCGTCCGATCGGAATCATGCTGTCGATGGCCTTGATGCCGGTTTGCAGCGGCACGGATACGCTCTTGCGCTCGATGATGCCGGGCGCCTCGTTCTCAATGCTGCGGGTATGGGTGCAGCCGGTGGGGCCTTTGCCGTCGATAGGGGAGCCAAGCGCGTCCACCACGCGGCCGAGCAGCTCGTCGCCCACGGGGACGGAAAGCACCTTGCCGGTGCGTCGTACCGTGCTGCCTTCGCGAATGTCGTTGGTATTTGCCAGAATGGCAACCGAAACGGTCTCGCTCTCGAGGTTCTGCGCGAGGCCGACGCTGCCGTCCTCAAATTCGAGCAGCTCGCTGGCCATGCAGTTGCGCAGGCCGTACACGCTGGCGATGCCGTCGCCCACCAGCACAACCGTGCCGGTTTCGGCCATTTCGACCTTCGCCTTATAATTCTTGATTTGTTCTTTTAAGATATTGCTTATTTCGTCGGGTCTTCTGCCCATTCGTCCATCACTTCCCTGATAGTTTTAAGCTGCCGCCGCAGGCTTCCGTCCAGCCGCATGCCGTCGATATCGACGATGAGGCCGCCCAGGAGCTTCTTGTTGATGCGGTATTCCATTTCCACGCGGTTGCCGGTGCGTGCTTCGAGTTTGGCTTGCAGCCGCGCCTTCTGGTCGTCGCTGAGCGCCACCGCGCTCACCACCACGGCGTGAGACACGCGCTGACTGGCGGCGCAGAGCGCCTCATATTCCTCCACGCATTCCGGCAGAATGGCGACTCTGCCCTTCTCGCAGAGCAGACAGAGGAACGACACCGCGTATTCGTGCAGGTCTCGGCCGAAGGCATTCTCAATGGAATCCAGCCGCTCCTGCTTGGGAATGCTCGGAGCGGACAAAAAGGCGGCGTATTCCGGCGTACTCACAAAGAGCTCTTTGAGAAACGCCAGGTCTTCCGAAAGCTCGTCTTCGATCGAGCCTTCCTTTGCCAAGTGAAAGAGCGCAATGGCATATTCCCTGCTGGTTCCGGTGGTACTTGTCGTACCGGTCATATTGCGTCCTCCTTATCGGCTTAATCCAGGTCTGCGAGGAAGGAATCAATCAGCGTGCGATGATCTTCCTCATTGATTTCCCTGCCGAGCATCTTTTCGGAGAGCGCAACCGACACGTCGGCGATCTGCTCCTTGATCTCGGCTTCCACTCTGCTGCGTTCCAGCTCCGCGTCATTTCTGGCCTGCTGCACAATGCGGCCCGCCTGTTCGCGGCTCTCGCCGATAATGGCGGCGCTTTGCTTGTTGGCGCTCTCCACGGCGCGCTTGACGATGACCTCCGCCTGACTTTCAGCGGAATCCATCTTGTTCTGCCACTTGTCCTTGAGAGCGAGGGCGTCGTCTCTGGCGCTCTCCGCGTCGGCATACTGCGCGTCAATCGCGGCCTGCCGCTCGACCAGCATCTTTCTGACCGGCTGGTATAAAAACTTTTTGAGAATCAGGAACAGCACGACGAGATTGCAGAGGGAAATCAGGATATTGACAATTTGTACCGAAATGATATCCAGTGACTGCATACGCTGACTCCTCTCCGATTATCTGCCGAGGGTGTTCATCAGAATGTTGACCAGGTGACCGGGTGCAACGAAGATCAGCAGAATGGCGATGACCAGCGCGTACAGACCGGTGGTCTCGGCGACGGCGCAGCCCATGAGCATGGTGGTGGTGACGGCGCCTCTGGATTCGGGCTGACGGCCGATGGCTTCGCAGGCCTTGGCGACGGCGTTACCTTCACCGATACCGGGGCCGATACCCGCGATCATGGCTGTACCTGCGCCGAGTGCGCAGCATCCGAGAATAATACCGATAGCAAGTTCTAACATAGTTGTTACCTCCAGAAATAATGAATCAAAATACGCTTACTGAAAACGCTCTGTTGACAAAGCCGCTTTCAGTTTTTTCTTGTTCTTTTTTGCCTGCTTCTTTTTGTAGTCCTCCTCCGGGAAGCCGCCCGCCACATAGAGCATGGTCAGCATCGCGAAGATGAAGGCCTGCAAGCACCCGCTGAACAGGTCAAAATAAATCGAGAGCACGGCGGGCAGACCGATGCGGAAGAACGGAAATTCTCCGAGGAATCCGGGCAGCCAGCCCAGCAGCAGCTGAGTGAGTCCTTGGAGCGCCGCCGCCATCAGCACGGAAATGACCGTGCCGGAGAGAATGTTGCCGTAGTGACGGAAGGCCATGGAAACCGGCGTGGCAAATTCGCTGATGACGTTGAGGGGGGTCAGGAAGGCCACCGGCTCACCGAAGCTCTTTAAGTAATGGAGCGGCCCGCACTTCATTTTATAGTAGGTAATCAGGAAGAAGACGAGAATCGCCCAGCCCGCCGTGACATTGATGTCGGACGTGGGGGGATACAGTCCTACCAGCGTAATCAGACTGGAAAAAGCCGAAAGCGCCAGCACCGCGCCGATGAAGGGAGAGAAGTTTTTGAAATACGCGCCCATGTTTTCCATCACCAGACTGTCGGTCTGTTCGACAATCCACTCCGCGACGTGCTGTCGCTTGGTGCCGCCCTCGGGTTTGAGACCGTGGGTCAGCCAGAGGCAGAAGAAGAGAATCGTCACCATCACCAGCCAGGAATTGACCTGTGTTTCGGTGATGGGCCAGTCACCGAGCAACGGCAGCTTCACCGTCAGAAAAATGTACGCGCCGGAAATCTCGATGCCCTCCGCGGCCGGAACGAACAGCGCCTTGAGCGCCATACCCACCAGCAGCGGCAGGATCATACCGGCCAGCAGCAGCCGGTCGGTCGCGGCAAAGTGCCGGTCGGGAGAAGTGTTTGTCTGGGTTTGTTTGCTGTCTTGTGTCAAAATATCACCTTCTTTACTTCGGGATTGTCTCAAAGCGGCCTTATTCTCCGGTCTTTCCGCCGAATCTCGGCCGTAAGGCAACAGCCACGCGGGGAAAGAAAAGCGGGATAATCACGGCCCAGAGATTGAAGCAATTCAGCGCCGCGCCCAGTGCCACCACCACGAACATCATCAGCAGGCGCAGCTGCTGCGAGAGCTTCACCGCCGTCGCCGCGTCCTTTTCGTCCTTGTCGAGCGACTTCTGCACGGTGAGACCCATGAGGAAGAAATTCGCGATGACCGCCGCCGCGCTGAGCAGATTGCCCAGCAGCACGGTGTAATCCCAATGCCGCGCGATCAGGAAGACCGACTGCATGAGCGCACTCATGATGCCGACCGCCGCCGCGATGTAAAGCGTTTCCCGCTTGACCGCGGCGTCCACATGATTCAGGATAATGACCACCCGCTTTCGATTGATTGACAAAAGAGTTCATGTGAACCTCTCATTGTCTGAAAAAAGAGGTTATTGCAATACCTCTGTAAACTATTTTACAATAAAATCGGCAGGATTGCAATAGTCAATGCTGTCAAAACTGTCTGTTTTTCGGTCAAAAAATTTATCACTTTAAAGCATTTTCATAAAAAATCCTCTGTCAGATAGTTTACACTGCGATGGACTTGTGCTATAATGCAGATAGACTTTTGCAGATGGAGTGATTACAGTGATTACCTTGACACCTTATGAGCATATGGCAAAATTCGAGATCGGTCTGGAAATGGGGCTGCTCTCGCTGGAGGAGCTGCGCCGTTTTCTCACCCGGCAACTGCGAAGCGCGGACGTGCCGTATATATACACCGACGTTTACCTGTCCATCGACAAGGGAGAGGAAGAGGTCATCAACGCGATTTTTTATCAATTGCAGGGGAACTATGTCCCCGACCGCTCGACGGACAGCGTCGTCAGACGCTCGCTGATCGGCGCCATCCGCAGCAAGTGGGATCTGGGGCAGATCACCACCGCGCAGTGCGTAGGCTTTTTGGAAAAGCTCAACGATTATTTTACCGCCGACCTCAGCTGTGCTGCCATCGGGGAATACTACCGCCTCAACCAGAGCGGCGCCTACAGCGACCGCGACTTCAGCGCGATGCTGGGCAGCATTCTGATGCAGGGAATTATGTGACAAAAAGCGGAGCCGCTGCATGGTGCTTCATGCAAAAGCTCCGCTTTCCTGTGTCTCTGTCGGACTATGCGTCCTGATTCTGCTGTGCATCCCGCTGACTGTAGGCCTTAATCATACGCAGCGCCCAGTCACGGCCAACCATACAGACCCGTGTGGTGTAAATGGCGTGAACCACTTCGGAGAAGCGCTTTTCGATGCTCTGGTAGATCTTGGGGTCGATGACGATGGAACGGGTGTTGCCGTCGTCACAGAAGAAGATCAGCGCGTCCTTGTCGTCGCGGCGCTCATAATAGATATTGACCACGCCGATGCCGTCGAACTGCTTGACAAAAATATCGAAATAAACGAACTTGGCGATTTCAATGACGCCGTCGTTAAGGCCAAATTCGGCAATTTTGATTTTTTCCATCAGCTCATTGACGGTGGTGACCACTCTGATGCCGTAGCCCGGGGCTTTGAAATTGTCCTCGATGGCACTTCTGATTGCCTCGTAGTCGAAGGTTTTCAATTCCTCCTGAGAGGTGATCGGGCGGAAATAAATCATCATGCGCTTTTCCATATCGTGATAGGCAATGCGCGAAACCACCTGAATGCCCTGTCCGCAGTGGGGACAGGTCTCACGAAACAACTCACCGGTGAGAACCTTGGCCTTGTATTCGGGGTTACTCTGTACATTGATGATGGCAGGGCGCACCACATCAATCTCCGTGCCGCACTGAGGACACTTGATCGTGTATGTTTTGTTCTCCATTGCTGATGAGACACATCCTTTCGCAAAAGATTATAGCATATGGATATGAAAATTGGAACCGTTATTTCAAAAAAATTTCGTTATTTTTTCATGTTCCGCCAAAATTCATATTGAATTTGCCGGCAATTCAGTTTAAAATAGAGATATTGAAGGAATTAAGCGAGCGTATGCGAGCGCGGGGTGCAGGGGGCTGGCTCCACGCTTTCGCTAGCGAAAGCTGGTCAAGGGCAGAGCCCTTGCAGGGCGTGGGACAGCGTCCCACGAGGGAGGCTTTAGCCGACCGAGCGCCACGCGCCAAGACCTGCAACAGGGTCGGGCGAATCCGAGTAAGGCTCCGACCAAAATAAATTCCGTTAAGCTGAGGAGGGCATGCCGTTGCATCAGAGAAAAATCGACATCAAGTCCCGCGACATGACGCGGCTGGACGCGTACCGGGACGATCTGCGCCGCCACCCCCGCCTGACCTATCTCTTTGTCGAGCTGACCGACCGCTGCAACCTCAACTGCCTGCACTGCGGCAGCCGCTGCGAACAGGGCCGCGGCACATTCCTCGACACCGGCCTGCTGCTGCGCACACTCGACGAGGTCGCGCAGGATTTTGAACCCCGCTCGGTCATGATCTGTCTGACCGGCGGCGAACCGCTGCTCCACCCCGGCTTTGATTCTATCGTGAACCGTATCAACACGCTGGGGTTCCCGTGGGGCATGACCTCCAACGGCACACTCATTGACGCTAATCGCGCCGCACGGCTCAGGGAGCAGCAGCTGACCTCGCTCACGCTCAGCCTCGACGGCCTGCGGGAATCCCATGAAGCGCTGCGACAGGTGCCTGGCAGCTTCGACCGCACAGTAGCCGCCGTTCACCATCTCAACACCGTCGGCATTCCCGTGCAAATCACCACTGTGATTCACAAGGGCAACTTCGGCGAGCTGGACGCGGTGTACGCCTTCCTGTGTCAGCTGGGCATTGCCTCCTGGCGGGTCATCAATCTGGAGCCCATCGGGCGGGCGCTGGACAACCGGGAACTGCTGCTCGACCGCGCACAATTCACGGCGCTGCTCGACTTTATCCGCGAAAAGCGCTTTGCCGCCGATACACCGATGGACGTGCGCTTTGGCTGCTCGCATTACCTATCCTACGACTACGAACACGAGGTGCGGGACAATTATTTTCTGTGCGGTTCGGGCATTTACGTAGGGAGTATCCTCTGCAACGGCGACATTTACTCCTGCCTGGATATCGAGCGCCGCCCCGAGCTGGTGCAGGGCAACATCGCCCGCGACCGGTTTTCCGACGTATGGCACAATCGGTTTCAGGCCTTCCGCACCGACCGGAGCGAAGCCTGCGCCGAATGCCGGCACTGCGCCGAAAAGAGCTTCTGCCGCGGCGACGCGGCACACACATGGGATTACGAAAACAACAGTCCGCTGTTTTGTCTGATGAGAAAGGATGATATCTACCGTGTTCCGAATCAATCGTAGCAACACCTGCGCCTCCTGCGGCAAGCCCCTCTCCCCCAATGACCCCCAATGCCCCGCTTGCGGCGCGTTAAACGAGGACGGCGGCTGGGTCAAGCCCGGCGCGTCCCAATGCGGCAACTGCCACGCCGGACTGGGTGCCGATGACAAATACTGCCGTATCTGCGGTACCAAACGCGGCGAAGGCGCCTATGCCCCCTATCAGAACCTGATGCAGTGCATCTACGGTCCCCCGCCGGTGAACCGCAAACACACCTGCCCGCAGTGCGGGTTCAGCTGGACAACCTGCGTGATGATCGACCGTCAGGAGTTCTGCCCCCAGTGCGGCAGCCGGGCCAACGTCGAAAGCGAAGGCGGCGACAGGGGCATGTTTTTATCATAACCGAAGAGAGGATTTACCGAAATGTCACAGGACAATGTTGACGCGCTCACCGGAGGCGTGCAGCCCGACGGACTCAAAAACAAAAGCGATATCAAGGTGCTGATCTGCTTTTTAATCCGGCATTGCAGCCAGTCCCTGTCCCGCAAGGATCTGACGGATATGTTTCTGGAATACGGGCTGGCCAATTATTTCGAGGCCAACGACGCGATTTCCTCACTGCTCCGGCATGAAAATCTGACGGAACGCGCGGAAGACGGCACGCTCGCCATCACGGAAAAGGGAAAGTTCATCGCCGACACGCTCTATGACGGCCTGCCGGTGACGGTGCGGGAAAAGTCGCTGGACGCCATGAGCAAGCTGCTCACCCGCCGCCATACCCACACCAGCAAATACAACAGGACGCGCATTGAGGCCTGCGACAAGGGCTACAATGTCACCTGCACCATCAACGACGGCACGATGGACACCATGACCGTGAAGGTCTATGTGCCGACCTACAATTACGCCACCGTGGTGCGCGACCGCTTTCTGGAGGACCCTGAAACGATCTACCGCGCTGTCATGGCGCAGCTCACTGACACCCCCGAAATCGCACCCAAGCCGCGCAGCCAGACATAACCAAAACGGAACACCTGCTTCACGATAGATAGGCAAGTGCTCCGTTTTTTGCATCATGTGCCGGAAAGCGGTTTCAAATTGCCGCCCGCGGGGCGCGTGGTGAGGAACTCAATCGTGCGCTCGATAGCGGTACGGGTTTCCTGTGACATAGGCTTGCCCGCGTTCTGATAGTCATACGCGTCGCGGAAGGCAATCACGTCATTTTGCAGAGCGTCGGCGTACTTTTTGACCAGCTTGCGCGTGACCTCCACGAAATAATCATATTCCTTGCCGAGCGGCTTCTTGGCATTCTGCACAATCATGCGGTAATGCGTGATGCAGATATAGGGCTGTGCCTCATAAAGCTTGCGGAACTCGGGTTCATTCTTGTAGCTGAGGCAGACGGTCTCCAGCGAACGGGCCAGATGCGGCTCGATGTAATTGCAGATAAAACAGCTGTTTTCCAGCGCCTGCATGGCTTCCAGGGTCTTTTTATCGGGCTTTTTGGCGAGCAGCTTTTCCCGCACGTCAATCAGGTGGCTGTCCAGCGTCAGGGCAATCGGCAGACGGGCGCGGCCGGAGGTCAGCATCATACCGAAATGCCGCTCACAGAAGCCCAGCCGGTTGGTCTCGATGCGGATATCGGGCTCCATCATGGCGGGGCCGGTGATGTAATCCACATACTTGGCCTCGATCAGGTTGCGCATACGGCAAATCGGGCAGCCGTCGTTCTGCTCAAACACTTCATTGACCGGAATGGTACAGATATTTTCTTTCATGCTTCAACTTCCTTTCTGCTGTGAGTGGGAAAACACTACAGCTTGCGGATCATCGCCAGAAACTCATCAATATATTCCTCGGTCTGGGGGCGGTTGTCCAGCATAATGGCGATGAGGGCAAAGGTGCGGTGATCGTCGCCGATGCCGAATTGCAGGCCAATATCCACGTCGCGGCCCTCCACCGTCGCGCTGCACTTGCAGTTGACATAAATCGGTCCCTTGCGGCTCTGGAAGGCCTCCCAATAGGGGTGCCTGCCGTCACAGAGCGCCGTCAGACGCGCCTCGATCGTCACACCCTTGTCGCCGTAAAAGACGCTGTTCTGCAAGCAGTCGGTGATATCCATCAGCAGATCCTCGCTCACGGCGTGCTCGCTCCCCGCCGGCATTCTCAGCGAGGAATCAACAAATTCCGTAATATCCAAAATCGAAAAGCCTCCCGTATCGGTATTTCCTGCTTTGCGTCAGAGGTCATAAAACCACAGCACAAAATAAGATTTGCAATCCGTTTATGAATATATTATAATAAATGGCGAACGACAAATCAACCTATTTTTGTCGTATGAGAAAAATAATTAAGCGAAGCGCGGTGTTTCCTAGCTGCTGACGAGCAGCAGCTTAGGGACTGGTCCCTTTGGCGGGTCTCGCTTTCGCGAGCGAAAGCTGGGGCAGTCGCCCTGGCGGGGGCCGGGGCAGCGCCCCGGGAGCAGGCACAGCCTGCGAGCAAGACGCGCTAAAACATCGGATAAAGTCAGGCGAATCCAAACTGATGCAATAAAGGAGCGCGTTTTTCTGATGGTAACGAGACGCAAAGGCAGTGTGATGGAAGCGGATATTCACGGCATGACGGCGGACGAAGCCTACCGCGACTTAGTGCGGCTGCTCGACCGCGCACCAAAGGATATTGCCGAAATCCACGTGATTCACGGCTACCGCCGCGGCGACACGCTCAAAAGCATGGTGATGACCCGCCTGCGCCACCCCCGCATTTCCTACAAACTCCCCTCCCTCCACAATGAAGGGGAAACCAAGCTGTTCCTGAAAAAATAAAAGGGAGACGGCACGCGCTTGCTAACCGCGTGCTGCCTCCTTTTTTGTGTTGAAACCTTGGCCGGATTCGCCGCGCTTGGTTTCATTACTTGACCAGTGCCTTGACGATCTCGCCTACATAGATAAAGTGGTAATCATGTCCCGGATAATTATCCGACTTGATGGACGGATACAAAATCCCCTGCGGCTTGATCTCATCGACATAAATCTTCTTGCAGATCAGCACGGTGTCGGCCTCCTCAAAGCAGGGCGCCTCATAATCGCGGCACACCGTCAGGCCGGATACGGCAATCTTATCCTCATCGCGGCCGCTGGTCGCGCCGAGATAGCCGAGCTGCTTGCGGTACTGTTCGGGCAGGAAACTCAGGGAGAAGAATGCCTCCCGCTCCACAAATTCGCGGGTATAGCGCTGCGGACGAATGTAGCAGGTGACGACGTTTCTGTTCCAGAGCACGCCCACGCCGCCCCAGCTGGCGGTCATGGTATTGAGCTTGTCGCCGCTGCCGGCGGTGATGAGCGCCCAGTCGCTGCCGATGGCCTGGAAGGGATTCCAGTTCATGTCCTGCGGTCTGATTCGATTGAACATAACACGACTTCCTTTCATGTTGGATATCAATGATATTTATGAGACGGGTCATGAAAAATATGCGCCGTCTCGCCTTCGCTTTGTGAAATGACCGTTTTTTTCCTGCGACGGCAAAAACGGCACAGTCTCCCCCACGGTACGATCCACTTTCCGCCGATACCGCCCGAGGAGCCCTGTGCCGCATTGTATTCTGTCACGCGATGGAGCGCATTTTGTCCGCTCCAAAAGGATTAATAATAAGAGCCGGTGCTCACATTCAGCTCGCTGAAATCACGGGTCGCCGCTGCAAACTTTTCAAATGCCTTATCATTGAACGTCACTTTGTCGCTGCCTTCGGCCAATTTGACCATCTCGTCAACGAACGTGTCATATTTCGCTTCTATCAGCAGCGTGTCGCGGTACTGTTGAAACTTCTTGTCACCGCTGTCGAGCTTGGCCTTCTGCACCAGCGCAATCGACGTATCAGTCTCAATCACATAAAATTCCCCCACTTTGAGCGCGAGAATCTTCTGACCTTCCTCATCCGTCTCGTCAAAGCGCTGTGTCACATCGGTATAGGCGCCCTTGTAGCTGGAATTGGTTTTGCCTTCCTCTTCGCACTTCTTGACAAAATCCAGCTTGCCCTTTTCGGCCTTGCTGCGAATGCTCTTATACTCCTTCTTGAGAGCGGCAATTTCCTCATCGGTCATCATAGAACCGTCTTCGGTATAAAAATACTGCTGCATGAAGTTAACCGTCGCGTAATGCTCCTCAAAATACGCTTTGAGCTCCTCATCGGTAGCCGGATTGGTGCCTTCGGCCCCATAGATTGCCTGGAAGAGATTGTTTTTGAGGGTGATGTCCTTGTAATACGCTTCAATTGAGGTCTGCGCGATACCGTTCTTGACATACACGTCCTCGTCGAGCTGGTAGGCCTGCTCCGCGTTTTCGGCGGCGGTGGTCAATTCCTCGTCCGTGAGCTTGACCCCCATCTCCTCCGCCTTCAGCATCGTGCCAACGCAGGCCTTGGTGGATTTCTTGGCCTCGTCAGTGAGATAATCCAGCGCGTTGACGTCCGAGCCGGACACCTTGACGGTCTGCTCGCTCAGGTCGGTAATCGTATCGAGCAAGGAATTTTGCACAGCGGTGCGATATTTGGCCGCCTGCTCATAAATATACAATCCAATCGGCACAGTGGTATCGTCGCCAATCTTGGCCGCCCAGCTCAGATTACTGCTGCACGCGCCAAGCGAAAGCACCATGGCAGCCGCGGCAGCCGCAGCCGCAGCCTTTTTGAGAAGTTTCATTGCAAAAGTCATACCTTTCATTTAAACTAAAAATGTTATACAACACGTACCAACCGAAATTATACACGTTTTGAATGATTTTGTCTAGTTGTTTTGGCAAATATTCATTCTATTTTCATAAAGTTTCCCCTACAGCCGCCGATGACCGCCCTCAGCCATTGGGAAAAATATGGCGGTAATAGTCACGGTCGAGAATTTGCAGCGAATAGGTAGTCTTGGCCTTGACCACAGTATTGACCGCGTCAACATAGGTCTTGCTCTCCTCGTCGGACATGGTGCAGCTGTCATTGGGGATAAACTTCTTGCGGTTGGCGATGTATTCACCCTGCGTGCTGATCCACGACCAGCCGTTGAGCTTGAGCAGCGCGAAGTGGTCGCCCTCACAGAGAATGTCGCTGCCCATCATGACACGGGAGTCGTATTCCAGCCCGAACAGGTTGGAAATTGTGGGCACAATGTCAATGCTGGAGCAGGGCTTGTCAATGACGACAGGCTCCGGCATGGACGCGCACCAGAGAATGAAGCTGTTGCGGTACAGCTCGGACTGCTTGCGGATATTGGTTTTGTTCAGACCGTACAGTTCGGCCAGCGCGTCGTCGCTGAGCGCGTAGGGATAATGGTCGGCGTTCATGGCGAACACGGTATTTTCGAGCTCTCCCGCCGCCTCCAGCTTCTGTACCAGCACTTGCAGCATCAGTTCCACTTCATACTGACAGGCCAGATACGCCCTGACTTCCGGCGAGAATTTTTTGTATTTCTCAGGCAGGTCCTTGAGGTGGAGGTTGGACATCGCGTTGGCGGACGCGGAGTAATTGGCGTGGCCGCTGACGCTCATGTAATAGGCGTGGAACTTCTCGCCGGTGCCGATGTACCAGTCGGCGGTGGCCTCGGCCATTTCCTTGTCGGAGTTGGGCCAGTGCTTGCCTTTGAGTGTGAGGCCGTTGCCGATGGCGGTGTAGTCATAGCCGAAATTCGGGTGAGACTTGTCGCGTCCGTAGTAAGTATAGCTGTTGTTGTGATAGGCGACGGTCTTGTAACCGATCTTGCGGAACTGATTGCCCAGCGCGAAGGGCTGATAGGTGTCAGCGCTGAGTTTGAGACAGTTGGCGGTCAGATAGAAGTTGCCGGTCATGTTGGCATACTCGCCGGTAGCGGTACTGCCGCCCCAGAGGGAATTGTAGAAGTTGTTGAAGACAAAGCCCTCATTCGCCATCTTGTAGAGCGTGGGGGTCAGCTCCGGGTCGATCACCTTGTAGGAATAGCCCTCGAGCGAAATAAAGATCAGGTTCTTATCCTTGAAATACCCCGTGTACGCGTTCTGTTTGGTCGGCGTCAGCGAGGAGAAATACTTGTCCATGGATTTCAGGGTTTTGACGTTGGTAGCCTCCGCCGCGCCGTCAAAGTCAATGTCCATCACATTGCTGCCGTACTCTTTGGGCGTATCGGGCGTGTCCACGGGAGTCGGCGTATCCGTGGGCGACAACAGCTTGTGAAGATCGACGATATCGCCGGGATCCGGTTCCTCCAGTTCCTCCGTGGCCGTGCCGAAAAGCATATGCTTCAATTCCAGACGCGTGGCGTTGAGAATGCCGTAATATTGAAAAGTCTGCTCGGGATCATTCTCCATATGCGTGTAATAGTAGTATGGCGTATAGCCGGTATCTGTCCCCGGCGCCTGAATGAATTTCGCCATCAGAAAGGAGTACGGCAGCAGCGCCGCCACGCCCCCGACGGCCGCCAGCGACAGATTCCGCCCGCTGCGGTCGGGAAAAATCAGCTTGCCGAAGGCGCACACCAGTTCAAACGGCAGAAACATCGCCAGCACCATGAACCACACGCCGAGGGCCGCGCCGAGCGCTTCCTTCCAGAATTGCATCACGTCGCCGGCCTGTCCGATGGTCGCCCACGAAAACATACTCTTGAAATTATTGTGATAAATCACCTGCAAAGAAAACAGCACGCTCATCAGCCCCAGTATCACGCGGGTCACGTTCCGGCGCACCCGCGCGGTGAACAGCATCGTGACCGCGCTCATGGCAAAGCCCATGAACAGCACACCGCCCGTCAGATACACAAGCTTCTCGTCAAACAGATTGCCAAACAGCCACAGCTTGGTGAGACTTTCCATATGCAGCACCGAAATCGGTATCACACACATCTGCCACAGCAGCGATTCCATCTCATCGCGCCGGGATTGCTTTTGTTCTTCCGTCTCCCTAGTGGGAGATGTCTCCCTGACGGGAGCTGTTTCTCCGGCGGGAGAAACCTTTTCCTGTTCTGTATTCATCATTATCACCTGATTCACACGATTGCGATACAATCTTCCATCCACTATCGCAGGCGGACAAAACTCTTGGGCGTCACACCTGCGTATTGTTTAAATTCCCGCTGAAAATGCGCCTGATCGGCATACCCCAGCTCCATAAAATAATCCCCCGCGAGCGCCGCCCGGCCGCTCAGCAGCATATCCAGCGCGTGCTGAAACCGCACGATGCGGGCAAAGGTCTTGGGCGACATGCCCATGCTCTCCTGAAAAAGCCGCGAGATGTGGCGTTCGGAATAGTTCATGCTCTCGGCCAGAGAGGCAATATGAATCCCGCCCCGGGCCGCGTTGATTTCACAAAGCATCTGCTGCATGACCTTCCCCGCCGTGCCGGAATCCACATACGGCTCAAAGGTATCCTCAAACAACGCGATGCGCTGCTCGAGCGAAAAGCACTTTTTCAGCCTGGTGAAGAAAATTTTGAGCACGCCCACACTTCCCGCAAAAAACAGCTCCCGATCGGTGATATCCCGCAGCGGCAGATTCTGATATGACACATACATACCCGGCTTGAATCTGACGCCGAAACAGCGGCAGCCCGGAAAGCCGCGCACCGGCTTGAACGCGGTGGGCGACCCGAGAAACGCCATGAACGGCTCATCCGTCCCTGTGACAAACAGGATATCCACACACCCGTCCGGCACAAACGCCATGCCCGATGAAAATGAATACGGCGCGGTAAATTCATAGAAAACGGCGCGGTATGGCTGATTCACCGAGACCTCCGTATAATCCGGGACGCCGCTGCGGAAAAACGGCTGGTGCATCTGAAACGTATTGTCTGAGCGGTAGCGGGCAATCATAATCTGCTTGTGTCACCTTTGCTTGCGGAGAAAATTTTCAATGCAGCCATTATAACAGATTCCCCCTCAAATTGCAACAGACAAAAGATGAATTTCACGCAATTCGCCCGACCTCACAAAAAATCCAAGCGCGTCTTGCCCGGCAAGGCCAACGGCTTCGCTTACTCATGGTTGTTACCGGCTAATTTGCAGGATTATAATTTTAGTCCTGCATTTTATTTTAAAAAATTGTTATTATGTCCGATTTTTACAATATTTTTGCAAGTTGAGGTGCTAGAATACTGTCATCGGTTGCAGAGATGCCATCGAGAAAAATTTTTGAGGAGACTCAATCCCAACGGATTGGGCAGAAAGGATTGATTGTTTATGGCGTTGTCACATCTCACGGAAATCATAGACAGTGAGATATTCGGCATCTGGTTTCTGATCGGCGCGGCGCTGGTCTTCTGGATGCAGGCGGGCTTTGCGATGGTGGAGACAGGCTTCACCCGTGCCAAGAACGCGGGCAATATCATCATGAAAAATCTGATGGATTTTTGTATCGGCACGGTGGTATTCGTGCTGCTGGGCTTCGGGCTGATGTTCGGCAAGGACGTGGCCGGCTTCATCGGTATCCCCACCCTTGACATCTTCACTCACTACGCGTCCTTCGATTGGAGCATTTTCGTCTTCAATCTCGTGTTCTGCGCGACCACGGCGACCATCGTTTCGGGCGCCATGGCCGAAAGAACCAAGTTTTCCTCCTACTGCGTATATTCGGCCGTGATTTCCGCCCTCATCTACCCCATCGAGGCCCACTGGATCTGGGGCGGCGGCTGGCTGGCGAATCTCGGCTTCCATGATTTTGCCGGCTCCTGCGCCATTCACACGGTCGGCGGCGTGTCCGCTCTCATCGGCGCGGCGCTGCTCGGCCCCCGTATCGGCAAATTCAACCGCGACAAGAGCGGCAAGGTCACCAAGGTCAACGCCTTCCCCGGCCACAATATCCCGCTCGGCGCGCTCGGCTGCTTTATCCTCTGGTTCGGCTGGTACGGCTTCAACGGCGCGGCGACCACTTCGCTCGATCAGCTGGCCTCGGTCTTCCTGACCACGACCGTTGCCCCCGCGCTGGCCACTGTCACCGTGCTGATCGCCACTTGGGTGATGTACGGCAAGCCTGACGTTTCCATGTGTCTCAACGCGTCTCTCGCGGGTCTGGTGGCCATCACCGCCCCCTGCGACGTAACCGACGCACTCGGCGCTTCGATCATCGGCATTGTCTCCGGTCTGCTGGTCATCTTTGCGGTCTGGTTCCTCGACAACAAGCTCCACGTGGACGACCCCGTCGGCGCGGTGGCGGTTCACATGATGAACGGCATCTGGGGCACCATCGCGGTGGGTCTCTTTGCCACCAAGAGTGCGCCTCTCAATGATACTTATCAGGGTCTTTTCTACGGCGGCGGCTTCAAGCTGCTGGGCATCCAGCTGCTGGGTCTGGTTTCCGTCATCGGCTGGACGGCCGTGACCATCACCCTCGCCTTCCTCGCCATCAAGGCAGTCATCGGCCTGCGCGTCACGGAAGAAGAAGAAATCGTCGGTCTGGACAGCAAGGAACACGGTCTGGCTTCGGCTTACTCCGGCTTCAGCGTGATTGATATGTCCGGCACGATGGAGGTCAACGAAAACACCGATCTTGGCGTTGCGGAATTTGAAAGCGCCACCGAGTTCCAGAAGAACGCGTCCGTCCCCGTGGCAGCCGCCCCGATGGATATCCCCACCGGTATGTATAAGGTTGTTATCATCGCCAAACAGGCACGTTACGAAGTGCTGAAGGACGCGCTCAACAAGATCGGCGTCACCGGCATGACCGTCACACAGGTCATGGGCTGCGGCGTACAGAAGGGTTCCGGCGAGCGTTACCGCGGCGTTGAAATGGACGCGGTGCTGCTGCCCAAGGTGCAGGTGGAGGTTGTCGTGAGCAAGCTGCCCATCGACACCGTCATCGAAACCGCCAAGAAGGCGCTCTACACCGGCCACATCGGCGACGGCAAGATCTTTGTCTACAACGTGGCAAAGGTCGTCAAAGTCCGCACCGGCGAGGAGGATTACGCCGCCTTGCAGGACGTCGAATAATTCACTTTACCTGTTCCTTTCAATTGATAGATTCAAAACACCCGGGAGCCGGTGGACCGCAAAGTCTGTCGGCTCTCGGGTGTTTTTCAGGATTCGCCCAACTTTATCTGATAACCCAAGCGCGTCTTGCCAGCAGGCTGAGCCTGCTTGTGGGACGAATGTCCTAGCTTTCGCTAGCGAAAGCTTACGCCCTGCAAGGGCTCTGCCCTTGACCTGCCAGGAGGTGCCTGCACCCCCTGGACTCCCGCGCTTCGCTTAATGATTGCGATTCAGCGCTCGCAGCGCCAGACCGATCAGAAAGGCCGCGACACAGATTGCGGCAAAAATGCAGATACCGATCGGCATGCCCCACGTCACGAAGCCGTAGATGTCCCGCTGATACGGCTCGCCAAGGCCGTTGATGAGGATATTCGCCAGATAAACAGTGCCGTAAAGCAGCGTCGGCGCCGTCGCGAGCAGATTCTCCCGCCAGCCGATACGCTGCGAGTTGAAACGCACAAATTCCGCCATCGCCGTCAGCGGTATGATGAGGTGAAAAAACAGATTGGCGTGGAGAAACATATTGCCAAAGCCGTACAGCGGTCCGAGAAACACCAGCACCGTGACAAAGGTCAGCCCCACGCAGACGCAGGCGGCATATTTCAGCAGCTCGGCAAAGCGCCGCCCTTTGTCCGACACCGCTCTGCCGTTCAGAATGAGCCACACCGCCGAGGCCGCGCCCTCAAACACATTTGACAGCACCGTGAAATATTTGAGATTGCTCAGACCGCCCGACGACAGCATTCCCTCGCTGCCGAAGATCATAACCAGCCATGCGACCCCCACCATCACGACGAGCAGCGCGTTGACGCCGACGCGCACTTTGTTTTTCTCCATGTTTTTCTTCCGCCTTTCGGTCTTTATGATTCCGTGTAAACCCGCGTCACCCGCGGACTGAGGCTGCACACAAATTCGTAATTGAAGGAGGCCGCCATATCCGCCGGTTCCTCCACGGGAATGACATTGTCGCCGTCGCGTCCGAAGAGCGTGACGACATCTTCGACTGCCACGCCGTCAATGTGCGTCACGTCCACCATGATCTGATCCATGCAGACCCGTCCCAGCACAGGGGCAAACTGCCCGTGAATCAGTACGCGCCCCTTGTTGGAAAGCGCGCGCGGATAGCCGTCGGCATAACCCACCGACACGGTGGCAATGCGCGTGCGTTCGGTCGTGGTATAGGTCGCGCCGTATCCCACACAGGTACCCGGTTCCACCCACTTGACATGCACCACATGGCTGCGGAAGCTCATAGCAGGTCGGATGGGCAGCGCGGATTTGTCCACTTCTTCCGAGGGATACAAACCGTAGGTAATAATACCGGAGCGCACCATCTGGAAACGATGGGAATCAAACTCCATAATGCCTGCGCTGTTGCAGATATGCTTGATCGGAATTACCACGCCGCGTTTATCGAGCAGGTCGCACATACGGTCGTAACGCGCCATTTGCGTGCGGCTGTAGGCCTTGTCGGTGAGGTCGGCGCAGGAGAAATGGGTGAACATACCCTCCAATTCGATGTGGGGCAACCGGCTGATGCGCTGAATCTCGTCGGCGCTCTGCTCCGAAATGCCATAGCCGATGCGGGTCATACCGGTGTCCAGCGCGATATGCACCTTGGCGGTCTTGCCCTGCGCGGCGGCTTCTTTGTCGAGCCGCTCCGCCGTTTCCAGCGAATAGATCGTCTGGGTGATGTCGTACCGGACGACCTCATCATAGCGACTGGGCGATACATAAGACAAGATGATAACCGGCAGCACAATGCCTGCCTCACGCAGTTCGACGGCCTCGTCAATGGTGGCAACCGCGAAGTATTCCACCACAGGTTCCAGATAACGTCCCACCGCGACCGCGCCGTGACCGTAGGCATCCGCCTTGATGACGGCGCAGATTTTCACGTCCGCGCCGACATTCTGCCTCACCAGCGCAATATTGTGACCGATGGCGGACAGGTCCACCTCCGCGTAAGCTCTCAGATATTTCTCCAACAGACACATCTTCTTTTCCATGATTTTTGCGTGACGACTGGCGCTATTGTGCCTTGCTTTGGTCGTTGACAATCAGCCGCAGGGCCTTGGGAATGACCTCAAACGTGACCTCGCTGAGATTGAGACACTCTCCGTCGATATTGACCACCGCAGGCTTGGCGCACTCGATCTTCATCTTCCGTCCGCGATGCACCGTCAGCACCTTGCGGAATTTCTTGGAATCCACGTATTCGCCCTTCTGGTACAGTCCGATAAGCGAGAGCATTTTCAGCTTCGACACGCGGCGGATCATCACGAAATCCAGCAGGCCGTCCGACGGGTCGGACATCGGCGCGCCGCGATAGCCGCCGCCGTAATACTGCCCGCACGCCGCCAGCGAAAACATGAAGTCGCCTTCATAGACGTATTGGTCGTCAATCGTCACTTTCAAGGTATTATACACCTTACCCAGCATAGAAATCAAGACCGCGAGCGAATATGTACCCGACCCCAGCAATTTTTTTGTTTTGACCATGCGGTTGGTGCGGTCGCAGATGATCGCGTCGATGCCCATCGAGCAGATGTTGACGGATTTGAGATATCCCGTGTCGATGGCGTCCACATAGCGCGAGGGGGCCGTCAGGTAGTGCTCGATGTCAAGAAAGCCGTCCGCCCCGCCGAATGTCTTGACATAATCGTTGCCGGAGCCGCAGGGAATGATGCCGAACTCGACATTGTCCATGCCGATGACGCCGTTGGCCGCGCCGCAGACCGCGCCGTCGCCGCCCAATACGATAATACGCACATCGTCGCCGATTTGTCCCTGCGCACGGGCAAACTCGGTCAGATCCTCCGGTTTCTGCGTGAGCAAGAATTGGTAAGATGCTCCGATTTTCTCACAGGCGGTAACGATTCTGTCCTTGTACTTGGCATAGCCGTTGTTTCCCGCATTGGGATTGGCAATGAAAACATATCTCATAAAAATAACCTCTTATTCCAAAAAAATCAGTACAATTCTGCCAATCTCATGATAACAGTTTGCGGGAGATTTGTCAATAAAGAGTGTTGACGAAACAGGAAAATCAATTTTGAAAAAGCGAAGCGCAATTAGCCGCGAATGCGGCGCGGGGTGCAGGGGGCTGGCTCCACGCTTTCGCTAGCGAAAGCTGGTCAAGGGCAGAGCCCTTGCAGGGGCGTGGGGACAGCGTCCCCACGAGGGAGGCTTCAGCCGACCGAGCGGAATCAGCCAAGACCCGCAACAAAGTCAGGCGAATCCAAACAAAGCGCCGACCAAAATTGATTTTCCGGAATTATTTGCGCGGGGCTTGACAAATCGGGAATTTTGTGTCAGAATAGAGAAGTTGAAAAGCAGAGACGGGAACCAGTAGATGATTTTCACGCGTCCCAGAGAGAAGCCGCCCGGTGCAAGGCTTTGCCGTGAACCCATTGAACCCACTCCCCGAGCTTCGGATGCCAAAAATCCGACGGATTCCCGCCGTTATCGGGTCATGAGTGTGCGTGGCGTGCTTAACGCCGCGTAAATTCGGGTGGTAACACGGATTTTGTTTTTTTGCAAAATTCGCCCCGGGCCGTATGTGTAAAGGTAGAGCACTGCGGTTCGGGGCTTTTTCATTCATTATTATTTTTTTTGGAGGATATGAAACGATGAAACTTGACAAATTGGTTGGCGACAGATTCAAGGAAAGACCCGCCGAGTGTTCCATTGACAGCCACGCGCTGATGGTACGCGGCGGTTACATGAAATTCATGGCCAGCGGCATTTATTCCCAGTATATGCCGCTCAAGCGCATTCTCAGAAAGATCGAAAACATTATCCGCGAGGAAATGGACGCGATCGACGGACAGGAAGTGCTGTTTCCGGTAGTCATGCCGGGCAGCCTTTGGGAAGAATCCGGCCGCTACAGCTCCATTGCCAGCGAGCTGCTCCGCTTCAAGGACCGCAACGGCACGCCGATGGTGCTGGGCATGACCCACGAGGAGGCCGCCGTACATCTGGTGCGCGATTACGCCACCACCTATACCAAATACCCCTTCATGATCTATCAGATTCAGACCAAATTCCGCGACGAAGCCCGTCCCCGCGCCGGTATGATCCGCGTGCGCGAATTTACCATGAAGGACGCGTACTCTTTCCACACCTCGCAGGAGGATCTGGAGCAGTATTATGACAAGTGCCACAAGGCGTATGAGCGCATTTTTGCCCGTGCGGGCATTCCCGAGACAATTTCCGTCAAATCGGACTCCGGCATGATGGGCGGCAGCGTGTCGCATGAATTTATGCTGCTCACCCCTGTCGGTGAAGATTCCATCGTGCTCTGCCGTGACTGCGGTTACAGCGCCAACATGGAGGCCGCCGATTGTATCACCGAAAATACACCCGACGCAGCGCTTGGTGAGATGGAGCTGACACATACTCCCGACGCGCACACGATTGATGATCTGTGTGCCTACCTCAAGACCACGCCCGAAAAGACCTGCAAGGCGGTCGTCTATCAGCGCAATATGGACGACAGCTATATTGTCATCTTCCTGCGCGGCGACCTCGACGTCAACGAAACCAAGGTGACCAACTTCCTCGGCTGCGACATTCACCCCGCTGTCATCACCGAAGAAAGCGGCATTGTCGCGGGCTTCATCGGCCCCAAGGGTCTGCCCGAGAATGTCACCGTGCTGTATGACAATTCCCTTGTGAACCTGACCAACTTCCCCTGCGGCGGTAATCAGGTCGATTATCACTATGTCAATTTCAATATGGCACGCGATTTCGGTGAGGTAGAATACCACGATTTTGCCAAGGCATACGCAGGCGGTATCTGCCCCTGCTGCGGCAAGCACACACTGGAAATCTCCCGCGGCATTGAGGTGGGTAATATCTTCCAGCTCGGCACCAAGTACACCAAGTCGATGAATATGCAGTATGTTGACAGCGAAGGGGAAATGCACTATCCCATCATGGGCTGCTACGGCATCGGCGTAGGCCGTCTGGCCGCGTCGGTCTGCGAGGCACACCATGACGATTACGGTCCGATCTGGCCCATTTCCATCGCGCCGTGGCAGGTCAATCTCTGCTGCGTGCGCTCCGACGACGCGCAGTGCAAGGCGTTTGCCGACGGTCTGTATGACGAATTGCAGAAGCGCGGCGTGGAGGTTATCTATGACGACCGCAATGTGCGCCCGGGTGTGATGTTCTCGGATAGTGACCTGCTGGGCATTCCGGTGAGAGCGGTGGTCAGTCCGCGTAATATGAAGGATAACGCGGTGGAAATCTCCACAAGAGATAAGTCGGTGCAGAAGAAGGTCAGCACGGAGACTGCGGCGGATGAAATTCAGGCGTTAGTCAACGAATTGCTGGAAAATTACAGATAAGCCCAACAATGGGAGTCCAGGGGGACTGGTCCTCCTGGTAGGGGCCTGGGGGCAACGCCACCAGCAGGGGTTCGGGGGCAGCGCCACCAAGCGGGACGCACTCAAATAAAAAACGCGCCAAGGCGCCAAAAGACAAGCGGCGCAGCCGCGCCAGCATACCCCAGCGCTCGCGAGTGCCTTCAGGCACGATGCGACGGCGGTCGTCTGGAATACGACTGAAATCAAAAAGAAGCAGCCCGAGCCAATTGCGGTTCGGGCTGTCTTTTTCGTATGCGCCAAAGCGAATGATTATCCGGGTGCGTTCTGCGGGGCTGTCGTAATATGCGCCTATTTCCGAAGTCGCCCAACCCTGTTGTTAATCTGGGTGCGTGGTGCTCGGTCGGCTAAAGCCTCCCTCGTGGGGCTCTGCCCCCGTCCCCGGCAGGGAGCTTGCCCCCTGCACCCCGCGCTCGCATGCGCTCGCTTAATTATGCTTCATTTTTATTACGCTGCTTTGCAATCGCCATGGCAATCGCCGCGATAAAGGCGCTCTCCGCCATCGCCATCAAAGGCAGCGCGTCCGACGCGTCGCCGGTCTTGGGATTGGCGGTATCGGTCTGCGCGGCATTGACAACCGCCGTACCCTTCTTACCGTCAGAGATAACCGCCGGAACAGGCGTTTCTTCCTCCTGCTGCTCCTGATAGTGGAATACCGCGTTGGCAAAGGGAGAAGGCGCAGTTTCAAAGCCATCTTCACTTTCCCAATCCTCCGGGTCCTCGTTGAGATCCACGGTCTGCCAATTCTTTTCGGTGCCGAGATAATACACGTCTTTGAGGTTACAGTCATCAAAGGCCTCCGCGCTGATGAAGGTCACGGACTGGGGAATTGTCACCTGATTCAGCTTGAAACAATTGTAGAAGGTGCCTTCCTCGATGCGCTTTACGCCGCTGCCGATCACGGCTTCTCTGAGCTGGCCGCAGCCCGCAAACGCGTATTCCCCGAGCGTTTTGACGGAATCGGGAATGACAACGCTCGTCAGATAGCGGCAGTTGCTGAAGGCACTGGCTGCGATGGCCTTGACGGTTTCGGGAACGATATAACCGGCGTCGGTCTTGCTTTCGGGGTAGCGCAGCAGCGTCTCACGGGTCTTGTCGAAAAGCACGCCGTCCTCACTGCTGTAATTGGCGTTATCGGGCGATACATTGAACGAGATCAGCCCGTTGATCGCGTCCACGGAATTTTTCCCGATACTTCTGACGGAGGCGGGAATGTCGATAGTCGGGAAGTAACACATCAGGAACGCCCCTCTGCCGATAGAGGTGACATTGCCCGCGAATTGCACGCTCTTGATAAATCCGGACAGCGGCAGCCACGGCGCGTCTTTGTCTTCCTCGTCATCGAGATTTTCTTCCTCTTCGTCGTCAGCATACATCATAAAGAAATCCTCTGTCATTTCTTTGATGCGGTCCTCTACGGACATCTCCCAATCCGCGTCCTCGATGTCGGGATCAATGTCGTCGGCGGCGTTTTCGTCATCAAACGACGCTTCCTCTTCCTCCTCGTCTGCGGGGGCATAATCATACATATCGCCTTCACCGGAAATCGTGAGTACACCGGTTTCTTTGTCGAACTCCCATTTGAGGTTTTCACCGCACTGGCCGGACGTCTCCATCTCGTCCATAAATTGTTCCATGATACCGGACAAAAAGTCCTGCATAAATGAAGCCAGATCATCAAAGGCCTGTTCGGATATGGCCGGGTCGTCCGAACCGAGCGCCTTCACGCGTTCCAGCCACTCGGTGAGAAATGTCTCGACCACCTCAGTCTGCTCCGGCGTCAGTTCATCCGAGGCTTTGACCTCTTCCAGCCATTCCTCGACCGCCTCTTCCATCTCGGCAATGTCTTCTTCACTCAGTTTGTATGTTTCCCGCTCGATTTTTTGCAATTCCGCGGGTTTCTCGTAGCTCTCGGCAGGGGTGAAGTGGAAACGCGGGTATTCATAGCCTTCCGGGGCGGCAAGCTCGTCCAATCCGAGCGCCTCCCACTCGTCCTGTGTACCGATGTAATACACGTCGGTGAGCGCACAGTCGGAAAAAGCGCCCATTTTCACCGTTTGAATCCAGTGGGGCAGGGTGATCTCCGTGATACCGCTGGAATAGAACGCCATGTAGTCGATCTCCTGCACCGATTGGCCCAGTGTAACCCTGTCCAGACGCACGCAGTCGAAGAAGGCGCTGTTGCCAATGGTGGTGACGGAATCGCCGAGGGTCACATTGGTCAGGTAACGGCAGTTGCTGAACGCGCCATCGTCGATCACCTTGACCGAATCGGGAATCACCGCGTCAGTCAGATGGCTGTTGCCCGCAAACGCACTGTTGCCCACCTTTGTGACGGTATCCGGCACAGTGAAGGCGGCGTCCGCCTTCTGGACGGGATAGAGCAGCAGCTCGGTCATGTCTTTGTTATACAGCACGCCGTCGGCGCTCGCGTAAGTCTCGCTGCCCTCTGCCACATCAACGCGTTGCAGCGCTTCATTCAGACCAAAGGCGCCGTCGGCCACGCGTTTGACCGTAGCGGGAATGGTGATCTGCTCGACGTTGGTAGCCAGAAATGCGCCGCTGCCGATGGACGTGATCGACCCGTCAAAGACGACATGTTCCACCTCCTCGGAGAAAGAGAACCACCCGTCATCGGACGTGTCCACGTCGTCAAGGTCGTACATCTCGCCGCTGCCGCTGATGGTCAGCGTAGCGGTTTCCTTGTCAAAGCGCCATGTCAGGTTGTCGCCGCACTTTCCTGACAAGCGCGGCTCGGATTCCTCCGGCAGCAGGCCTGACGCAATCATTTCCAGATAGTCCTGTACGTCTGTCATGGTAGCGTTGGACATGACAAAGTTGTCGGAACCGGTGATCTCCTCAAGCAGCCCTTCCAACAGCTGACGGCTTTCCGCGATTTCTTCTTCATCCGCCTCGGGCGAGGCTTCGGCCTGCGCGATGTAGCTGTCGATCATCGCCTGAATGTCTTCCCGTGTGGGTTCGTCCTGCGTCTCACCGTCAGCGACGGCAATCAGCTCGTTTTCGTCTTCGTTGTCCGCGTCAGTCTCACCGGCAAAATCCTCCCAATCGAGGAAATTGTCATTTTCGTCGGCAGTTGCGTCTTCTATATCCTGCGCAGCGTCGGCGTCAATGTCGTCCTCCTGCTCGTTGTCGTCACTTTCTCCTGTCGTTTCGGCTTCGTCCACGTCTGTCGGTTCCGTGGAATCCGGCATTTCGTCTTCCGTTTCAGACAAGCTCACGGTTTCCTCGGGCTGGGCCGCCGTGTCGTCAGGCTCCGGCTGCGCTGCAACCGCTGTGACCTGTGACGGATTGTCCAGGTCGGAATCCGACACCTCGGCGGCAAACACGCTGCCCGCCTGCACGGAAAGTACGATGGCCGCGGCGATTGCCGTGACAATCAATTTTTTGTTGGTCATTTTCATCATTACCATATACACTCCTTCTCTGATGGTTCGGCCGGTTGCTGACGGAATCCGCCTCATCAGCCGCCAACCGATATCATTATACCAACCTGATATTCTGTTGTCAATCATGGTAGAAAAAATAGCACCGTTATTGATTCATATTACAATTCGCGATATTTTTATCATATATCATGATTGGCAAAAGATGTATTTTCATACAAAAAATATTGTATTCCTCAAAGAAATGTGTTATAATACCTTCGTCAGCTTTTGAACATACGGGATATTGACAAGAGAACGGTACAAATCGGCGCATATTACAGCCTTTTGGAGGAATCAAACAGTGGACGCTTTTCAATTTTCAAACAACATGAATATGCCTTACAACAACGGCCGTCAGACGGGCACGCCGACGGAACGTCTGTCGGAATACATGGACTGCCCGTGCCGCCTGATTCCGCAGGGGACAGGCATTAACGAGGTCAATCGGAAGTACCTGTCGGTGCTGCGTTACGGCATGGAACACGGGTCCGCGCCCGTACTGATTCCGGTCACCGATCAGCTGGTAACCTATCTGTGCGACGGCATGGGGAGCAGTATCAATTCGGTGCGGCAGTCGCGCCGCTCGATGCTCTGGGAGCTGAACGATTCGGCGGGACAGGAGATCATTGAGGCCTCCTATGATGAAAAGGCCAAGTACATGGTCTACAAGGGCATCAGCATGAATGATTTTGAAAACAGCAGCGCGCAGGGCGTGGCGGTCAACTGTTTCAGCTCGTTCATCTCAGGCGGCAAAACAACCTGTGACATTCTTCTGGCGCAGGTGCCGACTGCCAACGCGTGGGAGATTTTCGTGTGGCTGCCCATCGGCGGTCTCAACGGCGCACCTGCCAACAGCGAACTGGTGGCGGTGTCCAAGCGCTGGAACGAGCTTTGCGGCGCCGTGCCGGCGGTAGTCGGTTACGGGATTCTGGAATACTTTGTGCCGCATGGCAAACCCGACCGGATTACCGCGCTGGAGATTGCCAAGGGACATTTTGCCATTTGCCCCGAGCGTGCGCTCTGCATGACCCAGAGCCACACGGTCAGTGAACTGGCTGACACACTCACCAAGTCCTGCGTGTGGTATATCGGCTGGAAAGAATAATATTGATCGGATTAAATGCAAAAAGCACTGTGAGACTGCTGTCAGTCACACAGTGCTTTTGGTTTAGATCATTTTTTATGAATACTTAGTTGATAAACTCCGCGTCGTCCATCTCGACAAAGGGACGGTCGCTGGCTTCGATGGCGCTCATGCCCGAACGGGTCAGCTCGACAATGGGATAGGCGACGAATTTTTCCAGCACGCCGTCCAGATCGTCAGGCGAGCCGGTGGCGGTAACGGTCACGGTACTGTCGCCGATGTAGAGCACATTCATGTGATTGCGGAAGGCGAGGTTGAGAAATTCGGTGCGGTTTTCCGGCGCGCACTCGAACTTGACCATCATGGATTCCGAGAAAATCGCCTTTTCCTCGTCCAGAATGGCAATGCGGCGGATATCCTGAATCTTGCTGAGCTGGCGGATAATCTGTGACATTTCCAGCTCGTCATTGGTGACGACAACCATCGTCATGCGGGTGAACTTGGGATTCTCCGTGGCACAGGCCGAGATGGTTTCGATATTGTAGCCGCGGCGGTAGAACAGTCCCGACACTCTTTGCAGAACACCGGGATGATTCCTCACCAATGCGGAAAGAACCTTTTTGTTAGACATTGTTCTGTTTCCCTTTCAATCAATATATTCCAAGCCCGAAGGGCTTCCATTCATTATTCACTATTCGTTATTCACTATTCAATCTTCATTGAGCGAACGAATGTGAGCGTTTCAGTTCATTTCGGTGATGATCTTGTCCGCGCCTGCTCCGGGGGGAATCATCGGCAGGGCGTTGATGTCCTTGCTGATGCGGCAGTCCACCACCACCGGGCCGTGCTTCTCAAAGGCGGCTTTCAGCACACTCTCGATTTCACCGGCCTTTTCGATGCGCATACCTGTCACGCCGAAGGCATCCGCCAGCTTGACGAAATCGGTCTTGCGGCAGGGGTCGGTGTGGCTGAACCGTCTGTCATAGAAGAGCTTCTGCCACTGGCGCACCATGCCCAGCACCTGATTGTTCATGACCAATACGACAATCGGCAGGTCATAGCTGGCCAGTGTGGTGAGTTCGTTGAGATTCATATGGAAGGATCCGTCGCCCGAAATCAGCACGACGCGCTTTTCAGGGTTGCCGACCTGTGAACCGATGGACGCGCCGAGTCCGTAGCCCATCGTGCCCAAACCGCCGGACGATACAAAGGTACGCGGCTTCTGGAAATGATACATCTGCGCCGCCCACATCTGATGCTGTCCCACGTCGGTGCAGACAATATCGTCGGGACCCATCAGCTTGTTCAGTTCGGCAAAAATCGCCTCGGGGGTGGCGTTGTCGCCGTCTTCCTGCGAGCAGTGAATTTCGCTGTCCCACGCGTTGATCTGGCTGACCCAGTCGCTGTGATCGGCCTCGGCCACCTTCTTGGCGAGTTTGGCCAGCACCTGCTCCGCGCCGCCGCGAATGGTGAGATCAACCAGCACATTCTTGTCAAATTCCGCCGCGTCGATGTCAATCTGAATGATCTTGGCATTCTTGGCGAAGGCCTTGGTATCGCCTGCCACGCGGTCAGAAAAACGCGCGCCCACGACCAGCATGAGGTCGCAGTTGTCGGTGGCCATGGCACTGCCGTAACCGCCGTGCATGCCGATCAGACCGCAGTAGAGGCGGTGGTTACTCGGGAAACTGCCCAGACCCATCAGCGAGCAGGACACAGGCATGTCGGCCTTCTCTGCCAGAGCGAGCAGCTCGTCGGAGGCATTGGCGGAAATCACGCCGCCGCCGGCATAAATCATCGGGCGCTTGGCCTTGTCGATGAGCTTGACCGCCTTGGCAATCGCGTCGGAAGAAAGCTCGATTTTGGCGGGCTTCTTGGGCTTTTCCGGTTCATATTCGGCAAACTTGGCGGTGATATCCTTCGGCACGTCCACGAGAACGGGGCCGGGTCTGCCAGAACGGGCAATCAGGAAAGCCTTGCGGAGAATCGGCGCGAGCTTGTCCACGTCGCGCACGATGAAATTATGCTTGGTAATCGGCATGGTGATGCCGGTGATGTCAACCTCCTGGAAGGAGTCCTTGCCGAGCGCGGGCGTGCCGACGTTGCCGGTGATGGCCACCATCGGAATGCTGTCCATCATGGCAGTGGCAATGCCGGTGACGAGATTGGTCGCGCCGGGGCCGGAGGTCGCGATGACCACGCCGGTCTTGCCGGTGGAACGGGCATAGCCGTCGGCGGCATGGCTGGCGCCCTGTTCGTGGGCGGTGAGAATGTGGGTGATTCTGTCGCTGTACTTGTAGAGCGCGTCATAGATGTTGAGCACCGCGCCGCCGGGATAACCGAAGACCGTGTCAACACCCTGCTCCAGCAGCACTTCACAGATGATGTCGGAACCGTTGAGTTTCATTGTTTGAATAAACCTCCGTATTTTTATTCATTTTATGCAAATATCCTGATAGGAAAGTAACGCTATTATAGCACCCTCCGGAAAATGTGTCAATGGATTTCGGGGATTTTTCCAGGGCAAAAGCATTTACTTTTGAAGATTAAAGAGGATTTTCACAAAGAGATCAG
>CAMHEZ010000009.1 GCA_946184295.1 uncultured Clostridia bacterium | reverse complement strand
CTATTTTACGCGCTTTTCAACTTCTCCACTTTTCCACTTTCACGGATTCAGGTTGTAAATAAGGGAGGAAGCCCCGAATCCGCCGAAACTTCCCCCTATCTGATTATGCGTGAATATTCATACCGCAGAGCGCCTTGACAAGCTGGGGGTCAAAAATGATTTATAATAACATCAGTTGCATATCATAAGTTTTGCAACTGATGTTTTCTTAATAAAGGATGTTATGCTATGCCGCCGAAGGTAAAGTTTCAAAAAGAAGAAATTGTCCGTGCTGCGCTGCATGTTGCCCGGAAAAAGGGGATTGACGCTGTGACAGCGCGTGAAGTGGCTGCTCAGTTGCAAGTGTCGCCTCGCCCGATATTTACCTGGTTCGATACGATGGAGCAGCTAAAAACGGAGGTTTACGCGCAGGCAAAGGTGCTTTATCAGGAATATGTGGAGCGTGGATTGACGGAACAGATTCCGTTTTTGGGCGTATGGCATCAATACATCAATTTTGCAAAAGAGGAAACAGAGCTTTACAAGCTACTGTTTCTGACAAAGCCGGACGGGGTGATCGGCGGCGCGACAGAGGCGCTGCGGTTTTCGCAGGAGCTTGTGCGTGATTCTGTGATGCGGGTCTACTACATGGATGCGGACACTGCGGACAAGTATTTCCGCGACATATGGCTGGTAGCGTTCAGTTTTGCCACACTCATTGTGACGGAAGACTGTCCCTATTCGGATGAGGAGATTTTTGCGGTGGGAACGGAGATCAGCCTTTCCGTCTGTAAAGCATACAAGGAGATTTCCGGTTTGCCACAGGGCGATTTTGACCGCGACGCGATTTTTACCCAATTGGTGAAAAAGTAGGTTTTATCCGGTACTGCCAAACCATCAAATAAATGAGCACTTGTAAAAGGATAATAAACACAAATATGAATGATAAAATCGTTGATAAGGAGCTGAAAATGATGCGTTTAAATCTGATAAATCGCGATTTCAGAGGAAATATCTATGTAGTTCGGGATAACGAAGTTTTGTACGAATACGTCGGGGGATTGACTGATTATGCCAACGAAATTCCCAATTCTTTTGAAACCAAATTCGCCAGCGCGTCAGCGGGAAAGGTATTTGTCGCGGTGGGTATTTTGCAGCTTATTGAGAAAGGAAAGCTGCACTTCAACGATACGCTGGGCAGCATTCTTGACATCAACCTTCACCAGATTGACGCGGATGTCACAGTGGAGCAATTGCTTAATCACACGTCCGGTGTGCCGGATTATTTCGACGAAAGTGTGATGACTGAGTACGAGGAATTGTGGGTGGATTATCCCAATTACAAAATCCGGCACAACAGCGACCTGCTGCCGCTGTTTATCCAGAAGCCGATGATGTATCCCAAGGGAGAACGGTTTCAATACAATAATACAGGGTACGTGCTGCTGGCGATGATACTCGAAAAAGTCACCGGTATGGAATTTGACCAATACCTGAAGCAAAACGTCTTTGATGCGTGCGGTATGGGGTCCACCGGTTACTATGAGCTGGATAAGCTCCCCGCAAAATGTGCGAACAATTACATTTACTGTGCGGAAACAGGCGATTACCGCACCAATATTTTTTCGGTAGATGTCAAAGGAACCGGCGCAGGCGGCGCTTTTATCACGGTGAAGGATATTGTGCGATTTTGGAAGGGATTATTGGAACACCAACTGCTTTCCGCGGAAACGGTTGACAAAATGTTTAGCAGACAAAGCGGAGATGGCAGTGATCCGGAAGAAGGTTATTACGGTTACGGCGTGTGGTTGCTGACCGGCACAGAGGGCAAAGACCACCCGTATTTTCAGGGCTGTGACCCGGGCGTGAGCTTCCTTTCGGAATATAACCCTGATAACGGTGTAATCTCCGTACTGGTCAGCAATTACGGTGACGACGTATGGGCGGAAATGCGGAATGTCCGAAAGATTCTCTATTGAAAACGGCAGTCAAAACGATGAAAAAGAAGCCGCCACATGGATTGAATCTTTTTATCATTGATTGTACGAAACACAAAAACATCCAAACCGTCAGATACCATTGATTGTTCAAATCATATCTGACGGTTTTGACTTTAAAAACGGATGCTATTCTTCCAATCGTTTCACAGCTCCGGCAGGACATACACTCATACAGTTGCCACAGTGCAGACAATGTTTCTGTTGAATCGTCGCCGACACACTGCGGAAATCAATACAGCCTTGCGGACATACGTTTTTACATCTGCGGCAGCCGATACACGTGTCTGTTGCCACATAATATCCCTTGTGTTTTGGTCTGGCTTCGCCAAAAGTAAATGATACCCGCTCAATTGGCTTTTTGGAGAGATTAAACCACTCACCGCTTCCTTCATAGAGTTTGAATACAGTCAGTGCCTCCTGCGATTCCGCAGTGGGATAGATTTTTTTCATATAGGGATTTTTTGCCAAAATCTGCGGCAGCATACTGTTTCCGACTTCCTGAATTTTACCTTGTACCGAGATTGCCACAGAGTGCATGGTATCCTTGCCCTTGATACCTGTCAGAGCGATATAACCTTGTCTAACCAATCTGTCGTAAAAACTTTTGCCTTTTGCCGTGAGAAAGTACAAGCCGCTTTCGTCATAGTCCATAATATCAACCGCACAGGTGACAGGCAGCCCGTTTTCATCAATCGTCGCCGCAACCGTGGTGTGAATCTCATGCTGCAAATACTTCAAACATTCAACTGTTGTCATATCAAAAACCTCCATAAAATGCGGATTAATCGACAGCGTAACTTCTATTCGGCATGACTTTTGTAATCGGTTCCCCATTTGCTGCCGATCAGGCTGACGGTGGTAGCCACAGGACAATCCGGCAATTCATTTTTTCTTTTCATGTGGAACACCTTTCGCTGTTAAGAGTCTATTACAATCAAAAATAAATGTAATAATCATATTTTAGTGCGGCACTTAGCTAGCGTCAATATGAATATGGCGACATTCATAAAAAAATCACATATAAAAAGAAAAAACTGTGATAATATGATTATTTCAGATTCATTCATTTTTCGGAGGTAGTTAAAATGATTTTCGATAACGCTCCGGCAAATCCAATCAAAGCTCCCATCAAAATTGATTTCCTGCCCTGCCGAGCAAAAAACTTGACAGAATTTGAGATTAATGTTATGCTAGTGTGAGGAAGATGATAACGGAGGGGAAAGGGACAATGCTGTCGGTGGCGACCCAACAGGGCGATTTTATTTTTCAGGGTTCCGCGGTGGACAATGTGCAGGAATTGGTGACATTCATCAGAGAGCGCAGAGAGGCGTTTCCCGTAGATGAATTTTGGATTAGTCACGAGGACGCCTATCCTTGTCTCTCGCTGCTCACCAACGGCGAATACGCCAATCTCAATTATTATCTCAACGAGACAGGCAATATGTGGCAGTCTCTGGGCGATTTGGACAAAGAAATCACCTTTCTCGCGGCGGGCATAGAATGGCCCGCACCCGCCGACACGGTGATACCTTTTGAGACGGCGATAGGGTGTGTGGAGGAATTTTGCCATACGCTGTCGCGCCCGACCGGTATCGAGTGGCAGGAATTATAATATAAAGGAACAACAGAAATGTCAAATACGAACCAAGAGGAAAACCGCGTGGAACTTCTGTCGCCTGCGGGCGATATTGAGCGGCTGAAATGCGCGGTGATGTATGGAGCGGACGCGGTGTATCTCGCCGGGACGATGTTCGGTATGCGGGCGGGTGCCAACAATTTCACCCGGGAGCAGCTTGTGGAGGCCGTAAAATTTGCCCATGCGGCGGGTGTGAAGGTGTATCTGACCTGCAACACCATTCCGCACAACAACGAGGTGGAAAAGCTTCCCGCCTTTCTGGAGGCTGCGGCGGACGCAGGGGTAGACGCCTTTATTGTGGCGGACATCGGTGTGATGCGTCTGGCACAGAAAGTGGCGCCAAGGGTACATATTCATATTTCCACGCAGGCTGGCGTTGCCAATTATGCCACTGCAAGCGAATTTTATCACATGGGCGCGGCGCGTGTGGTGCTGGCGCGGGAGCTGCATTTTGACGAAATCGCCGCATTGAGGGCGAAAACGCCCAAGGAGTTGGAAATCGAGGCCTTCGTCCACGGTTCGATGTGTGTGTCGTTTTCGGGACGGTGTTTGCTGTCGAGCTATCTGACGGGGCGGGACGCCAACCGCGGCGACTGCGCTCAGCCTTGTCGTTGGAAATACTATCTTACTGAGGAAAAGCGTCCGGGGCAGCAATTCGAGATTTTTGAGGACAAGGGTACTCACATCATGAACTCCCGCGATATGTGTATGATAGAGTATATTCCGCAGCTGATGGCGTGCGGGATTACGTCCTTCAAGCTGGAGGGACGCGCCAAATCCGCCTACTACACGGCGGCGGTGACAAATGCTTATCGGCAGGCCATCGACGGCTATTATGATAATCCGTCACCCAACTATCGTCCGAATGCCGTCATTCTCGACGAGCTGCGCAAGGTCAGCCACCGGGAATATTCGACCGGCTTCTATCTCGGCAGCGAGCCGGGACAAGTGCTGGAAAACGGCGGCTATGTCCGGGAATACAAGGTTGCGGGCATGGTGGAGGACTGCGGCGGCGGATTTGTGACGCTCAGTCAGCGCAACAAATTTTGCGTGGGCGATACGCTGGACGTCATGCCGCCCGGAAAACCGCCTTTTTTACTGCCGGTTACCGAGATGTTCAATAGCGAGGGCAGCGCGATAGAATCCGCGCCTCACGCAACCATGACGGTGAAAATACCGTATGACGGAGAGCCGATTGCTAAAGGTTCCTTTGTCAGAATCAGGGGGTAATGAAATCATGTATAAATTTTTTGACCGCAACGAAAACGGCAATATCAGCCTGCACGACTGCAGGGCCACGAAAATCTATCTGAAAAAAGGCGTGCTGCAATTTGAATTTGAGGACGGGTTCAGCATTTACGATAACGACAGACCGAACGGAAAAGACAGGGTGCTGGATACCGACCAATCGCGCATGGACATTCGTCTGCTCAGCGACGATCCCGCATGTGATTTTACCTTTTATGTCTTTGTACCCAAGAAGCACGGCAAAGTTGTCCGCAAGGAATTTAGCCTCAAAAAGCTCATGCGTAAAATCAATGAGAAAGGCAGAACGCTGGAATTTCTGTATGTCTATCAGGGCTACGATTCCATTGTGTTTGAATGTGAACTGTGGTTTAAGAAGCGACCCTACAGTCGCGAATGTGTCATGATTATCTCTACGGATGATGTGATTTACCGCTGGAACAATATTGTCGCGAGCGAGTGAGCTTCGTTATGATTTCGCGCAGCAACATAGAAAAAGGACGGTTTATGAATTTGGAGAGTACGACTATCAGGATGGCCGCGCCCTGCCTGCTGGGACTGGAAGGGTTAGCGGCGGGTGAGCTGCGACGTATGGACGCACAGAATGTGGCCGCTGAGAACGGCAGGGTTTTTTTCGAGGGCGATGAGAATATGCTGGTGCGCGCCAATCTCAACTGCCGCTATTCCGAGAGAATCGGCATCGTCATGGGGCGCTTCGAAGCTGTCACCTTTGAAGAATTATTTGAAAAGACCAAGGCACTGCCGTGGGAGCGCTGGATCGGCAAATCGGACGCGTTCCCGGTCAAGGGTAGTTCGCTGAGTTCCAAACTGCACTCGGTGCCGGACTGTCAGAAGATCATCAAAAAAGCGGTGGTCGAGCGTCTGAAAGTGAAATACTCTCTCGGCTGGTTTGAGGAAACCGGCGCGCTCCACCGCATACAGTTCCTTATCATGAAGGACAGTGTGCTGCTCATGCTGGATACGTCAGGCCCGGGGCTGCACAAGCGCGGCTACCGTCCCAACGGTGCCATTGCCCCCATCAAGGAGACGTTGGCAGCAGCGATGGCGGATATTGCCTTTGTGCGGCGGGATTCTCATGTGATAGACCCTTGCTGCGGCTCGGGCACGATTCTGATTGAATCGGCCATGAAAGCGCTGAACGTCGCGCCGGGGCTGCGGCGGTCATTCGTGGCGGAGCATTGGCGCCAGATTTCCCCGGAGGCGTGGCGCAGTGAGCGGGAACGGGCCAAGGATCTCATCAACCGTGACGCAAAATTCAGCGCGTGCGGCTATGATATCGACGGCAGCGTCATTGAACTGGCCAAGGAAAATGCCTACAAGGCGGGCATGTCCAAGCGGATCAGCTTTGCGCAGCGGGATATCAGAGACTTCAAGCCGGACGGCGAACGCGGTGTGGTGGTGTGCAATCCTCCTTATGGCGAACGCCTGCTCACAGAAGAAGAGGCACGCGGCATTTACAAGACAATGGGCGAACGCTTCGAGCGGCGCGAGGGCTGGAGCTATGCCGTTATCACGCCCGATGAGGAATTTGAGCATTTCTTTGGCCGCAAGTGCGACAAGCAACGCAAGCTTTACAACGGTATGCTGCAATGTCGCCTTTACATGTACTTTAAATAGGTCATGGACGGACAGCGGTTTTCTATTCATGAAAAATTAACCGGAATCATTGTTGTAATTGTCAAAAAAATAGTGTATAATGCTACTGTAATCTTACAGCAACCTTTGATTACAGGAAAGAGGCGTCATTTCATTGAGCATGAATATCAGGGCATCGGCCGAGGATTATCTGGAGTCTATTTTGATTATCAGCAAGCGCAAAGGTTCTGTGCGCTCCATCGACATCGCCAATGAGCTGGGTTTTTCCAAGCCGAGCGTGAGCGTTGCCATGAAGCATTTGCGCGAGAACGGTTACATTCATATGGACGAGGGCGGCTTTATTACGCTGACTGATGATGGTTTTGCTGTTGCCGACAAGATTTATGAGCGGCATTGTGTTGTTTCAGAGTATTTTGAGCTGTTGGGTGTTGATCCGGAGACGGCGGCGAAAGATGCCTGCAAAATCGAGCATATCTTGAGCCATGACACCTTTCTGGCTATCAAGGGACAGTATGAAAAGCTGAAAAGCGAGATGCAACAGTGAATCCCTGAATCGACTGTCTGTGAATGTGCAGGCAGTCGGTTTTTTGTATCTTAAATGCGTAGGAGCTGATGGAGAACATGCGTGCAGTCATTCAGCGCGTCAAGTACGCTTCCGTCACCATTGACGGAACAGTAAAAGGAAAGATCGGACAGGGATTCCTGATTTTGTTTGGAGCCGGTCAGGGGGATACCCGGGAAGACGCGCAGTTGCTGGCCAAAAAGACGGCGGGTATGCGGATTTTCTGTGATGACAATGACAAAATGAACATGGCGCTGTCGGATATTGACGGTTCGGTGCTGGTGATTTCCCAGTTTACACTTTATGCTGACTGCCGCCGCGGCAACCGTCCCAGCTTTACCAATGCCGCGCCGCCCGCCGAAGCCAATGAGTTGTACGAATACTTCGTATCGTTGCTGCGGAATGAGTACGGGATTGCCAATGTGCAGACGGGCGTATTCGGTGCGGATATGAAGGTCGAACTGCTCAACGACGGCCCCGTGACGATACTGCTGGATTCCGACGAGTTAAAAAAATCACGTCACGACAGGTAAGGCTAAGCCGGATAAAGGAGAGAAAAACGATGATGACCGTTACCAAAATTGTCGTCAGTGACAAACAGACGAATTGCTACATTTGCCAAGATGAAGCGACAGGGTGCTGCGCCGTCATCGATCCCGGTGAAATAACCGACACGCTTTGTGCCGCCATCGAACAAGTGGGTAAAGAACGGATTGACCGGATTTTGCTGACCCACTGCCATTATGACCATGTGGCAGCCGCGTGGGAGATACGTAAAATAACGGGTGCGCTGATTGGAATTTATGCCGACGACGCACCGGGACTGGGCATTCCGATTGTCAACCGCACCGGCGCACATGGCCGCGAAAGCACTGTTTATCCCCCAGCCGATATCCGTCTGATTGACGGGCAGCATATCCTGTTGGGAGAGACGGTTTTCACGGTGCTGCATACGCCGGGTCATACGGTAGGAAGCTGCTGTTATATCACCGATCATACGATATTTGCGGGAGATACGCTTTTTCGGGAGAGCGTGGGTAAAACCAATCTGCCCACCGGTGACGCGCTGCAAATGGCGCAGTCACTGCAAAGGCTGACGGCGTTAGAGGGCGATTATCGCATTTGTCCGGGGCATGGAGCAGCAACGACACTGGCCTATGAGCGGATACATAATCCGTTTTTCAACTGCGGTCATTTGCAATGAGTAAGGAGAGCGTATCTGATGATAACAACCAAAAAAATTGTCGTGGGGCCGATGGAGGCCAATTGTTTTATTGTACGTGATGAGGCGACGGGCCGGTGTGCGATGATTGATCCCGGGGCCATGAACGATGCGCTGCGTGATGCCATTGAAGAGGCGGGCGTTGATAAATTTGATTATATTCTGCTGACCCACTGCCACTTTGATCATGTGGGAGCCGTCAGTCGTGTCAAGGAGCTGATCGACGCACCTGTTGCGATTCACAAGGACGACGCGCCGGGGCTGCGCGACCCGTATGTCAATCTCTCCGGCCCCTTGGGCGGCTGCAAGACGATTTATCCCGAAGCGGATATCCGGTTTACCGACGGCCAGACTTTTCATGTGGGGGAGACGGTGTTCACCGTGCTGCACACGCCGGGGCATACGGCGGGAAGCTGCTGCTATCGCGCGGAAGGCGTGATATTCGCGGGGGATACGTTATTTTATGAATCGGTCGGACGCACGGATTTTCCCGGCGGCAGTCTGCGTCTGATGCGTCAGTCGCTTAACAGGCTGCTGGGACTGGAGGGAGACTACCTTGTCTATACCGGACATTATCAGCACACCACTCTATCCCACGAGCGGGAGTGCAATCCGTATATCGGCTAATGCCAGTGACTGACAACGCAAATAAACGAGGTTGACAATATCATGTATATCATCACCGACGGTATCAAATCGCGGTACGAGTATGAAAAGCTGGCGCGGGTGTTTTTTCCCGACCAGAAGATGAACGAACGGGAGGCGGACGATCCGGACGCGCTCAGAATAGAGGTGCGCTGGCAGGGCCGGCTGCTTTCATCCAAACTGAAGCTGGGGGAGCGGGAATTTTATGACGAGGCGACCGTTGAAGAAGCACAGGCAGTGGATAAGAACTTCTGTGAATTGACTGTCGCCCAGATGCTCTGCCGTCAGTTTACGGCGCTGACGGGATTTAATCCCCCGTGGGGACTGCTGACAGGTATCCGCCCCATGAAGCTGCTGCGTATGCTGACACATGAATACGGCGCGGAAGAGGCGGAACGGCGTTTTCGCGAAGATTATCTGGTGTCGGAGAAGAAGATTGCCTTGGGACGGCACACGGTTCGTAATGAAGATAAAATCCTCGCACTGTCGCAGGACAACTCTTTCAGTCTGTATCTCTCGGTACCGTTTTGTCCGTCGCGGTGCAGCTACTGTTCCTTTGTCTCGCAGTCAATCGAACACGCGGCCAAGCTGATTCCGCAGTATGTAGAGCTGCTGGTCAGAGAAATCGAGATCACGGCGGAGATTGCCCGATCGCTTAGTTTGCGGCTGGAATCGGTCTATATGGGCGGAGGCACTCCTACGACGCTTTCGGCTGAGCAGCTCGAGACTGTTCTGGACGCTGTGACACGGTGTTTTGATCTGTCGCATGTGCATGAATTTACAGTCGAAGCGGGCCGTCCGGATACCGTCACCCCCGAAAAACTCGCTGCCATTCGCCGCAGCGGAGTAGGGCGCGTGAGCATCAATCCCCAGACGCTCAATGACGGCATTCTCCGTTCCATTGGCCGCCGCCATACGGTAGAGCAGGTGTATCAGGCGATGGACTGGGCCAAAGCGGCAGGCTTTGAGAATATCAATATGGACTTGATCGCCGGGTTGCAGGGCGACACATTGGAGTCTTACCACCGCACGGTGGACGGTGTGATTGCGCTTGACCCGGAATCCGTTACTGTCCACGTGCTCGCGATGAAGCGGGCGGCGCGGCTTGTGACCGGGCATATTGCAGAGTACAACGCGGAAGGTGCATTGGCCGCGCAAATGCTGGATTACGGTCAGCAGCGGCTGACCGCGACAGGCTATGAGCCGTACTATCTCTATCGGCAGTCGGGCATGGTGGGCAATCTCGAGAACGTCGGCTGGTCAAAGCCGGGCAGTGAAGGGGTTTACAACGTCTTTATCATGGACGAGACCCATACCATTCTGGCGGTTGGCGGCGGCGCGGTGACCAAGCTCAAGCAGCCGCATGTCAACAATATCGAGCGCATCTTTAACTTCAAATATCCCTATGAATACATCTCACGCTTTGACGAAATGATGGAGAGAAAGAAGGGTATCACCGAGTTTTATGATAAATTTTGTTGATTACTACATCCGATACACCGAGCGTCTGCGCCACATCAACAACGCCGTAGTCAATTCCCCCTATGAGCTGATTCGCCAGATGGAGGAGCAATACCGCAAGCGTATCAATGAGATTGCCGATTTCGTGATGTCTACGGGCAGCGGGCGCAAACTCATCATGCTTGCCGGTCCGTCCAGTTCGGGCAAGACCACCTCCGCCAATATGATCGTGTCACGCGTCAAGCAATCGGGCGCCAATGCCGTGCGGCTGTCGCTCGACGATTTCTTCAAAGGGGAGGGGCAGGCTCCCCTGCTGCCCAATGGGGTGTATGATTATGAATCGGTCTACGCGCTCGATATCGAGCTGATGCAGGCATGCCTGACCAGCCTGCTCACGGAGGGACACTGTCTCATGCCGCGCTTTGATTTTCCCTCTAAGAGTCCGGCGCCGGAGCGTTATCCGCTGACAGTCGGGGAAAACGACGTGATTATTGTGGAAGGCATTCACGCGCTGAATCCGCTTGTCACTGATTGCCTGCCCGACGATAAGATGGTCAAAATCTATATCAGTGTCAAACAGGGCATCAAGGAAGGCGATGACGAGGTAATTTCCTCCAAGCAGATCCGGTTTCTGCGCCGTCTGGTGCGCGATTACAAATTCCGTGACAGCGGCCCCGAGCGTACGTTTGAGATGTGGCCGCAGGTGGTGCGCGGGGAAGAACTATACATACAGCCTTACAAACGGCTGGTCAATGTCACCATCAATTCCCTGCACATTTACGAAGTCAACGCCATTGCCGATAAAGCCATTGAACTGCTGAGTTCGCTGGGGGCAGATAGCCCCTATTACGACGAAGCGCAGGCGTATATCAAGAAGCTGGCGCTGTTTGAGAATCTGGACGAACGGTTGATTCCCGCTGATTCTCTGATTCGGGAATTTATCGGGCAAGGTGCATTGAGCTAGTCAGGCATGATTTCACATTCCTGGCCGGAAGAAAGGGTGAACCATCAAATCTATGATAGCGGTAGTGAACAGTCTGGGCTGTCTGGGCATTGACGCCTACGGCGTAAAAGTGGAGGCGGACATTGACCAGAATCTGCCGGGCTTTGACATCGTAGGGCTTCCCGACGCGTCGGTCAAGGAATCGCGTGACCGGGTACGTTCTTCTTTGAAGAACTGCGGCTTTGAATATCCCTATTCCAAAATTACGATCAATCTGGCCCCCGCAAATATCCGCAAGGAGGGCTCGCTGTATGATCTTCCCATTCTGATGGCGATTCTGCGTGCCAGCCTTCAGATTGACGAAATACCCGAAGGCAGTGCTTTTCTCGGGGAACTGTCGTTGACGGGAGAAGTCCGTTCGGTGCGCGGCGTGCTCGCCATGGCAATTCAGGCGCGCGATCTGGGATTTCAATCGCTGTTTATTCCCAAGGCCAACGCGGCAGAGGCGTCTATTGTTGACGGCATAGAGATCTATGCCGTTGAAAAACTGGATGAAATTTTAGAGCATTTGTCGGGTCGGACAATGCTGCACCCCATCAGAGCAGAGGATTTTCCCAGCGAAGAATCCCGGGAAACCTATCCCGATTTTGCCGATGTGCGCGGACAAAGCGTTTCGGTGCGCGCGCTGGAGGTGGCTGCCGCGGGCGGTCATAACGTGCTGCTGATCGGCCCGCCGGGTTCGGGCAAAAGTATGCTGGCCAAGCGGCTGCCGTCGATTTTGCCCGATATGACTTTCGAAGAATCCATTCAATCCACCAAGATTCATTCCGTTGCCGGCATTCTGCCGCCCAATGTGCAGCTGATATCCCGCCGGCCTTTCCGTTCACCCCATCATAACGCCTCATCGGCGGCATTGGTGGGCGGCGGGCATATTCCCGGTCCCGGTGAAGTTTCGCTGGCACATAACGGCGTATTGTTTCTGGATGAGCTGCCGGAGTTTAACAACATGACACTTGAAATGCTGCGCCAGCCGCTGGAAGATCATGAGGTAACGATTTCGCGTTCTACGGGACGTGTTACCTATCCCTGTGATTTTCAATTGATTGCGGCCATGAACCCCTGCCGCTGCGGCTATTTCGGCCACCCCACCCGTCAATGTACCTGCCGCAAAGGTGCGGTGGAGCGGTATCTGGGCAAGATTTCCGGACCGCTGCTCGACCGCATTGATATCCATGTCGAAGTGCCGCCCGTCAATTACAGTGATTTATCCCGCGCCACTCCTTCCGAATGCTCGGCGGATATCAAAAAGCGTGTGGACGCGGCGCGTCGGATTCAGCAGGAGCGGTTTGCGGGAATGGGAGTGAGCTGCAACGCGCGGATTACGCCGCAGATTTTTCACGAGGTATGCGCCATGACCGACAGCGCGTCCCATTTGCTCAAACTCGCCTTTGACCGGTTGAATATGTCGGGACGTGCTTATGACAGAATTGTCAAAGTGGCGCGTACCATTGCTGACCTGGACGGCAGCGATGTCATTGATTCGGCCCATATCTCTGAGGCGGTGCAGTTCCGTTCGCTGGACAGGGACTATTGGCGCAATTCATGAATACATAATGAAAAAAGAGCGGAGATGCCGATAAAAAGCAGGCAAACAGTTGTATGTGACTTTTGATAAAGTTCCGAACCGGATCAGTAAAAAAAAATAGACCGCCTCGACAGATTTTGCTCATATTCGCCGCCCGCCGCATAATATATTATTGGAGGACGAAAATTGCCGCCGTTTTGCGTGGCCTTCGTTTTGGTCCCTGATTTTTTAACAAAGAATCTTGCTGAAGTATGATTATATGCAGTGATTATGGCAAAAATATCAATGCGGCACGAAAAAGCAACGGATGTTTGCCGTGAAAAGATGTTTGCGGTTTACCGTATCAGACCGCACCGAATAGAAAGGACGAATATGGAATGAATGTTAAGAGAGGCGATATTTATTACGCGGACCTCAGCCCGGTGGTTGGTTCAGAGCAGGGCGGTGTGAGACCCGTACTTATCGTACAGAACGATGTGGGGAACAAATTCAGCCCGACCGTCATTGCGGCGGCCATCACCAGTCAGACCGAGAAGTCGCACCTGCCGACCCATATCTATGTGCAGTCGGTGGAATGCGGCCTTCGGAAGGATTCGGTGGTGCTGCTGGAGCAGATACGCACCCTCGACAAGCGCCGCCTGAAGGAATGTATGGGGCGTCTGGAGGATAGCACCATGGACAAGGTTGACCGAGCAATCTCTGTGAGCTTTGGCCTTGGCGGCAGCGAAAGCCATATGCGCAAGGTAAACTGAACGACAAGTGAATGCTTTGAAAATAATTAAAACTTCTGTCCGGTTGCCGCAATCGGACAGAAGTTGATACATAAGAAGAGGTAAAAAAGCATCAGATGAAGTGGCTTTTCCCGGAACCGCTAAAATAGCCTGGCGATTTCGCTGGGGTGCAGGTGCGGCTGAAGCGCGGCGTTGACCGCCGTCGCGATAAATTGGGCGGCGCGGTCGGTCAGCAGGTCGATCTCGCGCGGTGTGACGATGAGGTTTTCGCTGATGGTTTTCGGGGCGTTCTCACCGCAGATGTCCTGTGCCAGTGTGCGCATGTCCACCACGGTGGGCACGCCGAGGGAAATCACACGGGTGCCTAAAAACTGACTGTCGATTTGCGGACGGTTATTTCCCACACCTGCGCCGGGAGAGATACCGCTGTCGCTGATTTGCAGCGTGCGTCCCATGCGGGACAGACTGCGTGCCGCCATGGCGTCGATCACGATAACGGCCACAGGCTTTAATGCCGCACACAGGCATTTGATATATTCAGCCGCTTCAATACCGGTTTGTCCCAGCACGCCGGGCGCGATGACTGCCGTCTGGCGCAAAGGCGCAAGGCCGCATTTTTCGGCCAGTTCGCCTGAGATGTGACGGGTTGCCAGAATCCGGCTCGCTGCTTTTGGACCCAGCGCGTCGGGCGTGATGCTGGTATTGCCCAATCCGGCAACGAGAACGCCGCCATGGTTTGGGAGCATTTCCCGGAGAATATCCGATGCGGCCTCAAAACGGTTTTCCGGTTCAAAAGCCGCGTCGGAGAAGGGCAGCATTTCCAGAGTGTAGTATTCTCCCTGCGGCTTGCCGACGGCGCAGGCAGCAGCTTCATTGTTGATGACGATTCTCGTGATCGTTACCCCATCCGTGACAGTCGTTTCTTTGCGTATGCCTTCGATATCCCCCGCCGCTTCGGTCAGTTCAATGGTCAGATCGGTTCTGTAATTCATTGGCTGCAAACGCCCCTTTGTATATTGTGTCATTCTCAACGGATAGTATGTACCGGCCGATGAAAAATATACATATGTTGCGGAAAAAAGGAAGTGAAACAAACACTGTGCTTTACAAAAACGCGATGACGGTGATGCCGGATTTTACGCTGGGAGAAGCTGATGTTCGGGTGTCCAAGGGACGTATCATGGAGATTGCCCCCAGGGGGGCACTGTGTGATCCCGATGGAGAGATTGACCTCGCAGGCTGCATTCTTGCGCCGGGGCTGGTGGATATGCACATTCACGGCTGCGCAGGGGTGGATTTCAGCGCGGAAGCTGACACGGCTGCCTGTTTAAACAGCATGAGCGAATATCTAGGTTCACGGGGCATTGCGGCTTTTGCGCCTGCTGCCATGACGATGCCCTATGAGGATTTGTGTGCCCTGATGCAGCGTTATCAGAAGGCGGTTGTCAATCCTTTGCCCGGTGCGGCAGCGGCAGGCATCTATCTGGAAGGCCCCTTTCTTTCAGCGGAAAAATGCGGCGCACAGCCTGCGGCGTTTTTACAGCGCCCCGACGCGGAAAAATTGACCGAGCTGCACCGATTGAGCGGCGAAGCTATCCGGGTAGTGTGTGTCGCGCCGGAGCTGGAAGGGGCATCGGATTTCATAGCGGAAGCCCAGAGGATTTGCCGCGTTTCCGCGGCGCATACGGCGGCGGATTATGATACCATGCGGCAGGCTATAGCGGCGGGACTTTCCCACGCTACCCACCTTTTCAACGGTATGAATGCCATCAGTCACCGTGATCCCAACGGCGCAGCAGCCTTGCTGGAAAGTGACAGTGTGATGTGTGAATTGATCTGTGACGGTCTGCACGTTCACCCCGCGATGGTGAGATTGACCTATCGGCTGATCGGCGCGGACAGGCTTTGTCTGGTGTCCGATGCCATGGCAGCCACGGGTCTGGGTGACGGCAAGTTCCAATTGGGGCGTCAGGACGTATGGGTGAACGGCTGTGAAGCGCGTCTTGCGGACGGCACGCTGGCCGGTTCGGTGACTGATCTCATGCAGGCCCTCCAAAACGCGGTTGACTTCGGCATTCCGCCGCTCGACGCCTTGCGGGCTGTCACGCTCAATCCTGCCAAGGCGCTTGGCATTGACAATGTGCTCGGCTCGGTTGCGGTGGGGAAGATGGCACGGTTTGTGGTGCTGGACGAGGCGTTTCATTTTATCAGGGCTGTCAGGTAGAAACGGATTCACGGAGATGATGGATATGAGCAAAACGGAGTTGGGGCAGAAATATGCCTATGATCTGGATATTGCCGTGATCGGGGGCGGCGCGGCCGGTCTGGCGGCAGCGGTATCGGCCGGGCGGGAAATGCCTCAAGGCGCGAAGCTCGCCGTATTCGACGCGCAGCCGCGCTGCGGCAAGAAGCTGCTGGCCACCGGTAACGGGCGGTGCAATCTCACCAATCGCCATGCCGGGCCATCGGATTATCATGCTGATGATACCCGTGCCGTTAGTCAGGTGTTCAGTGGCGTAAATGTGGACGACACGCTTGCTTTTTTTGAATCGCTGGGGCTGGTCTGGCGCGAGGAAGACGAGGGGCGGATTTATCCCGCCTGCGGACAGGCCTCCGCCGTACTCGACCTGCTGCGGCTGGAGCTGCTGCGGCTGCAAATCGCGGAAGTGTGCGGCTGCCGCGTGGAAAGTATCAAACTCGACACGGACGGACGCTATCTGTTGCGTTCTCCACTCGGCACGATTCGGACGAAATACGTCATTGAGGCTTGCGGCGGCATGGCAGCACCCAATCTCGGCGGCGTGAACTGGGGCTATGAGCTGTTGCGTTCGCTAGGGCATACCGCTACCAAGCTTCACCCGTCGCTCGCACCGATTCCCGTGAGTTCGCCGCATCTTGGCTCGCTCAAGGGCATTCGTGCGCACGCGAAAGCCTCGATTTGTAACGAGCGTGGCGCAATCGCCTCCGATGAGGGGGAAGTGCAGTTCGGGGATAAGGCGTTGTCGGGCATTGTGATCTTTCAGCTTTCGTCAGCGGCTGCGCCTGTAATTGGCCGTGGAGGAGAGCTGTGCGTAGAATTGGATATGCTGCCGGAGCTGGATTTTGACGGCATTGTGACGCTGCTGACTAAGCGGCGCGCGATTTTGCCCCACTTGACGCTGGAAAACTATCTCACAGGCGTATTCAATAAGCGAGTGGGCATGTGCCTTTTGAAACAGGCAGGTATGACGCCGCTGTCGCGTTCCGTTTCCGAGCTGAGCGACGGGGATATCCGGCGGATTGCCTCGGTAGTCAAGTGCTGGCGCTTTCCGGTGAGCGGCGCGGCGGCGTGGAACAACGCGCAGGTCACAAGCGGCGGCGTGCGGCTGTCAGAGTTTGACGGCCTGACGATGCAGTCCCGACTGCACAAAGGGCTTTTCGCGGCGGGCGAGCTGCTCAATGCTGATGGTCGCTGCGGGGGCTTTAATCTGCAATGGGCGTGGAGCACGGGTATCCTGGCCGGACGTTCGGCGGCGGAAATGCTGCGTTCTGACAAAAATAAATAAGGAAATTATGATGTCATTATGATACAAATCACCGATATCAAAGTTCGCCCGGACGAGATGAATCACACCTATCTTGTCCATGCTGCGGCAAAGCTGATGAAAGTCGCACCGTCGGAAATTGCTTCGCTGCGGCTTGTAAAAAAATCCGTTGATGCACGGAAGAAAGACGATGTGCATTTTGTCTGTGCGGTGGAATGCACATTGAAGAGCCCTAAAACCGAGAAGCTGATTCTCTCGCGGGGCCGAAACAAAAACATAGCAGAGGCTGTACCCTATACATACACGGTAACGAAGGCGGCTCCTCAAAAAAATCGTCCTGTTGTGGTGGGAAGCGGTCCGGCAGGGCTGTTTGCCGCGCTGATTCTGGCGCGTGCGGGGCTGAATCCCATCATTCTGGAACGGGGCGGCGACTTGCAGACCCGCCGCGCTGCGGTGGAGCGCTATTTTTCGGGCGGATCGCTTGATCTTTCGTCCAATATCCAATTTGGCGAGGGCGGCGCGGGCACCTTTTCGGATGGCAAGCTTACCACAGGAACCAAAGACAAGCGCATCCGCTTTGTATTGGAGGAATTTGTCCGGGCAGGAGCACATGAGGAAATTCTCTACAACGCAAAACCACATATCGGCACCGATGTTCTCATGAATGTGCTGCTGAATCTGCGAAAGCAAATCACCGTATTGGGCGGCGAATACCGGTTTTTTAACCAGCTGGTGGATATCGGAGTGACAGACGGGCAATTGACGTATATCCGGACACAATATGAGGAAATGCCCGCCGATCATGTGATTCTGGCCACAGGCCATTCGGCACGGGATACGTTTGAAATGCTGCACCGCAAGGGCATTCCCATGATACAAAAGGCCTTCGCGGTGGGGGCGAGAATCGAGCATCCGCAGGAACTAATTAATAAGGCGCAGTACGGCGCGTTTTACAATCACCCGGCGTTAGGTGCGGCGGATTATAAGCTGGCGGTACACCTGCCTGACGGACGGGGCGTTTATACGTTTTGCATGTGTCCGGGCGGTTATGTGGTGGCGGCGGCCAGTGAGCTGTGTTCGGTCGTCACGAACGGCATGAGTCTGTTTGCCCGTGACGGAGTGAATGCCAACAGTGCACTGCTGGTGGGGGTCAACCCTTCGGATTTCGGCAGTGAACACCCGTTGGCGGGCGTGGAATTTCAGCGGCGCGTTGAGCGTGCGGCATATGAAGCGACTGGCAGTGCCAAGGCTCCTGCCCAGCTCGTTGGGGACTTCCTGAAGAACGTGCCATCGGTCTCGTTTGGGAGCGTCACGCCTACCTATCGGCCGTCCGTGGAGTTGGGGGAGATCGGCTGCTGTCTGCCGGGTTTTGTGACCGGTGCCATGCGAGAGGGCATTTTGCTTTTGGACAAAAAGCTGCACGGTTTTGCCTGTCCCGATGCCGTTCTGACCGCACCCGAAACGCGCAGCAGCTCACCCGTGCGGATTCTGCGCGATGAGCATCTGCAATCCCCTGCCGCGAAGGGATTGTACCCTTGTGGAGAAGGAGCGGGGTTTGCGGGCGGCATTATGTCAGCCGCCGTAGACGGTATCAAGTGTGCGGAGATGGTTGTTGGCAGGGAAGTCAATTTTGAAAAGAATTAAGCGAAGCGCGGGAATCCAAGGGGTGCTGGCACCTCTTGGCAGGTCAAGGGCAGCGCCCTTGCGGGGGCCGGGGCAGCGCCCCGGGAGGGAGGCTTTAGCCGACCGAGCGAAACCAGCCAAGACCCAAAACGGGGTCAGGCGAATCCAGACAAAGCTCCGGCCAAAATTGATTTCCCTGGATTTCGGGAGTTTCATGTTGACGAAATAAAAAATAAAAAGAGGGAACTGCCGGTTGTCAAGCGGATTGACAATGGCAGCGCCCTCTTTTGTTGTACTAATCACTAACAGCCAGCAGCTGTTTGATTTTGGTGAAATCGCCGTCCATAACCTTGTAGGTGGCGGGAATGTCCGCGCCGGTGAGATCAGTGATTTGCGGAGAAATGTCGGAGTGAATGTAAAGGGAATCCATACCAATGAGATTAGCACCCTTGATGTCGGTGCCGGCGTCGTTGCCGATCATGACGGATTCGTCGATGTTGAGGCCGTAGCGCTCTACCACGGTGCGGAAGAATTTTTCCTCCGGCTTGCAGAGTCCCTCATCGGAGGAAAAGACAATGCCGTCGAATTTATCGTAAATACCGAGCGAAATCATCTCGTGCTTGGTAAACATCTCCTGCGCGTTGGAAAGCAGGTAGACTTTCCCCCCGGCCGCGTGAATCGCGTCCAGCAGATCGGTCACACCGTCGTAAAGGCAGAGGAATTTGGTGGAGATGACGCGGAACGCCTGCCCGATGACGCGTACGATGTCCATTGACATGGTAACGCCCTTCTCGGTGAAGAGATCCATGAAGACATACTCCAGCTGTATTTCGGGATATGTCGCCCCGTTCTTGGCACGAAGCGCGTCCGTATGAGCGGCACAGAGGCGCAAATACGCCTTTTTGAATTCTGACGGCGTGTAAACAGCGCCGTAATAGGCGTACAGCTCTGTTACTTTTTTCCACAAATACGGCTTTCCCTCATTGGTATTGATGTCTACCAGCGTACCATACAGGTCAAAGATGTAATTCCGGTATTTTTTCATTCCTTTACAACACTTCCTTACTTCATTTTCTTCCTCTTGGTCAGAAACGGTTCTGAAGATTACTTCGCGATGAGCGAAACACCCGTCATTTCCTTGGGCTGCTGAACGCCCATGACTTCCAGCATGGTGGGAGCGATGTCTGCCAGACAGCCGCCTTCACGGAGCTTGCAGTCGTAACCGACCACGCAGAAAGGAACGGGATTGGTGGAATGTGCCGTAAAGGGCTTGCCGTCCACGTCAAGCATCTGATCGGCGTTGCCGTGATCGGCGGTAATCATTACCACGCCGCCCATTTCGTCCACAGCGGCTCTTACCACGTCACCCACACAGGCGTCAACCGCTTCGACCGCTGCCGTAGCCGCATCGAAAATACCGGTGTGACCTACCATGTCGCAGTTTGCGAAGTTGACAATAATGACATGGTACTTATTGGAGCGAATGCACTCTACCAGTCTGTCGCGCACTTCAAAAGCGCTCATCTCGGGCTGGAGATCATAGGTTGCGACAGATGGAGATTTCACCAGCACTCTGTCTTCACCCTCGTACTGTGTCTCCACACCGCCGTTGAAGAAGAACGTCACATGGGCGTACTTCTCAGTTTCGGCGATTCTGAGCTGCTTGAGACCAAGCTCGGAGATGTACTCGCCGAGTGTGTTTTTCAGTGACTGAGGTGCGAAAGCGACTTTGACGTTCGGCATCGTCGCGTCGTACTGGGTCATGCAGACAAAGTTGACCGGGAAGAAGCCGTTTCTGCGCCAGAAGCCGTTGAAATCCGGATCCACCAGCGTGCGGGTGATCTCGCGGGCGCGATCGGGGCGGAAATTGAAGAAGATCACAGCGTCGTTAGCTTTGATCGTTGCGTTCTCAGTGCAGACCACAGGCACAACAAATTCGTCAGTGATATGCTTGCCTTCCTTGTCAATCTGTGCGTAGGAAGCCTTGATGGCGGCTACCGGGTCAGGATTCTTGATGCCTTCGCCATAGACCATCGCTTCATAAGCCTTATTGACGCGCTCCCAGCGGTTGTCTCTGTCCATCGCGTAGTATCTGCCCATCACCGTGGCGATTTTGCCGATGCCGATTTCCTTCATTTTTTCCTGAAGCTGCGCGACGTAATCCGCACCGGAGGCGGGGGGCACGTCACGACCGTCGAGGAAACAGTGTACGTAAACTTCGGGCAGATTGTATTTCTTGGCCATTTCCAGTAAAGCATAAAGATGAGTGATATGGCTGTGAACGCCGCCATCACTCATCAGACCCATAAGGTGCAGTGCCTTGCCGTTGAGCTTGCAGCCGACGATGGCGCTCTTGAGAGCTTCATTGGAGAAGAAGTCGCCCTCATTGATGGCCTTGGTAATTCTGGTGAGTTCCTGATAGACAATGCGACCCGCACCCATATTGGTGTGGCCGACCTCGCTGTTGCCCATCTGACCGTCCGGCAGACCGACTGACATGCCCGAAGCGCCGATGGTCGTATAGGCATTTTCCGAGAAGAATTTATCCAGATTGGGCTTATGGGCAGCGGCAATGGCGTTTCCGAACGGATCCTTGATGCCGTAACCGTCCATGATACAAAGAACAAGAGGTTTTTTCATAGAGTTAGACCTTCCTAATGTGTTATTAGATTCAAGTGGTTAGTGTCCAGTCATCCGTAGATGGGACACTAACCACAAACGCCTAAAAAATTATCTGCTTGCCGCAGCGACAATGGCGGCAAACTTGGTGGCAACCAGAGAAGCGCCGCCGATCAGACCGCCGTCAACGTCGGGCTGATCGAGCAGTTCGACAGCGTTGCCGTCATTCATGGAGCCGCCGTACTGAATAACCATCTTGTCGGCAGCGTCCGCGCCGTAAAGTTCGCCGATGAGCGTGCGGATAATCTTGCAAACCTCGTTGGCCTGCTCAGCGGTAGCGGTCTTGCCTGTACCGATGGCCCACACGGGTTCGTAAGCAATGATGATTCTGTCGAGCTGATCGACGGTCACGCCTTCAAGTGCCTTGGTGGTCTGCTCACGGACAAGGGACTCGGTGATACCGGCCTCGCGCTGTTCCAGCGTTTCACCGACGCACACAATCGCGGTCATACCTGCTTCAAGGGCGGCCTTGGTTCTGGCGTTGACAGTTGCATCGGTCTCACCGAAATACTGTCTGCGCTCACTGTGGCCGATGATGACGTACTGCACGCCCATAGAGGTGAGCATTTCCGCGCTGACCTCAGCGGTGAAAGCGCCGCTCTTGGCCCAGTGGCAGTTTTCCGCGCCGACCTTGATATTGGTGCCCTTGGTGGCTTCGAGCGCGTTCTGAAGATCAACATAGGGAACGCAGACCAACACGTCACAATCCGCGTCCTTAACGAGGGGCGCAATCTCATTAATCAGTACTGTAGTCTCGGCAGGGGTCTTGTTCATTTTCCAGTTGCCGGCGATAACAGCCTTGCGAAGAGCTTTGTTCATTTCAAATACCGTCCTTTTTTTGTGATATGGTTTTTCTCGGATTTAGTCAAAGAGTTAGGAATTATCTGTTGCAGTTGCGCGATAGACAACTCCTAACTTCTAACTCCTAACTCCTGACTAAGATATTACTTCTCGTTGAGGCAGGCGATACCGGGAAGCTCCTTGCCCTCGAGGAATTCGAGAGATGCGCCGCCGCCTGTGGAAATGTGGGTCATCTTGTCGCCGAAGCCGAGCTGGTTGACAGCAGCCGCAGAATCGCCGCCGCCGATGATGGTGGTAGCTTCGGTTTCTGCCAGTGCTTTGGCCACAGCAATGGTGCCCTTGGCAAGGATGGGATTCTCAAAAACGCCCATCGGGCCGTTCCAGACAACGGTCTTGGCGGACTTGACAGTGTCTGCGTAAAGCTCAGCGGTCTTGGTGCCGATGTCGAGACCCTGCATATCAGCGGGAATAGTGTCAACAACGGTTACTTCGATAGGAGCGTCGATCGGATCGGGGAAATCCTTGGTGATGGTGGTGTCGATGGGGAGGAGGAGCTTCTTGCCGAGCTTCTCAGCCTTATCCATCATTTCCTTGCAGTAGTCGATCTTGGTGACGTCCACAAGAGACAGACCGACTTCCTTGCCCTGTGCCTTGAGGAAGGTGTAAGCCATACCGCCGCCGATGATGAGGGTATCGCACTTCTCGAGCAGGTTGGAGATGACGTTGAGCTTATCGGCAACCTTTGCGCCGCCGAGAATGGCAACGAAGGGACGCACAGGATTTTCAACGGCATTGCCGAGAAACTGGATTTCCTTCTGAATGAGGTAGCCGACGACAGCGGTGTCAACCTTGCTGGCAACGCCGACGTTGGAGCAGTGCGCTCTGTGAGCGGTGCCGAACGCGTCGTTGACAAACACATCGCAGAGAGAAGCGAGCTCTTCGGAGAAAGCATCGCCGTTCTTGGTCTCTTCTGCTCTGTAACGGGTGTTTTCGAGAAGGATCACATCGCCGTCCTGCATAGCAGCGACAGCGGCCTTTGCGTTGGGGCCGACGACCTCGTTGTCAGCCGCGAACTTGACTTCCTGACCCAGCAGCTCGGTGAGCTTGGATGCTACGGGAGCGAGAGACAGTTCAGGTTTGGGCTCTCCTTTCGGCTTGCCAAGGTGAGAGCAGAGAATCACCTTGCCGCCGTCCGCGACGAGCTTCTTGATGGTGGGGAGCGCAGCGGTCAGGCGGTTGGTATCGGTGATGACGCCGTTTTTGAGCGGGACGTTGAAGTCGCAGCGGACAAGAACCTTCTTGCCCTTGACGTCGATATCGTCAACGCTCTTTTTGTTCAGAAGAGAACTCATAGGTAAATACATCCTTTCATGTTTAAAAGCTGGTAGCTTGATTATACAATACTTTTCCCAATATTGCAAGTGGCAACCGCCGGTTTGCGGGAATTTTTATTTTAATTTATTTTAAATTTTACAAAAATTACCAAAAAAGCTCACGAAAGCAGTATCCAGGCGAGCGCGAGCAGTGCCGCCAGAACCAGAATGATGGGGCCGAATACCAGCAGCGCGGAGAGAATCAGCGCGGGAATATCGCCCTTTTCCAACCCGGCGTCATCATTTTGCCGGCGGTACTCCTCCGCGCGTGCCATCGCTTCTTGATAGGCTTCGTCGTTACTTGCCTCCGTCGCATCATCACTAGCCCCGTCAGATTCACGGCTTTCCAGATAGCGCTTGTTGCGCTCGTTCATGACTTCCATATCGCGCTTGACCTTTTTGTCAAACAGCATTTTTTCACCTCCTGATATCTCTTAAAGAGGAAAAGAAAGGCCCAACAGATTGTCTGCTGAGCCTTTCCTTAGGGAAACGCTGATTAAGTCGATTCTCGCACCGCTCAAAGACGTATCCTCGCAGTGCGGAATCGACGGCGATGCCTTTATTCAGCGTATCCCTTGTCATTGATGTGTTGATGGGCCTGTCAGACAGCAGGTTATGATTCCTGAGTGCTGCCTGCTTCTGTTACGGGAGGAAGATCCGAGGTATCGCCGAGAATGTGGTGACAGGCGACAAAATGGTTCGGTCTGATCTCGCGGAACTCAGGGGTGATATTCTGGCAGACCTCCGTGCAGTACTTGCAGCGGGTGTGGAATTTGCAGCCCTTGGGGGGATTGACCGGGCTGGGAATGTCACCTTCAAGAATGACCAGTTCGCGATCATCGTCTACATTGGTGGTGGGAATGGCCGACAGCAGCGCTTCGGTGTAGGGGTGGAGCGGGTGGTCAAACAGCTCCTGCGAATCGCTCAGCTCCACCATGTTGCCCAGATACATGACGCCGATGCGGTCAGAGATATATTTGACGACCGACAGGTCATGGGTGATAAAGAGATAAGTGAGGTTGTTCTGCTCTTTCAGGTCCTGCAACAGGTTGATGATCTGGGACTGAATCGACACGTCCAGCGCGGAGACCGCTTCATCGCAGATGACGAACTTGGGATTCGTGGAAAGTGCGCGGGCAATACCGATTCTCTGCCGCTGTCCGCCGGAGAACTGGTGGGGGAATCGGTGAATGAAGTAGGGCGCAAGGCCGCACTTGGTCATGATTTCCAGAATGCGCTCCTGCATACGCGGACTGTTCTTGCTGTAATACTTGTGTGCCACCATGCCTTCGCCGATGATCTGGCCAACGGTCATTCTGGGATTGAGGGAAGAATAGGGATCCTGGAAAATCAGCTGCAATTCACTGCGGAAGCTGCGCATTTCCTCGATGGTCAGGCGGGACAGGTCAATGCCGTCGTCACGATAGACTTCATATTTCTGGAACTCAGGGTCATTTGCGTAAGGCGTGCGCATTTTGTCGATTTCGCTCAATGCCTCATCGAGCTTGGCGCGCTCTTCGCTCAGCTTGGTGTCCACTTCCTCGATGCTTTTCTGAAGAGCGGAAACCTTGTTGTCGCCCTTGCCCTTGTTTTTCAGAATGTATTCCGCGTCCGCGAGCTTGCTTTCCAGTACGCGCCGACGGTCGTGCAGCTTGCGAATCTCGGCGGAATGGGAACGCGCTTTCATGAAGGCTTCCTGAATGGGAGCGCAGTTGTCCACCGTGATAAAGCCGCCGAAGATGCTGGCAATATTGAAGAGTGCCGCGTCAGCGTCACGTTTGGCCTGACAAAGTGCCTCGCTTTTGGCGTTTTGGTCGTTTGCGGATGCCTTGTCAAAGGCCGCCTGTGCGTCCTTCTCCTTCTGCTGGAGCTTCACCAGCTCCTTTTTCAGCGAGGGGAGATTTTTGATGGTGTCGTGCACGTACTGCGGCGCAAATTCGTCGAGCGACTGACCGTAGTACATGGTGCGGCCGTCGGTCTGCGGATAGAGCTGGAGCAGCGTGCGTCCGAAGGTAGACTTGCCGCAGCCGGACTCGCCGACCAGACCGAAGGTTTCGCCCTCATAGATGTTGACGTCAATGCCGTCGTTGGCCTTGACATACATGCCCTTGGTGCTGAGGGGGAAGTACTGCTTCAGGTTGGTGATTTTAAGGAGAATTTTCTTTTCGCCGTTATTTTGTGCCATTTTGTCTTTCCTCCTTATTGGGATAGAAGCAGCGGACCTGCTGCTTGTCGCTGATCTTGGTCAGCTCCGGCTCGCATTCGCGGCACTTGTCGGTTGCGTACTTGCAGCGGGGCGCGAACTTGCAGCCCTTGGGCAGATCAAGCGGATGAGGCACCGCGCCGGGGATGGCCTGCAAACGCTCGTTGGCGGGCGTGTCAAGGCGCGGAATGGAGACCAGCAGACCCTCGGTGTAGGGGTGGGAGAATTTGGTCTTGGGGTCAAACAGTACCTTTGCGGGTACGCTCTCCACCACCTGACCGCAGTACATGACCGCGACGAAATCGGCCATCTGATTGATGACGCCGAGGTCGTGCGTAATGAACAGAATGCTGGTGCCGCGCTCGGCCTGAAGCTCGTTCATCAGGCGGAGAATCTGCGCCTGAATGGTCACGTCGAGTGCCGTGGTGGGCTCATCGGCGATGAGCAGCTTGGGCTTGCAGGCCAGCGCCATGGCGATCATGACGCGCTGGCGCATACCGCCGGAAAGCTGGTGGGGATACTGCTTGGCCACGATCTCGGGGTTCGGAATTTTTACGGAACGCAGGATTTCCACCGACTGCCTGGCGGCTTCCTTCTTGTCCATGCCCTGATGAATCATGAACACTTCCGAAATCTGTTTTTCAATCGTAAACACCGGATTCAAGCTGGTCATTGGCTCCTGGAAAATGACCGAAATATCATTGCCTCTGACCTCATACATTTCGTTTTTGGAAATCTTGGTGAGGTCTCTGCCGTCAAAAATGATCTCGCCGCTGTCGATGTAGCCGTTTTCATCGAGCAGACGGAGAATGCTCATGGCGGATACGCTCTTGCCCGAACCGGACTCGCCGACGATACCCAGTGTTTCTCCCTCGCGCACGGCATAGGAAGTGTCGTTGACTGCCTTGATGATGCCGCGGCGGGAGGTAAAGAAGGTGTGCAGGTGCTTGACTTCCAGCAGGAATTTTTTCTCTTTGTTTTCTTCCATGTTATCTTACCATCGCTTTCTTGGTGAGACAGCTGCCTCTCAGACAACCGTCTCGCGGAAAGCCTCCTTTCTCTTAACTTATCTGCCGTTGGCCTTGGGGTCAAGCGCGTCGCGCAGACTGTCGCCGATGAGGTTGATGCAGATGCAGGCCACGCCAAAGATGGCGCCGACGAACAGCCAGTTCCACCAATAATTCTGAATGATAATGCTGTTGTTGGCGCCGGTGAGCATATTGCCCCATGTGGGAGTGGGCAGCGGCACACCGAAGCCAAGGTAGGAAAGGGTGGATTCTGTCAGCATGGAGGTGCCGAAGGCGAGTGTGATGGAAACCAGACAAACCGACATGACATTGGGAATGATATGGGAGAAAATGATTTTGCCCTCCTTGACGCCCAATGCCTTGGCAGCCACCACGTATTCCATCTCACGCTGGGCAAACATCTGTGCGCGTACCAGACGACACAGCCCCGGCCACGACAGAATACCCAATATCACCATGATGATATACATTCGCTGCTCCACCGTGACCTTGGTGCCCATAACAGCGGAGAGAATCATGGCGAAGGGAATAAACGGCATGGAAGAAACCACTTCGGCGATACGCATGATAATCATATCGACCACGCCGCCGAAGTAACCGGCGATGCCGCCCAGAATGATGCCGATGATCATTTCAATGACGACCGACAGCGCGCCGATGGTCATTGTCATCTTGCCGCCATTGACCAGACGGGCGTAAACGTCACGGCCCAGACCGTCGGTGCCGAGCAGGAAGCCCTTGAGACCCCATGTGTGAATCTTGCCGTCAGTGTCGATGGCGTAATTCTGGAAGGAGCCGACATACATTTTTTCGATGTTGGATTTTGTGACGTCAGCAGGCACATTGAGCTGCTTGTAGCGGTTGCTGCCCCAACTGACCACACTGCCGTCCTCCAGACGGGCGGTGTAGTGATAGCGTCCGCCCTCGATTTCCACAGCCTTGGAGGAAAAAGCGGGAATCTTATCTTCGCCCTTGGTGGAAGCACCCCATACCACCACGCTGCCGTCCTCTTTCAGCGCGGCGGCCGTATTGCTGCTGCCGGTGATCGCCTTGACGCGGAAAGCGGCCGCAGCGGGAATCTTGGTAACGGGAGTAGAGGCGTTGTTGCTGCCGCAGACCACTCTTCCGTCGTCGGTGAGCAGCACATAGGCGGTATTGGTGACAGCGCCGTCAACCACATGGCCGTCGAGCTCATCGGCTTTGTAGGAAAGGTCAGCGAAGTTTTCATTGCCCCAGAGAATCGCCCGGTTGTCATCGGTAATGACCAGCGAGAACTGATCGGAGGCATAAATGGCGCGAATACCAAATTCATGGGAACGGTTGTTGGTCATCAGTTCAGATGGCAGGGTTGTCTGTCTCAGGCGGTTGTTGCCCCACGCGTAAACGGTGCCCTTGTTGTCAAGAGCCAGCACGTGGTCGCTGCCCGCCGCGACCTTGACGATCTTGGCATTCTTTACATTGTCGGGAATGTCCGCAAGGTCAATCACCTTTGTAACCTTGCTCTTGCCCCAGACGTAGACGTTGCCTTCTTTGTCGGCGCCGACAGAATAGTTGCGGCCGACCGAGATGTCCGCCACGCCGTTTTTCTGAAGGTCAGCGGGGACTTTCATCATGTCGTAGCCCGGGGAGACAAAGACCAGCGTGCTGTCCTGCTCGCCCAGATCCAGCTTGACAAAGTGCGGCGCGATGAAAACAAACAGCGCAATCATGATAAAGACACACAGCGCGATGACCGACATGGGATTGGAGAAGAAATTGCGGATTACCATGCGCATCGGACTTTGCATCTGCTCCTCCGCATAGATATCCAGTTCCTTGTTGGGGAAGAGGAGGCGCTTGATCCAGCGGGAGAGGAAGAACTCCTTTTTCTGCTTGGCGGAGCCATTGGTTGTATTCTTTTGATTTTCACTCATGTTCGATGACTCCTTTCTTACTTGTCGATGCGGACACGCGGGTCAACCAGCGTATAGCTGAGGTCGGTCAGCAGCACGCCGACCAGGCTGACAAGGGTGTAGAACATCTGCATGGCAAGCACCAGTTCGTAGTCGGTGGTGTTGAGCGCCGACCAGTAGAGACGGCCCGTGCCGTTGAGGGCGAAGGTGGTTTCAATGACCAGCGAGCCGCCGGTGAAGACGCTGATCATCCAGCCCATGATGGATGTGGAAACCGGCAGCAGCGCGTTGCGCCACGCGTGGCTGTAGATGACAACTTTCTCTTTCAAGCCCTTGGCGCGGGCAGTGCGGATATAATCCTGCGAAAGGGTGTCCATCATCGCGGCGCGCACGGTTCTGGTCATGCCGGCCAGACCCGTAAAGACAAGCACGATAATCGGCAGCATCATGTAATACATGCGGTCGCCAAATTCCAGAATGCCGGTGTAGGTAGAACCCGGCGTTTTCGCGCCGCCGGTGGGGAAGATTTTGAGCCATACCGCGAAGAGGAAAATGAAGAGAATACCGACGAGGTAGGTCGGCAGGCTGTAGCCCACGACGGTACCGGCCTGAATCAGGTTGTCCGAGGTCTTGCGGGCATGAACCGCGCAATAGATACCCAGCGGAATAGTGATCGCAAGGGTAATGATGGTGGAAACAAAATTCAGGATAATGGTATTGAGCATGGGGGTGGCGATGATGTCAACCACATCGCGCTTGTAGCTGATAGAATAGCCGAAGTTGCCCTGAAGCATACCCTCAAACTTGCCGCTGACGTCGGGCATGAAGCCCATCCAGCGGGCGTATCTTTGCAGCAGCGGAGCATTCAGACCCATCTGGTCGCGCAGTGCCTGATACTGGCGCTGCCATTCTTCCGGTTTGAGCGTTTTGCGCAGGGGCTCCATCTGCACCATGGCCGGGTCGCTCGGAATCAGATTGTAGATGGCATACATCATCAGAGAGACGACAAAGAAAACGATAATCAGATATATGATTCGTTTCAGAATGTATTTTTTCATATATCCAAATCAACCTCCGTTCTTTTTGGTTGTTAGTGATTAGTGGTTAGTGGTCAGAGGCCAGCCGCTAACCACTAGCCACTAATCACTAAACACACAAAGGGTCTCCTGCCTATTGTAAGGAAGGAGACCCTTCGCCGATCAATTAGGCTTTTTTAGGAAGCCTGAAAATCAGAAATTACTTCGCGCTTTAGCCAACATACTCGGCATAGAGGATAGCCCTTTCGAAGCCCCAGAACGGGCCTTCCTCATAACCCTTGATGGTATTCGGATAAATGCTCACATAGATGTTGGAGTACAGCGGAACCATGGGAAGAAGCTCGTTGTAACGGATAACGAACTGCTGCCACTTGTCGAGGTAGGTGGCATAATCGCCGGGCTTTACACCGTAAAGCATTTCGATGGAGAGTTTATCCAGCGTATCGTCGTAGAGATGGGTGGTGTTGTAGCCGTCCGCGATATAATCGGGATTCGTGGTAAATTGATGTGCATAGTCATAAGCCGCCACACTGGGCCAACTGGCTGCGAGGTTGAACATATTATAAGTGGGAACCGAGTATTCGCCGCCCAGACCGTAAGCGTCCTGACGGTACAGATAGTTGAGCAGTTCGGGGAAGGTCATGATATTCTGCTTGATCTCCACGCCGGCTTCCTTGGTAGCGGAACCGTTGGCGAGCATGGTCACAAGAAGGTCGGCAACAGGATTGTTCTCGGAGGCAGCCCAGTTGAGGGTAGCGGGCATAAGGTACTTGTCGCCCTTCTTGACGCAGAAGCTCTCATAGTTGGCAGCTTCCTCAGCGGAAACTTCCTTGTAACGGACTTCACCGCTGCCGTCTTTATAATCGCTGCCGTCCTTGTTGTAGACGAAGCCGACGCTCTTGAGGAGCTCCACTGCCTTGGCGGGATCGTAGTTGTAGGTGTTCAGCTTGTCGGCAAAGAGGTCTTTGCTGTCGTCATACATAGAGAAAGCCGTGCAATAAGGACCGTGCACAACACCGCCCCAGCCGGCACAGAAGGTCTTAGCGAACTCGGTGCGATCGAGAAGGTGGGCAACCGCCTGACGGAACTCCTTGTACTGAGCGGGGCCGAGGTCACAGGCGAAAGCAAAGTAGCCGTAGCCCGCACGGTCATACTGACAGTAAGAGCTGTCGATGGTGCCGTTGTCAATCAAGTCGATCGCCGCGTTGACCTCAGAACCGTCCGAAATGCCGGAGTAAATCTGGATGCCGCCGGTAGCGAGCGTGTCGATCACGGTGTCGGGTTCAGTCTTGACGATGATGATCTTCTCAATACCGGGCTTCTGCCCCTGAAAATCGCCTGCGTAGTTGGGATTGACTTCAAGGGTGATCTGATTGGCGCTCTTGTCGAAATCAACCAGATTATAGGGACCGGCAGTCACACGGTCTTTGGTGGCGTACTGTGCTTCCTTGAAGGTGTCGCCGATATCGGCAACCGTCAGCTTTTTGCCGTTGCTGTTGGTCAGGTAAGCGCCTTCGCCGTCGTCTTTGACAGACCAGCCCTCGCCGAACCAGTAGGTGAGATTGACGGCTTGGACGCTTGCAAAAGCAAGGTCATGGTAATAAGGAAGATAATCGGTGCCATCGTATCCCTTGGCAAGGACTGTCAAAGAGAACTTGTACTCATCAAGCAAACGAAGTCCCTGGAGATAGTCTGCCTTGCCTTCGCGGTAGTCAGGGCCGCCGAGAATCTTGTTGTAGTCTGAATCCGTAGCGTTCATCTCTTTGGCGGCGGGGCTGAGAGAGAAGAGTTTCCAGGCAAGGAAGTTCTCGGCTTTGACAGGATCGCCATTGTTGAACTTCAGACCTTTGTTGATCTCGAAGGTGTAGGTGGCGTTGCCGTCTGCGTCTTCGGTGCGCTCGTAGTTCTTGACAATGGTGTCATTAATAACCAGATCGCCGCCTTTATTGCTGGCTACCGTTGTATAGTCGTCCGTCAGCGTAATGACGTGCGAATCGGTAGCGTTGATGGAGCCGGCGGAGAACAGACCGTAAGCCCAGTCGCCGTTTGCCTCCGTGTCAGAGCCGATGATAACCTGACCTTCGGCCTTCTTGTTTCCCTTGCAGCTTGTCAGCGTGACAGCAGTAGCGGCGATCATGCCGACTGCCAGCAGCAAGCTGAGGATGCGTTTGTGCAATTTCATTTTGTTTTTTTCCTCCAATACAATTTTATTTGGAATGCTGTCCGGTGCGAAAGGTCTATGCACATCACCTGCCGCGCCGGAAAAAAGGAAGCGCTTCTCTTTGCACGCCAAAAAGGAACACAAAGAAATTTATTTCCAAAAGCAGGCCTATGCACATCTGCCCGCTTTCAAAAATACATACCAGAACAAGCTGCGGCGGAAAAATTTGAAAAGTATACTTTTTCAAGCATCCCCAATAACCGTAGTTTAACGATATTTTATCATAGAATCGTAAAAAAATCAATAGATTTACGGAATTATTTTATCCAAATCCGATATTTTCGCCTTCCGTTTGATTAGATATGCCAATTCACACAACCGGTGACGATATATGCAAAAGGCCGCCCGCGTCGCTTGGCTTTCCGAAAAAAGCCCGCGGCGCAGGCGGCAGCGTATTTTATATGTTTTTCTGATCGGTGCGTTCTAAGGATTGACGAATTTCTGCACGGCGTTCGCCAGGGCTCGTGCGATGGCGTCGAAGTTGTTGAGAATCCATGCCGCGTCCTCGGGATTGTCGTGATAGGCAACCTCCACCAGTACGGCGGGATAATTGGGGCGCAGCACCTCGCCGAGATAGTCGGTGGGACGCACGTCTACCAGCTGGGGCTGGGGATAAATCTTGCGAAATTCCTCCGCGATCAGGTCGGCGGCGCGACGGCTTTCGGGTCTGGCGGGGTTGTAGTAGATGTCGGGGCCTTGCAGCATACCGGCAAATTCTTCCGGCGCGGCGTTGGAGTGAAGCGCCAGATACAGGTCGTAGCCGCCGTTCTGGTTTGCCTGCTGAATAGAGGTGCGGGCGGTCATTTCGGGTGTGTTGCGGTCATAGTCAATGCCCAGTTCGTTCAGGTAAGGGACCAGTGCGTCGGCCAGCCGGTTCATGTTGGTTTCCTCGCTGGCGCCGCCGATGACATAAGGGTTGTATTCCTGTGTGGACGGGCTTAAGTAAATTTTTGGCATGATACATTCCTCCGTAATGGATTTCTATTCCCATTGTATGCCTGTCATAGCAACTGGGTGATAACGGAGAAATGAGGAATTTCGTTTTGTTAATCATTTACAAAAATATTCTTTATATATTGACAAATCCAAATGAATATGCTATACTCTTCCATAGAAGTTTTTTCCAAAAGGAGACGATACACTTGAAAGATTTGAGAAGCAAAATGCCCTCTGTGATTCTGGGACTGGTAGCGGTAGCCATCGGCGTGTGCTACTGTCTGAAAGTTTTCAACATTCTCCCGGACTTCTTTATCGACGGGTGGTGGACGATTTTCCTTGTGGTGCCCGGATTGATGATGCTGTTTGAACGCGGTTCCAACAAGGTGGTAGGACTGGTGCTGATTGCGCTTGGCGCGGGGCTGTTCCTCAACGCGCAGCAAATCATTTCCGTTGATTTGGTCAAACTGATTGTCCCGATTCTCATCATTGTGTTCGGCGTCAGCGTGATTGTCCACGCGTTTTTCGGCAACCGTTTTCACAGGAAAAGCATCTCGGTAGAGGTGGTCGCCACTTCCGACGGCTCTCTGCCGAAATATGAAGTGTCATTCGGCGAAGTCAGTCCCAATTATCAGGGCAAGGCATTTGACGGCTGCCGCATGGAGGTTGCTTTCGGTAAGGGAACGCTGGATCTGACTGGCGCGACGATAGAAGGAGACAAAACCATCGAGGTGGAAGCCGCCTTTTCCGGCGTGGAAATCATTCTGCCCCCCGACTGCAAGCTGGATTTGCAGACCGAAACAAACTTCGGCGGCGTGGAAAACCAATTCACTTCTTCTTCGGATGAAAACGCCCCCACCATTCATGTGGCAGCGCAAGTGAATTTCGGCGGTCTTGTCATTCGTTCCTGACGCGATCAAGCGGCTTTCCGGTGCTATTTGCCGGGAAGCCGCTTTTTTTTGCTTGTCAAAAAGAAGAAATGATGCTATCATAAAGAAAAAGGGGGATATTTTTTATGTTGTTGGAAGAATTTGATGAAAACCGGACAGCAGTCCTCAATCCGTCCAATTTTGTGGAACCCTTGGCAGGTATGCCGGAGATTGTGGTCTCCTGCTTTGAGCGAGGCACCTTTTCACGTATGCTCGAGCGATACGGGGGCGGGCAGATTGCCCTTCGCAGTGCCGCCAACATGGAAATGCCGGTTTACGCAACGAAGTATCAAGGCAGGCGCATCGGCCTGATGATGATGGACGTGGGCGCACCGGTCTGCGCGGCGCTCTGCGAGGAAATCTATCAGATGGGGGCGAAAACGATTCTCCTGTTTGGTTCCTGCGGCGTGCTGGACGGCGATATCGGAGACTGTTCCATTATCGTTCCCAACGCGGCGCTGCGCGACGAGGGTACCAGTTATCACTATCTGCCCGCGTCCGATGAAATTGCCGTCAATGAAACACATCTCGCCGCCTTCACGGAACTGTTGGAACAATGCGGCGTACATTACACCGTGGGCAAGACATGGACCACCGACGCTGTTTACCGAGAGACGCCCGCGAAAATCGCCCGCAGAAAGGCGCAGGGCTGTGTCTGTGTGGAGATGGAGTGCGCGGCCGCGGCAGCGGTCGCACAATTCAGGGGGAAGGATTTCTTTACCTTTTTCTTCGCGGCGGATAATCTCGACGCGGACGAATGGGACGCGCGGAGTCTGGATAATGTCGCCAATCCCACCGGCAAGGATAAGGCGGCATGGCTGGCGATGGCATTTGCGGCACAGATATAAAAAGGAGTCGATGTAAAATGAACAGATTTCGGAATATGTTTCTCATAGCCTGTACCGTCGCATTGGTTCTTTCGCTGGGTGCGTGTCATAAGGCCACTTCCCATACAGACGTCAGTACCGCCGATATGGCATCTTCATCAGCGGTATCCTCGCAGGAAACCGTTGATCCGGCCTTGGCGAAGCTTGCCGGAAACTGGTATATCGACGGCGACAGGGACGCTGCCCATATTGAAATTACGGCGGACGGTCGTTTTACTGCCTATTACGCGAGCGGCGCGGTGGAACAGACGGGTTATCTTGTTCATGAGCGCAGCGATGACCCGATGGCACAGACCGATTACCGCTATCAGTTCTACACTGATGACGGCACGCCCTACATGGCGTTTCCGGATTTAGAAATGGAGCCGTTCCATGAATTTTATGTGGACAACGGTTACAGCGTCTGTTATGTGCGGATAGAAGATTGACGGAGGATTCAAACAAAATACCGCCGCAAGTTTGTCAAACAGCTTGCAGCGGTATTTTTATAGAGAATCGTTAGAGATTGGCGACTAAATCTTTTCCTTCAATACTGCCGCGTACTGCTCGGCGAAGGCTGCGTTGGTCTTTACCACCTCATCATTGAGTGGAACGGGAATCTCGGCACGTTGAAGCGTTTCAAAATAGCCGTACTTGCCGCCGATGGAGCAAAGCGTCAGATAATGCGGCCAGGCGTCCCCGTTTTCCACCTGACGGCGGAAGAGAGAGAACGCGCCCATCTGCGCGAGGGCGTAGTCGATATAATAGAAGGGATAGAGGAAAATGTGTTGCTTCTGCATCCAGAAACCGCCGTTTTCGAGGAACTCGTTACCGTCGTAATCGCGCCAGGGCATATATTTCTGTTCGATTTCCTTCCAGAAACGGCGCCAGTCGGCAGGGCCTGCCGTGGGGTTTTCAAAGACACGGTGCTGAAATTCGTCCACCGCGACAAGATAGGGAATGGTCTTCAAGGCTTCGCAGAAATGGGCATAGCGGTATTTATCGGCCTTGTCGCCGAAGAAGCTTTCCATATAGGGGTAAGCGAAATGTTCCATTGTCATGGAGTGGATTTCGTTGATCTCACTGGTAGAGCCCGCCAGCTCGGCCAGCGGCAAATGGCGGGAGGCGTAGTAAAATTCAAAGGCGTGACCGGCCTCATGAGTCAGGACGTCTACATCGGCGGATGTGCCGTTGAAGTTGGAGAAGATAAAGGGCGCTTTGTAATCGGCCAGTGAGGTGCAATAGCCGCCCAGGTGCTTGTTTTCACGTGTGACCAGATCGAAAAGCTCGTGTTCGGTCATGAAGTCAAAATATTCCTTGGTTTCGGGAGAGAGGTCGCTGTACATTTCATGCGCCTTTTGCACCAGTTCCTCCGGCGTGCCGACCGGAACCGCGTTGCCGTCCGGGAACACCAGTTCCTCATCGTAATAGTGCAGCTTATCAATGCCCAATCTCTCGGCTTGCTCTCTATACATCTTGTCACAGACAGGGGTAATATACTTGCGTACAGCCTCACGGAAATCAGCGGCTTCCTTGGCGGTGTAATCGTAGCGGCCGCGTGCGGGATAGATATAGTCGATATAGCTGGCGTAACCCAGTTTTTCCGCCATCGTGCAGCGCAATTTCACCAGTTTGCCGTATTGTTCGTCGAGTTTGGGCGAAACTTCCTCGTAGAGCTTGGCCCACGCGAGGAAAGCCTCCTTGCGTTCCTCACGGTCGGTGGACTGCATATGGCGCAGCAGACCGTAGAAGTTGCAGGTTTCGCCGCGAAATTCCGTGGAGCAGGCGGCCGCCGTCTTGGAGTATTCCGCCGAGAGATTGTTTTCCTCGATCATCTCGGGAATGATAGCGGGATCGGTCAGTTTGAGCTGCACCTCAGCCGAGTGGAACAGATGGCTGCCATAGAGTTCTTCGAGCTGCGGGCGGAAGGGACTTTTGACGATGGCGCCCAGCCACTGCTGTTCCACAGGCGTGAGTTGCGGAATGGCCTCGTTGAAAAACTGAATTTCTCCATCGTAAAAGTCGTCCTTCATGTTGATCGTGTTGCGGATATATGCGATGGTATACATCGTTTCCACGTCCGACAGCGCCTGATATTTGTCCAGAAAGGCCGCGTGAGCCTCTTCAAAGGTGGCTGCCTGCTCAAAGCGCTGAATGCAGGCGAGCAGATTCTGCTGCACCTGCTGGGGATCGGGGCGTTTGTACTGTAGATCTTTAAATTTTTCCATTGCCTGAAATTCCTCCTTGCAAGAAATCTATAGGAATATCATACTATATTTCTTTCAAAAATCAAGCAGAATTTGTAAATAGAAACAGATATCACACATTGTCTCTCCGTGAAAAACGGTAAACCGTTTCACTGCTGAACGGCTCGCCCGCGTTCAGAACGGCGTTGGGAAAGCCGGGGTGATTGGGACTGTCGGGAAAGAGCTGCGTTTCGATGGCGAAGGCGTCGCCGGGGTTATCCATTGTAAAGAGCTGGACGCCAGGCCGGTCGGTGACGCACGTCAAGGTGATGCCGGTGCGACGGCTGTACGCCGTGACGGAAGGCTGGTCGGGAGCATGGCGGTTGAGAACAAAGCAGTGATCGTAACCCTCGGCAGCTGTCGTGGGCAGCAGCGGCATATCACGGGCGATCGGTTTGGGCGTGCGGAAATCGAAGGGCGTGTTTGCCACCGTCAGAAGCCGTCCCGTGGGCAATTGGTCGATGAGGTCTACCACGCGGTCAGCGTCGATCATCAGCTCGATATCGCTGTTGTTGCCGTTAAATTCATGCAAACCTTGCTCGTTGACGCGGTAGCCGTTCAGGTTGAAATAGCAGTGATTGGTGAGGTTGACAATGGTGCTCTTGGTGCTGACAGCCTGATAGGTGATGCGCAGCGCGTCGTCCTGCGTGACAGTGAAGGTAACAGCAGTTTCCAGACGACCGGGATATCCTTCGTCACCGTCGGGGGAAATCAGACGGAAAACAACGCCTGCGTCGGTTTCGTTTTCAAATTCATGTCCTTCCCACACCTGCACGCTGAATCCGTTGAATCCGCCGTGCAGGTGATTGCCGTCCTGATTGCGTGAGAGCCGGTAGGAAGTGTTTCCGATGGTAAAGCGTCCGCCCGCGATGCGTCCGGCGTATCGTCCTACTGTCGCGCCGATGCAGGCAACGCGGAGTCTGTCATAGATTTCGGCTGTGGGCAGGGACAAGATGATGTCGCTGTCATCGTAGGTCATGCGCTGCACCGTGGCGCCGAAATTAATGAGCCAGACGGTTAATTTTTTTCCGGTTATTTGCCAGCGTGTGATTTCGCGGCCGTCGGGCAGCTTGCTCCAAACTTCTTTTGTGATTCTTTTCAATGCGATCACCGCCAATTTTGTGGATTTTTCTTTTCCATTATAATGCAGCTCATGTCATAAGTCAATCATTAAAGCTGTTCATGGGGAATTTTATGGTCTGTTTTCAAAATCAAAATAATTTTTTAACAAATCAAGGCAAAAAAATTGCAAAAAACAGTTGCAATTTCACGCGAACTATATTATAATATTCTGGCAGTTCAGATTGAAACGCATTTCATTTCTTGAATCATGCCAAATCAAGACAGAATATCATTCGTGCATATCGACATGCGGATGCCGGATCCTGTGCGGCAGGGCGCTGTGAACCATGTCAGGCGGGGAACCGAGCAGCATTAAGCGGATTGCCTTGTGCGCCGCAGCCAATCTGGTGTCCGTATGACGATGTGCATGAGGGTTCTGTCTTATTTTATTGTCTGCAAACAGCTGCCGCGATTGCTGCTTGGTGAGGGAGTGTTTCGATGTATCAGGTTCTTTACCGCAAATGGCGTCCGAAAACCTTCGCCGATGTGGTCGGGCAGCCTCATGTCACCGAAACCCTCAAAAACGAGCTTGTCACCGGCCGGGTGGCGCATGCCTATCTGTTTACCGGTTCCCGCGGCACGGGCAAAACTACCTGCGCCAAGATTTTCGCCAAGGCGGTCAACTGCCTCCACCCCGTCAACGGAGACCCTTGTTGCGCGTGCGAGGTCTGCCGGGGCATTGAAGACGAGAGCATCATGGACGTAACCGAGATGGACGCGGCTTCCAACCGCAAGATCGAGGACATTCGTGAACTGCTCGAGGAAATCCGCTACACGCCCGCGCAGGCCAGATATCGCGTTTTTATCGTAGACGAAGTGCATATGCTTACCACCGAGGCTTTCAACGCGCTGCTCAAAACGCTGGAAGAGCCGCCGGGGTATGTCATTTTCATTCTCGCCACCACCGAGCCACACAAGTTGCCCGCAACGATTCTTTCCCGCTGTCAGCGCTTCGATTTCCACCGTGTGCAGCCGCAGGCTGTCTACGGACGACTGAAATACATCGCTGAGCAGGAAGGCGGGGATATCGACGAGGAGGCCGGGTTGATGATCGCCCGTCTGGCGGACGGCGGTATGCGCGATGCGCTTTCCATTCTCGATCAGGCCATGGGACGGAGCAAGCAGGTCAACGCCTTGACCGTTTGCGAAACCGTAGGTATGGCTGGCACCGGGTATATTCACGAGATGGCCGGTCATATTGCTCGCAAGGATCCCGCTGCGCTGATGAAACTCGTGAGCGAACTGTATGAAGGTTCCAAAGATATGCTGCGTCTGTGTGATGAGCTGATCGGTTACTTCCGTAACATCATGATTCTCTGCACCGTTAAAAATGCCGAGGGCTTGATAGTTGCTTCCGAGGCTGAGCTGAGCGAGCTGAAGCAGGCGGCTGCCGGTTTTACGGCGGTACAGGCCATCAGTATCCTGAATCTCTTGCAGGAATCCTATGAAAAAATGGCGCGCGGCGTCAATAAGCGCGTGGAGATGGAGACCGTTCTGATACGCGCCTGCGGGGTTGGGGGAGAGGAACGGCAGAAACCGTTACCGGCAGCGACAGCTGCTCCGGTCCCCAATGCGACTGTCAATGCGCTGCTTTCCCGGATTGAAGCGTTGGAACGTGCGGTGCAGGCGGGTGCGGCAACGCGTCATGAAAAGGGGGTACAGCAGGCGCACGATACGGGAAATGCCGGGAAAATTCCGATTCTGGGCAGTACCTCAGAACCGGGAACGGCGGCACAGGCGTCGGCCAACGGAAACGTGTCGGCAACGGTGCGGGAATTGAGCGATGCCGCCAGACCTTATCCGGAATGGAACCGTGCGCTGGAACTGCTGGAACAGACCAATCAGGGCGCTTACAGCGTGCTGTCGGATTCGCGCGCGTACCGCAACGGCAAGTATCTGCTGATTGAAACGGGCAGCTTCGGCCGGGATATGCTGCGCAATACCATGGTCAAAGACGCGATCCGTGGGATTATTAAACAACTTTCGGGAATTGACTGCCGACTGGGCCCCTACAGCCCGTCGGGGGCAGTTTCATATATGCGTACCGCAAGTGCGCCGGTCAACCCAAGCAATACCGCCGAGGATACCGCAGCGGCCGCTGTAGAAGCCATTCGGCAGCGTGCGGCGGCGGCGGGTATTACGGTTGAGGAAAATTAGGAGGAATTATACTATGAAATCAAGATTGCCCAAGGGCTATGGCTCCGGCCAGACCACCAACATGAACCAGATTGCCAAGCAGGCTCAGAAGATTCAGGAGGAGATGGAGAAGGTCTCCGAAGAGCTGGAAGCCAAGGAATACAGCGTCAGCACGGGCGGCAATGCCGTTTCCGTCACCATGCTCGGCAGCCTGGAAATCACCAGCCTGACCATCAGCGACGAAGCGATGGAGGATAAGGAAATGCTCACCGATATGGTGACCGGCGCTGTCAACGAAGTGATCCGCAACATCAACGCCGACAAGGAAGAGAGAATGAACGCTGTGACCGGCGGTCTCTCGCTCCCGGGCATGGGCTTCTGATTTGGCCTACAGAGTAGTACCGCTGACGCGGCTTATCGAGCAGTTTGAGCGGCTGCCGGGCATTGGCAAAAAAACCGCCCAGCGGCTGGCACTGTATGTGCTCGACCTGCCGCAGCAGGAGGCGGAGGCGTTTGCCAACGCGATTCTCGAGGCAAAGCAGAAGATTCACAAATGTTCCGTCTGCTGCAATCTGACTGACGGGGAACTTTGTTCGGTCTGCGGCGACCCTGCGAGGGACAAGTCTGTCATCTGCGTGGTAGCGGAGCCAAGAGATGTGATCGCGCTGGAGCGCACGCATGAATTTAACGCGAGCTATCATGTGCTGCACGGCTGCATTTCCCCTATGGACGGCATCGGCCCGGAACAGCTTTGTGTCAAGGAGCTGCTCGCCCGTATCAATGCGGGCGGCGTGGCGGAGGTCATCATGGCCACCAATCCGACAGTGGAGGGCGAGGCAACCGCGATGTATCTTTCCCGTCTGATCAAACCGCTGGGCGTGAAGGTCACGCGGCTGGCCTATGGTATTCCCGTGGGCGGCGATCTGGAATATGCCGATGAAGTCACCCTGAAACGCGCTCTCGATGGGCGCAGTGAATTATGAGAGATGAAATATGAGGTGTCATTTTGGCTAAAGACAAGAACGCAAACAGAAGCATTGCCCAAAACAAGAAGGCGTTTCACGAATATTTTGTGGAAGAGTCCTTCGAGGCTGGTATCGAGCTGACAGGTACGGAAGTCAAGTCGCTCCGGCAGGGCAAGGCCAACATCAAGGAAGCGTGGTGCGCGGTGGAGCATGGTGAGCTGTTCATCAAAGGTATGCACATCAGCCCCTACGATCACGGCAATCTCTTTAATGTCAACCCCCTGCGTGTGAGAAAGCTGTTGCTGCATAAAAAGGAAATTGCACACCTGTTCAATGGTGTGAAGCAGGCAGGCTACGCCATCGTACCGTTGTCGCTTTACTTCAAGGGTTCGTTGGTGAAGGTGCAGATAGGTCTTTGCAAAGGTAAAAAGCTCTATGACAAGCGGGACGATATGGCCAAGCGCGATGCCAAACGCGCCATCGACCGCGCCCTCAAGCAAAAAAATCAATAATTCCGACGGCATTCGCAGCTCACACGAATTGCGAGTGCCGTTTTGGTTATGAGATGAGAGGTTATCGATATGAGTAATTCGCTTTTTAACACCATTCATTCCGGTTATCCGGAATTTTCCAAGGGTCAAAAGCTGATTGCGAAATATATCAGTGAGAATTATGACAAGGCGGCGTTTATGACGGCTTCCAAGCTGGGCAAGACTGTAGGCGTGAGCGAATCCACCGTGGTGCGCTTCGCCACCGAACTGGGATATGATGGCTATCCGGCTTTGCAAAAGGCGATTCAGGAGATGATACGCAACCGTCTGACATCAGTGCAGCGCATTGATGTGGCGTGCAGCCGCATTAATGATGACAACGTGCTGGGCTCGGTACTCGGCACCGACGTGGAAAAGCTGCGCCGCACGATGGAGGAAACATCAAAGGAAAATTTTGACAAGGCCGTGGAGATGATTTGCTCGGCCAAGCGCATTTACATACTCGGTGCAAGAAGCGCGGAAGCGCTTGCGGTTTTTCTGGGCTATTACCTCAAGCTGATTTTTAAGGACGTAGTGGTGATTGATCCTTCCAACGAGAGCGACACGCTCGCCCAGATGATGCACGTGGACAGCGAGGCCTGCGTCATCGGTATCAGCTTTCCCCGCTACTGCAACAGCGCGATTGCCGCTCTGCGGTTTGCCAACACCAAGAGTGCCAATATCATCGCCATTACCGACAGTCTGTCTTCTCCGCTTGCACAGCACGCCAAATGTTCGCTCATTGCCAAGAGTGATATGCTGTCCATTGTAGATTCTCTTGTCGCGCCCATGAGTCTCATCAACGCCCTGATTGTTGCCGCCATCAAGCGCAATCAGGCGGAGGTGTCGGAGACCTTCCGGCAGCTCGAGGCGATCTGGGATGAGTACGACATCTATCAGAAACCCGAGGAGGCAGTCGAATGAGCGGGGAAGGTATTATCGTGATTGGCGGCGGTCCTGCCGGTATGATGGCCGCGGGTACGGCGGCGGAACGGGGAGAGGTCGTTACGCTGATCGAAAAGAACCCCCGCAACGGCAAAAAGCTGCTCATTACGGGTAAGGGCCGCTGTAATGTGACCAACGACTGTTCCCGGGACGCATTTTTCGGCAATATACCTGTCAACCCCAAATTCCTTTACGGTGCGTTTGCCCGGTTTGACAATCACGATGTGATGGACTTCTTTGAGCAGCGCGGTGTGGCGTTGAAGGTAGAACGCGGCAACCGCGTTTTTCCGGTGTCGGACAAGGCCGCCGATATCAACAATGCCCTCATAGACTATTGCCGCCGGGCCGGGGTGCGTACCTTGCGGGACACAGTCACCGGGCTGGTGGCAGAGGATGCACGGATTACGGGTGTGACGACAGAGGCGCATGGGACGCTGACCTGCCGGAGCTGCATTGTGGCGACGGGGGGCATGTCCTATCCGCTCACCGGTTCCACCGGTGACGGCTACCGCTTTGCGCGGGAAACGGGACATGAGATCATCAGCCCCAAGCCCTCGCTTGTGCCGCTGGTTATCGCGGAGAAGGACTGTAAGGACGCGCAGGGCTTGTCTCTGCGTAATATTGCCATCACGGTGCGTGAGGCGGACAGCGGCAAGACTGTCTACACGGATTTTGGTGAGTTACTTTATACGCACTTCGGCATGTCCGGCCCGGTAGTTCTCAGTGCCAGCTCTCATATCCGCGATGTAAAAAAGAAACACATTATCTCGGTGGACCTGAAGCCTGCTCTCAGTCTTGAACAGCTCGATGCCCGTATTCAGCGGGATTTTTCAGAAAATATTAATAAAAATTTTGAAAATTCGTTGGCAAAACTCTTGCCACAGAAGCTGGTTTCTGTTATAATAAAAAGAACAGACATTCCTCGCGATACGAAGGTTCACTCCATTCGCCGGGAACAGCGTCTGGCGCTGGCCGGGCTTCTGAAAAATCTCGAGTACACCGTCATCGGATTTCGTCCCATCGAGGAAGCGATTATTACCTCCGGCGGCGTGAACGTGGCGCAGGTCAATCCCCGTACTATGGCTTCCAAGCTTGTGGAGGGTCTTTACTTTGCGGGCGAGGTGCTTGATGTAGATGCCCATACCGGTGGATTCAACCTGCAAATCGCGTTTTCTACGGGGCGGTGCGCAGGTGCAAATGCTTGACCCGGTGCAAATGCTTGACCCGGTGCAAATGCTTGACCCGGCGCAAATGCTTGAAGTGAAGGTGATTTTTGATGATTAATGTGGCCATTGACGGTCCTTCCGGCGCGGGTAAAAGTTCCATCTCGCGTGAGGCAGCCCGTCGGTTGGGCTTTATCTATGTCGATACGGGCGCGATGTATCGTGCGGCGGCGGTATTCGTGATGCAGCGCCGCATTGACCCCGACGATGCCGAGCGCATCGGCAGCATTCTCCCCATGCTCGATATTGAGCTGCGGTATGAAAACGGGGAGCAGAAGGTGTATCTTTGCGGTGAAAATGTCTCCCGCGTGATTCGTACCCGCGAAGTGACACGTTGCGCACCGATTGTTTCGGCTCACCCTAAGCTGCGCCAGTGCCTTTCGGATATGCAGCAGGAGATGGCACAGAAGAACAACATCATTATGGACGGCCGTGACATCGGCACAGTGGTGCTTCCCAATGCGGACGTCAAAATCTTCCTGACCGCTTCGCCCGAGGTACGCGCACAGCGCCGTTACAAGGAAATGTGCGAAAAGGGCATGGACGTGACTTATGAGGAAGTGCTGTCGGATATCCGCGAGCGTGATTATTACGATGAAAACAAACCGATCTCTCCGTTGCGCCCCGCCAAAGATTCCATTTTGATTGATACATCGGAACTGGACTTTGAACATTCGGTTCAGCTGGTGGTGGATACCGTCAAAGGGCATGTAGGCCTTTGAGCGAGAAAGGGGTAGGATTTGATGAGCAATATTCATCTGGCCAAAACCGCCGGCTTTTGTTTTGGCGTCAACCGCGCCATTGAGCTGGTCAATTCCTTGCTTGACGAGGGCAAGCGGGTCTGTACCCTTGGCCCGATTATTCACAACGCCCAGGTAGTAGGACAACTGGCGGACAGAGGCGTGGTGACTGCGGATACACCGGATGATGTGCCGCTTGACGCGGTGCTGGTGATCCGTTCTCATGGCGTGCCGTTGTCTGTTTATCAGCGATTGTCCGCCAAAAATATCGAAGTTCAGGATGCAACCTGCCCATTCGTTGCAAAAATTCATAGTATTGTCACCAATGCCGCTGAAAAAGGTGATATAATATTAATTGCCGGTGACTCCGAACACCCTGAAGTTTTGGGTATCAAAGGTCACTGCAATGGCATTGCCTATACGTTTCGGGATGATACGCATCTCATAGAGCTGCTTTGTGAGCACCCGGAACTCAAAGAGAAGAGCGTCTCTGTGGTGGCACAGACCACCTTTAACACAGAAATTTGGAAAAAATGTTTGAACATTTTCAATAAAGACTGTACAAACGCAACTTTATTTGATACAATATGTAATGCAACCCAAAGCAGACAGCGCGAAGCCGCCGAACTGTCTGAAAAGTGCGATCTGATGGTCGTAATTGGCGGCGTCAACAGCTCGAACACGGCGAAGCTTTTTCACATCTGTTCTGAAAAATGCAAGAGTGTCCTCATCCAGACGGCCGACGAGCTGCCCGAGGACGACGTGCGCGCGGCAACCAATATTGGTGTTACGGCGGGTGCTTCCACGCCTGCTGACATAATTAAGGAGGTTCTATTCAAAATGAGCGAAATCCAGAACAATGAAAGCTTCGCGGATATGCTGGAGGAGTCTTTCAAGAATTCAAATATGCAAGGAAAGGTAGTTACCGGTACCGTTATCAGCGTTGACCCCACCGGGGCTTATGTCGATGTCGGCAGAAAGCAGACCGGTATCGTTGAGCTGAAGGAACTCACCGATGACCCCAACGCGACCACTGCTGATCTGGTCAAGGTTGGCGATGAGCTTGAGTTGATCATTCTCAAGGTCAACGATCAGGACGGCTACATTTATCTCTCCAAGAAGATTCTTGAATCCAGAAGAACCATGGACAAGATGCTGGCCGCTTCCCCGAAGATCACCACCAGAAGAAGAAGACGCGACGACGACGATGCGGATACCGCAGCCGAGGCAGAGGCACCTGAGACCACCGAAGAGGTTGTCGAGGAGAAGGAGCCTGTGGTCTTTGAAGGCACTGTCACGCAGGTGATCAAGGGTGGCGTGCTCGTCGCCTGCGACGGCGTGACTGTCTTCATTCCCGCTTCCCAGTGTATGCTCCAGCCCAAGCAGCCGCTTGACAGCCTGCTCAAGCAGAAGGTCAAGTTTGTTATCATTGAGGTTATCAAGGGCGGCAGAGGCCGTGTGATCGGCTCCATCAGAAAGCTTGCCGAGAAGGAATTTTGGGATAACATCGAGCCCGGCCAGATCTTTACCGGTGTGGTCAAGTCTCTCACCAGCTACGGCGCATTTGTCAATCTTGGTCCTGTGGACGGCATGGTTCATAAGTCTGAACTCTCTTGGGATAAGGTTAAGGATCCCAAAGATGTTCTCTCCATTGGCGATGTTGTCGAAGTCAGAGTCAAGGACGTTAAGAAGGACAAGAAGACCATCTCTCTCGGCTACAGAAAAGCTGAGGAGAATCCGTGGGAGATCCTCAAGAATAACTATCCCATTGGTACTGTGATTCAAGCCAAGGTTGTCGGCACACCCAAGTTCGGTGCGTTTGTCAACATTCTGCCCGGTCTCGACGGTCTGATTCACATCAGCCAGCTGAGCCTTGACCGCGTGGAGAATCCCACTGATGTTGTCAAGGTTGGCGATGTTGTCACTGCGGCCATCACCAATATTGACTTCGAGAATAAACATGTCAGCCTTTCTATTAAGGAAGTGCTCAAGGCACAGGCACAAGCTGCCGATGAAGCCAATGAGGAAACTGAAGAAGCTCCCGCAGAAGACGCTGAGTAATTCTTTCCGGTCGTTTTTGCGGTACAAAATCTGATATGAGAATCTCCCTGTAAGGCAATCCGAGTGGATACTGTTGCAGGGGGATTTTTTGTCTATGATTATCAAAAAACACAAAATGGACGTGTCAAGCGAGAGAGTATGTATTCTCAACGCTTCACACGTCCACTAAGCACTAAGCACTAAAAACCACTAATCACGATTCTTGAGGCTGTGTTTGACACGGTCGCTCTCCTCGGCACGCTTGGCATCGTTGAAACGGTCAACGGTGCCCACCAGATAGCCGGTAATGCGGCGGATTCTCTCAAATTCTACGCCTTCGCCGATAGTCTTTTCCTGTGTTGCTTGTTCATTCATGATGATTTCCTCCTTGTGATATAATAATCAGAAAATTATTCGATTCCCACGAAGTGTGGCATATTGGGAAACTTTTTGCGCAATTCCTTGAGCGTCAGCACCGAGACAGCCTCACCGTTGTGGCGGCCGCAGCGGGGGCAGCAATTGCCAATGACGCCGGTATAGCCGCAGATAGGGTCACGGTCTACAGGGTGGTTAATGGAGCCGTAGCCAATGCCAACCTGCTTCATATAGCGGATAACAGTTTCAAATGCGTCGATATTGTTGCACATATCGCCGTCCAACTCCACATAACTGATGTGACCGGCATTGCAGTAGGCATGGAAGGGTGCCTCCAGTTCCAGCTTCTTGAAGGCGGAAATGTTGTAATACACCGGCACATGGAAAGAGTTGGTGTAATATTCACGATCCGTCACACCCTCGATGCTGCCGTATTTTTTGTTGTCAATCTTGACGAAACGTCCGCTCAATCCCTCGGCAGGTGTGGCCAGCAGTGTGAAGTTCAGGCCCGTCTTGGCGGACTGTGCGTCCATGCGCTCGCGCATATGCTTGATGATATCCAGACCGATGCGATAGCTCTCTTCACTCTCGCCGTGATGCTTGCCGGTCATGGCCTTGAGGGTTTCGGCCAAGCCGATGAAGCCTACGCTGAGGGTGCCGTGCTTGAGCACTTCCGCCACAGAATCGTCAATGCCCAGCGTATCGCTGTCAATCCATACGCCCTGTCCCATCAGGAAGGGATAATTTCTGACCTTTTTGCCGCACTGAATGCTGAAACGGTGGAGCAGCTGCCTGAAGACCAGATCAATGCGGGAATCCAGCATATGATAGAATAAATCCCAATCACCCTTGGCCTCGATGCCGATGCGGGGCAGGTTGATGGTTGTAAAGCTGAGGTTGCCGCGGCCGCAGGTGACCTCACGGGAACGGTCATGGACATTGCCCATGACGCGGGTGCGGCAGCCCATGTAGGCAACCTCCGTGTTATAATCACCGGGCTTGTAGTATTGCAGGTTGAAGGGCGCGTCCAGAAAGCTGAAATTCGGGAACAGGCGCTTAGCGCTCACCTTGCAGGCCAGACGGAAGAGATCGTAGTTGGGGTCATCCTTGTTGAAATTGACGCCGTCCTTGACCTTGAAAATCTGAACGGGGAAGATGGGCGTTTCGCCGTTGCCCAGACCCGCGTCGGTAGCCATCAGCAGGTTGTGCATGACCATGCGGCCTTCGGGAGAAGTGTCGGTGCCGTAGTTGATGGAGCTGAACGGTACCTGTGCGCCGGCACGGGAGTGCATGGTGTTGAGGTTGTGAATAAGGCCCTCCATCGCCTGATAGGTGGAACGGTCGGTCTCGGTGAAAGCGGTTTCAAAGGCGCTCTCGTTGAGCTTTTTGAGTTCATCGTCGGACAGCTTTTCCATTTCGTCGGGCAATTGTTTTTCCGCCTTGGCCTTGATGAGAGTTTCCGTCATCTGTTCCTTAGTGGAAAGCGTAACAATATCACTCATCACACCTTCTTCCAATGCAGTGGCGGCTTTTGCCGCGGCCTCTGTGGAAACATCATAGCGGTATTCCAGATATAATTGAAGCGCCTTGAAATATTCTTTGACAAAAGTTTTGGCGACGCCGGGGGCCATTGAGTAATCGAAGTTTGGCACTGCCTGACCGCCGTGCATTTCGTTCTGATTGGCCTGAATGGCAATGCAGGCGAGGGCAGAGTAGCTTTGAATGCTCATGGGTTCACGCAGATGGCCGTGACCGGTGGAAAATCCGTCCTTAAAGAGCTTGAGCAGGTCGATTTGGCAGCAGGTCTCGGTCAGCAGATAGAAATCCTTGTCGTGAATGTGGATATCACCGCCATTGTGCGCGTCCGCGATGTCCTTGTCGAGAATACTGTTGTCCACAAAGTATTTGGCACTCTCAGAGCCGTATTTGAGCATGGTGCCCATGGCAGTGTCGGTGTCGATGTTGGCGTTTTCACGCTTGATATTGGAATCCTTCGCGTCCACGAAGGTGAGCGACTTGAAGATATTCATCAGATCTTTTTCGGTCTGACGGAGCTTGCTGCGCTCAGCGCGGTAAAGGATATAGGCTTTTGAAGTCTTGGGCAAATCGTTGGCAATCAGAACTTCCTCCACGATATCCTGCACCTGTTCCACGGTGGGAACTGTACCTTGCGGAATTTTCTCAATGACTTCATTGGTCAGATTGACGATATTGTCCTGGGTGAGACCTTCTTCCTCCACAGCATTGCCGGCCTTTCTGATGGCCTCGCGAATTTTTGCCGCGTTGAAGGGAACCGTCTCGCCGCTTCGTTTGATGATATACTCCGGACTGTTCGGCAAACGTAATCACTCCTCAATGATAATGCGGGCGCCGTCCGCAGCGGAACGTCAATGCCGTCAAAAGCGCGTTCCTATGGCGCCTCACCTATTATAACACAACATATATGGAATTGCAAGTACAAAAATATCAATATGTTGCGTTTTCGCCGCTGCTTTCCCGGTGTAAAACGGTGCAAAAACAGCGGCAGCGCCGCAGAATGCGGGTTTGCCGCTGTGGAAAACTCCGGAAAAATTTTTGTGAAAGCCCTGATATGTGATGAATTTAATCATCAGTGAAAAGCGCGTCTTCCTTGGCGCGGGTCGCTTTGCGTGCTTCCGCGGTGGCTTTGTCGTTGACGGTGACCGTGCCCTCGTTGTCAATGTCCAGCTTGTCGCCCTCGCGCACATTGGCGGGCAGGTCCGTCAGGGGAATGGCGAACATTTTGCGGTCTTTGTCTTCACAGATGGCATAAATGCCGTCAATTCTGTCAACTGTCAGATGTCTCATTTGTTATTTCCTCCTATCGTTTATTTAGCGACTGTCACGGCAATTTTGGTGCCGTCGGTTTCGTAGAGCAAGCTGCCGTCGAGATCGGTGCGGTTGACCTTGCAGTCGATGGCCGCGAGCCGCTCCATGGTCTGATCGTGGGGATGACCGTAGCTGTTGTCCGCGCCGACGGAGATGGCGGCGTATTTGGGGTGAACCGCCTCAATAAAGGCTTCGGTATTGGATTCGCGGCCGCCGTGGTGAGAGACCTTGTAGATATCGGCACTGAGGTCGAAGTCCTTTTTGAGCAGTTCCTTTTCCACGACCTTGGTAGCGTCGCCGCCTGTGAGAATGGAGACATTCTCGTAGGTAAATTTGAGCATGATCGAATAGTCGTTGAGGTCAGTGTACTTGGCGTTCTTTTTGGGTGAGATGACCAGCATGGTCACACCGTCCAGATCATACTCCTTGCCGGGGGTGGGGCGGGTAATTTTGAGCTTTTTGGCCTTGATAGCGTCGAGCACTTCGGTGTAGGTCTTGGTGGTGGGTGTCATTTCCTCGGATGTCTGGGGCATCATGACCTTGTCGATGGTGATATCCTTGCTTTTAATAACAGTGTCCATGCCGCCGATGTGGTCGGAGTGGGGGTGGGTGCCGACAAGCCAGTCCAGATGGGTGACGTTTGCCTTGGCGAGATAATCCAGCACGGTGTCTCCCATGCCGTTTTCGCCGCAGTCGATGAGAACATTCTTTTCACCGCACTGAATGAGTGTGGCGTCGCCCTGTCCGACGTCAATGACGTGCATTTTCAGCACGGCCTCTCCGTCAAGCGTGTCGCCAATGGTTTCATAATTGCCTTTGCCGAACAGCAGTTCCAGCCATTCGTTGGCTTCCTCCTCGGAGCAGCCGGTCAGCGCACCCGTCAGAAGCACCGTTGCCGTGAGTACGCCGCAAACCAGCGCAGCCAATCTGCGTTTTGTCTTGTGAAAGATCATGGGGGTTATCCTTTCTTTTTGGGTTTGTTTTTATTGCGGATAGGACTTTTCTTGGTTCCTTTGCCGGAACCGGTCCTGATTTTGCCGTCGCGCGAATGGCCGGTGTTCCTGCCGTTCTTTTGTGATTTGGCGACCTGTGTCTGCCGGTATTGCGGCGATGGACGTATCAGGCAGTTGGGGGAATTGCCGATCAGATCGGTGCGTCCCGCCTTGATGAGCGCCTGTTCCACGATGTCGTGATTTTCGGGGCGGAAGTATTGCAGCAGCGCGCGCTGGAGCGCCTTTTCCTGCGGCGTGCGTGGGACATAGACCGGTTCGAGTGTGTAAGGGTCGAGTCCCGTGTAAAAAATACAGGTGGAAATGGTGCCGGGCGTGGGGTAGAAGTCCTGCACCTGTTCGGGGTGAAGGTGTTCATTTTTGAGGAAGAGCGACAGCTCGATGGCGTCGTTGATAGTGCTGCCTGGATGAGAGCTCATGAGGTAGGGGACAAGGTATTGCTTCTTTCCGATTTCCTCGGTGATGCCGTAGAACTCCTTCGCGAATTTCTTGTAGACCTCGAAGTGGGGTTTGCCCATCTTGTCGAGCACCTGCGTGGAGCAATGCTCTGGCGCAACTTTTAATTGTCCGCTGACGTGGAACTCCACCAATTCCCGCATGACTTGGGGATCCTTTTCCAGAATCATGTAATCAAAGCGAATGCCCGAACGGACGAAAACCTTCTTCACGCCCGGCAGAGCACGGACTCGCCGCAGCATGTCAAGAAATTCGCTGTGATCGACCTGTAAGGCGGGGCAGGGCTCCGGCGCGAGACAGCGCCGTCCGCCGCGGCACATACCCGCCTTTTCCTGCTTTTTGCAGGAGTGAATGCGGAAATTGGCGGTCGGGCCGCCTACATCGTGAATGTAGCCCTTGAAATTGGGGTGATGGGTGAGCATTTCGGCTTCGCGTACGACCGACTCCACACTGCGTGTGGAAACCTGCCGCCCCTGATGAAAGGCGAGGGAACAGAAAGCGCACGCGCCGAAGCAGCCGCGGTTGTGGATAATGGAAAATTCCACTTCCTTGATGGCGGGCACACCGCCCTGTGATTCATAGATGGGGTGGTAAGTGCGTTCGTAGGGCAGCTCATAGGTCCAGTCGAAGTCTTCGGTGGTGATGGGACGCATGGGGGGATTCTGTACCAGAATTTTGTCTCCGTGGCGCTGAATGATTTTCCTGCCGTGTACCGCGTCCTGTTCGTCCTGCTCGATGCGGCAGGAAATCGCGTATTCCCGCTTGGATTCCTTCTCGATGCGGCAGGAAATCGCGTATTCCCGCTTGGATTCCTTTACCCGTTCATAGGAAGGACATTCCGCCACCGACGAGGGCACGTATTCTTTGACAAGAACGGCAATGCAAGTGCCGCGCACATCGGTGATGGAGCCGACCGGTTCGCCTGCACTGAGGCGTTGGGCGATCTCCATCATGGAATACTCGCCCATACCGTAGGAGAGAATATCCGCACCGGACTCGATAAGGATGGAGGGTTTCACCTCGTCGTCCCAGTAGTCGTAATTGGCAAACCGCCGGAGCGAAGCTTCTAAGCCACCGATAATGACCGGGACGTCGGAATAGGCTTGCTTACAAAGGCGGCTGTAGACGATGGTAGCGCGGTCGGGACGCTTGCCGGGTTTGCCGCCGGGGGAGAAGGAATCCTCGCTGCGTTTTTTCTTGGCGGCAGTGTAGTGTGCCACCATAGAATCAATGTTGCCCGCCGTCACCAGAAAGCCGAGGCGCGGCCTGCCGAACTGCCGGAAAAGCTCAGGACGTTTGATATCCGGCTGCGGCAGAATGGCGACCCGGTAGCCCTTGGCTTCCAGAATGCGGGAAATGATGGCCACACCGAAGCTGGGGTGATCGACGTATGCGTCGCCTGAAACGTAGACAAAATCTACATAATCCCAGCCCAGCGCATCGGTGTCGGTGCGTGAAATGGGTAAAAATGCCACGGTATCACCTCATTCCTTGTCGTCCAACCGCTTCACCCACGAAGCGGAAAGAATATCGTCGTATAAATCATCATCATCATCGTCGTCAAATAAATCCCGGAAAGAAGCGGCACGTTCGGATTTCTCCGGTGAAGCGGCGCTTTCGGTTAGATCTGTCTCGTCTTCCCATGGCGGCAGGTCAGAGATAGCCGCAGTGCCGTTGTCCGCGTCATCAAAGAACTGTGTGAAATCCCGTCCCGCAGGTGTCTTGCCATGTTCGCGCTCTTCCTGCTTGCCGGATTCTTCTTTTGCCGGTGCAGCGCTGTCAGACGGCTCATCGTCAAAGAAACTGGTAAAATCTCTCACACGGGGCGTTTGGCCCGGGATATCATCGGGCATTTCGTCAAACGTTGCGTCCGTGTTGTCATTGTCAACCGTTTCTTCGGAACGGAACAGGGATGTGAAATCCTTGACTACAATATCGTTTTCGGAATCTTTTTCCAAAAGCTCTTCTCCAGCGTTGTCCACTTCATTGGAAAGGTCAGTGACTTCAGGTGTCGGGGCGGATAGATAAGAATCCCGTGAGGGAATCAGCTTCGGAATGTCCTCGTCGTCCCAGTCGTCCCAATCGTCATTGTTTTCTGCGGAAACAGTTTTGCTGCCGTCTGTTTCGTCGACTTCTTCTACCGATTCATCGTCAACGGCTTCCTCTTCCGATTCCTCGTCTTCAGTCACGTCAAAGGCTTCCTCCGGTTCTTCGTCGATGGGTTCGTCAAGCGCTTTTTCAGTGTCTTCGTCGATATCCGACTCATACGCCAGATAATCGTCTTCGGCCTCGTCGGCGTTGAAGAACTCCGCCTGTCTGGCCGTGATCTCCTCGTGACCGTTGTCAAGCGTCTGGGCGGCGAACTGGCTGTGACTGCGGACGATGGGGTCGTTTTTACCGGCGGGTATCTTGCTCATGGTCATTTCCAGCCACTGCGTGTGGGTAATCAGCACGGCGCGTGGCTTGGAACCCTCGTAGGGACCGATAATCCCCTGTTCCTCCAGCTGGTCAATGATACGTCCCGCACGGGCATATCCCACACCCAGCCGCCGCTGAAGCATGGAAGTGGAGGCCTGTCCTGCCTCGGTGACAACCTCGACGGCCTTCTCGAAGAACTCGTCTTTGCCCTCGAAGTCCGCACCGCTTTCTGCGGCGGCGCCGTCCATGGAATTGCGCTCGATTTCGTCGGCGATGTTGTCGTCGTACTCTGCCGCACCGTTCTGTTTGACGAACTTAATCACGCGCTCCACCTCGACGTCGTCCACGAAGCAGCCCTGCACACGCAGGTGTTTGCTGGAGCCCATCGGATGATAGAGCATGTCGCCGTAGCCGATGAGATTCTCTGCGCCGCCTTCGTCCAGAATGGTACGGGAATCGACCTGTGAAGATACTGCCAGCGCGATACGGCTGGGAATGTTGTTCTTGATCGTGCCGGTAATGACGTCCACAGAGGGGCGCTGGGTGGCCAGCACCATATACATGCCCGCCGCACGCGCCATAGCGGCCAGTCGTGCGATAGCGTCTTCCACCTCTTTTGGCGAGGCGATCATCAGGTCAGCCATTTCGTCGATCACGATGACAATGCGGCAGAGCTTTTCAAATTCACCGGTTTCCTCGGCCAGACGGTTGTAGTTGTCGATATTTCTCGCACCGCGTTCTTTGAGCATACCGTAGCGTTTGAGCATCTCGCTGACGGCCCACTGCAAAGCGCCTGCGGCCTTTTTGGGTTCACAGACCACCGGCACCAGCAGATGAGGAATGCCGTTATACATATCAAATTCAACCGATTTTGGGTCGATCAGCACCATGCGCACTTCCTTGGGAGAATACTTGTAGAGCAGGCTCATGAGCATGGAATTGACGCACACCGATTTGCCGGAACCGGTCGAACCGGCGATGAGCAGGTGGGGCATTTTGCTGAGGTCACAGAGGACGATGTTGCCCTCGATATCCTTGCCCAGCGCCACCACGAGCGATCCTTTGGCTTCGGCAAATTCCCGGGAGCCGAGGATCTCGCGAATGCGCACCATCTGTTTGTTTTTGTTTGGAATTTCAATGCCCACGGCGGGCTTGCCGGGAATGGGCGCTTCAATTCTGATGGACTGCGCCGCCAGACGCAGCGCGATGTCGTTGGAGAGATTGGTGATCTTGTTGATCTTCACGCCGGGCGCCGGGTTGATTTCGTAGCGGGTAACCGTGGGGCCGCGGCTCACGTCGGAAAGGGAAGCCTTCACGCCGTACTCGGCAAGTGTATTGATGAGCTTGTCGGCCGTTTCCCGCAATTCCTCCAGGCTGTCGGCCTCGCCGGTATTTTTGGAGGCAATCAGCAGGCGCACGGTGGGGTATTGATAGGTCTCTTCTTGATTTTCCTGCGTGTCGGTGTCCTGTTGGGCTTCTGTCTGAGCGGCGTCCACCTGTTGCGCGAAAGCCTCTTTCTGTTCCTCAATTTCCTCGGCGCGGGTTTTCTTTTTCTTTTTCTTCTTCTGTTCCTTAATCTGAGCGACCTTGTTGATGATGTCGCCCACGTCCATCTCCGCCAGGCTCTTTTTGAGCTCGTCGGCGGTTTGCTCATCGCTGCTGTCATCTGCCATAGCTGCCGGAACGTCATCGCCACTGTCCGGCTCGTCCGTAAAAACAAAGATGTCGTCCGGTTTGGAGGGATAGGCAGGGTCGTCCGCATAAGCATTGCCGTCCCCGTCTTCATCATAGCCCTCTTCATCATCGAAGGAGAGATGTTCCTCGTCGAGATCTTCTCCTTTGAGAACGGCCATGACGGTGCGGGGAATCTCCTCGCGGAACAGAGCGGTGGTAACCAGCCAGCCGTGTCGGATGGTGCGGCGGATATTTTCAATCAGCGCCACGGGCGTGGTGTGAGAAATCAGCATTGCCAGCCCGAAAAGTACCAGCCCGCAGACGATCGCGCCGCCGGCCTTGCCCAGCAGATGCAGCAGAATCTCCCCGATCAGGCCGCCCAGCAGTCCCGTACCGCCGAGCTTTGCGCCGTCGTCGTAGATTTGCCCCGCCATGGCCAGATAACCGTAGGTCAGTTCCCCCGACATGTTCCGGTAGCCGTTTGACTGAATCAGTATGTAGGTCAGTACGTCAATAAAGATGATAATGCCTGCCGCCCCGCGGGTAATTTCGAGAATCCGCATTTCGCCTTTCTGCTTGGCGAACATATAGCCGGAATACACCAGCAGGGCGTTCCAGAGAATGGCCATATTGCCGAACATTCCGAAGATGAAATTGTGAATGACCGTCCAGAGGTTGTCGCCCTTGAAGACGATCAGCGCCAGCATCAGCAGTGCCAGCACGCCAATGATAATGGAGGATAGCTGCTGATTCCAGCTGATTTCTTCGTCAAGCCCGTCCGGATCCCCCGGAGTATCTGCGGCTGCGTTTTCGGTTTTGATATCCTCGTCGTCCATATGATGATGCTCCTTTCCTGTTTTTCTTTTGGTCTTTTTGGTTGCCGTGCCGGACGCTCTTTTTTTGGGAGAAAGGGGATTCTGTTCCGCTTCGTTTTCACCGTTCGGGTGCCAGATGCGGTTATGGAGCGCAGTGACGCCGTTCGCAATGTGTTCTCCCAGTCCCGTGCAGGTATCGGCCACGTTCTGCCACAGGCGGAACGTGCGGGACTTTTTGCGGCGGGAGCGGCCGCCTTTGCGGGAACCTTTACCCCTGGCGGTAAATTTCTTTTTGGCCGGCGTTTTGCGGCCGCCCCGACCGGTGGATTTACGGGTCGTTTTACGTTGTGCCATGTTAATTTCATTACCTCGCTGCAATCAAACAAAATATATCATCAATACCATAAAGACAAATTTGAGGCACCCGCAGCCTGTGACGTCGCTCAGCGTGAAGTGCCTCAATCATTTGATGAATAGATAAAAGGAATTATCCCAGCGAGAAGCGGATATCAGTCACGTTCTCAATGGTGCCAAGAATGATAACCACCACGCCAAGCACAAGGCAGTAATAGCCGAAGTACTGGAACTTGTCGTTAGACACCAGCCATTTGAGCAGCTTGATGGCCAGAACGCCTACCACGGCGGAAACTACAATGCCCACAAGCATGGCGACAATCATGGAATGACTGACAGCCGACCATTCCACGTCCTTGATTTCCAGCACGTTAGCAGCCAGAATGGCGGGAATACCCATGATAAAGGAAAACTCCAGCGCGGTATTTTTCTCGGCTCCGGTGAGCATACCCATCGTGGTGGTGGTGCCGGAACGGCTGATACCCGGCATGGCGGCGAAGCATTGCCCCAGCCCCATTGCACAGGCGTTACGCAGAGTGAGCACGTCGTCGGGCTGACGCTCGTACTTGCCCAGACGGAAATTAAAGACGGTGGCGAGCAGGATCATGATACCGGTCAGAACAAAGAAGACGCCTTCCGCCATGATGTCGCTGTCATTGGAGAAGTACTCCGAGAGGTCAGAGAAACTCTTGACAGTCTCACCGTCGGCGAGTTCCAGCCCCAGCCAGCCGAACAGCGGCAGGAACAGCAGAATGGCAAACGCCGATGCCACAAAGACAAAGAGAATCATGCGGCGTTCCTTATTCATCTTATCGAGTTTCCAGACAAATTTGCCGGTGAAGAAATCCCGACACATGCGGAAAAATTCCAGAATCATATTCCAGATCAGTTCACGGTAGACGATAAACACCGCAAACAGCGTGCCGAAATGGAGGAAGAGTGACAAAGTCTGATTGCCGACTTCCGTACTGCCGCTCGACGTGGAGGGCAGAATGTGCTGCACCAGCGACAAATGCCCGCTGCTGGATACCGGCAGAAATTCAGTGAGACCCTGCACGATGCCCTGAATAATGGCTTCTAAAATACTCATAGATATGTACCTCTTTCTTTGTTCCGGCTGGCAGCCGGCAATTCTGTCAATTGCCGGCTGCCAACGCAAGACTAATGGCTTTCTATCATGTCGTACAGACAGGCAATGGCGCTGCTGAGAGAGCCGATCTCGTCAATCAGGCCTTCACTCACAGCTTGTTGTCCGTCCAGCACGGTGCCGATATCCATGACCAGCTCGCCGGTGTTGCAGGAAAGCTCATTGAAGCGTTCCGCCGTCATGCCGGAATTGGCTGCGACAAAACGGGAAATGCGCTCCTGCATCTTTTCAAAGTAGGTCATGGTCTGGGGTACGCCCAGCACCAGGCCGCTCATGCGTACCGGGTGAATGGTCATGGTGGCTGATGGCACGATGAAGGAGCGCTTGGCGGATACCGCCAGCGGCACGCCGATGGAGTGTCCGCCGCCGAGTACCAGCGAAACGGTCGGGGTATTCATGCCCGCAATCAGCTCTGCGAGTGCCAGTCCGGCCTCCACATCGCCGCCCACCGTGTTGAGCAGAATAATCAGTCCCTCGATGTCCTCGGCCTCCTCCACCGCCACCAACTGCGGCATGATATGCTCATACTTGGTGGTCTTGTTGGGAGCGGGCAACTCCTGATGACCTTCGATCTGTCCGATAACGGAAAGGCAGTGAATGATATGCTTGCCCTTGGCTGAAGTGATGGTGCCGGTCTGTTCGATCTGGGAAAGCTCGTCGCGACTGAATCCTTCGGCAGCCGAAACGCCTTCACCGCTCGCGCCATCGTGTTCCGTGCCGCATCCATCCGCGCCGAATGCCTCATCGTTGCTCCAATCCAATTCCATCGCCCTCTCATTTATAATATATCGTTTCCGATGCTATTATGCGTGAATGAGCGCCTGTTTATACATCTTGTTGATTATAACATAACGGTCGCGCCGTTGCAACTCTTTTTTATTACAGTGCTTCTACAGATTCGAGCTTGTCGCCGCAGACGTCGAGCGTCATCTTGCCGCCTACCACACAAACGCCGGAATCGGCGCATACCTGATCCAGCGCATGGCTGAAGGCCTCCAGCTGTACGGCAGTGGTGCCGAGAATCTCTTCGCGCTCGCGCTGCAAATCGTCGTTGGTAATCCCGGCAAAGTACATACCCACAGCTCTTTCACCCTCGGCACGGGGCGTAAGAAGCGGTTCACCCGCTGCCACAGTGCTGATGATATACTTTTCGATATCGCCGTCTGCCGCGCAGAAATCGCGCAGCGCGGCGCCGGCCTTGTCAAAGGAATCCAGCGAACGGGAAGGGCTGGGGTCGCGATAGGTTGTCAGACTGATGTCACCGTTCGCGTTGGCTCTCAGGGATGTGCCGTAGGCACCGCCCTTGACGCGGATATCGTTCCACAGGTAATCAAAAGTAAGCAACTGCGCGGCCACTTTATCGGAGCCGTTTGGCTGTGTGTTCAACGCAATGAGATTGGAGGATTTGGCCGCAAAACCAATCTCGGCGGGAATGAGGAAGCCCTCGCGGCGCTTGGGCGCTTTTGCATAGGAAACCTTGTCACCCATCACGCCATCGCCAATGAAAGCTGCAATTTCTTTGAGCCACGCCTCATCATAGTGGCCGGTCAGACTGAACGTCAGACGGGATCTGATGAAGAGCTGGCCGAGCAGCGCGTTCAGGCTTTCACAGAAGACCGCGCCGTCCTGTTCAAAGGAACTGTCGAGCTGTCGGAACCAGCGCAGCATGGAAATACCGCCGGTCGCTTCATCGACCGCACCCTTGGTGCTGCTCGCGGAGGCGGCGCGCAGAGAGGCATAATAGTTGCCCCGCATGGCAACGCCTTGTTCAAAAACAATGAGATATTGACGCAGGATATTGTAAACAAAGGCCGTGTCGGAAAAGTCGGAGCGGTTGAGCACCTCGTCGAGCAGTCTGACCGCGTCGGACTTGCTGCTGTCGAGCAGCGCGATTTTCACCGCGAGGCGGGGGGTCACGTCGTCGGTCTGTCCGCGTTTGGCAGTGGTAATAAGCGAAGCGGCAAAGTGTCCCAGCTTGCCCTGCAATTCGCTTTGCAGTTCGAGCGCGGTGTAATGCTCAGTTGCGGATTCGCCCAACAGTGAAGCAAGGAAAGCTACCTTGGGCAGCGTTTCTATCGGGAAGTCTTCCACGTTGAAATAGAGATTCAGATATGTGATGCCGTTGGTTTCCAGCGGCTGATGCAGCAGAGGTATTCCGTCCAGATAGAGGACATTTTGCGCAAACCGTTTGCCCTGTACCGGGATATCACGCAAAGAAAGACGCGGCAGCGTGGCGAGCTGTTCAGGGGTATCTTCCGCCTCCTGACGTTCCCGCAATGTTTTGAACTCTCGGATGACGCTGTCAATCCGCTCGGTGCTGAGTTCCGCTTTGATAGTGGCCAGACGGGCTTTTTCGGCATCGCGCTTTTCCTCGCCGAGTGTCTTCGATGGCAGCAGACAGACGTCGCCGCAATGGTTGTTGTCAAGCAGCGTTTCCCGAAGGAACTGTTCAAACCAACCCTCGTCGATTTTACGCCGCAGGGAGGCAAAAACGTCGTTGTAACAGAGATTCTGGGCGGGGTCGCCGCCATAGAGCCAGCTTTCCAGCGACATAATGGCAAAGACCAGACCGCGGGGCATACCGTCGAATTCCATCTCACGGGTGGCAAACTCAATGCGGCTGAGGGTATTGTGCAGGCGCTGACGGTCGAGACCGCCAGTTGCGAGTGCTTCCAGCTCGTCTTTGACCACCGTCCAGATTTCGTCTTTTTTGGCGGGATCTGCGTTGCGGATAATCAGGTTGGCATAAAGCTGCTGAATGCCGAAATCGGAGCGGAAATATACGTCCTCCGCCAGTCCTCTGTCAAGCAGCGCCTTGGGCAGCGGGGATTCGTTGGAAGACGCCAGTACATCGGAGAGCACCGAGAAGGCCAGACTCTTTTCCTTTTCGGCATAATCCCCAAAGACCCAGCCTCTGGCCAGTATTGCCTTGTTGGCTTCATCTTCCTCGGGTCCGATTTCGTAATAATCGGTGCGCTCCGCGGGGTGAACCGGCTGCTGATAGGGAATGCTTGCGTCAATGTCAAGTTTGTCGTATGCGCACAGGAAGCTGTCGAGCTTCGCGAGCACCGCGTCCAGGTCAATCGCGCCGTCCAGAATCATGCGGGCGTTGGAGGGGTGATAATACTTGTGATGATTGGCGAGGTAATTTTCATAGGTCAGTTCGGTAATATGATCGGGGTGGCCGCCGGATTCCCAGCCGTAGCAGGTGTCGGGGAAGAGCTGGCGGTTGAGCGCAAATTCCATCACAGTGTCGTTAGAGGCATAAGCGCCCTTCATTTCGTTGTAGACCACGCCGTTGCAAATCAGCTCACTGTCGGGGTTGTCCAGCTCATAATGCCAGCCCTCCTGTCGGAAGGCGTGCGGGTCGGTAATGCTCAGCGGGTGCAGCACCGCGTCCATATAGACGTCGATGAGGTTGAGATAATCCTGCGGGTTGCGGGACGAAATGGGATACATGGTTTTATCCGAGAAGGTGAGCGCATTGAGGAAGGTTGCCATCGAACTCTTGATCAGTTCCACAAAAGGCTCCTTGGTGGGATATTTGTCCGAACCGCAGAGGACAGAGTGTTCCAGAATATGAAACACGCCTGTGTCGTCACTGGGAATGGTCTTAAAGGCGATAGCGAAGGTCTTGTTGTCGTCCTCGCGCTCCAGCCAGATGAGATCGGCACCGTTCTTCTCGTAAGTCATGCGCCACAGTGTCGCGCCGATTTCGTCGAGTTTCTGGCCGTAAACTACACGGAATCCGTGAATCAAATCATTTTTATTCAACTGCATTTTCTTGAATCCTTTCCGTTTGATGCGTTATCTTTGGTTGATATATTCAATGGCCGCATGTGCCGCCACATTGCCTTCGCCCACAGACTTGGCGTATTGATAGGGACGGCCGGTGCAGTCGCCCGCCGCAAAACAGCCTTTGAGATTGGTGCGGCACTGACGGTCTGTCACGATATGGCCGTCAACGGTTTCCAGTCCGCTCAGCAGCACGGAGGGAGCGATGGCGCGTTTGAGCATAAAAACGCCGTCCACATCTACCTCGCGGTCGGCAAAGACCAGCCGCTCGGCCTTTTTGGTTCCCTCAATGCCCAGCGGCTTTTTGCGGATGATTTCCACATTCTCCGCGGTGATTTCCGAATTGGGATAGAGCGGGACGAGATACACCTTTTCTGCAAGAGATGCCAGATAACGTATTTCGTGTTCCAAGTCCTTGGTGGTACACTCCACGGCGATGGTCTTTCCCTTGTATAAGAATCCGTCGCAGGTGGCGCAATAGCTCACGCCGCGTCCCACAAATTCCAGTTCACCCGGAATCGGCTTGACCGATTCCACGCCTGTGCAAAGGATAACCGCTTTGGCCTCGAACATCTCCTGACCGCAGAGAATCCCGTAGTGATCGCTCATCGCATAAATGCCGGTGACATTCTTCGGGGTCACGGTAATCCCCATTTCCTGCGTCTGCCGCAGGAATACCTCCCGCATTTCGTCGCCGGATACCATCGGCAGACCGGGGTAATTGCGGATTTTCTCAGCGGCGGAAATCTTGGGCGACAGCCTCGGCGGCCCCAGCCACACCAATTCCGTATTTAACGCCTGCAGGGTCAGTACCGCAGAAATGCCTGCGGCACCTGTCCCGATTACGGCAACGTCATACATCCAAAAATCCTCCTGTCTGAATGTGCCTTTTCAATTAGTATACCACAGTATATCACATTTTTTGTGTGCCGTCAATCTTTATTTCAATTGCCTCAGGGCGACAGCATTTACTTTTGAAGATTAAAGAGGATTTTCACAAAGAGATCAG
>CAMHEZ010000008.1 GCA_946184295.1 uncultured Clostridia bacterium | reverse complement strand
TGGGACGGAAATAGTAAATCTTTCCTCCCTTTTTAAATCTAACGCCTATAATCTCAGCCATATTACCTCCGCTGTAAAACAATTGCCAGCCTTGTATTAAAAAGCGGCATACTGATATTGATTCTGAGCCAGTCGCTCAGCATATTGATCTCCTGTATGTGGCGCATCAGCGCAGATGCGGAAACCAGCGTTCCCAGCCGCAGCACCTCCTGTGAGGGGTGCTCCAAAGTCTCCCCCGCGCCCACGGACACCATCATCGCGCAACACAGCGCCTCGCTCAGCCGGATACATATCGCACCTGCCAGCGCACGGTCCTTGCCAATTGCATGGCAGGCCGCCGCCAGCGTCAGCTCGCTGCTTCCGCACATAGCCGACAGAATCCCCCGCACAATACCCGCGGCCTGTTCCTCCAAGGCGGCTTGTTTCCCCCCGTCGTCCGGACGCAGCTGCCGCAGCGCTTCGCCGAGGTTGCCGCCGCACTGCTCACAGGCAGCCGCAGCCGCGGCTTTGTCAGTCGTGGGGTACTGCCGACAGAGAAAATCCGCGCCTTCCGCCGGATCCACTGGGTACAGTGTGATGATTCTGCCCCGGGAACGAATCGTTTCCAGCAAGTGCATTGCCGAACGGCAGGTCATGACAAACACCACATGCGGCGGCGCCTCCTCAAAGATCTTGAGAAAGGCATTCTGCGCGGCGGGCTGCATATTGTCACAGTCCTCCAGCACAAACACACGCTTTTCCGCCTCATTCGGCGCAATCCGGCAATCCGTCCGCATGGCGCGAACCGCGTCGATGGCAATGGCGTTGGTCTTGCCGCTGCCCGTGATGACCGTCAGATCGGGGTGAATGTGTTCCCGCAGCTTGCGGCAGTGGGAACAGGTGCCTGCCAACGGCACGGCACAGGTACACATCGCGCACCGCGCGATCAGACCCGCAAAGGTGGATTTTCCCAGACCGTCCGCGCCCTCCACGATAAAGGCATGTGGCATGCGCCCGCTAACAACCATCCCCGCCAGCGCTTCCACCGCCTCACGGTTGCCGCAAAATGCCTCGGCCAGATGCGCCTCTGCGCTTTTCTCCGTTCCCGGGAGACCGTCGGTCAGCATTTAACGAAATTCTCCACATCCAGCACGAAGATGGCCGCACCGCCCACCGTGACTTCAACCGGTACGCTCTTGAAAAGCGTGAAGTCAAACTCGGTCTCGTCGCCAACCACCTGTTTTCTCTTGTGTGAAAACGTCTTGATGATATCAATGACCGCTTCCACCTTTTCGTCCTCCGTACCGATGAGGAAGGTGGTGTTGCCTGCCTTCAGGAAGCCGCCCGTGGTGGACAGCTTGGTGGCAATAAATCCCTTGGCGGTCAGATTATTCGCAACAGCCGAGCTGTCGTCGTTATTCACAATTGCAAGCAAAAGCTTCATAAAATCAACCTCTCCGAATTTTCCAGTGAATTTTTTGAACAACTCAAAGCAAAACTCACAAAAAATAACAAGTTTATTGTATCACACTTATTTCATAAATTCCAGTGCTTAACAGAATTTTTACGCATTTGTCATCAATCTCCTCGCCCGGCATGACCACAGGCACGCCCGGCGGACAGGGACAAGCCGCTTCGGCCGCTATGCGCCCCGCCGCCTGCTCCACCGGCACCGTCTCGCGTACCCGCTCCAGCGCCGCACGGGGCGGCATGGCATATGCGGGCATATGCGGCTCGCTCACGGACAAGGCAATTGGCTCGCGCACCGGAAATGCCTCGATAGCCCGGCGCAATACGTCAATATCATGAGACGTGTTGAAGGGGGTCAAAATAAACACCACCGCCGCACCGTCGCTGTGCTCACATGCCGCGCCATGTTTCCGGAAATAATCCGCCGCTTTGTCTCCCGTGAAGCCCACAGCCGCCGTGAGCAGCGTCAGCCGCACCGGGTCACATGCCCCGCACGGCACGCCGAATCCCACCTTCACCGCGAGCGCTCTCAATGCGTCCACCGTATCCGCCAGCTTCCTGAATGCCGACATGCCCTCCGCCTGCATCCATGCCCGCGCCAGATCCAGCGAGGCCATGGTCAGGTAACACGGACTGGTGGAACCGAACAGCGCCATCGCGGATTTGATTCTTTTTGCAGCCTGCTCGTCGCGGCAATTGAGCCACGCGCCGCCGGTGATGACCGGCAGCGTCTTGTGCGCGGAGCAGGCCGAAGCCGTCGCGCCGCAAGTCAGCGGGTGTCGGTCAAAGGCGATCAGGTGGGTGCCGTGCGCATTGTCCACCAGCAGCGGTACGTCGTATGTTCGGCAGACCGCCGCAATGCCCGCGATATCCGACAGGCAGCCGTAATAGTCGGGCGAAGTCAGATAAACCGCCGCCGCACCGGGATTTGCCTGCAGCGCCGCCGCCATATCTTCCGGGGCAACGCGTCCGGGCAATCCCTCACCGGCGTCGCGCCGGTGCATCACCCAAACAGGCCGCAGTCCCAGCAGCATGGCCGTGTTGACCGCGCTGCGGTGAATATTGCGCGAAAAAATCACAGTGCTGCCCACAGGCGCAAAGGCCGCCAGCATGCCCTGTATCGCCAGCGTGCAGCCCCCCGCCGACACCGCCGTGTATGCCGCGCCGAACAGCTCCGCCGCCCGGCATTCCGATTGGCGTATCGCCCCATCGCACTCATAAAGCGAATCCGTCTCGGGCAGCTCGGTCAGGTCAAGAGACCAGTTCAGGGCCAGCAAATCTCCCGCCTGTCCCTTGTGCCCGGGCGTGTGAAAGGAGGAACGCTGTTGTTGTGCATATGCTGTCAGCGCTTGGTAAAGCGGCGCATCGCGCCAAATCTTTGTCAGACTTTCATTGGATAAAATAATGCTTCTCTTCTTCCTTTGATGATTGTTCCGTTACCGTTTCATGCTTCTCACGCGGGTAACAAACCGCCGGAACCACCGCACTCTGCCGCGCTTTGGGTCATAGGCTTCCGCCACCGCGTAAACGGCAAAAACAGCGAAAGCGGCGACTGTCACGCCGGCGCCCAGCGACAGCATCGGTGTGTGATACACAAAGCGAATATCGGAATGACCCTCCGGACACAGCACCGCCATGAAGCCCACGTTCACACGCTCAATATCCACCGGCTCACCGTTGACATAAGCAGTCCAGCCTTCCTGATAGGGAATGCTGAAAAACACCAGATTTCCCCTTGACAGATCAATCGAAGCGGAAAAGCCCTCGCGATCGGTCTGAAAATCGTGACAGCACTCCCGGACCCGGTCGGTACAATCCGCCAGATAGCTTCTCTCATTGAAAGCGGTTTTATCATTGGGCAGCGGCGTGAGTATACCGTTGAATCGCTGCTCCTGCTCCTCATCATGCAGCACCAGCGCACGCAGCATCAGCGGTGCGTGGTCAGGAACGGCAAACGCCTCTTCCATATTTTTCTCAGAAATATAATAATCATAGGTGAATCCGTAGGGAATATACCCGTTGTTCTGCCACACGTCAAAACCGCCCTCGGTTTTCACATACGACCAACCCGGCATTTTCGTTTCCTGCATCTCTCCGTCTACCACCTTGGCCTGACCAAACTCGCCCTTGTCGGCACTTTCAAAGAGATATCTCACACTGAGAAGCGAGCGGATCGCGTAAACGTCCACATTCGGGCGGCTGGCAACGCCGCGTTCCACACCGACGGCCTGATAAAAATCAATCACCGACGGCGGTACGATGGAATGGAACGCCTGAATGCAGGAGGCGTCCCAGAACATGCCCATGTTGTCCATTTCGTTGTAAAAGTCCACGCGGTACTGCCCCTTTTTCATGCCCGGCAGGTCCATATTCTCGGCGCGACTGAGCGCATAGGGAATCACATAGGTGTGACTGTCATAGGAAAGCGTCTTGCCCTGACCGATAAAAATAATCCCCGTTCCGGCGTAAATGCTCAGAATGCCCGCCAGTCCCAGCGCATAGACCCTCATGCGGTCCTGTTCCCTGAGTTTGACCAGCAGCAGCGCCGTCATCATCAGCGACAGCATGGCAATGGCCACATAAATCCAGAAGCGGTCGCGGTACTCCATCAGACCAAATTCCCACGCGATATCCTTTTCGGGGTCGGCCTCGGTTTTCACCATGAAACCGATTCCCGCCGCAATCGCCACCGTGATACCGGTTGACCATTTCATAGCCCGGTTCCAGTCCATATCACTGTTGCTCAGCGCCATTACCGTGGCCAGCGCGTTCATGAGTGTGAACATGAAGAACCACCGCGCGTAATAGGTCGCGCTCAACAGCTGAAATACCGAGTTGAGCAGCGGGATAAACGCCATGAAAAAGCAGATGATAATCATTCTGCGCAGCCAATGGCCCTTGCGCCCTTGCAGCCACGCAATCACACCGGTCATGCCAAAGAGCGGCAGGCAGGCTGCCACGGAACCCCATTTCGTGTTGGAATCCGGCGTGAAGTTGGGACGGGCCGGCAGGTCGGGCGGAAAGAAAAACGCTTCCAGAATATTCAGATAGCGCTGCGGCTGGGGATAGACCAGCGCGTTCCAGTCGTAGAGCTTGGCCTCTGTGCGGGGATTCTGCGCGACCTCCCACACCGACGGCAGCGCTATGACCCCCGCCAGCGCAAACCCCAGCACCGCCTCAAAGGCTAATGTACCGAACTTGCGGGGCGTGAGGCTCCATTCGCTGCTGCCCGCCAGCCGCACAAAGAAGTAAATCGCGATAAAAAAGACCTCGGCCACAAAGAAATAATAATTCACAAAGGCACTCACCGCTACGGTCACGGCAAACCAGCCCTTGCGGTCGTTCATCATGAACTCTTCCAGCGCGATCAGCATCAGCGGAAAGAAAACCATTGGTTCATGAAAATGATTGAAGAACATATTAAAGACCGAGTAGCCCGACAGCGCATACATCAGTCCGCCCAGCACCGCGTATTGGTCATAGCGCGTGAAGCGGCGGATATAGGCATATCCCGTCATCGCGCAGCAGCCGATTTTCAAAGCCAGCAGCGGTCCGATCAGGTACGGCACCGCTCCCGACGGCAGCAGCAGCGTCATCAGGAAGAACGGAGAGCCGAGATTGTAAAAGCTGTAGGAACCGATGAGATTGACCCCCAGATCGGTCTTGAAATCCCAGCCGATCATACCTTTGTGCAGCATATCGTGAACGTGCATATAGAAGGGGTACTGTTGCACATTGAAATCGCCGTACATCAGAAAGTACCCTTTGTCATACACGATAAACGGCACCATCACAAACAGCGCCGTCAGAAATCCCAGCAGCAACACATAGCCGTACCGTGCCTTTCCCCCGCCATACGGCGAGAAAAACAAGCCCCGGTACAGCCTGTCAAAATACGGCCGTTTGTTTTTCACTTCCATTGGATAATCCCCCGTTTCTTTGCATTTTCTGTCACGTCATACAGCCATTTTTCGGCCCGGCGGCAGAAGGAAACGCGCCATTGCCCGTCAAAAAAGAACTGCAGCCCCAGCGTCACGGAGACAAAAAAGATACACACATTGACCAGTGCGTTGAACTGTGCCAATGTATTGTACCAGCCCAGCCAGGCCACACCGTCTCGGCGCACCTGCTCCATCGCGCTTTGCAGCCACTCCCTGCCGCTCACATTCGCGTAGTAATCCCACCAGCCGTATTTCTCCTGCACGGCGCTGAGTACCCGGCATTGATTGGCACATACCACCAGCGTCTGCCAGCCAAAGAGCGGCAGAATCCGCTTGTCGCCGATTTGCAGCAGCGCCCCCAGCAGCAGCACAACCGTCAGCATTTGATAGCGCTCGTGCTGGCGGCAGGTCAGCATGAAAATGCCCTCCATCAGCAGATAAGCCGCCAGCCAGTGTGACCGCTCCCTGCCGCATACGTACACAGCCACTATCAGCACGATCACAACCAGCAGGAAAAATTTTCCCATGCCTCCCGCGCTGATGCCCGGCAGGATACGCGTGCTGTCATTGACACAGTTGAGCCCCCAAAGCATGTAAAAATTATCCGCATTCATGGTGCTGTAAGGATATTTATCCACGCCCCCGCCATAAACGGTCAGCGGCTTCCAAAAAGACGACAGAGGTGTCTCCCCCGACGGACGCCCCGCAACGGCGCCGATCATAAAGGGCAGGAAAATCACCGCAAACGTGCCGCCAACCGCCGCGAGAAACCGTAGAAATCGGTTCACCTGCTCCCGCCGGATATGTTTGAAATGAAAGCGTTTGTAATGCAGGCTGCCAAAGCAGATGGTCAGCACTTCCATTCCCACCACGGGTGCCAGATACAACCCTTGCAGCTTAGTACAGCACATCGCCGCAAAAAGCACGCCGCTTGCCGTCACCCGCCGTTCCTCCAGCGCCGTCATCAACAGCGCTGCCATGCAAAGCAATACACAGTCGGTCTGCCCCCAGCAGGCGCAATTGAAAATCGCCGCGGGATTCACCGACCAGAGCGCCGCTGCCGCTGCGCCCCACAGTCTCGAACGCCGCCCTCCCAGACGGTACAGCACCAGACAGGTGAGACTGTCGGTCAGGCAGGGCATGAATTTGATTGCCAGCATGCGCAGCGGCGGATAACCGCCGATCTGCGGGTCTTTCACCAAGGCCCCCACCACGCGCAATACATACAGATACAGCGGCGGATAATCCAGATCCGTCACATGCTGATAGGCCGAAAAAAAGCCGTCGCACAGCTCCACGCCCCACATAATATTCCACTCGGTATCATAGGGATTCAGATACGCCGCCGCGACAATCAGCCGCAGCACCAGCGCAAAGCAGAACACCGTGACAACCCATTGTCCCCACGGCACCCGCTCCGTTCTCAAGCCGTGTCCTTCTTCGGCAGCATCTATCCATCTATTCAAGTCATCACCTCAAAGCAAGCCTTTGTTCTGTTTAACATGATACCACATTGACCGCAGCATTGCAACCACACAAAAATCTTTTCTTTTCTGGAATCTTATTTGTGGAATCAGGTATTTACAAAAAAATTTCGTTTGTGTATAATAAGGCTCAGATTCATATATTGTATTAGGCACAAAGCCTTAGGAAAGGATCGGATGTATATGAATTTTGAAGAGATTTTCAACCAAATGAAAGATTATTTCGAGGCAAAGGACTACACCTCGTTCGGCAGCGGCGTTTATTCCTACGAATTTGACATCACCGGTGAGGGCGCCGGCAAGTTCTACATCGAAGTGCGCGACGGCAGCCTTGCGATTCAGCCCTATGATTACAAAAACAGCACCTGTTCCTTTGTCATCAATTCTATGCACCTCCGCAAGCTCATCGAGCATACACTCGGACCCGTCGCCGCCTATGCCACCGGCCGCCTGCGCGTCAAAGGCGACGTTTCCGCCGCCTTCCGCCTCGCTGACGCGCTGGATTTGTCGATGGCAGGCTGATATTTTCCGTCAAAAAAGCCGACACATGGATTCATGTGCCGGCTTTCTTTTTTGGGGGAGCCTTCTCCGGATTCGCCTGACCTCGTCGCCAATCTGAGTGCGTTTCGCTCGCAGGCTGCGCCTGCTTGTGGGACGCTGTCCCACGCCCTGCCAAGGCTCCGCCCTGGACCTGCCAAAGGGACCAGTCCCTTTGGAAACCCGCGCTTCGCTAATTCAAATGTGCCAGTTCTTCTTTCAACTTGTGAATAATCTTCTTCTCAAGACGGGAAATGTAGGACTGACTGATACCGAGCAGGTCGGCAACTTCCTTCTGCGTGTGCTCCTCACAGCCGAAGAGGCCGAAGCGCAGCGACATGATGAGCTTTTCCCGCTCCTCCAGCCGACCGACCGCTTCCAGCAGCAGATCACGCTCGTTTTCCTCCTCAATCCCGACACTCACGCTGTCCGGGTCACTCCCCAGCACGTCCGAAAGCAGCAGTTCATTGCCGTCCCAGTCCACATTGAGCGGCTCGTCAATGGAAATTTCCAGCTTGGCCGAGTTGGTTTTGCGCAGGTACATCAAAATTTCATTCTCAATGCAGCGCGAAGCATAGGTCGCCAGCTTGATACTGCGTTCGGGTGAAAATGTGTTCACGGCCTTGATAAGTCCGATGGTTCCGATGGAAATCAGGTCTTCCAGTCCTACCCCGCTGGATTCAAATTTGCGGGCGATATATACCACCAGCCGCAGATTGTGTGTAATCAGCGGCTCGCGAGCCGTCTCATCTCCTTCCATAATGCGCGAAAAAATCGCCTGCTCCTCTTCGGGTGCGAGAGGCGCGGGCAGTGTTTCAGGGCCGTTGATATAGTGAACCGGGCTTTTGCTCAGCCATCTTGCCGTCAGTCGCAGCAGCGCCGACCGCCACGCCGCAGCCCTCGCTTTGAGTTGATATAACCATTTCATTTCTGTCGCTTTCCTTCTCACCTGATATTTTGATGCTGTCATCATGCTATTCTATCCGTCCAGCAGTTTGGGATTCATCACGCCGTCATAGTCTTCTCTGTCAAAAGCATCGGATATCGCTATGTAGCATGCCGCCGGAATATAGGATTGTTTCCCGTCGAAAATCACCAGCTTGTCGGGGCGAAACGCGGTCAGAAGGCCGCCGCCCGCCACCGTCTCATAGGGAATCACCCGAAAATGACACGGCGTTTTCCCCGCCCCGACAGCGCTGCCGGACAAGGCGTATTCCTTAAAATACGCCGGCAGCACATGGGTCATCGCGCCGCGCCGCACGACGATGACAGGAGCGCCTGAAAACGGCTCGGTCAGACAGTTGCCTGTGTCACACATCAGGCGAATCCTCGCAGTGCGTCCTTCATTGGTCACGGCGGCGTCATATATTTTGGTGCGCATTTCCAGCCGCATCATGATTTTTCCCGCGAGCGTGATAACCGTGTAGCACAGCACCGTCACCCCAACGATGAACAGCGGCGAAATATTGAAATAAATCACGCCATTGCGATACACCATGCCGCGCGGCGAGACCATCAGCCAGAGCGCGAACATCGTCCCCCCAAAGCCGAAGGTCACAGCGCACACCACCAGCATGTTTCGCGTGAATATCCGCCAATCGCCCCACGGATAGGCGATCAGCACCATGCCAGCCGATACAGCCAGCTTGTAGAGACAGCTCGCCGGCAGATTCATGCGAGGCAGAAAGATGGAGAGTGCCGCCGCCGCGCCAAACGCTGCCGCCAGACAAATCCGCGTACGGCTCAGGGCAATGCGCAGAATCCGCCCGGCCGACAGCATCAGAAAATAATTCATAAAAAAATTGACCGCCAACAGCACATCAACATATACGGTTTGTCTCAGACCCATCACCCTCCTTCTCCGATGAAGATATTATATAACCATATTTATGGCTGTTTGGGTCAGATTATGTCAGATACAGCACAGAAAAATCCGTGTTTTTTCGACCCGTTACTTTCTCACATTCATATCGTTGCTCCCCGCCGCATACATATTTTCAGACAAAAAATAATGAACCCATGCCGCACTTATACAGCGGCACCGGTTCATCAGGAAGGCAGAGCAAGAAATATGAAATTTTATCCGGAAGGAAAATTGCTGAATACCAAACGAAACAATGAGCTGACAGCAGACGCAAGTGCGCTCACCCGTGCCATGGAGACCGGGGAAATCCTCGAGGCCCGTGCGGCCGTGTGCGACAGCCGTCACAATCTCATCGTCGATCTCGGCTGCATGAGGGGCATCATTCCCCGCGAGGAGGGCGCGCTCGGTATTGCGGAGGGCACCACGCGCGATATCGCCATGATCTCCCGCGTGGGCAAGCCGGTCTGTTTTATCATCAATAAAATCTCCGACGACCGTCACGGCCGTCCCTACGCGACGCTTTCCCGCCGCGCCGTGCAGCAGGTCTGCATGGAACAATACATTGAAAATCTGCGGTGCGGCGACGTCATCGACGGCCGTGTGACCCATCTCGAACCTTTCGGCGCGTTTGTGGACATCGGGTGCGGCATTCCTTCACTCATGAGCATCGACACCATGTCGGTCTCCCGCATCGCACACCCTTCCGACCGCTTCACCGTGGGCATGGACATCAAGGCCGTCGTGCTGCGCAAGGAGCCTGATGGCAGAATTTCGCTCAGTCACCGCGAGCTGCTCGGCACCTGGACCGAAAACGCCGCGCTCTTCGACGTGGGTGAGACTGTCACGGGCATCGTGCGCTCAGTCGAGGACTACGGGGTCTTCGTGGAAATCATGCCCAATCTCGCCGGTCTCGCCGAACGACGCGAAGGCATCGAGGCAGGCTGCGGCGCGAGCGTTTACATCAAAAGCATTATCCCCGAACGCATGAAAATCAAACTGGTACTGGTGGACACCTTTGCCCGCGACACGCCGCCCGCACCGCCGCGCTATTTTTTCACCGGCGACCACATGGACCGCTTTGTCTATTCGCCCTGTGCCGCCGACAAGTACATTGAAACCAATTTCGTCGGTTGATTATCCGATCTCCCAGATGACGATTTTCTCATACAGGCCGCGCAGCACGTCACGGCTCAGCGGAACAGGGTTGTTGCGCAGGCGGGTGGGATTCACCGCATCGGCCAGCGCGTCCAGCTCCTGCGCGTCGGCACAGTGGGGACGTTCCAGCCCCAATTCATCGACGATTGCCTCAAAAGCCGCGATGGCTGCCGCGTCGCTGTCCGCGCCGAACACGTCCCGCAACAGACCGAGTATCTCCCGCAAATGCGCTTCGCCCCGCGGATTGCTGCATTGGTCGGTATGACCGGCAATATACCGCCATACCTCCGGCAGACAGAGCGCCACCGCGTGACCGTGAGCCAGACGAAAATCCGAGGTCAGCTTGTAGCTCATCGCGTGCCCCGCCGTGGTCTGAGAGATATTGATAGCGCGGCCCGCGAGATTGGCGGCTTGCAGCATCTGCTCCGCCGCCTCTTCACTGCCCGCCAGATACGCCCTGTAATACCCCAGCACGAAACCAATCGCCATGCCCGCGCAGCCGATACTGTCATCGTCCGCGTTGACCGACCAGAGTGATTCAATGCCGTGACAAAGCGCGTCCAGCAGCGTGGCTTTCTTGTGATAGTCGGGCAAGTTACGCAGCAATGTGCTGTCGAACACCGCTATATCCGGGAAAATCGAATCGTGCGTCACCGACTGCTTGAGGCCCTGGTAATAGATCACCGAAAAGCGAGTGGATTCGCTGCCGGTTCCCGCCGTCGTGGGAACGGCAATATGCTTGATCGGGCTGAACCGGTAAGGCTGCTCGATATAGGGGGCGCTGTCGTCCATCGCCGCGTAAAGCTTGATACATTTGGCCACGTCCATAGCGCTGCCGCCGCCAATCGAGATAATGCCGTCGCAACGTTCCCGGCGGAATACGGCAGTACCCTCGCAGACCTCCTCATAGGTAGGGTTGGGGCTGTAGCCGTGAAACGGCACATAGTCAAACCGCAGCGCGTCCTGCACGCTTTCCAGCACGGACCCGCAAACCAGCAACGGCTTTTGGATATGATAAGCTTCAACGATTTCATTGAGAGCAGCCAAGGAAGTGTGCGTTTCCTGCTCGTCGAAATCAAACCGCCGTATCTGCTCCGAAACGCGGCGCAGGTCGTCGGCATTGTCCACCTCGTCTACGAAGTACTCCTCATAGCCGAACGCTTTCACCTGCCGCTGCGGGAAAATTTGATTCATAGCATTTTCGGCGTAGCACTGATTTTCACCCGCCTCGATAAACGCTTCCACCTGCCCGATCCACGCGGCGGCGTCTTCCGCCGACAGCTTATAGAAGGGCTGGAATGCAAAGCAATTGTCATCGAAAATGCTGATGGAAACCTCGTGAATCCTATCGTCCACCACACGCGCCTTGAAATCCTTTTCGGGCAGCGGCTTGTTCCGGTTGACACACCCAAGAGAGGGAATCTCACTGGCGATGATATCCTGCGCCAAACGCTTATTGAAAACCAAGTCGCCGTGCAGCATCAGCAGATCACCCGTGAAATGCTCCCGCGCCAGATACATCGAGTAAATATAATTAGTCTTGTCGTAGAGCGGGTTTTCCACAAACGTGAATTGACACCCCGCCAGATGCGGTGCCTGACTGGCCGCGATGAGCTGCTCCCCGAACGGCCCCACCGTCACGACAAATTCATTGACGCCGCATTCATGCAGCAGCCGCAGCTGCCGCTCAAAGATGGCTTCGCCGCTTTGCAGCCGCACCATGGATTTATGACAATGCTCGGTCAGCGCACCCATGCGCTTGCCCAGTCCCGAATTAAAGATCACTGCCTTCATGCCGCATTCTCTCCCCCTGTTTTTATCTTGAACCGATTTTTTTCATCATGGCGACTTTATTTTCCCCCGGCGAAACCGTCGGTCTGCCGAGGTCCGCGCGGGAACCCTGCCGCGTATTGATGATGAGCGCGGCGAGTGTCTCGTCCGCCAAAGCCCGCATGGCTTCGCGGATTTCATCCTCGGTCTGCGCCACATATACCTTGCGGAAGCCTACCGCTTTCAGCACGGCCGCCGGGTCGATACGGAAGCCGACTGTCGGCTGTCCCCCCACCGATTCGTGCGCCCCGTTGTTGTTGAGAATGTATTTGAAATTGGCGCCCGCCTTGTCGGCGTTAATAGCAAACGAACCCATGTGCATGATAAACGAGCCGTCGCCGTCGATACAGTACACGTTGCGGTCGGTCCCCAGCGACATACCCAGCGCGATGGAGGACGTATGCCCCATACCGCCGACGGTGAGAAAATCCCCCGCATGGCTCTGCCCCCGCGCCTCACGGATTTCAAATATCTCGCGGGACGTCTTGCCGGTGGTGGAGACAATCAAATCCTCCGGCGCAATTTCGTCCAGCAAGCAGGCCAGCGCCATCTCACGGGTCAGCGGATAATCAGCTTTTTCCTTTTGGACGGCATACTCACTGAATGTTCCCTTGCGCACCACCAGCGCATAGGGCTGACTTTCCCGCTCCATATACTGCAAGGCCCTCTCGAGCTGGGGCAGGTAGTCGTCCTCCAGAATCTCATAGGGAATCCCCATTGCTTCCAGCAGCGCGAGCGTAACCTTGCCCTGCTTTTTGTGCTGCGGCTCGTCCTTGGTACCGGGTTCCCCTCGCCAGCCGATGATGAGCAGCATGGGAATCCCATAGACTTCCCCGTCGGCAATGGAAAGCAGGGGGTTGACCGCGTTGCCCTCACCGCTGTTCTGCATATACACCACGCCGTAACGGCCGGTTGCCACATGGTAACCGCAGGCGATACCTACCGCATTGCCCTCATTGGCGGCAATGATGTTGCGGCTCACAGGCGTATGTTCCTTGATGCAGGCGCAGAGATTGGCCAGCAGCGAATCCGGCACGCCTGTAAAAAAATCCATTTGCTTTTCCAGCAGACAGTCATAAAATGCTTTGGTATCAATCATGGCGATTTTGCCCTTTCTTGTGTCAATTTTCCTTTTAATCAGCTCTTGTTAGGGAGAATCGAAAGCACTTCCTTGATCGAAATGCAGTCGTCGTCCACTTCCTTGCTGCGCGAGCATTCGAGAATCTTCGTCGCCGTATGCACCATGGCCGGATAGGCGCTGCGCAGCAGGTGATTGGCATAAATGATGATATTCGCTCCCGCCGCGTGCAGCTCTTCCTCCGTGAACTGATTATACGAAGTCGGCACCAGAATCACCGGTACATCGGGCGAATATGCGCGGAAACGGCGCAGAAATTCAAAAATCTCCGAGCCGTCCTTCTCGCGGCTGTGAATCATGATACCGTCCGCGCCGCCTTCTTCCAGATAGATCTTGGCTCGCATCATGGCGTCATCAATGCCTGCCCCGGCGATCAGGCTCTCCAGCCGGGCGAAAATCATGAAATCCCGCGTCTGCTGGGCCTGCTTGCCCACGTGAATCTTGGCGGCGAACTCGTGGGGATCGTCCAGCGTCTGCGTGGCTTCCGTACCAAACAGCGAATTTTGTTTCAGTCCGGTCTTGTCCTCAATGATGACGGCGGAAACACCCAATCGCTCCAACGTCCGCACATTATAGGAAAAATGCTCCGGCTTGCCGCCCGTGTCTCCGTCCAGAATGATGGGCTTGGTGGTCACTTCCATGATTTCATTGATCGTGTTGATGCGGCTGGTCAGGTCAACCAGTTCAATATCCGGCTTGCCCTTGAAAGTGGAGTCACACAGACTGCTCACCCACATCGCGTCATACTCACGCACCGTAGCAGTGTCCGGGTCTTCGATGCGCGTATGCTCCACGATCAGCCCCGACAGACCGTTGGAGGCTTCCATTACACGCACCCACGGCTTGAGCCGCAGCATACGACGCAGCTTGGCACGGCGGATATCCGGCGTATTGTGAATGGCGGTCAGACTTTGCTCCAGCGCCTCGGTGCTGTTGCCGCTTATATAGGGGATTTCCACCAATTCCCCGCCGTACTCACGCAACAGCTCTATCACCTCACGGCGCACGTTGGACTGCACACCGCTCTTCCAGTCGTCGCCATGCACCACGTAATCCGGCTTTAATGCCTTTATATTGGCCGCATACGACAGCGTGTCCTGCCGCACGGTTCGCACCACACCCTTGATGTGGCTTAGAATGTTGACACGCGTATCGTAATCCAGCAGCGGCAGCCGTTTGTACGTGGCAATTGCCTCATCGGTCAGCACGCCGATGATGACGTCCCCCAGTTTCGCGCCCTCATTGATGACATTGATGTGTCCGTTGTGAATAATATCAGCCGAAACAGCGATATAAACCGTTTTTCTTTCCTCCAATGTGAAAACTCCTTCCAGCAGATGATAACTGTTCTTTCATTATAACACATATGACCGGCAATTGCTATATCCATCACATAAAGTTTTGCATAAAAAACGAGCCGCTGTGCATTGCGCCAATACACAGCGACTCTGTCAAATCATCAGATTCCGTTAATCATAATTCATCTCAAGCACTTCGACTCGCTTGATATATACCGTGGTGTAGCCATACTTGTCAGTTTTCAACCTGGTACTGGCTATCATCTTGACTTTGGAACCGGGGGTAATGTCTTCAGGTTCGCAGGGATCGCCGTCCTCGTCCAAAAACTCACAGCTATCGGGCTCAAAGCGTATGTAAAGCATATCGCCATCGCCGGTATAGGCGCCGTCGTCCTTGTCAAAATTGTCCATATGAGCCGTGGCCGCGTTAATATCCACGATTTCGCCGAGAATATACTGCTCGGTGGTGAACATCATGTGTCTGGCCACAATACAGGCAACCACGATCACCGCAGCGACAGCCAGCAGAATGCAGGCCTGCAATCTTGACTTAATAAACTTCTTTAAAAAAATAACAACCGCTTCCTTTCATCTGAAACTGTCAGCCTTCCGGCTTCCGCAACTTCAAATCATATTGACATTGCAGAACAAAAACAAAACTCACACTATCATTATAACGATTATCTTTCAAAAAATCAACAGAAAAATACAGTATTTTTAATATTTTTTATTTTGTCCCACATTTTTTTTAAGCATTTTCATCAAGGCCGAACATTTTACGGCAAAAGAGCCTTCCCGTCTCGGTCACAAATATGTGATGATAAGCCGACATAATTCCTTCTCGCGATGTGCCGTCCTCATACAGATTCACCAGAAAATCCGCCTCCACCAAAATCTGATAGTCCAGGCTGTCAATATTGTCATAGGTATGATGATGTGCCACCAGCCAGCAGACGCGTTCCGTCACACGCTCCTCAAATCCCAGCACGCCGAGCATATCGCGGGCCAGCGCCGGTCCCTCCTGCTCTTGCAGCTTGCCGTCACACGCGCCATATTTCATCTCACAAAGGTGAATGCCGATATCATGCACCGCCGCGGCCGCCTCCAGCACAAAGAGCGTCTCCTTATCCAGACCCTCCAAAACGCCAATCGTCCGCGCCAGATCATGCACCTTGAGAAAGTGCTGTATCCTGCGCGGATCGCCTTGGTAGTAAGTAATCATTGCTCCCAGCAGCTGAGAAATTTTTTCCATCATTCCACGTCCTTTCCATGAAAGTATTATACTATCTTTCACGGCTTCCTGCAAGTCCTATTTACACGCCGTCCTCCGGCTGTTCCTGCGCCAGTCTCCGGTATTTCTCCCGCGTGGCGATGCCGCCCCGGATATGCCGCTCGGATTTGTTGACGTCCAGCACCTCGCGCACCTGCAAAAAAAGCTCATAATCAATCTCACGCAGCCGCTGATTGACCTCCTTGTGTACCGTGGATTTGGATACGCCTGTCGCGGCCGCCGCCGTGCGCACGGTCGCCTTGTTGGCCACAATATACCGTCCCAGCACAACAGCCCGTCGGTCAGCGGTACCAATTCTGTCGTTCATTCTTCCATTCCTCCCGTTGATGGCAAATCAGTATCATGATCAATCCATATATATTCGGTTTCATGGAAAATTATGAACGATTTCGGCACGTCTTCCCTGCCCCGACACATCACACAAAAAAACGGAGCGCCCTGCCTCACTGCCGCGACAGGGAACTCCGCTATTCTTTATTGATTATAAGGATTGGCAGCCGCCGTATCGGTGGGATCCCAGCCGCTGTGCGCGGCGTCAGTAATCCGGGGCACAATGGGAACCGTCACGATATCCATCGGCGCGGTATCGTCAACCACTCTCACACCGGTGCCGATCGGGCAGTAGTCGTAAATCCATTTGGAATCGCGGAAGCACAGCCGGATGCAGCCCGACGAGGCCGGAGATCCCAGCTTGTCGTAAGACGCATCTGACATCGTACCCGCATTGCGCCGGTTGTAGGGAATGGAATGGAACAGATAGCCGCTGCTGAATGAAGAAGCATACTGTGTGTAGCAATTGCCGATCATCAATCGCCAGCGGTATTTGCTGCGTATCGTATAATCGCCGGTTTTGGTCGGTGTGGACGCCTTGCCGGAGGAACAGGTGAAGGCTTTGCGCACATTGCCGTTACTGTCGTATACCACCACAATCTGGCTCTGGAGATAAACATAAATATAGCCTTGATCGGCATTGTAAACGGATTCCTCAGAGGCGGCCGCCGTCGTGGTTGTCGTGGTTCGGGCCGTCGTCGTGGTTTTGGGACGCGCGGTGGTGGTTGTGGTAACTGTGGTCACTGCGACAGTAGCAACAGTTGTTGCCTCCGCATTTGTCACCTCGGTCGCCGTCGTCGGTTGGGTCTGGGTTGTCGTGGGAGCGGTTGTCAGCGCCAGCGTTGTCGAAGACGCCGTATTCCCCTCGCTCTGCATGGCACTCCCCGTGACACGCTGCGAAATCACATGGAAGACGTGATCCTTCAATTCCATCAGACTGCCGCTGGGCATAAAAATAATCCATGCCAGCGCCAGCGCCAGTATCACAATCAGAATGCCCTTGGTCACATAGCCAAAACAGCCGGACTCCGCCGGCTCTTCCTGCGGCTTTTCCGACGCCGCCGACGGCATTCTCTGCCCGGCCGCTGAAGGTTCCCCGGCGAAAACATCCGCTGTCTGCCCGGACAGTCCGGCCGTGTTTTCTGCAGACGTCTCCGGCTGCTGCGGCTCCTGCGTCGCATCCGGCGCCGATGGCTTTATCAGTTCACCGCTGAGCTCGCTGCTGATAACCGCAAACGGATCAATGCGGTTGGCCTCTTTTTTTCCCATCTTATCAGTCCCTCTCTGCGAATTGAGGACTTATCGGTTATCCTCCTGAACGGCCTGCACCAGTTCACTGATGGCCTTGCCGAAATCCGTCCACTCCTTTGGGAACCGCGCCTGTCCCTTGGAATGCTTTTCACTCCCGTTGGACGAATAGATGTCTATGCGCCAGCTGATGCCCTCCCGCTTGGACGGCATATTATTGCGCCAGCTCAGAATCTCGACGGTTTGCAGCACCCCCAGAAATTGCAGCAAATCTGCCCGGTTCGCTTTCAGAAACGGAATCTTCTCCTCAAACGAATATCCATCGAAATTCCGTATCGCCTCGCCGTTTTCGTCATAAGAGATCAGCTCCACAAATCGGCCGCCCTGCGCCTTGAGACTGCGGCGTTCCCCCGCCAGGTCACAGATCTGGTCGTGCTGACCGCACACCACCTGCTCGCTGGCAAAATCCACCCAAATATAATTGATCGGCGGATCTACGTTCCAAACCGCAAAGAAAAGCTCCGATATCCTGCTGTATTCTTCGTTAATGTTGATCTGCTCCGACAAATACAATCGCTCCTAAATCATGATTATTTTCCATTTTACTCCATGACGCCCAAAATATCAAGTGATTCCCGACAGGGAATGTTTAAAATAAGTGTTAAGAGTCTGTCGGCTCCACTCTGACAAACCGTTCTCCCGTCACCTGTACCGTGACGCTGCCATTGGACGCGTCGGCCAGCTTGCGGGAAAAGCCATCGAGCGCCTCCCGGCTCATGAAGAATGCCATCTCCACCGCTTGACCAAAATCCGTATCGGTCACATTGCCGCCGCATTCCGGAATCAGCGACTGAATCCGCCCATACTGATTGTAATCACACGTCAGCCGACAGAGCAGGCACAGACGCATAACGGCAATTCCCGCGGCCGCCGCCCCAATGGCGGCGGCATGGCTGTAGGCACGCACCAATCCGCCGCCACCCAGCAGAATGCCGCCGAAATACCGCGTCACCACAATGGCGCAGTCGGTCAGGCCGCTTTTCTGAATCACATTGAGCACCGGCATTCCCGCCGTACCCGATGGCTCGCCATCGTCGGAATACCGGCTGATATGCCCTTCACGCAGGCTATAGGCATAGACGTTGTGTCTGGCGTCCCAATGCTTCGACCGGATCTCCGCGATAAAATCCAGCGCTTGCTGCTCACTTGTCACAGGCCGCACATAACCGATAAAACGTGACCGTTTTTCTGTAAATTCATCTTGCCCGGCCGCTGCGGGTGTTTTGTATTCCTGCACTGCTCAATTCTCCGTTTCCCACCTGTTAATTTTTGGAGGCGTAACACCATTCTCCGCCGGTCAGTTTGCCGAAAATGTACTTGTTGGAAGCCGATTCACACATGGTATAAATGCGCTGTTCGCTGGGCAGATACTCGATTTCTTCCGCCATCGGCGGCAGCTTTACGTCCTTTTCCAACGACGCGGAATCCAGTTCATACAGCGGCAGTCCGGCGATGTCGCCGTTGGGCTTGAGGCTGCTCTCATCGTATATCAACAGGTGCGAAAAAGCAAGCGCGTAAGAAGTGGACAGCAGAATCTTCCCCTTGGCAAAACACATGCCCTGCACCAGATCCGGCAGCGAGTAGGCCACGACCGGCTGAGGCGCCAGCCCAAAGACCGCATCCTCCGCGTCGGAAAATTCATAGCCGACTGCCAGCGCCTGGTTGTAATCGCCCGCCGCAGTGGTCAGCTTGTGGCTTTTGGCGGTGGGATAATTCTGTTCCCGGTAAAATTCGCCCACATACAGCTTGCCGTCGTGAACGGTGGTAAAGGCTACACCGATATCCGTGCCGTCGCCGAGCGATGTTTTGAATGTGCCGAGACAGGGAATCTCCTCGCCGTCCTGCGCGGCCAGAATCGCGTCGCGGTCATATACATACAGACAGCCGTCGCTGCCGCCCGCCACATACACATATTGCCCGTTCACGCTCAATCCTCCCGCATGGCAGGCAAAGGGCTGACCGTCGGCGTCCTGCATAAGCGTCTTTTTGGCCTCGCCGCTACGCTGGCTCACTACATAGATGGGAGAAGCAGAGCCGTCGGCCATATAGCCGGTGACAAAAAAGCTGTCGATTTTGCTGTCAAATGAAATGCCCTGTGCCACAAAGCCCGCATGACAGTCCGGAATCCGAAAGGCCTTTTCCGAAGCATCATAATAGGCCTGCACCGGAAAACGGAAATAACATCTGGCGGCAATCAGAATGATGACGATCAATGCCATCAGACAAAACAAAAACCGGGAGAGAAACTTTTTGACCTTTTCCCATTTCATCGCGATAACCTCCTTAACAAAACTGCCCCAAAAAGCCGGAAGCATCCGTTCAACTTTTTGGGGTCAGTGCAACAGGTTTCAATTTATGACCGGGTCATAAAACGGTCAATCGGTGCGCCTTCATTTTCCTGTCTTAATAGGTGACGCCCGAAGCCTCACTGATGGCTTTGGCCAACGTGTCAAGATCCTTTTGCGCGAACTTATCCACCGCGACACTCTTGCCCATATCCGTAATCATCACCGGATCGTCCAGCAAAGTATTCACGTTATCAATGATATCCGGGAAAAACCAGTCAAACGTCAGTTTGTTGCTGGGGGACAGCTTCTGATAGCATTCCGCGGTGCCGGCCTTGACCTCGTCCGCTGTGATTTTGTTCTTTTTCTTGTCAGGCTTGTTGTCAATCACAAACTGCATAAAGTCCGCCGTGTCGAGATCCATGCTGTAGGAGGAACCCGCTGTGCCGACTTCCGTGTTGGAAATGCTATACATCAGATCCAGCAGCGTGGCCTTGTCAAAGGTCTTCGTGTCATCGGAGGCTTCGATGTAGGGGAACTGAATTTCGGGCTTGATCTGCTCATTCATGATGCCGTTCTGGAGCGCGCTGATAAACTGATCGCAGATCTTGACGTCACTCTCGCTGTACTCCTGGACCTCCACGCCCCAGGCTGCCAGATGCTCCGGGTCAGCGCCGATCTTCACGTCCGCGCCGATCTTCACGTCCGCGTCGATGACGGCCTGACACTTGACGCCGAAATCAGCTTTTTCCTCATCACTCAGACGGGATACATACGTAGACAAATCCGCTTCCAGATCCTCGAGATCGCTTGTGCTGACAATTTCCGTGCTTTCCTTCAGCCAGTTTTTGACAAAATAGTCGGTCTGAAGAATGCGCATGGACGCCCCCACGGACTCCACATCGCAATCCTTCACAGCGTCAAAGACCTCCACGTATTTCGTACTTTCCTTGGGGGCCTTCTTGCCGTTTCCGCTGCCGCTGTCGGAGCAGCCCGTCGCCCCGAACAACATGGAACAGAGCATTCCTCCGGCCAGAAGCATGCCCAAAATCTTCTTTGCTTGTTTCACTTTTTTACACTTCACCTTTCTCTTGCGTCAGATTAGCGTTTACTGTTCTTGCTTTCCTGTTGATACGGTCAGTTTCGCAAATCCGCGAGAACCGCCGTGAACCTAGCAATCGCACTTTCATTATACATCATCTTTTGCATTAATTCAATAAAATAACGAATAATTTTTATTATTTTTTATCTGTACGTCCGGAGCAGCACCGCGCTGCAATGGAAGATATTGTGTGTTGACGTTGAGAAGCACCATATGCTATTCTGTAGGCACGGGCAAACACCCGAATCACACTAAAGGAGGTCTTCCCGTTTGAAGAGAAGATTTTGGTCGCTCATGATCGTGCTGGCACTGTCCGTTACAATGGCGCAGGCGCCGCAGATGATGCCGCAGCAAGCTTACGCCGCAGCCAATTACGGCAGCACCGAGCTGTCTGATTACGCGCTGGAGGTGACGCGCATCGTCAACCGGGAGCGTGCCGCCAACGGGCTTTCGCCGCTGCAATATTCCGACAGACTGAGCGAAGCCGCTTTGGTCAGAGCCGCAGAGATACAGTCCTCATTCTCCCACACACGCCCCAACGGCACCAGCTGCTTCACCGCCCTCACCGAATCCGGCATCACTTACACAACCGCCGGGGAAAACATCGCCTACGGGCAACGCTCCCCCGAAGAAGTCATGGACGCGTGGATGAATTCCTCCGGCCACCGCGCCAATATTCTGGGAAAAAATTATGAGTACATCGGCATCGGCGTCACCTATCGCAACGGAACCTATTACTGGTCGCAGTTTTTCGCCGCTTCCAATGACCTGACCGGCGAGGTACCCGCGTCAACTACCACAGCTCCCACCGCCAAGCCAACAACTACTACGACCGCCGCGAGTAGCAAGCCCGCCGTCCAGACAACCGCCACGACCGCCGCGAGTACCAAGCCTGCCGCCCAGACAACCGCCACGACTGTCACTACCACCGGTACCACGGAAACCACCGCGGCAACCACCGGTCAGACAACCGCAACAACCCCCGCAGAGATCGTATTCGATCAGGAATCCTGCCGTGACAACGAAACGCTGATCCGCACGCTCACCAGAATGCTGGCGGAAAAGCTCCTGAAACACACGGAGAACTGTCAGTAAGCAAAACAAGCCGGCATAACATGGCAGCAAAAAACCAACACAGGACGAGCCGCACGGCACAATCCTATGTTGGTTAATTTGTTTTTTGGGGTAATGTGGAAGGATTAGTCTACCACGCCGCCTTCGACAACCAGATTGTCGGGATTGGCAGCGGAGCCGTAGACCGAGGCGAGCGTCGCGTCGTAATCGGCATGGAAGAAGTTCTCCTCACCGAGCGCCTTGATTTCATCGTTGAGCCAGTTCAGCAGCGAGGCATTGCCCTTCTGTACGGCCGGGGCGATGGTGTCCGCGTTGCCCAGCGCGTCAATGCCTACAGTATAGCCGGGATTGACAATCGCCCACGCCAGCACTTCCGTGTTGTCGGTGGAGAACGCGTCGCCGCGACCCTGGAGCAGCGCATTGTAAGCGTCGGCGTACTCGTCATATTTCTGGAGCTTTACGTCCGGTTCGTTCTTCTCGAAATACGTCTCGGCGGTTGTGCCCTTGACCACGATGAGGGTCTTGTCTTTGAGATCGTCAATGCTCTTGACAACCGCGCTGTCGGGCGACACCACGCCCAGCTTGACCTTCATATAGGGCAGCGCGAAATCCACCTTCTCGGCGCGTTCGTCGGTCACGGTGAAGTTGGCGAGGACAATGTCCACCTTGCCGGTCGCGGCGTATTCCACGCGGCTGGCGGGGTCGGTAGAGACATATTCGATGTCAACGCCCAAATCCTTGCCGATTCTCTCCGCAAAGTAGACGTCATAGCCCTGATATTTGCCGTTCTCATCGACGTAGCCGAACGGCGCCTTGTCGCTGAACACGCCGATGACCACCTTGCCGCTCTCCTTGATCTCGTCTACCGTACGGTAGGAAGCATTGGATTTCTTGTCGGAGCTGCCGCTGTCCGTACCGTTATCGGAAGAAGAGCAGGAAGCCAGCCCTCCGACAGCGAGAACTGCGGACAGGGACAGGGCGGCCAGTTTTGTAATCAAAGTAGTGTATTTCATCATGAAGTTTCCTTTCTAAATTCAAATGTCTGTAAGAAATCTTTGGCCCGCTGTGTTTTCGGATTGGTGAAAAATGTTTCTGCGGGCAGGTTTTCCAATATTTTGCCTTCGTCGAGGAAGACAATGCGGTCGGCCACGGCTCTGGCAAACTGCATTTCGTGGGTGACAATCAGCATGGTCATGCCGCCTTCGGCCAATTCCAGCATGACGTCCAACACCTCGCGCACCATTTCAGGGTCGAGTGCCGCGGTCACTTCGTCAAAGAGCATAATTTCAGGGTTCATGCAGAGCGCCCTCACAATAGCGACACGCTGCTTCTGTCCCCCCGACAGCTCACGGGGATAGGCCTTGCGTTTTTCCCACAGCCCCACGCGCCGCAGCAGCTGTTCCGCCTCTTCCCTTGCGTCATCCTTCGTACGCTTCTGTACCTTGACCGGTGCGAGCGTCACATTGTCGAGGATATTCTTATGGGGAAAGAGATCATAGCTCTGGAACACCATGCCGATTTTCTGCCGGAGCTGTGTGAGGTTCCTGCCGCCGGAGGTCACTTCTTCGCCGTCAATGCGAATGCTGCCGCCGTCGGTGGGTTCCAGTCCATTGATACAGCGCAACAGCGTCGATTTGCCGCAGCCGGACGAACCGAGTATGACCACGACTTCGCCTTTGCGGACAGTCAGATCAACGCCGTTCAGAATGATATCGTTTCCGAATGTTTTCCGTAAGCCCGACACCTCGAGCTGAATGGTATTTTCCGTTGCCACGCCGTATCACCTCCAACGCTTTTCCAGTTGCCTTGCCAGCACGGATATCGGCCAGCAGGCGAGAAAGTACAGGACAAACACCGCGCCGTAAACCCACAGTGACGCGGTCGGATAGACAAAGCGGTTCACGTCAATGATCTGCTTGCCCACCTTGAGCACTTCCGTAATGCCGATGAGTACCACCAGACTGGTGGTTTTTATCATGCGGGTCGTCAGATTGATGGTCGGCGGCAGGAGCCGACGCAGCGTCTGGGGCACGATAATATAAATAAATGTCTGCCATTTAGTCATACCGAGCGCCGCCGCGCTGTCGTATTGGTGGCGCGGAATGCTTTGCAGTGCGCCGCGCACCAAGTCTCCCATTTCCGCCGTGCCCCACAGGGTAAAGACCAGCACCGCGCTGAAATCCGCCGACCAGTTCCAGCCGAACGCCCTTGTCACGCCGAAGTAAGCGATGAAGAGCAGCACGAGCTGGGGCATGATACGGATAAATTCCAGATACACGCGGCTGACGGCTTTGGCAACGGGATGCCGCAGCGTCATGAACATGCCGAAGAGGATTCCCAGCGGAATGGAGAGCAGCACCGCGATAATACTGATGCGCATGGTCACCCAGAGGCCTTCCAGCAATCGGGCAAAGTTCCGGCCCAGAAAGAGGACGTTAATTCCCGAACCCTGCATGGCGCAGCCTCCTTTCCAGCAGTGTGGCAAGCAGCGAAACCGGCAGCAGGATTGCCAGATAGGCAATCACCAGCATGGTGAGCGCTTCATCAGTCTGATAATACAGGCCGATCAGGTCCTTGGCCACATACATCAGGTCGGCCAGTGCGATACCGCTGACAACCGAGGTTTCTTTGATGAGAAAGATGACGTTGGCACAGATGCCCGGCACTGACACGGCGAACGCCTGCGGAAAAATGATTTCCTTCATTGTAAGCCATTTACCGAAGCCGAGGCTCGCGGCGGATTCCGCCTGCGATTTGTCGATGGATTCCAGCCCGCTGCGCAGTGTTTCCGCCATATAGCTGCCGCCCAGAAAGGCGATGCCGATGATGGCGCACGCCTTACCGCTCAGCACAATGCCGAGATTCGGCAGTCCGAAGTAGAGAAAGAAGAGCTGCACGAGCAAAGGCGTGTTGCGGCTGAGCTCGATATAGGCGGCAATCACCTGACGCGCCACCGGCACACGGTAATACTGCGCCGCCGAACAAAGGATTCCCACAACCAGGGCCAGCAGAATGCCCCAGAACGCAATGAACACGGTCAATTTGGCTGCCTCCACATAGAGTGGGGCATATTTTGTGATAAATTCCCAGTCCAGTGCCACGGCGGCAGCCTCCTTTCTGTATGCGCCCGACCGCGTTGATAATCAGGGTGCGTTTTGCTCGCAGGCTGCGCCTGCTGGTGAGGGCTCTGCCCTCACTCTCCCGGCAGGGCGCTGCCCTGCACCTGGCAGGGAGCTTGCCCCCTGCACCCCACGCCGCATTCGCGGCTAGTTATTTCAGCCGCTTATCCGTACTGACTGCCAGTTTGGTGCCGACAGTCTGGAAGACCTGCACCAGCACAATCAGCAGAATCACGGCGGCAATCATGATTAAATCTTTATAGCGGTAATAACCGTAATTGATGGCGATTTTGCCGAGACCCCCGCCCCCCAGGATACCGCTCATAGCGGAATAGCCAAGTACGGTGGTGATGGCGATGGTCGCGTTGGACAGCAGCGAGGGGACGCTTTCAGGAATCATCACCTTGGTGATGATCTGCACAGGCGACGCGCCCATACTCTGCGCCATTTCGATGAGATTCGGGTTGACTTCCCGCAGACTGCTCTCGGTCAGACGTGCCACAAAGGGAAACGCCGCAATCACCAGCGGCACGATGGTGGCCGTCGTACCCACGACCGTACCCACAATGGCACGCGTCAGCGGAAATACCATAATCATCAGAATCAGGAACGGCACCGACCGCAGCAGATTGATGATGACATTGAGCGTCTGCATGAGCCACCTCGGCAGCGGCAGCACGCCGTTTTTGTCACCTGTCACGAGCAACACGCCCAGCGGCAGCCCGATCACAATCGCAAATAAGGTCGATAAGATGGTGACATACACTGTCTCCCAGATGGCGGTGGGAAACTGGGTCTGGATAATCAGCCGCGCTTCCTCCACCTTATCGGGGGCAAACAAATCTTCAAACACCGTCCGTCACCTCCTCCGCGAGTATCCCTTGTGTCTTTGTCAGATAGGCAATCGCCGTCCGGACAATACTGTCATCGTCGGGCAATCCCAGCAGCATGAGGCCGTAGGCCTTGTCGCCGATGCTCTTGGTGGAGGCATAGACAATGCTCGCCTGAATGCCCTGTTCCACCGCCATGCGAGTGATGAGCGGCGTGTTGGCAGCCTCAGCGCCGTTGAATACCACGCGCAGCAGCCGTCCTTTGACGCTTTGCACCGCGGGGAGATCGCCTTCGGGAAAGACCAGCCGTCTGGCCGCCGCCGATTGCGGACGGGAGAAGACTTCGCTGACCTCGCCCTGCTCCACTACCGTGCCGCCGTCCAGAATGGCGACGTGGCGGCAGATTTTCTCCACCACGCTCATCTGATGCGTGATAACGATAACGGTAATGCCGGTTTTTTCGTTAATTTCCTGAATCAGTTCCAGAATGGCATTGGTCGTGTTGGGGTCAAGGGCGCTGGTCGCTTCGTCACAGAGCAGCACTTTTGGATTGGTCGCCAGCGCGCGAGCAATCGCCACGCGCTGCTGCTGTCCGCCGGAGAGCTGCGCCGGATAGGCGTTTGCCTTGTCTTTCAGCCCCACGGTTTCCAGCAGTTCCAGAGCGCGCTTCTGTGCGTCCGCCCGTTTCATGCCCGCCAGTTCCAGCGGGAAGCAGACATTTTTCAGACAGGTGCGCTGCATGAGCAGATGAAAGCCCTGAAAAATCATCGTGATCTCGCGGCGGCGCTCCCGGAGCTGCGTTTCGGTCAGGCTGCCGAGGTCTTCGCCGTCCACAATGACCCTGCCCTCGCTGGGACGTTCCAGCAGGTTGATACACCGCACCAGCGTACTCTTCCCCGCACCGCTCATACCGATAATGCCGAAGATATCACCGTCGGAAATCCGGAGCGATACATCTTTGAGCGCTTCCACATTGCCGTCGGCGGTGCGGAATGTCTTGGATAAGTTTTGAATGTCTATCATACCATCGCCCCTTTTCGGTGATTATCTTCCGGGGAATCTATTACTTGAGTGCGTCCAGCGAGGACTGCTTGCCGCCGTACAGACCGATAGGCTCCACATGAATGCCGGCGACAACGACCAGATGGGTCTTGTTTTCCTCATTGAAGTTGTCGAGATACGGCGTGTGCTGGAAGTAATTCGCGTCCACTTCGCCGCTCTCGACCACGTTGTTTGGCTGCACATAATCGGTAAATTCGATTATGTCAAGCGTGATGTCCTTCTCGGCGAGAATGTCCTTGACCACCGCGAGGATTTCCGCGTGCGGTACAGGAGTGGCCGCGACTGAGATCTTTTCACCCTTGAGCGCGTCATAATCGACCGACGCGTCATAGCCGTCCGTGGGATTCTCTACCGTGGGAACGACCTCGTTCTGGTATTTCTGATTGATGAAATCCACCACCTGCTGGCTTTCGAGTGCGGCCGCCAGCGCCTTGATCTTGTCAGAGTTCTCGTTGCCCTCCTTGACCACCAGCACGTTGACATAGGGCGACTGTGCGCCTTCCAGCGCGAGCGCGTCCTTGGCGGGGCTGAGCTTGGCCTCCAGCGCGTAATTGGTGTTAATCACGGCATAATCCACATCGGGAAGGACGTTGGGCACCTGCGCTGCCTCGACTTCCTTAAACTCGATGTTCTTGGGATTCTCAGCGATATCCAGTATGGTGGCGGTAATGCCCGCGTTATCCTTCAGCTTGATATAGCCCAGATCGTCGAGCAGGAGCAGCGCTCTGCCGCCGTTGGTCGCGTCGTTGGGAATGGCAATGGTGAGGGACGTTTTAGCGGTTCCTGCGTCTGAACCGCTGTCGGTCTTACTGCTACAGCTCGTAAGGGAAAAGGCCGCGCCGAAGGCGAGTGCTGCTGTCAATGCAATGGCGATAAATCTTTTTTTCATGGTATTTCAATCTCCTTTGGTATATGTTGTCTGCGTGAAATGCTTGATTGTCTGTTTTCCAATGGTTTCAGCGGCAACAACACATTCGGCCGAAACGGAAATTGGCTCTGATCAATTGCTCGAAAGAATGCTTCATCAGCAACATCACCTTTCGTGATTCGTTAAATCTACAAAACCTATTTGTTTTGTAGGCATATAATACCACACAATTCCTATTTTGTCAATAGGCAATATGTATTTTCTGCATTTTTCACTTTTTGACCAAATCATAACCAAATCGTGAAGAAAAAGTAAACAGAATGATAGTCATTTTCCATAAAAAACGGCATGTCATCAAAACAGCAATGCGTTCCTCATGACATACCGTCAATTCTCTTTTTGCAAATCATGCCAGATTGCCTGCAATCTCCCCGCCGCCGATCACGCAGTCGCACTCGTCATAGAAGACCGCCGATTGCCCCGGCGCGGGCGCACGCACGGCCTGTTCAAAGGCAACACGGACGGTATCTTCTCCTGTCCGCTCCACCGTTCCCCAGGTGCCTTCATCGTGATAGCGGATTTTGACTCTGGCGCAAACCGTATCGCCAAGCGGCAATTCAGGCAGGCTCAGAAAATTCAGTCGGTGACAGACAATCTCCGTACGGTACAGCGACGCCTCTGCCGCAATCACCACGTCATTGGTCGCCGCGTTGATCTCCTTGACATAGGCGGGTGCGCCGAGCGCCAGTCCCAATCCCTTGCGCTGCCCAACCGTGTAGTGAATAATGCCCTTGTGGGGTCCCAGAACATGGCCCTGCTCATCGACGAAATTGCCGATATGAGGCACATAATCCTCCGCGTTGGCTTCGATAAAATCGGCATAGCTGCCGTCGGTTACAAAGCAGATTTCCTGCGAATCCCGCTTCTCCGCAACCGACAGCTCCGCCTGCCGGGCCAAGCGCCGCACTTCGTCTTTGGTCAGTCTGCCAAGCGGCATGAGCGTGCGGGAAAGCTGCGCCTGCGTCAGCCGATAGAGCATATAGGTTTGGTCTTTTGGCGCGGAAGCCGCTTTTTGCACGGTATATCTGCCATTCTCCAGCTTCACCACCGAAGCATAATGCCCCGTGGCCACATAGTCCGCCCCCATCACGTCCGCAGCGTGAAGCAGACCTTCCCATTTGATAGCGCGGTTGCACAGCACGCAGGGGTTCGGCGTGAGACCGTGCAGATAATCGTAAGTAAAGGGTTCCACCACTTTCCGGTGAAAGTCGGACAGGCAATTGAGTACATAATACGGAAAATCCAGCTGCTCCGCGACCGCCTGCGCGTCGTCAATCTCGCAGCAGCGGCTCTCTTGCCCGTTGCTGCCCAGCCATGTGCGCAACGTGACACCAATCACATCATAGCCCATTGCCTTCAAAAGATACGCCGTCACGGCGCTGTCCACACCGCCCGACATACCGACGATTACCTTCGGCACCAATCTTCCCCACCTTCTGTCAGATACTGTCATTTTCTCCGGCATACTCCTTCGCCAGCGCCAAAACTTTTTCCGTGAAGTTTTGACCGAAGGTCTCCCGGATTCTCACTGCGTAACGGTTCCAGCCGACACGCAGTTTATTCTGCTGATACGCCAGCACCTCAAATACCTCCGCAGGCGCGTCCAGTGAAACGAAAAACACCCGTATATCATTCAGCAGATCGGCGGCGGCGTCCCGGATCGGCTTGCGGTAATAGCCGGTGGTATGCGGCCTTCCGCTCACGTCCACGAAGGTGCTGTAATCGCCGTACAGCGCCGCGCGTTTGAAATTGCTGACGGCGATTTTCTGTGCCGTCGCGTTGAGTACATTGTCTTCCAGCGACATCAGATAGATAATCAACAGCCGGACAAATGAAATGTCCTGCTCAAAAATCCCCGCAGGCGTCAGGGGATTCACGTCCAGCATACGCAATTCGATGTGATTCACGCCGTTGTCGCGCAGATGGTCGAGCCGGTTTTCCCCTTTTGGCTTGAGACGAATCGGATAATACAGTTCGGAGGGTGACACGATCGCGCCCTCTTTGATATACCGCCAGATGCTCTCGGCGTAAGCTTCTATACTGCCGTAATCGAACACCGGCACAAAATTATTCCAGTAGCCGTGTTCCCCGCACCGCGCCGAGGCGTACCGATCGCCGTCAATACCTTCGTCAAAGAGCGACGGGTCACTCACCGGGCTGGCGGCGGTCAGATAGACAATCAGCCAGCCGTATTCCGCCAGCTTCTGCGCCAGCGAGAGGTACACACTGTTTTTGTAGGTTTGAAAATCCGAAAAAGTGCTGTGTGCAAATTCCTCTTGCAGCAGGGACTCCTCAAAGGAATAGTTGCAGTGAATCCCGCAGAAGAGCATTTTCCGCTTGCCGTATTTTGCCGCCAGATATTCGCGATAGGTCATTTTCGGAGTCTGGCTGCCGTCAAACCGCGCCACGGGAATTTCGTCCTCACCGCTGATACGGGGCGGATTGGAAAACGGCCAGAGATATTCTGCCCCCGTTGGCAGCTCCTTGAGCGTTTCAACAACCTGCATATGCAGCCCGGCCAGTTCGTCAACCGCTTCTCTCGCACTGTTCACAGGCGGCGTGATGATTTCCACCTGATTTTCGCAAAAATCGCGGGAAATGCGTTCGTCATCACCAAACGGGTGGCGGGTCTGCGCCAGATGACCGTCAGCATCGACGCGGAGGGTTTCCCGCTCCAGCCCGAATTTTCCCCCATATATCCGTTGCCTGACAACGGGATTTTGATAGTCAAATGTCATATATTCGCTCCTTTCCAATGACGCGCTCACCTAATGACGCGCTCAGAGCTGCGCGAAATCCCGGATAAAGTCATCGAGCGACGCGCCGTTATCCAGTCCTTCCGCGAGCTGACGCGCCGGAGAGGTCAGTGTCCTGGCCCGCTCATACAATGGCGCCAGATAGCCTTCCTCCTTGTGGCCGCGGCTGCGCAGACCGTCCGCGGCAATGTCCAGCACATCCGTAATGAGAGCGGACACTTCCCCCTTATTCAGGAAGGTCGGGAAGGCGCGGCGGTTAAGCATTTCACGCAGTTCCGACGCGTTGTAACCTTTGTGATACAGGCTTCTGTCGGCGTTCAGCCGTTCGGTAAGCTGCGGAAGCTGTTCCATCAGGCCCGCGTGAAAGGCCGAAACCGACATGATATCCCGCACCGGCTGGGTACAGACGCTGCGAAATTCCACCGTGCCGCGATAGGTCAGGTCTTCAAACTTGAACGACCGCAGATAATTCAGATCATCAATCTGCGGCGCAAACGCAATGTCGTGATAGCCGCCGTCGGCGTAATACTCTCCGGTCACGCTGTCGGCGGAAAAATAATCCTCCAGCCGCGTGGGCGCGAAATTGATATACTTGCCGTCGCGTTCCACGCAGTACAGGCTCATGGATTTGATGTACGACGTCACATCGTCGGGCGAGGTAAACGCCACGCTATACATATCGACATTATGGCGGTTCAGCCCGTGCAGGCTGTTCTTCCAGAAGCCGTCGCGCCCGCACAGAATCTCATGGTCCTTACCCCATAAGGAATTGGAAAAGAGGATGGATTTGAGCGGTTCCAGCTTGGTGAAGGTGTTGAACACCTCCGGCACCATGGCTTCTTCCACATCGAGCTGTACCTGCGCGGCACAGGAAAACAGGCCGAAATTCGGGTTGCTGTGGAAAGGAATCGCGTCGCCGTATTTGCGGTAGGACGACAGATGATGATACAGCATGCGGTAGCGTCCGTTGGGAATCGGCTCGTTGCGGTTGATGGCATAATGGGGGTTGACGCCCATGCCGGTCAGCGTGTGGCCGAAGTCCGCCAGAAATGCCTGCACAAAGGAATAATATTGTTTGAAACGCGTGTGTATGACATGCAGGTCCTCTTCCGCGCCGAAGGAAAGTTCCAGCGTGTTGTAGCTGCAATCATACGAAAGTGTGTCATCATTCCGCGAGGACTGCGCGGCATAGATATGGCCCTCGTCGTCACGGTGCAGGAGATCGAAGGCAAACTTCCCGATAAAGGCGTCGGTCAGCGCGTGAACCACACTGAAATCCACCGGTCCGTTGGCCAGATTGACAATCGGCAATTCAAACTCCACCCCGACATACGGCTTGCGCTGACGCTGTGTCGGCTTCCAATATTTGCGATAGATGGCAGCGTCGAGCTGCTCCAATGTTTCTCTGTCAGTACCCGCCATTTGTCATTCCTTCTTTCTCGGATAATCCGTTTACAAATCGTAATCCAGCGTAATGCGTCCCATCACGTCGAGATATTCGTTGTGATGGTCCCTGCCGCGGTATTTCAAAACACCCGCCTCGTACACGAGCAGCGAGGTCAGCGGCAGCGGCTCCCAGCCCTGCGGCTCCAGCGGCGTGGTGGCGAACATCGCCCCGCCGTCTTCATGCCGCACAAACAAGGTATTCCGCATATTGACATGCACATACAGCTTGCTGCCGTCGTAAATCAGCAGATTGAGCTTGTTGCGATAGGAAAGCTCATACACCACCTGCTCCGCCACCTTGAAGCGCTCAAACGAATTGAGCGGGTCGGAGCGGCCCGCAAGCTTCTGATTCATCTTGTCAATCAGATACAGCAGAATCCGCTCGCTGTCGGTGTCGCCCACCTGCTGCTTCCGGTAGGGGTGCAATTCCGTTCCGCTGAAAATCGTACCGTTGTGTATCAGCGTCCAGGTGCGGCCCGCCGCGTCAGTGCGCACAAAAGGGTGGCAGTTTTCCGGCTTCACGCCGCCGACGGTGGCGCGCCGGATATGCGCCAGCAGCACCTTGCTTTCCGGCAGCGCGTCGATAATACCCGGCAGACGCTCGCTTTTCTCGGCGGAAACCGTCTCGGTCTGCACCTTGACCTCGCCGCCGTCGTCAAACGTGGCCAAGCCCCAGCCGTTGGGGTGACGCACGCTGTGACGGAAAAATTCCCTCAGATACGGTTTTAAAGACTTCCCCTGGCGAGAGGAAAAACCAAATAATTCGCACAAGTTTGTTCTCATTCCCCTCATCTAATTCCTAGTTTATATATATGAAATATAGGCGAATTATAACACGTTCCGAAAAAATTGTCAAGTCATATTTGGTCAAATCCGAAAAAAATAAATTGGCACTTGAAAACTTATAAAACCTATGTTATTATTAGGTTATTAAGATTGACGAGGTGACATCACATTTATGAAAATCTCCACCAAAGGGCGGTATGCCCTCCGTATGCTGATTGACCTGGCGGAACATCAGAACGGCGGCTATATTGCGCTCAAAGACATTGCCAAACGGCAGAACATCTCCAAGAAGTATCTCGAGCAGATTATCCCCATTCTCAACGGCGCCGATCTGCTGCGCACCACACGCGGCGCACAGGGCGGCTATATGCTCGCCAAAACCCCCGAAAATTACACGGTCGGCGAAATTCTCCGCCTGACCGAAGGACGCATCTCCCCGGTTGACCTCTCCGGCGAGATTACTCCCGGCATCGAGGAAACCGGCGAATTGGCGCTCATGAGCGTTTGGCAGGGGCTCAGCCGGGTGGTGAATGAATATCTCAATTCCATCACGCTGCAAGACATCGTGGACGAGCAGCAGCAGCACTATATGAACAATTATGTGATATAACACAAAAACGCCCCGGGCTATTTACCGCCCGGAGCGTTTTGTTAGTTTTGTAGACAATACTTTGGCCGGATTCGCCCGACCTCGTCAGAAACAGGGAAAGTAATTTTGGTCGGAGCTTTGATTGGATTCGCCCGGCCTCGTCAAAAATCCGAGTACATTTTGCTCGGCAAGCTCCGCTTGCCTCCCGGGGCGCTGCCCTTGACCTGGCAGGGAGCCAGCCCCCTGCACCCCGCGCTCGCATTCGCTCGCTTAATTGCGCTTCGCTTTTTGTTTATTCTTTATTCTCTATTCATTATTCTTTATTCATTTCTTCCGCTTCGCTTTATCGCTTGATTTGTCCGAAGCTGTAGGCCGGCGGGCCCGCCACTACCTCGAAGGAATCCACCGCCGCGAAACAGTAGGCGCTCCACGCACACAGCGCGTCGGCCAGCACCGACCCCGGCTGTACGGGGCCGTCGCGGCGCTCGGCTTTGAGGATATCGTAAACCACCTTCATCATGGGCGCGATGTCCGCCAGCTCCTGCTGGAGCGAGAAGAGACTCCCCAGCTTGACCTCCGGCATCAGCTCCTGCGCGAAGAAAATGTATTCCTGATAGGCGGGAATATACATGCCCTCGTCCACCGGCATCGAACAAAGCGTCGGGAAGGCGCCGCTCTTCTTGTAGTTGTTGCGGTCGCACTGCTCCACGATGTCATTGGCACGGTAAATATCCTGCTGGGTCACGTCCCGCAGGTCGCGCCCTGATTCATACATCAGCTGCGCAACCGTCCACGCGAGCGAACGCAGGCAGATCACCTGATTCTTGCTGCGGATAATGCCGTAGTGCAGCTCACACTCGAGGTCGTTGTTGGCGCGGAACTCGATTTCCGGCACACGGAAGAGCTTGGTGACAAAGTGCGCCGCGTCAACCAGTTGGTCGGCCATGCGGGCGTCCACCGGCTCCAGCACGAAGTTGAGCCGTTTCTCCAAAAAACCGTTTTCCACCTGCCGCAGCTGCAAATCGGGTTTGGTGGTCGCCATCGGACGGGAACTGCCGATGGTAATCATCTCGGATTTGCCGGCAGGATTGGCCACGGTGCGGGGTGCGCCGGTCATCTTTTCCTCGATCTCACGCGCAAAATTCAGCACATTTTCAAAATCCTCCACGCCGCCCTTGCCGGACTCGCCGTCTCCGCCGCGCACAGGCGTGTTGCGGATAACCTCGAAGCTGTCGCCGTAGTCCGAAAGCATCTGGCGTACGGATTTGCGCATATGCTTGATAAATTCGTTGTTCAGATCCTTATAATAGAGCTGTTTCAGCACATTTTGCGATGGAATCAGCCGACTGCGGGAGATAAAGTAGCGCTCCACCATCTCCGAAGGGTCAAGGTAGGCGTATTTTACAAACTTGATAAAGTACAGCAGTCCCCAGCCGCCGTCCGCTAAGTCGCGGTCGCCGATGGCGTCGGCCAGTCCCTTGAGAATCGTCTCCTGCGTGGCGTTGTCGAAACCGCGGAATATCATACCGATCGACTGCACGTCCACGTCGATATCATCGCCCGGAGCGGGCAGCCATGCACTCTGGTTAATTTCATAGCAGAACTTGACATTCGGCAGCATTTTATAGAGATGACGGCGCACCTGTCCGAGCGCGTACCGCTGTCCGAACTGGTGGAAAATCATTACCAGCGCGTGCATCGCCACCTCGACTTTCGCGTCGAGAATGGTCAGGCGCTGATTATCCACGGGAATTTCGTGATAAATGCGCACGGCTTCCAGCCGGCGGCGAAACTCCGTCGCGGTGGCGCAGCTCAGCCAGACCGCGTTGGCGCTGTCGCCGTAGATTTCACGCAGCACGGTATGACGGATATTGGCGCTGGCCTTGGTCTCATAATTGATGTCGCCGCAGAGATATTGAATGGCCTGCACCAGCAGCCAGCTCACGGTCTTGCCGCCGAGCGCCACCATGCGTGCTGCCTCGTCGATGTGCTGCTGCGGGTCGGGCTGTTCGCGGCCCTTGGCGGGCGGATACACCACGTCAAAGGAAATGAACAGGTCGTCAAACACCGCCATCACCGCATTCTGAGGACGGGTGTAGTCAGTCGCGCCGTTGAGCTTGTCATACAGGCGCAGAATGGTATAGGCCGCCGCCTGCAAACTGTAGCTGTCGTCGCCGATAATCTCCACTTCGTCGGTGGTCAGCGGCTTGACCAGCGCCTGCACATCAACCCGCGTATCCTGCGGAAGCACCGATCGCAGCACCTGCCGCCGTGCGACCGAATCGCCCAGCAGAATGTAGGTTTCATCGTTGACGCGCTCTATGCTGCCGTCATCGTAGTGGAAAATAAACACGTCGGGCGTGAAGGGGTGCTCATAGGTGTCGCCATTGAGCTGTATGGCAATATCATAATGGGCGCTGAAACTCAGCATCTCTTTAATCGCGCCAAAGTCATAAAAATCAATGTAGACGATCTCGCGGCAGGGCGCGGTCAGGATCAGGTCGCGGCCGTCGGAGAGCGCTTTGAGCTTCTCGGGGAAGCAGATCACATAGCTGGCCAGATCGTGCTGAATGTAGCGGAAGGGGCTGCATTCCTCGGTGCTGAAAGAATAGCGCTCGCGGAAATGCTCCTTCTTCATGTTGCCCTCGGCGGCGCGCCAGACAAACTCCTCGTCCACGCCCCAATCCCGCAGCGTGCGCTGCTCCAGATAAAGCAGTCCCATGGTGGTTTCAATCACCACGAACTTCATCAGGTTCGGCTCGCATTTGCGGAAAACCAGGTCTTCCAGCTCTTCGTAATAATGATTGTCGCTCAGCTCGATTTTGAGGCTGTCGCGTATCGCTTCAAAGGTAAAGTGCAGGAATCCCACCTGCTCGAGCGTACGGTAATAGGGATACCCCGTGTTGGCGTACAGATTGGCCTTGCCCACGCCCCGTTCAAACGGAATGCGCTTATAATGCGCGTCGCGTTCCGCGGGGGGATTTTTGAGAATGCCCTTGGAGGACAGATAGGAACTGTATTCGTACTCGCCCGCTTCTTCATACAGCGTCACACAGAGGGCTTGGAGAAATTCGCGGAACGACGCCTCGTCTTCGGGCACGCGCAGCTTGTAGCTGAAGCGTTCCAGCGCGAAATCCAGCAGCTTTTTCTTGACCTCGGGACTGGCCTTGGTGGCGAACAAAAAGAGCTTGGCGCGGGTCTTGTCGTTGATGCCGCTGAGCGTGTTGGCGGCAAACTGCGCCATCGCGGCGGTTTCCTTGGGCTGTGCGCCGGGGTAGATGCTCATGAACTCGCTGAACAGCTCGGAGTTGGTCAGGTCGGATTCCGCAATGCTCTGGTTGATGTAGAGCAGCATACCCATCACGCCGGTGCGAATCGCCTTTTCCTCGTCGCTGAGCTTTTTGCGGCGCAGCTTTTCTTCAGGAGGATTGACGGCGCTGTCACGCAGCCGTCCCGGATCAATGGTCACAGGCGTAAACACGTGCTCCTGCACACCGATGCGCTCCGCCACGGGAGACGGCTCGTCGATATCCTCCGGCAGCCGGGCTTCCTGCGGGGGCTGCTCCGTGCGCGGCATGGGAATATACGCCGGTTCCGGAGCGGACTCGTCAGGCAATTCCGGTACATCAAGCGGCTCGTCCGGTACTTCCGGCGATGTCATATCAGGCGCGGGGAAGGAGCCGAACATATATACTTTGGGCATAGGCTGCTCGGGTTCCGGTTCGGACGGGGGCAGTATTTCGTCAATGTCCACACGCCCGAAATCCTCCGGAAGTTCGTTCGGAACAGGCGGTTCCGGCTCGGGTTCTTCGACGGACGCTTCCTCCGGCTCGTCAATCGCCGGCTCGTCCGTCACAACACCCGGTTCCGGCTCGGACGCAACCGGCGGCGCTTCTACCGCCTCAACCGGCGCGGCAATCTCCTCGGACGGCACTTCTGCCGCCTCCTCCGGCGGCTCCTGTTTTCTGACGACGGCGATGATCGGGGCTTCGGTCTGCGTGACCTTCACCTTCACGCGATCGGCTACCACCGCCAGCGGAGATACCTTCTTGGGGGCTTCCTCCGGCACCAGCGGTTCGGTCATCGGCACAGGCATCACACGGCTGACCCGGCGGGCTTCCTCTTCGTCCTCCAGCTCCTGCGAAAAGTCAAACGGCACGGGCAGCACCCGTTTGGGCTGCTCCGGCTCGGCAGCCATCTCGGACGGCTGCGGCACTTCCTCCGTGCGGAAGCCGATGTCCGACAGTTCCGCCGCCGACAGGTACTTGCCGCATTGCAGGTCGTACAGGCGCTGCTCAAATTTTTTCCGTTCCCCGCGGCGTATGATGTCGCCGAAGGCCTCGCGCAGCGTATCGACCGCCTGCTCGCCGCCGCAGACCGGATAGAGCAGCCGGAATCCCAGCTTGGTCATAAAGAGCTTGTCGCCGGTGTGCGCGTTGCGCGCGTCCTGACGAATCAGCCGGTTGCCTTCGGGCCGCTCCCACTTTTTAGTGGCGCGCTCGATGAGCGAGGCCGCGTCCGCGTCGGTCAGGCCGGGATACAGCGCGGTGATATCCTTATAAAAATTCTCGGTATCAAAATTTTCTCCCCCGGCCACACGGCTATACAGGCGCAGCAGGTAGATCAGCATCGCGCCCTCCACGTCCTCGTCAGAGGGAACCGGCTCCACAAATCCCGCCGGATAAAGGACATTATCGCGGCTGTAGGCCAGCTTGACGCTGTCCCAATTGAAGCCCTGCAACAGCGTGAAGTCCGAGCCGTCTATGTCGCGGTCGGTGAAGTCCGCGTCGTCAATATCGAACTGCGGCGGATAGACCAGTCGGCGGATCGCGGCGGCGGGCTTGATGTGGGCAAACCGCAGGGAATCCACGCGGCTGAAATTGCTGCCCGAAATGTCCAGCCCCTCAAAGCGCGACGTGCTGGCGTCAAAGGAGGCGGGGTACTTGATATTCGTCACATCGGCGGCTTTTTGCAGAACGCGCCAGTCAAAAGAGCGCAGCTTGGAAAAGTCACTGCCCGACAGGTCATAACCCGTAAAATCACAGGCCGAAAGGTCAAAGTCGGCGGGATAAATCAACCCCGTCAGGTTGGCAGCCAGCCGGATATCTTCCCATTTCAGCCCCTTGCAAAGCGAAAAATCGCTGCCGGAAATGTCTCTGCCGTAAAACTTGGCGGCAGACGTATCAAAGGCTGCCGGATATTTCAGCCCCCGGATATCCGAGGCGTTCATGATATGTTCCCAGTTCAGACTGGCAATCAGGCTGAAATCGCTCCCCGAGATGTTGCGGGCGGCAAATGCGGCGTTGTCAATATCGAAAGTCGCGGGGTATTTGATCGCGGCAATATCGCTCGCGCCTTGAATATGGCGCCAGCGCAGACCGTAGACCGCGCTGAAATCGCAGCCGCTGATGTCTCTGTCATAAAATGCAAAGGAATCGGTATCAATGGTAGACGGAAAGACAATGCCGGAAATCTTGGCTGCTTTCTCGATGTGCTTCCAGCGAAGATTCTCCACCAGGCTGAAATCGCTCAGGTCAATGGCGCGTCCCGCGTAATTGACCAGATCGGTGCGGAAGCCAGCGGGGTACTTGATGCCAAAAATCTCGCTCGCCTCTTCGATTTCCTCGGGCTGGAGATCGCGGCGGCCGCTCAGGTCGGCAAATGCCAGCGACTCCCCGCCAGACGCGCGGCGGCGCACAGGCTGGGGTTCGTCCTCGACCGGCGCACCCGCCATCGACGGAATGATGGGGGCGGGGCTTTCGAGAAAATGCGCTTCCTGCTCCTTGGGCACGCCGTAGATATCTGCCAGATCGCTCATTTCGCGTTCCAGACGCGCCGCGCGCGACGGCTTGGGCTGCGGCTCGACCGGCTGAAAGACCGGCTTTTCCGCGCCAACCGCCACAGGGTCAAACGAGAGTACCGGTGCAAAGCCTCCCGATTCCTCGCTGTCCGCCTCCTGACGGTACATCGTCCCGGACCGCTGCGCCGCCGCGCCCTGCTCCGGAACCGCGTTGATATGCTGTGCGATGTTATTCCTGTCGTTTCGGGAATCCTTACGCTGATCTATTTCATCAATGGCCTGATTGACTGCAGGATTTTCGTAGCGTTTTTTCGTATTCTGATTTCGGAATCGTTTGAAAAAAGCCAACTCTTACGACCATCCTTCCCTTTCACCGCCATGGGCGGGAAATTTTTGCTGCTTGTGCCGGAGCTTTCATCGGATTCGCCTGATCTTATCGGATATCTCGGCGCATCTTGCTCGCAGGCTGCGCCTGCTCCCGGGGCGCCGCCCCGGCCCCCGCAAGGGCGCTGCCCTTGACCTGGCAGGAGGCGCTTCGCCCCCTGCACTCCCGCGCTTCGCTTAATTGTTTTTCGCCGCTTGCGCCTGACGTCCGATTACTTGACACGCACCAGGCAGGAAACCGTGACATTGCCGGCGGAGGCTGTAATCGTTGCCTTGCCCGCTTTCTTGGCGGTCACCTTGCCGTTCTGGTCCACCGTGGCGACGGCTTCGTTGTCCGACGTCCACTCCACATAACTCTGCGGCACATTGTCGGGGTTGATTTCCACCGACAGCGTGATACTCCGGCCGCGCTGGAGCGTGATATCGTTGCTCTGCCGCAAGGTCAGACCGTAAACCGTATATTGAATATCCTGTGAGGCCGCGTCGCTGCTCGGCGGCACCGTTGTGGGAATCACGGACGAAACCGCCGTGATATCCGTCGTGGCCGACGTCAGATCGGAACCGCTGACGCCCTCCACCAGCGTACTGTTCATCTTGAAGTAATCCGCGTCATAGCCTTCCAGCCCGTCGCCCGACGGCTGTGTACTGCCGATGACCCAGCCGAACACAAAGCCTAGCAGCACGCCGATCGTCATAATCAGGCAGCCCAGCGAAACAAAAATCATGTTCTGCGTGATGTGAAAGCCCGGCTCCACCGCCTCGGCCACGATCACAGAGACATTGTCGTCGCTGTCGTTGTTCATGGCAAGCGCCATCAGCTCATTGGTATGGCCGAACGGCTCCTTGCGCTTGCTCAGGCAGACCGCGATCTCGTCCTCGCTGAGCTGGTCGCTCAGGCCGTCGCTGCACACCAGGAATTTATCGCCCGCCCGGATTTTAAAAGGCTTCGCGCGGTAAGGCTCCAGATTGCCTTCGCGGGCATTCATGCCGAGAAATTTGGTAATGCGGCCGCTGCGGATGCCCTCTTCGCTAAGCGCTACCGTGCGCTGCCCTTCGACCGCGACATGATCGCGGGTGAGCTTGACCAGCTGCTTGTCCCGGTAAAGATACACGCGGCTGTCCCCTACATTATATACATGCACGTTGCCGTGCTCGATAATCAGCAGTGCCAGCGTGGAAGCCGTGCGCACGCCGCCGGTCTCCTGCCGCTGCTCGCGAATGGTTTCGTTGGTCTCCTGCATATAGGCCAACACCGCTTCATCGGTGGTCACGTCGGTATCGTAGATAATCTTATCCGCCACCGTGTCCAGCTTGGTGGCCGCCACGAGCGACGCGAAGGAACCCGTATTGTTGCGTCCCATGCCGTCCAGCACCGCGAACACATTCACGTCGTTGTATTCGCCGGTCTTGAGCGCGAAAGGTCTGGTAATATTTCTCGGTGTTATGTAATCGCCGTTGAAGTAGACATTGTCCTCATTGTTGCCGCGGGCGTTTCCCACATTGGATTCAGCCGCCGCACGAATCAGAATCCGATCTGCCGTATGCAATCTTATTCTCACCCCAAATATCCGAACATTTTACCGAAATGACTTCGCAAAAAAATTGCACTGCGTTATATCATAACACATTCTTGTTAAAATACCAAAAACAAAGACTAATATTTACAAATAATTAATAAAAGAATGCGCGTTTTCATCAAAAAATCATCAAAAAAGTGTGCAAAACAGCAACAAGCCATCCAAAGATCTGACAGCGCCAAAAAATGCGGCATTCATGCAAGATACAGAACGCCGCATTTTGGAATTGCACGCTGCTACCGTTTGATTTTTTGCCCGCACGGCGGCGGCAAACGCTTACTTGTTGCTGTCCACGTCGTTATACATCGGCGGCTGATAGCTGCCGCCTTGCGTATTGTCCACCGAGGTGGCCTGCTTACCCTTGACCATGCTGGTGATAGTGCCGATGATGCCCAGCAAATAGGCGACGTCGTCAGCCAGACCAACCACAGTGGCCGCGTCGCCGGGGATAATGTCGATCGGAGAGACGACGAGCGCTGCCAGCGCCACGATGAGCGCAATTTTCCAGCCGTTGCCGAGGGATTTCTTGCCTTCTCCGCCGGGAGTGTTCTGATAAGCCTTATCTGCCAATTCAATCATTCCTTTTCATTATATTAAGAATTGTGTACGAACCGACCGCAGAAACGCTGACTCACACCGTGCTCTCCGCAGCCGCGCAGGAATACTACCCTGCTTTGCAACTCTATTATCGCACATATTCATGAGAATTGCAAGGGGTTTGGCAATTCTTTTGTAAAATCTACATAATTCACCTCAGTCCCCGGTGAGCCGGATACTGATTTCGCCGGAGGACAGCACGCCTTCCGTGCCGTCCTCATAGCGCACCCGCAGATTGCAGTTTCTGTCAATCGCCAGCGCGTGCGCCCGGCGCGGTTTATCGCGCCCCAGCACGGTAATCTCACGCCCCACCACGATGGAACGCCGCACATATTCGTCAAAGAAGGGACGCGCCGACAGCGACCGATAATATTCGCTGAAATGGTTGAGAATCCCCGCCGCCAGACGGTTGCGCGCGTCGGCAGGCAGCGATTCCCCGCCAAACACCGAACCCGCGATGCCCTGCAGTTCCTCCGGGAATCCACCCTCTGGGTCGCACAGATTGACGCCGATGCCGCAGATGGCACACTCCAGCCTGCCGCTCTCCATATCCAGCGAGGCTTCGGTGAGAATGCCGCAGATTTTTCTGCCGTCCAGAAACACGTCATTGACCCACTTGATACCGGTGGATTTGCCCGACAGCTCCTCTACCGCACGCGCCACGGCAACCGCCGCCGCTGTCGTGATGAAAAGCGCTTCCTCCGCCTTCATCACCGGACGCAGCAAAATGCTGAGATACAGCCCCGTCACAGCCGGTGAATAGAATGCCCGGTTCATGCGTCCCCGTCCGGCAGTCTGCTGTGCGGCCACCAGCACGGTAAATTCCGGCGCACCGTCATGCGACAGTTCCTTGAGCACCGTATTGGTGGAAGTGATGGTGTTGTAGACTTGCAAATGCCATTGCTCCTGTGGGGTACAGAGACATCTGCGAATGCCCTGTTCGGACAGCACGTCGCTCTCTTCCCGCAGGCGATACCCTTTGCCGCTGGTCGAATCGAATCGGTAGCCCTCGGCTTCGAGCTGCTTCACGGCCTTCCACACCGCGTTGCGGCTCACGCCCAGCTGTGCGGCCAGCTCGCCCCCTGAGAGAAATTGCCCCCGATGCGCTTCAAATTGCGCCAGTACGCTTTCCTTCACTGTCATGACAACACATGCCCCTTTCCGTATTCGCCTAACCCTGTTGCGTATCTTGGCTGATTCCGCTCGGTCGGCTAAAGCCTCCCTCGTGGGACGAGTGTCCTAGCTTTCGCTAGCGAAAGCTTACTCCCTGCAAGGGCGACTGCCCCCGCTTTCGTGAAAGCTGGACCTGCCAAAGGGACTTGTCCCTTTGAAAACCCGCACCGCATTCGCGGCTATTAATGCGCACTGGTATTGATAAATTCGGCCTTGTCCTTGGAATACAGGATTTTCTGTCCCATGTAGAGGCCGTAGTAGCCGGACAGCATATAACTGGTGGCCACGGCAACCGCAAAAAAGAGCAGTCCCTTCGCGCCGAACATCTCCACCGAGATGACCATCGAGGTGATCGGGCAGTTGGTCACGCCGCAGAATACCGCGATCATGCCGACCGCCGCCGCAAATCCCGGGTCAATGTCCAGCAGTCCCGCCGCCAGACAGCCGAAAGTCGCCCCCACCACGAAGGACGGCACGATCTCGCCGCCCCGGAACCCCGCGCCGAGCGTAATCGCTGTAAAGAGCAGCTTCATCACAAAATGCTGCGGCAGAGTGAAGCCTTCCTCCACCGCGCGGGCGGCGAGCTGCATACCCGCGCCGTTGTAATCGCCGCTGCCGATGAGATATGTCAGGTTTACCAGCACCAGACCGCCGATCACAATGCGGATATATTTATTGGGGTACAGTCCCTTGAGCAGCTTGCCCATACCGTGCATGGCCACACAGAAGACAATGCTCAGCAATCCGCAGGCAATGGCCAGCAGCGTGATCTGCACCACCGAGGCAATGGTGATGTCGGGAATCACCGCCAGCGAAAAGAAGGTTTTTTCCACACCCCAGCGAATCGCGATGCAGTAGCCCACCAGTGCCGACAGCACGCACGGCACCAGCGCGGAATAATACATCGCGCCAACGCTGATGACCTCCATCGAAAAGATCGCCGCCGTCACCGGCGTACCGAAGAGCGCCGAGAAGGCCGCGCTCATACCGCACATAATCATGATTTTCTGGTCCTTTTCGTCCAGACGCAGCAGCCGCCCCAGCTGGTAGCCAATGCCGCCGCCCATCTGTACCGCCGCGCCTTCGCGTCCCGCCGAGCCGCCCGCCAGATGTGTCAGCACGGTAGAGAGAAAGATCAACGGAGCCGTGAAAATCGGCGGCTTTTCCTCGCTGCGCACCGAGACCAGAATCATGTTGGTGCCGCGATCGTTGTCCATGCCCGCCGCCTTGTAGCACGCCACAATGATGACGCCCATCAGCGGCAGCAGCCACACCATACGCAGTCCCGCACCCGCAAACGTCCTGGCGGAAATGTCGATCATGTAGTGAAACAGCGTGCCGATGCTGCCCACCACAATGCCGGTAATGACGGCGCAGAGATTCCACTTAAAGAACGTGATGAAATGCTTCGCGCCGTGTTTCAACTCTTCCTTGCAATATTCCAAATTTCTCACCAACTCAAAAGAGTGATTAGCGGTTTTTTTCGACCGCTAATCACTATTGCTTCCTGATTCGCCCGACCTTGTTGCGGGTCTTGGCGCGTCGCGCTCGGTCGGCTAAAGCCTCCCTCGTGGGGCTTTGCCCCACACCCCAGCAGGGCGCTGCCCTGCACCTGCCAGGAGGACTCGTCCCCCTGGACTCCCGCGCTCGCATGCGCTCGCTTAATTGCGCTTCGCTTTTTCTTTATTCGCTGTTATTTTGTCATCAGTACTGCCAGACGTTCGCCGACAGCCTTGAGGAAATCTTCAGTATTGACCTTGGTCTTGTTTTCGAGGGTGGAGAGGGCGTACAGGTCGCCGGTCATCACGCCGTCCTCGATGGTCTGAATGGTCGCCTTTTCGAGCGCGTCGGCAAAGGCGCAGAGATCGGCCGTGCCGTCCAACTCGCCGCGCTTGCGGAGCGCGCCGGTCCACGCAAAGAGCGTCGCCACGGAATTGGTGGAGGTTTCCTCCCCCTTGAGGTGCTTATAGTAGTGGCGCTGCACGGTACCGTGCGCGGCCTCGTACTCATACACGCCGTCGGGCGAAACCAGCACGCTGGTCATCATGGCGAGCGAGCCGAACGCCGTGGCGATCATATCGCTCATCACGTCGCCGTCGTAATTCTTACAGGCCCAGATGTAGCCGCCCTCGCTGCGAATGACTCTTGCGACCGCGTCGTCGATCAGGGTATAGAAATAAGTGATGCCCGCCTGGGCAAACTTCTCCTTGTATTCGTTGTCGAAAATCTCCTGGAAAATATCCTTGAAGCGGTGATCGTACTTCTTGCTGATGGTGTCCTTGGTGGCGAACCAGATATCCTGTTTCCGGTCGAGCGCGTAGTTGAAACAGGCGCGGGCAAAGGAGGAAATGCTGCTGTCGAGGTTGTGAATACCCTGAATGATGCCGTCCGACTTGGTGAAGTCGTGAATCAGGCTCTTTTCCACGGTGCCGTCCGGCTTGGTCACGCAAAGCTCCGCCTTGCTGCCCTGCGCCACCACCATTTCGGTGTTTTTGTAGACGTCGCCGTACGCGTGACGGGCAATGCAGATCGGCTTCTTCCAGGTGGGAATGTAGGGGGTGATGCCCTTGACCAGAATCGGGGAACGGAACACGGTGCCGTCGAGAATCGCGCGGATGGTGCCGTTGGGGGACTTCCACATTTCTTTGAGGTCGTATTCGCTCATTCTGGCCGCGTTGGGGGTGATGGTGGCGCACTTGACCGCCACGCCGTACTTCTTGGTAGCTTCGGCGCTTTCGACCGTCACCTTGTCGTCGGTCTCGTTGCGGTGTACCAAGCCCAGATCATAGTATTCGGATTTGAGATCCACATAGGGGAGAATCAAAATATCCTTAATCATCTTCCAGATGATACGGGTCATTTCGTCGCCGTCCATCTCGACCAGCGGGGTTTTCATCTGAATTTTTTCCATGATGTATCGTCCTTTCACATAGTGTTTGAATTTATCTCATAAAAACCAATTTAGTCGGAGCTTTAATCGGATTCGCCAGACCCCGTCCGCAGTCTTGGCGCGTAGCGCTCGGTCGGCTAAAGCCTCCCTCGTGGGGCGCTGCCCCACGCCCTGCAAGGGCTCTGCCCTTGACCCGGCAGGGAGCCAGCCCCCTGCACCCCGCGCTCGCATACGCTCGCTTAATTGCGCTTCGCTTTTTTGTTTATTCTCTATCTGTCCTTGATATCCTTGTAGGGTCTGTGATGTCCGACATACTTGTAGGCCGGACGGATAATCTTGCCCTTGTTGATGATTTCCTCCAAGCGGTGCGCGCTCCAGCCCGACATACGCGAAATCGCGAAAATCGGGGTGAAGAGATTCTCGGGAATGCCGAGGCAGTCGTACACAAGACCGCTGTAGAAGTCCACATTGGCGCAGATCGGCTTGAAGAGGTGGCGGTGTGCCGCGATGACCTCCTTGGCGATACGCTCGACGCGGTCATAGAAGGCAAATTCGTCCGCACGTCCCTTGGCGGCGGCGAGCTGCTCGGCGTAGGATTTCAGAATGACCTCGCGGGGGTCGGACTTGGTGTAGACCGCGTGGCCGATACCGTAGATGAGTCCCTGCCCGTCGAAGGCCTGCTTGTCCAGTATTTTTTTCAGATAATCGCGGATTTCCTGTTCGTCCTCCCAGTTTTTGACGTTGTCCATGATTTCTTCCATCATGTGCTTGACCTTGAGGTTCGCGCCGCCGTGGCGGAAGCCCTTCAAAGAGGCGATGGCCGCGGAAAGTGCGGAGTAGGTATCCGTACCCGAAGAAGTCACCACATGCGTGGTGAAAGTGGAGTTGTTGCCGCCGCCGTGTTCCGCGTGAAGCACCAGCGCCACATCCAGCACCTTGGCTTCCAGCTCGGTAAACTGCCCGTCGGGACGCAGCATATACAGCAGATTTTCGGCGGTGGAATATTCCGGCTTGGGATTTTTAATCACAAGGTTCCGGTCGAGCATGATATGCTGGTAGGCGTGATACAGATAGGTGGACATAGCGGACATCTTGGCGATGATCTGGAGCGACTGGCGCAGCACGTTGGCGGGGGAAATATCCTCCGGCATATCGTCGTAGGAGTACAGCGTGAGCAGGCCGCGCTGAAGACCGTTCATGATGTTCTCGCTCGGCAGCTTCATGATAACGTCGCGGGTAAATTCGTTGGAAATGCTGCTGAAGCTCGCCATGACGTTCTTGAAATCTTCAAATTCCTTTTCCGTCGGCAGCGCGCCGAAGAGCAGCAGATAGGTGATTTCCTCAAAGGCATAGCGTCTGTCCTTCAATCCTTCGATCAGGTCGTAGACATTGTAGCCCTGATAGTAGAGAGAGCCTTCATCGGGGAGCTTCTTGCCCTCGACGGTCTGGGTGGCGACCACGTCGGAAATCTCGGTCAGACCCGTCAGAACGCCTTTGCCGTTGGAATCGCGCAGACCGCGCATGACGCCAAATTCCTCATAGAGGTTCACGTCAATCATGCCGGACAGCATGGCGTTGTTGTAAAGCTCGTTGAAAAGGTCGGAATCACTGTTTTCGATGTGAATAACCTCAAACTTGCTCATGGAATCATCTCCTCAATGAGTATGGGTTTCGATTCGGAACCACGGCAGCGGTGAAAATGCAATTTTCAAAATTTAAACCTGCATATTGCCGTGATAAAAAAGAGCAAAGTTTCGACATACCGTACATACCGTACATACCGTAGTACCGTTCCGACGCCTTTGCTCCCCGAATCTACTTAAATTTATTTCCTATTTTACCCCAACTGCCGTTTTTTGTCAAGCAAGAATCCCCTGCAAATCATGGATTTATTTTGGTCATAATTGACAAGAGCATAGCCAAATTCCTAACATGTAACTTCTAACCACTGACCACTAACCACTGACCACTAACTCTCAGCACCCCATCAGACGAAAGAATCCGTCAAAATGGCTGGGCTTGCAGCGGCAGCGCTTAGGCGTGCAGTTGACCAGCACGGTATCTTCCCCGATCACCTCGATGTCGCACCAGTCAATGATACAGTCGTCCTCACGCCCCAGCAACCCAAAGCATTTCAGCCGCCCGTAAATCACGATGGCCACCAGTTTGGCGGTAGCGGTGTCCACTTCCACATCATTGACGCAGCCCAGCCTTGCGCCGTCCTTCACATTGATAACGTCCTTGTTTCTCAGATCCACAATACGGCAATTCATATCGACCGGCCTTCCTTTCACGTGTCACATATCATAAAAAAGCGTCCTTCACCAATCATCATATGGTTTGCACCACAAAATCATGCGCCTTTCGGCAGGTCCCCGCCGCATAATTCATAAATTTTTCATATGAAACGCTGAGATTTGTGATGAATATGTTTTATAATAAAAACAATTATGCTTGCTATTATATTTTGGGAGCTGATAATGTATGTATGAAACCGTCATGGCAAAGTACAAGGACGACATTCTGCGCGATTTGAAGGAACTGGTCGCCATTGAATCAGTGGCTGTGCCGGACTGCCCCATCGAGGGCTATCCCTTCGGATATCAATCCGCCGAGGCCATCGACTTCATGCTTTCGCTGGGGCGGAAGATGGGCCTTGCCACGGAAAACAGCGACAATTTCGCCTGTCATGTGCAGCTCGGCGAAGGCAAAGCGAACGATTATGTCGGCGTACTGGCGCACGTGGACGTGGTGCCGGTCGGCGACGGCTGGGCCACCGACCCGCTGGTATTGACCGAGCAGGACGGCTATCTCTACGGCCGCGGCGTGGCGGACGACAAGGGCGCGGCCATGATTGCCCTGTACTGCCTCAAAGCCATGAAGGACAACGGCGTGCCGCTCAAGCGTCCTGTGCGCTGTATCTTCGGCGGCGGCGAGGAAATCGGCATGGACGATATGGGCCATTATTTTGCCAAGCACCCCCTCCCCACCTATGCCTTCACCCCTGACGCGGACTATCCCGCCTGCAACTGCGAAAAGGGCATTCTCCACCTGCAATTCAGCGGCAGGACCGATCCGGCCATTGCATCCGTACAGGGCGGTTCCGCCATCAACTGTGTGGCCGACCAATGCACCGTCACGGTCAGATGCGATGACGCGACAGCCAAAGCCATTTGTGACACCGTCGCCAAATACGGCGCGACCGCCGCATACACGTCCAACGACAGCGGCAAAGAAATCCGCGTCAAGGGCGTTTCCGCTCACGCGATGTGTCCCGAAAAGGGCGTGAACGCGATTGACAGCCTTCTGTCGGCGCTGTCGGAAAACGGTCTGCTTGGCGACAGCAGCGCGGAGCGATTCTTCGCGGACTGTCTCTGCGGCGGGCTGTCGGGTGAGAAAATCGGCGTGGACTGCGCCGACGAAACCTCCGGCCAACTGACTATGAACGTCGGCACGCTTTCTTGTGAGAACGGCGCGTCCACACTGGGCATCTCCACACTTGGAGTAGATATCCGCTATCCCGCGACGCTCGACAGCGCCCCCATGATTCAGAAAATGACGCGGACAGCTGCTCTGTCCGGCGTGGAGATGACCGTCACGAGCGACAGCAAGCCGCTCTATGTGCCGGCCGATCACCCACTGATAAAAACGCTGGGCGAGTGCTACACCGAAATCACCGGACAGCCCATGAAGCCCATGGCGATGGGCGGCGGCACCTATGCCCGCGCTCTCGGCGGACGCGGCGTGGCCTTCGGCCCCGTCTTCCCCGACGCAAAACCCAGCAACCTGCACATGCCCAATGAAAATCTTTCCGTGGAAGAATTGATGCGTCACGCGGAAATCTGTTACCGCGCGATGTGCCGTCTGGCGCAGCTCGACGCGTAAATGACAGCCTTGCAAACATGGCTTGACCAAAGCCGCCGCCGATTGTCGGCGCTCGGCGTGACACGCGGCGATATGCTGCTGATTGCGGCGCTGCTGACGCTTTGCGCCGTGTCATGGCTGCTGATACGGGTGCTGCTGCCCGCGCCGCGGTATGTCGCAGTGCGTGTGGACGGCGCGGAAGTGGCACGTCTGCCGCTGGACACCGACACGGTCTATACCATATCGGACGGCAATACCATCGAAATTGCGGGCGGCGGCGTGCGCATGATTGCCGCCGACTGCCCCGACAAGATCTGTATGCACACCGGCCGCATCACTCGCAGCGGGCAGAGCATTGTCTGCGTGCCAAACCGTGTGACCGTCACCATTGTGGGCGGTCGTTCCGCCGACGCATACGACGTACAAACCGGATAAACCATTCACCAACCATAACAAGAGGGAGCGAACGCAATGACCAGTCAGGACATCAAAACTTTCAGCTATCTTTCCTACATAGGCCCGTTCTTTCTGCTCGGGCTTTTCAGCGACAGCCGCAAAAATCCCCGGCTGCGCTTCCACACCAATCAGGGCATGGTGCTGGCCATCACCGAGGCGGTCGCGCTCGTCATTCACTACATTGTGGATATGCTGCTGGGGCATCTGCCCTTCATCTCCATCATACCGTCCGTGCTGCTCATCTTCATCACGCTCTGCGCCATTGCCATGAGCCTGTACGGCATTTGCAACGTCGCCTGCGACAAGCTCAATCCCCTGCCGGTCATCGGCTCGGTGAGCCTGCTCAAATAGGGGGGATTGGTTTGGTCTTTACTGTGAAGGAGGGTTCTGCGTCCGGATGCGCCCGACGGTATCGGAAATCCAAGCGCGTCTTGCTCGCAGGCTTCGCCTGCTCCCGGGGCGCTGCCCCGGCCCCCGGCAGGGCGCTGCCCTGCACCCGCCAAAGGGACCAGTCCCTTTGGAAACCCGCGCTTCGCTTAATTAATTTTTCACAATTCACGGCTTTATTGGTGGCGGCGGCGGTGCTGTTCGGGACGTGCTGCTCGTGCGGCCGGAATGACAAAAAGCACTTCGTCATGCGCACCTACAGCACCTTCGGCGCGGCGGACGATCTGGCCGCCTATTCCGCCATCATCAATGAGTACACCAAGACCCACAAAAACGTGGTCATCAACGACACCACGACCACCGCGTCCGGCAGCTACAAAATGGCGCTCTCCATCACCTCCACCTACCGCGGCGCCAATGCCCCCGACGTGATTTATTTCAGTGCCATCAAAGACATGAGCGAGCTGTCCGACTTCTTCATGACGGTGGACGAAATCCGGGCGGATTATCCGGACTTTGCCCGCGGCGTCTCGGAGGCCGTCATCGACAGCGCGGCGGCCAACGACGGCGGCCGCTACTGCATTCCCGTACGCGGCGACTGGCAGGGCATCGTGGTCAACGCGGCGCTGTTTCGCAAAAGCGCCCTGCGCGTCCCTGAAACATGGGACGACATCATGAAGGCCGCCCTGCACTTCCAAAAAGGGGAAACATACCTGTTTGCCAATTCACTCAGCGACAGCAGCGCCCTGATGGAATATCTGGTGCGCGGTCTGGGCGGCGTCAAATCGGTCCGCTCCGCTATGAACGGCACTCCCGACAAAAGCTGGACACAGGCGCTGGAAGCAGTCGCCAAGCTCGACGAACTCGGCGCGTTCCCGCCGATGGCGCCGGAAGCCTTCGATTATCTGGTGTCGCGCTCCGACCTCAAAAACACCTCCGACCAGCCGCAGCCCTCCCCTGTCGAATTGTATAACAGCGGCAGCGCTGCCATTCTGCTGATTGACAACACCATGTGCGGCAGCATCAACACCGATATCGACAGCCAGTACATTGCCCTGCCGCAATACGGCACCTTCACGCGGGCGGATATCACCACGGCGGCCAATACCTACCCCACCAACGCCGCCTCCGGCCCCGTTTATCCCCCCGTGACAGCCAATACCCTGCCCCCCACCAAGCCAACCTCCGGCGGCAAAGCGCCCGCATCCGGCTCCGGTGAAGCGGCTACGCCGGCTGCCGCCGATAACACCTCTCAGACCCGGACCACCCGTGCGGCCCCCGTCTCCCGTACCGATGAGCAAATCCGGTCGGTCAGTGAAAACGGCCTGTATGTCAATTTCGGCGAAGGCTTTTATATCACGAAAAAAGCCTATTATGACAGCGACAAGCGGGAAGACATGCTGGATTTTGTCGAATCCTTTCTCAAAGAGGACAGCTGCGTCAGGCTGTGCGGCAACGCCTACCGCGTCCCGGCACTCGCCTCCATTTCACGCGGCGCACAAGACAAACTTACCGATAAATCCAATATCTATAACGGCGTGATTCAGTCGGTGCAGTCCGCCGACACGTTCCTGCTCACCACCCAGACGCAGGAAAACGCGTTCTTCTGGAGCCACTGCTCCATGGCGGTATCATACCGTTCCAAGGGCATTCTCACCGATGAGCAGACCCTGCGCCTGATTGCCGATACACAAAGCACGGCGGCAGACGTCAAAGAATAATGAATAATGAATAATAAAATGAAAAAGCGAAGCGCAATTAAGCGAGCGCATGCGAGCGCGGGGTGCAGGGGGCTAGCTCCCTGCCAGGTCAAGGGCAGCGCCCTTGCGGGGCGTGGGGCAGCGCCCCACGAGGGAGGCGTCAGCCGACCGAGCAGAACGCGCCAAAATGAAAAACGCAGTCAGGCGAATCCGATCAAGGTTCCGACAAAAATTGATTTCCGATGCAGTCAGGCGAACACAATAAAACCGAGTGCCTCCCATACCGGGGACACTCGGTTTTTGTTTGTCTATTCGATGACCGCGTCAACCTCGTAGGAGCCGATCGCCCAGCAGTTGGCATGATTTTTGACGGTAATCACCGCGTTGACGGTGCAGGGACCCGTCACGGTCTCCTTGCCTGTCATATCGGCCTCCACGATGATATCCGAGCTTTTGAGCTGCGCGACCGTGTGGGCCGGACCGATAATCTGAATGTTGCTGAGCGAGGCGGTTTTCACCTTCACATCGCGGGTACCGGTGTAGTTGACATAGTCAAACGACGGACGGGCCTTGACGCTGAACTTCTCCACGCTGTACTGTGAGAGGTCGATTTTGACCCTGATCCGCTCCACGCTGTCGGCAATCTCCACGCCGGTGCTGAGCGTCAGGTCGAAGTTAAAGGTATTTACCCGGTTGCTGAGCTGCGCCAGATCAATCTCGCCTGCCTGATAGGTATCACTCAGATTGTTGATGGCGTCAGGCGTCCCCACCAGCAGCACGGTACTGGGAGAGATGGAAACAGGCAGCTTGCCAGCGTCAAAATTGCTGGGTGCGTTGGTATATTTGACGTTCACGGAAAAACGCTTGGTGGTCTTGATGGGAATCGTAACTTTAGCGGCATTGGCGATCTTTCCGTCGGCGGTGTAACGCGTGACGGTCGTATTGCCGCTAAGGGTCAGCTCCTCACCGTCCTCATTTTTAAACACTTCCCCGCCGTCAAAGGATTCACCGTCGTACAGCTCTTTGTTGACGTCCGCCCGCACGATGACCGAAGCAATCTTGGAAACCTCCGTTTCGGGGCCGTCCACCTTGACCTTGGTCACATTGGAATAAGAGGTGCCCATAATCAGTCCGGAATCGGCGGCAACGGTTGCGCCGACGCCCTCCACGCCGGAAACCGCAAATTCCTTGGTAACATAGCGGTCGAATTTCACATACATCTGCTGCCCGTTGTTGGAAATCGTGAGATCGAGCAGCGGGTTGTTGCAGCTCACCGAGACCGTGAAGTCGTAGGAACCGGGCTTGGAAACGCTTTTGTTGGCGGAGGCCACGGCGGTGAAATCGTCGGCCGTGAGCTGGGAAATCAGGTACTTCCGCCCGCGCACCTTGATGTCAAATTCGAGGTCCTTGAGCGATTCGGGGCTGATGACCTCCACAAACCGCACGCCGAAATTTTCCTCGATGCCTTCCTGATTGATGTTGATATGTACGCCCGAAATGGTGCGCACTTCTTCGGGGCTGGCGTTGACCGACAGCACCGACCACAGAAACAGCGAGCACAGCACCGACAGCACCACCAGGAACCGCTTGTCATAGAACCACGGACGGCGGATAAACTTTCTGACCCTTCGGTAGGCGGTCAGGAGGAATGTTTGTTTTTCACTGTGTTTTTTCCCCATATATCATCTATCCTCTCCCCCATGTGACCATCGTCACGCCTTGTTGTCGTTTGGTTTCTCTTCGGTATCGGACGGCGGTTCCGCCTTGGTCTTTTCCTTCTTTTTGCGGCTGTCGCCCGCGGCAAAACGGTCTTTCACGTCCTGCCAGAAGCGCTGGCTCTTGCTGACGGTTTCTTCCGTGTTGGGGAGCAGCACCTGCATGAGCACCGCCGTAAACTCGGTGACGGTGTCAAAGCGCTGCAAATCGCCGTTAATGGCGATGGAAAGCTGCCCCGTCTCCTCCGAAAGCACCACTACCACGGCGTCGGAATTTTCGCTCATGCCGATGGCGGCGCGGTGGCGGGTACCCAGCTCCATGGAAATGTTGTTGTTGTGGGTGAGCGGCAGGATACAGCCCGCCGCATATACACGGCCGTCGCGGATAATCACCGCGCCGTCGTGCAGAGGCGCCTTGTTGAAAAAAATGTTTGCGATCACGCCGGCATTGGGGGTCGCGTCCACTTCCGTACCGGTGGCGGCGATATCGTTGAGCAGCTCTTCGCGCTCAAACACCACCAGTGCGCCCATCTTCTGCTTTTGCAGTGTGCGGAAGGCTTCGACCACGCCGTTGATCGCGCCAAGCATCGCGTCATGGGTATCCTCGGGGACAGGGCCGAACAGGTTCCCCACCGGGAGCTTGCTGCGTCCCATATGTTCCAGAAAGCTGCGCAGTTCCGGCTGAAACACGATGATGACCGCCAGGATACCGTTGTTGATGATGACCTCGATGATGTATTGCAGTGTGTTGAGGCGGAGCCACGTGGCGAGCGAGTAGGCCACGGCAATCACGACAATGCCCTTCATGAGCTGCTGCGCCCGCGTGTCACGGATAAAGACGATCAGATAATACACCAGAAACGACACGATAGTAATATCAATCAAGTCGAATACGGTAAAATACGTCACCAGACGCTGCACTATTTCAATAAAATCGTTAAGCATCATTCATCACCAAACACCCATTCACACCGCTCCAATTTTCTTCCTTATATCTTACCACACAGGGCAGGCAGTTTGCAAGAGCTTTTTCAAAAAAAGCGGAGGAAATGAAAAAGCGAAGCGCGGGGAGTCTTAGCTGTTGACAAGCAACAGCTTGGGGGACTGGTCCTCCTGGCGGGTCTCGCTTTCGCTAGCGAAAGCTGGGGCAAGCGCCCCAGCAGGGCGTGGGGCGGCGCCCCACGAGGGAGACGTCAGCCGACCGAGCAGAACGCGCCAAGATGAAAAACGCGCCCCGGCGCATACAAAGCCGTGACGGGTGTGACGAAGCTGTGACGAGCAAAAAAGGGCTCCTCGTCACAGCCGCAAACGCCAAAAAAGCCCTGAAATACGCGTTTTTTACAAGAAAACAGGCAGTAGTGTGACAATGAGACGAATATATACTATATAACAATCATCAATCAAGTAACGGTAGTATAGATAAAGCTATATACAGGGTTCGTCACACTCGTCACACTCGTCACCCCCCGGTGCCATATCAGTTTTCCACGCGCTTTTTGACCTTCAGCGTGATTCTGACGTCGCTGCCGACAAACTGGTAGCGCAGGTAGTTGCCCGAAAGCCGCGAGGTGATGCGGTCGTCGTACTTCTTCTTCAGCCCCTCGATATTGAAATTGGTGCTGATGATGGTAGGACGGCGGCGGAGAATACGGGTATTGATGATATCGTAGAGCGTCGCGGTGGTGAATTGGGTGATAAATTCGGTGCCGAGGTCGTCGAGAATCAGCAGGTCGCAGGATTTGAGCAGGTTAAGGGTGTACTGCTTGTCGTCGCCCCGCCCGAAATGCTCTGCCTCAATGCTGTTGAAAAAATTCTGCGCCGAGCCGTAGATCACGCCGTAGCCCTTGCTGATGACCTTGCCCGCGATGGCAAGCGAGAGATGGGTCTTGCCCAGACCCACGCCGCCCTGAAACAGCAGGTTCGGGGAATCGGTCGTGAACTTGTTGGCGTAATCCCAGCAGCCCTTCTTGACGCGGTCCATGATCTGACGGGGCGAAAGATTGGAGCTTTCGGCCTTGTCGGGGTAGAAGTCGATGGAAAAGCTGCGGAAGGAACAAAGCTCCAGCGGGGTGGACTTGTTCAGCTCGTCATAGGCGGTCTTTTGCAGTATCTCCTTGAAGCAGGCGCAGGTCTTGCCGTCCACAAAGCCGGTGTCCCGGCACTTGGGACAGTGAAATTTGGGTTCGAGAAAGTCGGGCGGGCAGCCGTTTTCTTTGAGAATCTCCGCCTGCCGCTGCTGCATGGCGAGGTTGTTGTCGCGAATCTCCGCCACCGCGTCGGTGATATCCTTCTGTCCGCTGAGCATGACGCGCGTCAGTTCGATGGAGGTCTGCGCGATTTTCCTGTCCAGCTCGGCATATTCGGGGTTGATGGCCACAAATTCCCGGCGGCGCTCCTCGTTCTCGCGGATCGCGAGCTGCCGCAGGGCGTCAATGCGCGACTTGGCGCTCTCATACACTTCTCTTGAATATGACAAAATGCGTCACTCCTGTCAGTCGTCGTAATTGTAATCGCTGTCGCTGCCCACGCTCTCGGACATCCACTCCGCGTCCAGAATGGCTTCGATATCCTCCGTGGCGTAGGTCTCTCCGTAGCGGCCGCCGGCGGCATTGCCGCGGTCGTCGGAAGGGGCGCGGCTTGCGCCCGCCGCGTCACGCGCGGCCCGTTTCTGCTCCATTGCGGCGCGGTTCTGCTCGTCCAGCCTGAGCGCGGAGGCCACATCGGTAATCCCCTGCTCATAATAGCGCTTGATGATGCCGTTCATATAGGCAAAACTGGGCTTGCCGTTCTTGTTGACGCACTTGTCATACGCGTGGCGCACCAGTTCGATGTCAATGTGCTGCCCGTTGATCCACAGGTCGCAATACTTCATCTCCGCGTCGGTGGCCTTGCGCTCGGGAATTTCCAGCGCCGTACGCACCGCATTCCACGCCTTGCGGCGGGCCGTCTGCGCGGCAATCTTGCTCTCGGCCTTCTCGAAGGTGTCGATCTCCTCGGCGGCCCAGCCAATGCCGGTGGATTCCATATAGGCGATGCTCGTCTTGCCGATGGACTTGCAGTATTGAATCAGCATGGGGACAATCGTGCAGGGCAGGCCGTGCCACTTGACCAGCGTGACAAAGCAAGTCACCTCCGTGTGGGTCAGCTGCTTGCCCAGCGTAGCCTCCACCGCCGTCAGCATATTCTTGAGCTGCGAATCCTCCGCGACGTACCGCATGCACTCGTCAAAGGGATAGCGGATTTTGTCCTTGACGCGGGCGGCCGCGCCCTGTCCCAAGGCATTTTTGACCGACGCCGCAGGCAGTCCGGCGGCGGGAACCGCCGGAGCGGCTTCCGGTGCCGTCTCTGACGCTGCCGCAGTGGGCGGCTGCAACCTGTCCTCCTCCGCCGACAGTACGCCGCAGTTTACCCAATAATCCAGCGCGTCGCGCGTGTCGGCGGTTTTCTGCCCCACCGCAAAGGCCAGTGCCTCCAGCGTGACAGGCTCGCCCGCGTGCCGCAGCAGGTACAGCAGTACCTTCAACTGCGCCGCCCCCGCCAGCTTCATATGTTCATCCACCACACAGGCAGGCACCGCAAACACCGCGTTCCACTGCCCCAGATTGATTCCGCAATTCAAAACATCCGTCACCCTATCTGTCATTCATCTTTTACCGATTCAGTATATCATATTTCGTCGGGATTTGCAAATCAAATATCGGGCGGAACCTTGATCGGATTCGCCAGCCCCCCTGGACTCCCGCGCTCGCCTGGGAAAAAGACGCTCGCTTAATAAAAAATGCCCTGCGCCCGGCACAAAGCATTCTTCACTATTCACTATTCACCATTCACTATTCTTTATAGAGCCTGTACCCGAGGCCCCAGACGGTTTCAATGTACTGCTCAAGGGGATTGGCTTTTTCGAGCTTGCTGCGCAGGTTGCTGATATGGGTCTTGACCGCGTTGTCGTCCCCCAGATAATCCTCCTCCCAGACCGATTCATAGAGATTGGCCTTGGTAAACACCTTATTGGGATTACGCATGAGCATTTCGAGAATCAGCGTTTCCTTGGCGGTGCATCTGATCTCCGTGCCGCCCACGGTGACACGCTTGTCGGCGCAGTCCAGTGCGATATCCTTGTAACGCAGTGTTTCCGACGCAGCCGCACCGCTGCCCCCCGCACGCCGCAGGGCCGTCTCTACCCGCGCCACCACCTCGCCGAGATCGAAGGGCTTGGTGATGTAATCGTCCGCGCCCATTCTGAGCAGATCAATCTTGGCGCTCACCATATCCTTGGCCGAAATGACGATAACCGGCACATTGCTTTTCTCCCGCACCTTGCGGAGAATCTCGTCGCCGCTGACATAAGGCAGCATGATGTCGGTAAGAATCAGATCGCAGTCTCCCGCCAGCGCGGCCTTCTGTCCGCTGAGTCCGTCAAAGGCCTGCTGAGCGACAAAACCCGCTTCGGTCAGGGTCTCGGCCAGCAGGTTGTTGATATCGCTGCTGTCCTCAATAATCAAAATCTTTCTTGTCATGTAAAACGCTCCGATAAAAACAAGCGGCGGAATCCCGCCGGACCCTGAGACCGACAAAAACCCCGCTGCACTGTTTCTGATAAGTGATACGCTCCTGAGGAAACGCAAATTACTGAATGGAGTAATTGAGGTAATCCTCCAGTTCCTTGTCTTCCTTCTCCTTCTTCTTCAAGAAGATCATCGCGGTGGTAACGGAGGCTACCACAGCCGCGACTGCCGCGATCAGGCCGATAACGGTCCACAGGCTGAGCGAATCTGTCTTCTTTGTCATCATAAAAAACACCCCTGTTGAATTTGATTTCCATTAAATAATACTTTTATTTTTGCCATTTGTCAATGATTAATTGGTACAATTCACACAACATTCATCACTTTTTTTGCACCGGCAAAAAGAAAAGCAGAACGGATTGACACACAGTGAATCCGTTCTGCCTTTTACGAAAGATACGCATCATGTATCGCAGTCCAAAAACTACGCCTGCTTTGCGCTGTTGAGCTTGCGAACGAGCTTGGACTTTCTTCTTGCGGCGGTATTCTTGTGGAGAATGCCCTTCGCACAAGCCTGATCGATTCTCTTGATAGCGAGGCGGATCGCCTCCTGCTCGCCTGCACCCTCCGCGATAGCGGCCTCAGCCTTCTTCACAGTGGTCTTGAGATTGGACTTGATCGCCTTGTTGCGAGCGGTTTTGTTGGCTGCTACAAGAACTCTCTTCTTAGCGGACTTAATATTAGGCATAATAGACACCTCCTTCATCTGGTTCAGTCGCGTATTTCAATTTTAACACGAATCCAAAAAAATTGCAACATATTTTTTTGATTTTTTTCAAATATTTCTTGTCCGGGCTTTCCCGACCCGGGAAAGACTGCCAAAAAACACGTTTTTCTCCGTGTTTCCGCTCCATCTCGGAGTGTTTTGATATTTTTCATACTCCGTTCATAAATTCATGCTATATTGTTTTATAATGTTTGTAAAAGAATGAGATTTGGAGGAATGGTTTTTGGATCGGAATTATCAAAATGATTCAAATACGGAAGCAAAGCGTCAGCAGCGCACATTCAACAAAAATTCCTCAACCGGCAGAACGAGGAGCGATTCCCAACAGCAGCGTGCTTCACAAAATTCTCATAATTCCCATAACGCACAGCGGTCCAACCGTCCGGTTGCCGCCGAGTCCGACGCACGCAGAAACCACGCGCAAAACGCCCCGGCGTCACGCGGTACAAGCCGTCCCGCCGACCGGCAGCACCGGCAGTCCGGCAGCCAGCGTCCCACACAGCACGGTGATATTCAGACCGCGCACCGCCCGGGCTCCGAAAGCACCCGCCCTATGTCGGACGAGTTTCTCAGTGACCGGCAGCAGCGCCGTCCCCGTCCCACGGGCATTTCCTTTGACGAGCGTACAGGCAGCGGCACACCCCGTCGCAGCGCCGCTTCTAACGGCGCTCCCGAACGCAGACAGAGCGCCGGTCAGACGGTATCCCGCGGTGCGGCGCGGCCCTTTGACCTGAGCTACGGCGAAGATGAACACGAGGAAAAACTGCGCAAGACCCCTAAAGAGAGCAATTCCTCCCGCCCCATCGTCATTTCCGCCCTGCTGCTGGCTGCGGTCATGCTCACGGTCGTGATTTTCGCTGTGACCACCAAACGCACCGGTTCACAGAATCAGGGTTCCAACAAAAAAACCGAATATGTCATTCCCGAGACCGTCAAAATCGGCGGACAAAAAATCCGCACCGACGCGGATTATATCGAGGTCGTGGGCAAGGGATTGAAAAGCGCGGATATCAACGGCCTCTCTTATTGCTTCCTGGTCAAGAGTCTGTTTTTAAACAACAACGACATCACGGATATCTCCGCGCTCAAGCGGTGCTCACTGCTCACCGAACTGAATCTCAGCTCGAACAAACTCACAGACATTCAGCCGCTTGCCGACCTGACCAACCTCACCGACCTGAAACTCGCCTCCAACGGCCAGCTTTCGGATATTACCCCGTTGTCGGACATGGTGGCGATGGAGGAGCTGGATATCAGCGGCAACATGATTGATGAAATCTACCCGCTGGAAAACATGACGCGGCTCCGGAAGCTGGTGGCCTACAGCAACCGGATTGACGATCTGGCGCCGCTCGCCAATCTCACCGAACTCAATTCGCTCGAACTGGCCAGCAACGACGTGGACGATCTGGCCCCCTTGGTGAATCTCACCAAACTCACCACGCTGGGATTGTCCAACAACGACATTAATTCGGTCACGGCGCTCAGCACTATGACGAACTTGCAAATTCTGGACCTGAGTGACAACCATCACCTCGCCGACGTCACCGCGCTGTCCGGACTGACCGCCCTGAACGACCTCAATCTCAGCGGCACCGCCGTCAGCAAGGAAGATCTCAAAACCTTGCAGGAAGCATTGCCCAACTGCATTATCACCAAGTAGCACAAAGAGCCTTCTCACCGCAACGGTGAAAAGGCTCTGTTTTTTTGCCCGACCTTGTCCGGTATCCCGGCGCCTATTCCACAACCTTGTAACCCTGCGCTTCAACGGTGGATTTCAGCAGCGCGTCGGACGGCTCGCTGTCTTTGTAGGTGACGACGGCGGTGCCCTTCTTGTGGCTGACCTCCGCCTTTTCCACCTCGTCGAGTGCCTCCAGACACTGCTTCACTCTGGCCTCACAGTGCTCGCACATCATGCCCTCGACCTTGATTGTCTTTTTGTTCTTGCCAAACATGGTTTCTTCCTCCTTGACAGATGCGATTGAGAAATGCTCAATCGGTTTGATGATTTTATCCCGCCTGCTGCTGTGCATTTTGAAGAGATTCAGCCGCAGGGCGTTGGATACAACACAGAAGCTCGACAGGCTCATCGCCGCCGCGCCGAACATGGGGTTGAGCTTCCAGCCGAAGAGGCCGATCCAGACCCCCGCCGCCAGCGGAATCCCGACGGCATTGTAGAAGAACGCCCAAAACAGGTTCTGATGAATATTCCGCAGCGTGGCGCGGCTCAGGCGAATCGCCGCCGGAACGTCGCTCAGGCGGCTTTTCATGAGTACCACGTCCGCCGCGTCGATGGCAATGTCCGTCCCCGTGCCGATGGCGATGCCGATGTCAGCGCGGGTCAGCGCCGGCGCGTCGTTGATGCCGTCGCCCACCATGGCGACCTTTCCATAGGCCTGCAATTCCCGGATAACGCTCTCTTTGCCGTCAGGCAGCACCCCCGCGACCACGTCGTCCACACCCGCCTGTGCGCCGACGGCCTGCGCGGTGCGCTCGTTGTCGCCGGTCAGCATGACCACGCGAATGCCCATGTTCTGCAATTCCTTCACCGCCTGCGGGCTGTCGGGCTTAAGGGTATCGGCAACCGCGATGATACCGATGAACCGGCCCCCCCTGGCAAAGAACAGCGGTGTTTTGCCCTGAGCGGAAAGTGTCTCGTATGCGGTGTGCATGTCTGCGGGGAGCGTCGTGTGTTCCGAGATGAATTTGAAATGGCCGCCTGCCAGCGCAGCGCCGTCCAGCGCAGCAGTCAGACCGTTGCCCGGCAGCGCCCGGAAATCGCTTACGTCGGGCGCCACAAGCTGTCTTTCCCCGGCTGCGGCGACAATGGCCTTTGCCAGCGGATGTTCGCTCCTGTGCTCGAGCGCAAAGGCTGCGGTGAGCAATGCCTCCTCACTCACGCCCTCCGCGGGCAGGATATCCGTCACCTTGGGTTCGCCCTCGGTGACGGTGCCGGTTTTGTCGAGCGCCACGATCTGCACGCGTCCGGTCTCCTCGAGCGAGGCGGCCGTTTTGAAGAGAATCCCCTGCCGGGCGCCCATGCCGTTGCCCACCATGATGGCCACCGGCGTGGCAAGTCCCAGCGCACAGGGGCAGCTGATAACCAGCACCGAAATCCCCCGCGCCAGCGCGAAGCCCACGCTTTGTCCGAGCAGCAGCCAGACCGCCGTCGTCACCAGCGCGATGACAATGACAGTCGGCACAAAGACGCCCGAAACCTTGTCGGCAATCTTGGCGATGGGCGCCTTGGTCGCGGCGGCGTCGCTCACCATCTGAATGATTTTGGAAAGTGTTGTGTCCGCCCCAACGTCGGTAGCCTCGCATTGCAGGAAGCCGGACTGATTGACCGTACCGGCGGAAACGCTGTCGCCCGCCGCCTTATCCACGGGAACACTCTCCCCTGTGAGTGCGGATTCGTTGACCGCGCTCACGCCGTCCCTGACCCGGCCGTCCACGGGAATATGCTCCCCCGGACGCACCACGAACACATCGCCCTTATGCACCTGTTCGATGGGAACGGCGACTTCTGCGCCGTCGCGGAGCAGGACCGCCGTTTTGGGTGCGAGTCTCATCAGGCTTTTGAGCGCGTCGGTGGTTTTGCCCTTGGAACGCGCTTCCAGCATCTTGCCCACGGTAATCAGCGCGAGAATCATGGCGGCGGATTCAAAATAAAACTCGTCCATATAGCCCATGACGGCTTCCATGTCGCCCCTGACCTGCGCGCCGGTCATGGCGAAAAGCGCGTAAACGCTGTAGACAAACGACGCGCCAGACCCCAGCGCCACCAGCGTGTCCATATTGGGCGCTTTGTGGAGCAGACTTTTGAACCCGCTGATGAAGAATTTCTGATTGATGACCATGACGATGACAGCCAGCAGCAGTTGCACCAGCCCCATCGCCACGTGATTGCCCTCGAAAAAAGACGGCAGCGGCAAGCCCCACATCATGTGTCCCATCGAAAAGTACATCAGCACGAGCAGGAAGCCCAGCGAGGCAATCAGCCGTTTTTTCAAAACCGGCGTTTCGGTGTCTTTCAAGGCGTCATCGCCCGACGCTGTCGCAACGCCTGACGGCACGGCTCCCTTGAGCGACGCGCCGTAGCCCGCCTCCCGCACTGCCGCGATCACCGCCGCGGCGTCGGCACTGCCCTCCACGCCCATCGAGTTGGTCAGTAAACTCACCGAACAGGCCGTCACGCCCGCGACCTGCGACACGGCTTTTTCCACGCGCGCGCTGCACGCGGCGCAGCTCATGCCGGTGACATTGTATTGTTCCATTGTTTTGAGACCCCCTGTTTCCAAAAATCACCGCATCAGCTTTTGCAGTACGTTTACCAGCTCGTCTACGGTTGTATCATTGCCCTGACGGATATCGTCGGCCACGCAGGTTTTGATGTGGCTGGCCAGCAGCTCCTTGGTGAAAGCATTGAGCGCCGCGTTGGCGGCGGCCACCTGAATGAGAATATCCGGACAATAGGCGCTGCGTTCCACCATCCCCTTGATGCCGCGAATCTGTCCTTCGATGCGGTTGAGCCGGTGGATCAGGCTTTTGTATTCCTCGTCGGAACGTTTTTTCGTCCGGCTGCTTTCCCCCTCGGACCCGCTGTGACAGCAGCACGTTTTTTCCTGTTCTTCCATAGGGTGTCCCTCCTGTGCCTTCCGTAATCGGTTAGTTTAGATTAATTATATACCCCTATAGGGTATTTGTCAAGGGGCTGGGAGTAAAATTTTATTTTCCCATACGGTTGACACAGACATAAATTTATGATATAATATGCGGGCTTGTAAACTTGGCGATGCAGCGGTAACAAATATGCGCCGCCGGCATATGATAATCATAACGGGGTGTAGCCCAGATGGTAGGGCGCCACATTTGGGATGTGGAAGCCGCGAGTTCGAGTCTCGCCACTCCGACCAGAAACGCCGCTAACGCGGCTCAAAGAATAAAGAATAGATAAAAAATAATAAAGAATAAAGACAAAGAAATCAGCCCCGTCGGCGTTTCTGTATTATTCTTTATTCTCTATTCTTTATTCTTTTTTCTTTAAATTAATTATTTAATCATGTTTCATTTAAGGAGAATCTGCCATGCCCTACGATAACCCGCTGCTCGACAAATCGTTGAAATTCGCTTCACGTATTGTCAAGCTCTATCAGTATCTTCTTAAAGAAAAGCATGAAACTATCATCTCCAAGCAAATCGTTCGAAGCGGAACATCTATTGGTGCTAATGCCAATGAAGCAATATATGGAGTGAGCAAAGCGGATTTTATTGCAAAGCTCCATATAGCTTTGAAGGAAACCGCGGAAACCGAATATTGGCTGCGACTGCTGGTTATGTCCGAATACATCACCGAAGCAGAGGGCGTTTCGCTTATCAACGACTGCCTTGCAATCAAACGGATTTTAGTTGCAACGCTCAACACCGCAAAGCAAGACAATAACTGACTGGCCTCTTTTTTGCAGGGTCCTTCCCAATCTTCAGTCCAACATCAAAAGCCGCCGTGCCCCGGAGACTGCTCCGGAAAAGGCACGGCGGCTTTTTGAATTATGGGAATTTGAAAAAATTCAATTTTCTCCGTCCGCTTCTTCGGACGGCTTGTCCTCGATCATGGGATACTTTTCCTCGGTAATGCGGTAACAGAGGGTCATCAGGCTGTCGTTGAGATGAACATTTTCCACGATGACGTCGTCAAATTTCATGGTCAGGTCAAAATGGCTGAAATTCCAGTAATAGCGCACGCCGCACCCATAGAGTACCTCCGCGAGCGGTTCCACGCTCTCACGCGGCAGACACAGAAACGCCGCGTCCACCTGATGACTGCGGCAGTAATCGCCCAGCTCGGCAACATTCCTGACGGGCATTCCCTTGATCTCGACTCCCACCACGCTGGGATCCTTGTCAAACAACGCCACCAGATTGAAGCCGCGGGATTCAAACGCCACATGATTGACCACGGCGCGTCCCAGGTTGCCCACACCCAGCAGAATCGCGTTGTAACGGTGATCGAGGCCGAGTATGGCGCTGATTTCGTCAAACAGCTTGGGAACGTCGTAGCCATAGCCCTGCTGGCCGAAGCCGCCGAAGCAGTTCAGGTCCTGCCGGATCTGGGAGGCGGAAGAACCCATTTTCTCCGCCAGTTCCCGCGAGGAAACACGCATGGCGCCGTTGTTTTTCAATTCCAAAAGAAAACGGTAATAGCGGGGAAGTCGGCGTATCACCGACATGGAAATTTTATCGTTCTTAGACATTTTTAAACAAAACTCCCCATCGTGTTATAGGATAGATATATCTACAAAGTTTCGGTTATGTGAGGCGCTGCCGAAACAGTCAGACAGCTCCTCACCCTGACATCCCATTATTTGACACTTTCTCTGGTGTAATCCAGCAGGCCGCCCGCGAGAATGATATCGCGCTGACGGTCGGAAATGGCGCAGTTGACCTGGAAACTGGTGCCTTTGGTCTTGTTGTTGACGGTAATTTCACCCTTGCCCAGCAGGTCGCGGATGGCCGGAATTTCCAGCTCGTCCATCTGGTCGATCGTGTCATAGTCGGCTTCATTGACGAAGGTCAGCGGCACAATGCCCGCGTTGACAAGGTTGGCGAGGTGGATTCTGGCGAAGGACTTCACGATGACCGCCTTGATGCCGAGATACAGCGGCACGAGCGCGGCGTGCTCGCGGGAAGAACCCTGGCCGTAGTTGCTGCCGCCGACGATAATGCCCTTGCCCTCGGCGCGGCAGCGCTCGGGGAACTGCTCGTCACAGACCGCGAAGCAGAAGTTGGACAGATAAGGAATATTGGAGCGGTAGGGCAGAATCTTGGCGCCGGCCGGCATGATGTGGTCGGTCGTGATGTTATCGCCCACTTTGAGCAGCGCCTTGGCCGCGACGGTTTCGGGCAGCGGCTCGCTGGTCGGGAAGGGCTTGATGTTGGGACCGCGCAGAATCTCTACGCTGTCCATCTCCTCCACGGGAGCGGGCGGCACGACCATGTTGTCGTTGATGAGGAACTGCTCGGGCATGGGAATTTCCACAGCCTCGCCCAGCTCGCGGGGATCGGCAAAGACGCCGGCGATGGCGGAAACAGCGGCCGTTTCGGGCGATACCAGATAAATCTGGCCGTCCTTGGTGCCGGAGCGGCCTTCAAAGTTGCGGTTGAAGGTGCGCAGGGAAATGCCCTTGGAATTGGGGGACTGCCCCATGCCGATACAGGGGCCGCAGGCACATTCGAGGATTCGCGCGCCGGCGGCGATGATGTCGGCCAGCGCGCCGTTCTGCGCCAGCATGTTGTAAACCTGCTTGGAGCCGGGGGCGATGCCGAGGCTGACGTCCGGATGGACAGTCTTGCCCTTGAGAATGCGCGCCACGCGCATGAGGTCAAGATAGCTGGAATTGGTGCAGGAACCGATCAGCACCTGGTCGATCTTCTGCCCTTTCAGCTCGTCGATGGTCTTGACGTTATCGGGCATATGCGGCGCGGCGGCCATCGGCTCGAGCTTGCTCAGGTCGATGTCGAGCACTTCGTCATAATGCGCGTCGTCGTCGGCCTTGAGTTCCACCCAGTCGCCCTCTCTGCCCTGCGCCTTGAGGAAGGCCTTGGTGATTTCGTCGGAGGGGAACACGGAAGTCGTCGCACCCAGCTCCGCGCCCATGTTGGTGATGGTGGCGCGTTCCGGAACGGACAGGGTCTTGATGCCCTCGCCGCCGTATTCGATGATCTTGCCCACGCCGCCCTTGACGGACATTCTGCGGAGCACTTCGAGAATGATATCCTTCGCGGCTACCCACGGAGAGAGCTTGCCGGTGAGGTTGATGCGGACCATCTTGGGCATGGTGATATAGTAAGTACCGCCACCCATGGCAACCGCCACGTCCAGACCGCCGGCGCCCATCGCGAGCATACCGATGCCGCCGCCCGTGGGGGTATGGCTGTCGGAGCCGATGAGGGTTTTGCCGGGAATACCGAAGCGTTCGAGATGCACCTGATGGCAGATACCGTTGCCGGGGCGCGAGAAATAAATACCGTGCTTCTTGGCAACGCTCTGGATAAAGCGGTGATCGTCGGCGTTCTCAAAACCGGTCTGGAGCGTATTGTGGTCGATGTAGGCCACCGAGCGCTCGGTCTTGACACGCGGCACACCCATCGCCTCAAATTCCAGATACGCCATGGTGCCGGTCGCGTCCTGCGTGAGGGTCTGGTCGATTCTCAGCCCGATGTCGGTGCCCTGAATCATTTCGCCCTCGACGAGGTGCGCTTTGATGATTTTTTCTGCAATTGTGCTGCCCATTGGACAAAACCCCTTACATTTTATGATTTGTATAACGTATATTATCCTACATTTTGCCCCGTTTGTCAATCGTTTAACGAAATTTTCACGAAAAAACCGAGACAGAGGGGGTTCAGGACGCACTCGGATTCCCGACCGCTTCGGGTGCATGCAAATACACTTCACTGATTTCATAAAATGTTCAACCAACGCCCACACAATTATGCTATGATAAACAAAACCGCTCAGGTAAAAATTCTGACAGAAAGGAGTGTGCTTTTCTTTGAGTACGCTTTTACCCTTTGAAAAACTGAACAACACCCGCGATTTAGGCGGCATGACCGCCTTGGACGGACGGCGCGTCAAGCCGGGCAGGCTGCTGCGCAGCGGTCATCTGTTCGCTGCAAGTAAATGTGACCGTGACAGACTCGGCGAGACGGTCGGACTGGTGATTGACTTCCGCACCGATCCCGAGACAACCGAAAAGCCCGACCCGGCGATCGACGGCGTGGATTTCCTCCGCCTGCCGATTTTTGAAAGTCTGGCGGCAGGCGTCTCCCGCGACGCCCAATCCGACGAGGACGCCTTCGCGATGGTTGCCAAAGACCCCGGCGCGGCCAAGGCCTATATGACCCGCCTTTATGTGGATTTTGTCGGGAACGACTTCTGTCTGTCACAATACGCCCGCTTTGCACGCCTGCTGCTGACGCGGCGCGAAAAGGCCGTGCTGTGGCACTGCACGGCAGGCAAGGACCGCGCGGGCTTCGCGTCGGTCATCGTGGAAGAACTGCTGGGAATCCCCCGCGCCGCCATCATGGCGGATTATCTCGTCACCAACGACTACCTGCAAGCCGAAATACAAGGGCTGATCAGCCTGTTTGCCCAGCAGTCCGGCGGTCTGGACGACACTTCCAAAGAAGCTCTCGTCTGGCTCTTCGGCGCCCATGAGGATTATCTGAACGCCCTGTACGCGGCAATCGACACGCGTTTCGGCAGTTTCGACGGTTTTCTCCGCGACGGCCTCGGCCTGACGGCGGCAGACCGTGCGTATTTCCAAAAACTCTATCTGGAACCGGTTCAATAAAGCCCCTTCACCGCACAAAAAACAGTGTCTCTCCACCCATTCGGTGCAACGGGACACTGCTTTTTTATTGCGTGATTACATATCGTATGTTTCGGGACAGACTTCCATAATCTTGTCGCGCAGCAGCAGATAATCCTGAAACGCGTCGGGCTTCTGGCTGGGGTTGCGCAGAAGGGCGGCGGGGTGCAGCGTTGCCATCATGAGCGTCCCCTTCTTGTCGATGAACTGTCCGTGCTGCTTCGTAATTTTCAGATTGGGATCCATGAGCTTCATACCGGCGATACGCCCCAGGCACACCACGATTTTCGGGCGCATGATGGCAAACTGGTTGCGCAGCCAGCCAATGCAGGCCTCTTGCTCCTCGGGGCGCGGGTCGCGGTTCTGCGGCGGACGGCATTTGACGATATTGGCGATGTAAATGTTGCGTTCGCGGGACAAATCCACCGCGTCAAGCATCAGGTCAAGCAGCTTTCCGGCGCGTCCGACAAACGGCTCTCCCTGCAAATCCTCGTTTTCGCCGGGGCCTTCCCCCACAAACATCACCTGCGCGTTGGGATTGCCTACCCCGAACACCACATGGTGCCGCGTCTGGCAAAGGCCGCATTTGCGGCAATCCATACAGGCCGCTTGCAGCTCTTCAAAGTTGTCATACATTTCCCAATTCCTCCTAAACAACTTCTAATTTTTGACTTCTATCAGTTCATCCATATAAAACGAATACAGATACATTCCCTTGATCGGCATATCCAGCACCTGCGCCATCGCGTAGCGGTAAAGGCGGAGCTGGGTCGCGTAGTGTTCCGCCAGCCGGTCGGGGTCGCGGATGCGGTCGGTCTTGTAATCCAGAATCACCGCGCCGTCGTCATACACCAGTATGCAGTCGCATTCGCCCTCCAGCACGATGGATTCTCCCTCAATCTCCACATCGGTGACATATTTGGTATGTTCCTTGTCGAGTATCACCGAAAACTCCCGCTCCCGCAGAATTTCCTTCGCGTCCGACAGCATGGGCTGCATTTGCGCGAAAAAGGTATTCACCCGTGCCAGATCCACCGCCGCCGCTTCGGTTTCGGTCAGGAAGCCCTGTTTCGTCAGGCGTTCCAGCTCCTTGTCGGGAGCCTCGGCCGCCGCGCGGAAATTGGCAAATTCCATATATTTGTGCAGCGCCCGTCCCCGTTCGGTCGGGGTCAGGCCGCCTGTCATCAGGAAGGATGGCCGCATCAGGTCAATCGAATCCCCCGAGTGTTCCTGTTTGGTCAGTTCCGAGGCGGTCACCTTGCTGGGAATGTCTTTCAGATTCTCATAAGGGTAGCAATATTGCAGCCGTTCTTCGATCGCCGCGACGAGGGCTTCATCGACGGGGATTTCATCAGGTGCGGTTTCGGTAACCGCCTCCGGTTCTTCCGTTGCCGGCTCGGAATCCTCCGATTGCAAAGGCGCTTCCTCGCCGGTTTGCAGAATGATTTTCAAATGCGACTCGTCGGGAATCGTATCAATGTGGACGTTCAGCCGGTCGCGCAGGACACCGCCGTCGGGGTGGCGCAGCGCCGCCATCACCAGCCACGCGGCAAAGCTGCCGCTCTGCACCAGCGCATAGGGCGGCATGTTTCCGCCGCTGACCGCCAGCGCCGCGCCGTTCAGACAGGCATTCACCGAACGCGGCGTTCCCACCATGATGAGCTTTTCCCGCGCCCGCGTCAGCGCCACATACAACACGCGCATTTCCTCACTCAGACTTTCCAGATAGCCGCGGTCGATGATCGCCCGGCGGAGCTGCGTTTCATAATAGACGCCGTCCTCCTTTATCTTCATACCGATGGCGAGGTCGCTGTGAGTCATCACGCCGCCCACATCGGAATCCTTGTTGAACTGCGAGCCAAGCCCCGCGACAATGCAAATCGGAAATTCCAGCCCCTTGGATTTGTGTATCGTCATCACGCGCACCACATCGGAATTTTCCGTCACCGCCGACGCGCCCGGCAAATCCTCGCCCTGTTCCAGCATTCTGTCCACCGTCGCGATAAACGCGCCCGCGCCGAACGTGCCGGAGCCTTCGCAGCCCGCCGCAAATTCGCTTAGCAGCCGCAGGCTTGCCAGCCGGATTGCCCCATTGGGCTGAGAGCGCACCGCCGCCATATAGCCGGTGGAATAATAAATTTCCTCCATCAGTCTGTCGGCCGCCATGGTAGAAGCCATCAGGCGGAATTGCTCCATGCTCTCCAGAAAGGCGGCGCACTTGGCGTTGCCCGCCTTGGCCGCCGTCATGACCGCACCGTAGAGGGGGGCGGACTTTTCTCCTACGCGGATTTCCGCCAGTTCGTCGGGCGTAAAGCCGTAAATCGGCGACAGCAGCACGCACATCAGCGGGATATCCAGCAACGGATTGTTGATAACGCGCAGGAAGGAGAGAATCACATTGGCTTCGTCGGTATCGAGCAGGCCTCCGTCACCCGCTGCCCATGCCGGAATCCCATGGGCTTCCAGCGCCTCCACATAACAGTTACCGCTGCCGGCCATGCTGCGCCGCAGAATGCAGAAATCGCTGTACCGCGCGGGACGCAGCTGTCCCGTCGCCTTATCCGTCACCTGAAACCCTTCGGCCATCATGGTTGCAATCATGGCGGCGATATAATCCGCCTCATATTCCGCGCCGCTCTGCTCGCAGCCCTCCGGACGCGAAAGAAAATGCAGCTCGGCTGTCATGTCTGCCGCGTCGGGGTAGACCGCACGCGCCGCCAGCGCCTGCGTGTCGTCATAAGTCACGCCGCCCATCTCTTCCGACATCATACCGCGGAAGATAAAATTGATGCTGTCGGTGACCTCGCGGCGGCTGCGGAAATTCGCGCCGAGCGTAATCAGAGCGGGGTATTGCGTCTCTTCCGGTGTGTAGGGCGTGTAGCGCTTGAATTTTTCCAGAAACAGCTCCGGCACCGCCTTGCGGAAGCGGTAAATACTCTGCTTCATGTCGCCCACCATAAACAGATTCGTGCCGTCGGTCAGCGCTCGCGGATCTGTGCCGTCCGCAGTTTTGGCAATCGCCGCGAAAATCAGGCTTTGCACGGCGTTGGTGTCCTGATATTCGTCCAGCATGATTTCATCGTACTGCTGCGTCACGGCTAAAGCGACGTCGGTTTTGCGGTATGTTTCGCTGTCGTCGTTCTCCGTTTCTTTCGGCTTCTTTTCCAGCAGCAGCCTGACCGTCAGATGCTCCAGATCGCCGAAATCCAGCACCCGGCGGCGCTCCTTGGCCGCACGCAGCAGCGCCGTGTAATCCCGCAGCAGCTCCGCCAGCTTGCCCACCATGCGTCCGGTAAAGGCAATTTCCCGGGCGAAAATTTCGCGGTCGGAAATGACGCTGCTCCGGATATCCTCCATGACCGCCTTGACCTCGGCGCGGGCCGCTTTGGCGAGTTCCGCCTCGGGCGGCAGCTTCGCGGCGCGTCCCAGAGGCGCCACGGCGGCAATCGACGCGGCGTGATACAGCGCGTCCCAGTCGCCGTCCGCCACCGCTGATTCCAGCGCATGCAGCACCATCGCGTCCTGCTCGAAGGAAGGCAGATATTTTTCGCTCATCTTCTCGTCGGAGGCGGCGATTTCCCGCGCCATGCGGTTGTAATAGAGCGCGTAATCCACCGCGCGCCCCACGTCCGCAAAGGTCGCCCGCGCCCAAATCGTCTGCTCCGGCGATTCGCAGGCATACGCCCCTTCCAACTGACGCAGGAAATCTTCGGGGAAGGGCGCGGCGTCAACATAGTCCGCCAGCGCCTTAATCAACTCCGACAGGTCGCCGTCGTTCTTGTCACCGATGAGCTGTTCCACCAGTTCAAAAAAGACCGGGTCGCCCTGCGCGTAATGGTTTTCCAGCACCTCGTTGACGCATTCCTCCTGCATGATTTTGAGTTCCGCGGTGTCGGCAATGCGGAAATCCGGTGAAATACCCAGACGGTAGAAATGTTCACGAATGAGCCCGCTGCAAAAGGAATGAATCGTGCTGATCTGCGCCTTTTTGAGCAATACCATCTGCCGGCGCAGTGCCGTATCCCACGGATTTTCCGCCAGTAAGTTCTGCAAAGCGGCGGCAATGCGCTCCTTCATCTCGGCAGCCGCCGCACGGGTAAAGGTCACAATCAGCAGCCGGTCCGCGTCACAGTGAACGGCGGGGTCGTCGGAAATCAGTTTTTCAATCACGCGCTGCACCAGCACGGCGGTTTTGCCCGACCCTGCCGCCGCCGATACCAGCAGCGTGCCCCCGTGCGCGTCAATCGCGCTGCGCTGTGCGGACGTCCATGTCCGGTTGGTCACGGTGACATCACTCCTTTCTTTAGGGAAATCAATGTTGATGGTTTCTTCTATTGGATTCGCCAGACCCCGTCCGAAGTCTGGGCGCGTCTTGCTCGGTCGGCTAAAGCCTCCCTCATGGGGCTTTGCCCCATGCCCCAGTGGTGGCGCTGCCCCCACGCCCCCGGCAGGGAGCCAGCCCCCTGCACCCCGCGCTCCGCTTAATTGCGCTTCGCTTTTTCATTTCTTTATTCTTTATTCATCAAATCCAGCGCTTCGCTCATGCTGCGTTTACGAATTTCACGTCCGCTGTTCTTGCAATCCTGCGAACAAAGAGCGCGGTAATCGCAGTAGGCGCAGGCGTCATAGGTGCCCTTGGCGGGGAGCGCTTCGATATCCCCGTTGTGCAGCGACTGCCCCATCTCGCGCAGCAGCGAGCGCACATAGCCGCGAATTTTGGCAAACTGCGCCGCGTCGGCCACGTAGGTGGCGGAGGAACGAAAGGTAGCCGCCCCCTTGACACTGGCGTTGGCCTTTTTGTCCACCTTCTTCTCCATGCCGATTTCCATCGCGTTGATGACCTCGGCATCGTCCACAATCAGGCCGTTTTTCCTGAGCATCTCCTGACGCGCCCCGTCAAAGGTCGTCTCACCCCGCACCCCCGCCACCTTGCGGAGTGACGCGGGAGAATACACCACGCCCGCCGGGGCATAATCCTCCCCGCTGAGCGCCGGGTCACAGAGAATATCGAGGTAAATGAGCATCTGCATATTCAGTCCCGCCAAAATGTCGCTGAGAACAAATTCCTTGCTGCCGGTCTTGTAATCCACCACGCGCACATAACTGGTGCCGTTGGAACGGAAAATGTCCACGCGGTCAATCTTGCCGCCCACCGTGAGATACGTCCCATCGGACAGGGAAAGGCGCAGCGGTTTGACCGCGCCCTCTCCGACCGGCAGTTCAAACGATTGCGGCGTAAACAGGCTCTTGGCAAATTCCTCCCCCAGCTGCACCGCCAGCGTGGTCAGCGTTTCGGCCAGCCGGTTGAAAAGGTACAGAAACCGCGCGGATTTCATCTCCGTGCCGCCCATCACGTCGTTGAGATATTCTTCTAAGTAGGGCTGAATTTTCGCCTTCAGCCTGCCGCTGTCCGCGAGTTGCGCCAGCGTGGCCGCGTCGTCGTTTTTGAGCAGCTGCTCCAGCACATAATGCACCACGCTGCCGTATTCCAGCGGGTCGAGTGCCGCCCGTCGGCGGGGCGCGGCCTTCATGCCGTACTGACAGAAATATTGGAAATGGCATTGGTAAAAACATTCCGCCTTGGACGCGGAGACGTGGAGATTGCGCCCGAACAGGGCGCAGGCCAGTTCCCGGTCGTGCAGCTCGCGGCGCTCCTGCTGGCGGGCACTTTGCACCACTGCCAGCTTGTCGGCATACGCCGACCGCCTGCGATAGCATTCCGCCAGAGCACGGGAAAAGGCGTCGTCCCGTTCCAGACTCCCCGCCGCCAGCAGAAAGCCCGCTTCTTCGCTCTCAATGCTGCCCAGCGTCACGTTCCCGCCGGCCGCCAACCGTTCACAACGCGGCGCCACGCGCCGCAGTTCCGTCACGATTTCGGAGGGATACAGCGCCTCTCCCCCGCTCGCCTTGCTGTAAGTGACATACAATCTGTCCGAAGCACAGGTCATCGCGGCATAGGCTAAATATTGCTCAGACACGGCGCTGTCCGCCATATCACCTGCCAACGGTAACTGCCGGTCCATCAGCAGCCGCCGCTCGTTTTCGGTAAACACTCCGCTCGTTGTCGGCATCAGTGGAAACACGCCGTCATTGGCGCCCAGTACAAAAACCACCTTGGGATTGGCGGTGCGGATTCTGTCCGCCGCACCGAAGACCGCCTCGTCCATGCCCTGTGGAATACGGCCGATGTCGCACAGCCCCACCATCAGGGTGAGCAGCTCGGCAAATTCCCGGAAGCTCACGCGGCTGTCGTCGAGAATCTCGGCGAGCTGGTCGAGGATATTCATGAGAGACTGCCACACCTGCCCCTGCGCGTCCGCGTCGGAGGGGGACAGCTTGGGCAGCATGCGCTCGATGCAGGCCGCTGCGCCCGCCTCGTCGAGCAGCCGCCAGACCGCCGCCGCCATGTCGCGGCCCGTGGATTCTTCTCCCTTCATGGTCTGCTCAAATGCCGACAGCAGTCCCGCCACACGCTCCCGCGTCATATTGATCTGAGCGAGCAGTTCCGCGCTGTCCTCCGGCTCGCGGTCGGTATAGCCGTAGGGCGACTCGGTGAATGGCTGTTTCCACCGCCCGCCGTTGATATTCCAGATAAAGCAGTAGTTTTCCAGCCGTGCGATATCCACCACGCCGATATCCGCGACCATGCCGGTTTTCAGCCAGCGCAGGATATCCTCGCTGCGCCACCGCCCCGCCACAATATCCAGCGCCGCCAGCACGAAGCGTACCACCGGCAGGTCGGTCACGGGAATCCGCCTGTCACAGAAGCAGGGAATCCCCTGCAAGTCCAGCGCGCGCAGCGTCTGCGCCTGATAGTCCGAGGCCGTGCGGCAGATCAGCGCAAAGTCCCGCCGCCGCAGTCCTTCCTCCCGTATCAGCCGCCGTATCTCCCGCGCCGCAAATTCGGTTTCGTCGTACCTGTCAGCCGCCGCGTAAATCGTGATGTCACGGGTCGGCTCCGTGAAGCACGCCGTGTGACCGGCACGGAAAATACCGGTTTCCATGCGCTTTAACGCTTCACTGACAAAACGGGGGTGCTCCGGCAAAAACGCCCACTGTATGTCACTGTCAAAGTCCGCCAGTGCCTCCGCCGTCTGCCGCACCGCCGCAAACAGTCCCAGACGATCGGCACGTTCCGCCTCTGTGGCTTGGTCGCAGCAAAGGGTGATTGTAAAGCAGTCGCACTGACCGACAATGTGTTTCAGCACATTCAGTTCCTGCCGGGTAAAGCCCGTAAAGCTGTCGGCAAACACGGTCATGCCCTCAAAATAATCCACCTGCTCCAGATGTTTCGCCAGCCGTGTGAGGTCGTCCAGCGGGTCAATGGAGCCGATATTGGCAATGACCGCGTTGTACGCGCCGTAAATGAGCGATAATTCGGTCAGCTTCTGGGAAAGTACGGATTCTTCCAACTGCTGTGCGGTTTCACTGAGCAATTCCGGCGAGATGGCACAGCTCTTAAATTCTCCCACCGCAGCCAGCATATTGGCCACCAAGTCCTGCCCCCGCCGTCCGGCATACAGCGTCAGGTGGTCCTGCACCGACGACAAGGCTACATTCATCACCGCTGCCCGTCCACACTCGTCCAGCCTGCGCCCCGCCAGACCACCCACCTCACGGGCGAGCTTCGCCGCCAGCTTGGTGAAGCTGAACACTTCCACGCGGTCGGCAGATTTCGGTGCGAGACAGGCCAGCATGGCGCGTTCGGTCTCAAAGGAAAACTGCTCCGGCACCAAAATGGCCGTCCGCTGTCCTTCCTGCGCCAACTGAGCCGCCTGCTGCCGCACATAGGTCGTTTTACCGCTCCCGGCCGTTCCGCAGACAAATCGAATCATGATGCTCCCCTCCTGTTGTCTGATTCACTGCATTCTATCATGTTATTATCTCACATTTTCGGAACCAATGCAACAGGAATTTCTTCCGATTCAAAAGCCGCTTGTTTTTGGGCAGAGAATATGTTACGATATAGATGATATAATGAAGGGAGCAATTTTACGATGAATCAAGCCGAAAGACGGATCTATAGCAATCCAACAAATCAGCAAGACACGAAACAAGATTTAAACCAGCCGA
>CAMHEZ010000007.1 GCA_946184295.1 uncultured Clostridia bacterium | reverse complement strand
GAGATTATAGGCGTTAGATTTAAAAAGGGAGGAAAGATTTACTATTTCCGTCCCAATCAGGAGCAGATCGAGGTCGGCAGTTATGTGGTGGTGGACACCGCGCGCGGCATGGAATGCGGCGAAGTGGTTATGGACAACCGTGACATCAATGATAAGGAATTTAACCGGGAGGTCAAGCCCATTATCCGCAAGGCCACCAAGGAGGATCTGGCTCGCATTGAGGAAAACAAACGCAAGGCCAAACGCGCCTTTGACATCTGCAATCAGAAGATCAAGGCGCATGGGCTGGCGATGAATCTGCTGGAAGTGGAGTACACCTTTGACGGCAGCAAGATTGTGTTTAATTTTTCGGCGGAGGGCCGTGTGGATTTCCGCGAGCTGGTCAAAGATCTGGCGGGGGTATTCCGTGCCCGTATCGAGCTGCGCCAGATCGGTGTGCGTGACGAAGCCAAGATGCTGGGCGGTTTAGGCGTTTGCGGCCGGCCGTTCTGCTGTAAGCAGTTCATGGGGGATTTTCAGTCGGTGTCCATCAAGATGGCCAAGGAACAGGGGCTTTCGCTCAATCCCGTCAAGATTTCGGGCACCTGCGGACGTCTGATGTGCTGTCTCAAGCACGAGCAGGACACCTATGAGGCGCTGATGAAAATGCTCCCCGCAGTGGGCGCCACCGTGACAACGCCGGATGGCGAAGGCGTTGTGACCGAGCGGGAATTGGTAGCCGGACGCGTTAAAGTGCGCATGAATGCCAATCCCGAGGCCGCTCCCAAGGTATATAAAATGGTGGAGCTGGACGACGGCAGTTTCCGTTTCAGCCGCAACGATGTGGAATCCTTTGAGGCCGCAGCGGGCTATGGTAATTTCGGCGATTCGTATGCGGACCCGTCAGCCGTTGCGGCGCTGGAAGCGGCGGAGCGCGGGGAGGAAGACTCCGGTCGTCCTTCCTCCGAGCAGCGCAGACCGCGTGGAGACAGAAGTGCCAAAAACGGCAGGCGTGACAATCGCGGCAGCGGCGAGCCTCCGGCACGCGGCGGCGATTCCCGCAAAGGCGGCGGTCAGAGAAATGAGCTGTCCGGCGAGACCAGAAAGGGCAGCAAACCCAACAGTCAAAACCGTCGTGACGGGGACGAGTATCACAGCAAGAGCCAGAACCAGAATAAGGGCGGCAGTGCCCGCAGTAAGTACGGCAAAGGCCGGCCGCGTCCGCCTAAGAAGAACGACGGCGGCGTGAGAGGTACCCGTCAGGGAGAGCAGCAGGAGTAGTAAGGCAAATCAATTTTGAAAAATAATTAAGCGAAGCGCGGGAATCCAAGGGGTGCTGGCACCTCTTGGCAGGTCCAGGGCGGAGCCTTGGCAGGGCATGGGGCAGCGCCACATAAGCGAAGCCATTGGCTGAGCGAGCATGACGCGCTGGGACATCGGAACAGGGTCAGGCGAATCCCAGCAAAGGCTCCGACCAAAATTGATTTCCCTACAAAAATAAAAAAACACTTGCATTTTGGAAAAATGTGTGCTACAATAAACAAGTTGTCGGTGGGAGCATCGGCGGCATTCCGGTGTGCGCAGTTCTTCTTGCGGCGTACATTTGGGGTTTGGCAGCGTGGTTGGCACGTTGCAGATCACGCTGTATTTTAACAAAGCGGGTGTTCCTCTGGGCGCGGTGAGCCGCGGCGTATGAATGTCTGGAAAATCAGGAGGTTTTTTACTTATGAACGCAACAGAAGCATTGAAGTCCATCGCGGCTGACAGCATGAAGACCGAGCCTCTCCAGTTTGAGATCGGTGACACGGTCAAGGTCTATGTCAAGATTCGTGAAGGCGAGAAGGAAAGAATCCAGATGTTCGAGGGAACCGTCATTGCCCGCAGAGGCAGCGGTGTTTCCGAGACCTTTACTGTGCGCCGTGTTTCCTACGGTGTCGGTGTGGAGAGAGTGTTCCCCGTGAACGCGCCTGCTGTTGACAGAATCGAAGTGGTTCGTCACGGTAAGATCAGAAGAAGCAAGCTCTATTATCTCCGTGATCGTGTGGGCAAGGCGGCTAAGGTCAAGGAGCTCATCAAGAAGTAACTTTCCGGTTGAGCGGATTTGCCTGAAGTAAAAAATCAAAAGGGGCGTTGTCATCGGGCAGCGTCCCTTTTTGAATTTTTTGAACAAATGTTAAAAACATGAAAAATTTGCAATTAATATCTTCCAATCAAGGGCAAAAAGGTTTATAATATCCGGGATATCAATATACTATTTGGCGAGGATGATATGCGTCAAAACATGGAGGTTTTAAAATGAGCAACAACAATGTGCAGGACACGGAAGAAAAAAAGGTTGGCGGGGTGATGGTGGAGCTGTACGAGTGGCTGGAGGCCATCGCGTTTGCGCTGTCAATCGTCGTCATTTTGTTTACGTTTGTGTTCCGTGTGGTCAGTGTTTCGGGTCCGTCCATGAACCCCACACTTCTGAGCGGGGACAGAGTGATTCTGAACAGCCTTTTCTTCACGCCATCCAACGGGGATATCGTGGTAATCACACAACCCAATTCTCACGACAATGAGCCGCTTATCAAACGTGTGATTGCCGTGGAGGGGCAGACGATTGATATTGATGCGTTTCATGACACGGTCACGGTGGATGGCGTGGTGCTGAATGAAAATTATATCCTGGAAGAGGAGATTCAGCGTGCGGGCGATCATGAGTATCCCCTCACCGTTCCCAAGGGGAAGGTGTTCGTGATGGGCGACAATCGCAACGATTCTTTTGACAGCCGTTCGGAAGGTCTGGGACTGGTTGATGAGGATTATATCATGGGCAAGGCGATTTTCCGTATTTATCCCTTTGAGCGCGTCGGGGGCCTGAGCTGATGAGCGGTTTCAGTGGGCAGAAAAAGCATACAAAACAGGGACAGCCGTATGTATCAGGTAAGTCCAACAAACCGGACAAACGAAGCAATCGCAGTGTGAAAGATGTGTCGGGAGCGCAGCAAACGGAATCCGGGCAGACGATACAGTGGTATCCCGGTCATATGACCAAGACCCGCCGACGCATGGAGGAATGTCTCAAGCTGGTGGACGGTGTGGTCGAAATTATCGACGCGCGCATTCCCATGAGCAGCCGCAACCCGGATATTGACGACATTGTTGGCAGCAAGCCGCGGATTGTGCTGCTGAACAAGGCGGATATTGCCGACGGTGCGTCCACATCCCGGTGGATTGACTACTTTGCCCGGAACGGGGCGCGTGCGCTTGCCTGCGACTGCAAGACCGGCAAGGGACTGAATCGTTTTGCCGACGAGGTGCGGGCGCTTCTCGCTGATAAAATTGAAATCTGGAAATCCAAGGGTATGGGGGGCCGCAGCATCAAATTGATGGTGGTGGGCATTCCAAACGTGGGCAAGTCCTCTTTCATCAACCGTATGGCGAAGGGCGCCAAGGCCAAGGTGGCCGACAAGCCCGGCGTGACGCGGGGCAACCAGTGGTTTACCATCGGGGGCGGCATCGAGCTGCTTGACACGCCCGGTGTACTCTGGCCCAAGTTTGATGATCCAGAGGTTGGTCAGAAGCTGGCTTTTACAGGCGCGGTCAAAGACGCGGTGGTGGATATCGAAACACTGACGCTGGATTTGCTGCGATACATGAGCCGCTGTTACCCGGAACGGCTATGTGAACGCTACAAGCTGGATTCTGTGGAGAATATGGAACCGCTGGCATTGATGGAGCGGATTGCCCAGAAGCGCGGTATGATACTGCGGGGCGGTGATTACGATTATGAGCGGGTTTCGGTGATGCTGCTAGACGAATTTCGTGCGGGGCTGCTGGGACGCATCACGCTGGAACAGGTCGGCGATCAGTAATAAAAACAAAAACGGAGGCGTTTGCAGCATGCCGAAAAAAGCACAGGCAGCGCAGCCGGTTGACTGGCTGTATTATGAGAATGAAGGATACGACAGCGGCAGTCTGGTGATCTGCGGCGTGGACGAGGCCGGACGCGGCCCTTTGGCGGGTCCCGTGTTCGCGGCGGCGGTGGTGCTGCGTCAGGGGCAGCTCATCGAGGGCGCCAACGACTCCAAGAAGCTCACCGAAAAGAAGCGGGAAGCGCTGTTTGACGTGATTTGTGAGCAGGCCGTGGCTTACAGCATTGCCTCAGTGGACGAAAAGACGATTGATGAAATCAACATTTTACAGGCCACCTATCTGGCGATGACGCGTGCGGTGGAGGGACTGACAGTCAAGCCCGACCTCTGCCTGATCGATGGTAATCGCAGACCGCCCCAGATTGAAACGAACTGTCGCACGATTGTGAAAGGTGACGGCCTTTCGGCAAGTATTGCCTGCGCGTCGATTCTGGCCAAGGTGAGTCGTGACCGCTTCCTGCTGACGCTTGATGAGCAATATCCGCAGTACGGCTTTGCCAAGCATAAGGGGTACGGCACCGCGCTGCACATCGAGATGCTGCGCAAATACGGTGCGTCGCCGGTGCATCGCAAGAGCTTTCTCAAAAAGATCGACGGCATTCCCGAATATAAGGGGTGAGCAGGCGTGAACATCGGCGCAACCGGTCATGCCGGGGAGGACGCGGCGCTCGAAGCATATGAAAAAGAGGGTTTCGAGCTGGTCACACGCAACTATCAGACGCGCTGGGGCGAGATTGACCTGATCGTCAAGAATGAAACAGATCTGGTGTTTGCCGAGGTAAAAACACGCACGCCGCAATCCAGTATCCGTGGCGCTTACGCGATGTCCCGCGCGAAGAAACAGAAAGTTTTCAAGACGGCCTTGACCTACCTGCAAACCTTCGATCTGGTGCGGCAGCCGCGTTTTGATGTGGTTGACATTTTAGGACATTGGACGATCTGGGAAGGGCAGGAGATTTTTGTCGCCGATCAGGTTCACATCATCAAAGGCGCGTTTGGTTCGGAGGTCTATGATGGATTTATTTGATTTGCACTGTGATACCGCGTTTGAATGCGCGACAAAGCTGGACGGAGTGAATCTCGCGCAAGGAGCGCGGCACCTTTCTTTGAATCGCGGCAGCTATCTGACAAACTGGCGGCAGGTGTTCGCGGTGTTCATGCCGGACGAATACCGCGGTGAGGCGGCCATTGCCCATTATGAACGCGTGCGGGATTATCTGTACCGACAGGAGCAATTGTATTCCGACCGCTTTCGTATGCTGCGCAGCGGTGCGCAGTGGCACGAATCGTCGGAAGGGCGCTGCTGCGGGATTCTCTCGGTAGAGGGCGGTTCCGCGCTGGCGGGCCGGATAGAACGTGTGCAGTCGCTGTATGACGACGGCGTGCGGCTCATCACACTGACATGGAATGACAGCAACGAGCTGGCGGACGGCATTCGCGCGGAGCAGGGGAGAGGCCTGACCGCGTTTGGCCGCGCGGTAGTGAAGGAGATGAACCGGCTGCATATGGCGGTCGATGTGTCCCATCTCTCCGACGCGGGGTTTTATGATGTGGCGGAAATTGCCGAGGCGCCGTTTGTGGCGAGCCATTCCAATGCGCGGGCATTGTGCGGCAATTTGCGCAACCTGACCAATGAGATGATTGACATGATCCGGCAGAGCGGCGGCCTGATCGGGCTGAATTTCTACGTCGGCTTTCTGCGTGACGACGAGAACGCGCATATGTCGGATATTTTGAAACACGCGGAATATATGCTGTCGCGCGGCTGTGAGGACTGCCTGTGTCTGGGCAGCGATTTTGACGGCTGCGATATCCCGCCCGATATGACCGGCATTGAATCCATGGAAGCGCTGTATGAGCGCTTTCTCAAGCTGAATTACAGCGAGGCGCTGGTCAGAAACATCTTCTTGGGCAACGCGGCGCGTTATTTCAGGAAAAATATTTTTGAGGAATGAGAACACAATGATAAACGGAATCGAAGAAAAGGCATTTGAGACCATCGAGGGCGGCGTATGTGCCGCGCAGGGCTTTCAGGCCAACGGTCTCAACTGCGGACTGAACAAGGACAAAAACAAGAATGACCTCGGTCTGGTAGTCAGCGATGTGCTGTGCAACGCGGCAGCGGTCTACACCACGAACAAGGTCAAGGGTGCGCCCCTTCTGGTGACCAAGCGGCATCTGACCGCGACGGGCGGCAGAATCCGCGGCTTTATCGCCAACAGCAAGAACGCCAATACCTGCAATGCCGACGGCGTGGAAAAGGCCGAAATGATGTGTCAGCTGGCCGCGCAGGCGCTCGGCGTGGACGCGATAGAAATCGTGCCCGCTTCTACCGGCGTGATCGGGCAGGTGCTGCCGATCGAGCCGATCGCGGCGCATATTGACGAACTGGCGGCGGGTCTTGCGGCGGAAAATCACGGCAAGGCGGCCAACGCGATTATGACCACCGACACGGTGAAAAAGGAAGTCGCCGTATCATTTGAGGTCGGCGGCAAGGTTTGCAAAATCGGCGGCATGGCCAAGGGCAGCGGAATGATTCACCCGAATATGGCGACAACGCTGAATTTTATCACGACAGACGCCGCGATTTCTTCCGAAATGCTGCAAAAGGCACTTTCGGCGGTGGTGAAGGTCACGTACAATTGCCTGAGCGTGGACGGCGATACCTCTACGAATGACTGCGTGCTGCTGATGGCCAACGGTCTGGCGGGCAACACGGAAATCACAGACGAGGGCGAGGATTTCCAGAGCTTCCAGTCTGCGCTGTATTTCGTGATGAGAAGCATGACGCGTATGCTGGCCAAGGACGGCGAGGGCGCGACCAAGCTGATCGAATGCGAATGTGCGGGCGCTCCTGATCTGGATACGGCCATCATTGTGGCAAAGAGTGTCATTCGTTCGCCGCTTTTCAAGTGCGCTGTTTTCGGGGAGGACGCGAACTGGGGACGGATTCTGTGTGCCATCGGTTATGCCGAGGCGGATTTTGACATTGACAAGGTGGACGTGGATATCGCTTCGGCGGGGGGCAGGATTGCCGTTTGTCGGAACGGTGCGGGCGTGGATTTCTCGGAGGACGAGGCAAAGGTTGTGCTGGCCGAGGACGAAATCCGGATTGATATTGACCTGCATCAGGGCGAGAGCAGCGCGATGGCGTGGGGCTGTGATCTGACATATGATTATGTCAAGATCAACGGCGATTACCGCACCTGATGGGAATTGGTGAGGGGAATGCCGGAGAACAGTTACAAGTTTTTCCAGAATACCGCGTGTCAGTACTTTCCGTGTCATGAAGGTGTGGGGGAGACGTTTAACTGTCTGTTCTGCTATTGTCCGCTGTATGCGCTGGGTGAGGAATGCGGGGGAAACTTCGTATATCTTCCGAGCGGGGTCAAGAGCTGTGAGAATTGTACCCTGCCCCACGGTGAGGACGGGTATGAGCACGTGATGAGACATATTGGGAAAATCATAGAGAAAGCCAAAGTCAAGCACAATTAGCGCAGCGTGGGGGTCCAGGGGGCGAAGCGCCTCCTGGCAGGTCAAGGGCAGCGCCCTTGCGGGGAATGGGGCAGCGCCCCATAAGCGAAGCCGCAGGCTGAGCGAGCATCGTACACTGTGATAACATACAAAGGTTTGGCGAATACAGAAAAACCGCGTCGGCACCAAAGCGTCCGACGCGGTTTTTTATCAGTCATCTGTAAAATAAAAGCCCACAAAAGCCAAGCCTAATCCGAACAGTCCGGGAATCCACGCGTAAAAACTCAAGATATCGGACAGCAGGATTGCGACGCCAATCAGCGCCAGTCCCATGAGCATTTGTTTGATGCCTTTCAAGAGGGAAACGCTCCTTTCTCTATGTTCGCCCGGGTGCGTTTCGGGGCAGAGCGCGTCTTGCTCCCGGGGCGCCGCCCCGGCCCCCGCAAGGGCTCTGCCCTTGACCCGCCAAAGGGACACTATCCCTTTGGAAACCCATTGTCGGGCTTATTTGAAATATCTGACACCGGACAGGAAGATCTTCTGATCCTTCTCGCCGGGGACGTTCTTATACAGATTGCTGCCCATACGCTCCGAATGGCCCATCTTACCAAACACGCGGCCGTCGGGCGAAGTGATGCCTTCAATCGCGCAGACCGAACCGTTGGGATTCCACTCGATATCCGAAGACGGCATACCGTTGGGATCCACGTACTGCGTCGCGACCTGTCCGTTGGCAATCAGCTTGCCGAGCATATCTTCATCTGCCACAAAGCGGCCTTCACCGTGCGATACGGGAACCGTGTGCATCTCGCCGACCTCACAGTCATGCAGCCACGGCGACTTGACGGAGGTGACGCGGGTATAAACCATGCGCGAGACGTGTCTGCCCAGCGTGTTGAAGGTCAGTGTCGGGTCGTCCTTGCCGATCTCGGTGATTCTGCCGTAAGGCACCAGACCCAGCTTGATGAGCGCCTGGAAACCGTTGCAGATACCTAGCATCAGGCCGTCGCGTTCTTCCAGCAGCTTGGTGACCTGCTCCGCGATAACCGGATTGCGGAAGGTGGTCGCAATGAACTTGCCCGAACCGTCCGGCTCGTCACCGCCCGAGAAGCCGCCCGGCAGCATCACGATCTGCGACTTGGCGATTCTCTTGGCCATCTCCTTGATGGTTTCTTCAATGGCCGCCGGCGTGAGGTTCTTCACGACGAGGATATCCGATTTCGCGCCCGCGTTTTCAAAGGCGCGTGCCGTGTCAAGCTCGCAGTTGGTGCCGGGGAAGACCGGAATAAACACGCGCGGCTTGCTCTCCAGCTTGGGGAGAATGGTGGGATAATGTGCGCGGGAGGTGTTCATGGGAACATTCTTGACCACGGGACGCTCACTCGGCAGTACCGGGAAGATGGGTTCAAGCGGCGCCATCCATGCGTCGCGCAGCTTGGCGAGGGCCACTTTGCTCATGCCGATGCGCACCAGCGGATTGGCGGTCGTCTTGCCGAGCAGCTTGTATTTGATGTCACTCAGCACGCGCACGCCGTCTTTCAGCTCCAGCACCAGCGAGCCGGAGAGCGGGGCAAACAGCTCGGTATCGGTGACGGATTCGTCAAATGCGAAGCCCAGACCGTTGCCGAAACAGGCCTTGATGACCGATGCCGCCGCGCCGCCTTCGTGAACCACGCTCGCGGAGAGAATATCGCCCGCGCAAATCATGTGGTAGACCGCCTCATACATGGTGCGGAGCTTCTTCCACTTGGGCATATGTGACTTCTTTTTGTGATAGGGAATCGGTACGAAAATAACCGTGGAATTAGACTTGGTAAAGGCCGCCGAGAGCGTTCTCTTGGCACTGGTGGTGGCCAGCGCAAAGCTCACCAGCGTGGGCGGCACGTCGAGATCGTTGAAGGAACCGGACATGGAGTCCTTGCCGCCGATGGAGGGAGTGCCCATTTTGAGCTGTGCCGTGAGCGCACCCAGCAGCGCCGCCGCGGGCTTGCCCCAGCGGGAGGGCTTTTCACCCAGTCTCTCGAAGTATTCCTGGAAGGTCAGACGCGCCTCCATGGGGTTCGCGCCCACAGCCAGCAGACGGGAGAGCGATTCCACGACCGCGAAGGCCGAGCCGTGATAGGGGCTCCACTCGGTGTGGCCGGGTACATATCCGAAGGCCATCGCCGTGGCGCAGTCTGTCTCGCCCTTGTCAATCGGGAGCTTGGCAACCATAGCCTCTTCGGGCGTGAGCTGATTTTTGCCGGCAAAGGGCATCAGCACGGTGGCCGCGCCGATGGACGCGTCGAAGCGCTCGGAAAGCCCCTTCTGGCAGCAGACGTTCAGACGACCCATGTTCTTGACCAATGCCTCGGTCACAGGCAGGCCGCGCAGCTCATAGGGAACCGACACGCGGTAATCGTTGTAGGGGTAGACCGCCTTGATCTTGGCGTCAGCGTGCTGTCTGACGCCGTTGGTATTGAGAAACGCACGTGAGAGGCTCACAATGGTCTTGCCGCGCCACACCATCGTCAGGCGGGGATTCTCAGCGACGACCGCCACCTCATAGGCTTCGAGATTTTCCTTTTCGGCCTCTGCGATGAACTTGTCGACGTCTTTCTTGTCGAGCACGACAGCCATTCTCTCCTGCGATTCGGAGATGGCCAGCTCGGTGCCGTCCAGACCCTCGTATTTCTTGCGCACGTCGTCCAGACGGATATCCAGACCGTCGGCCAGCTCGCCGATGGCCACGCATACGCCGCCGGCGCCGAAGTCGTTGCAGCGCTTAATCATTGAAGCAACCTTGCCGTTGCGGAACAGACGCTGAATCTTGCGCTCGGTGGGGGGATTGCCCTTCTGCACTTCTGCGCCGCAGGTTTCGAGGGAAGAGCTGTTGTGCGCCTTGGAGGAACCGGTTGCGCCGCCGCAGCCGTCACGGCCGGTTCGGCCGCCGAGTAGCACCACGATATCGCCCGGTTCGGGTACGCCGCGCACGACGTTCTTCTTGGGAGAGGCGCCCACGACCGCGCCGATTTCCAGACGCTTGGCCGTGTAGCCGTAATCGTAAATTTCAGTGACCTGACCCGTGGCCAGACCGATCTGGTTGCCGTAGGAGGAGTAGCCGGCCGCCGCGCCGGTGGTGATCTTGCGCTGGGGCAGCTTGTTTTCCATCGTCTCAGAGACGGGTACTCTCGGGTCAGCCGCACCGGTCACGCGCATGGCCTGATAGACGTAGGCGCGTCCCGAGAGCGGATCGCGGATGGCGCCGCCTAGACAGGTGGCCGCGCCGCCGAACGGCTCGATTTCGGTGGGGTGGTTGTGGGTCTCGTTCTTGAACTGCACCAGCCATTGCTCGGTGCGTCCGTCGATTTCCACAGGCACTTCGATAGAGCAGGCATTGATTTCTTCGCTCTCATCCAGATCGGGAATCAGACCGCGCTTTTTCAATACTTTCGCGCCGATGGTGCCCATATCCATGAGCGTGACGGGGCGGGTGGTATCTTTACCGTACACTTCCGCACGGGCGGCGAGATAACGCTCAATGCCCTTGTGAATTTCGGCGTCATAGCCGCCGTCCTCCACCTTGATGTCGTCCAGCTCGGTGAGGAAGGTGGTGTGGCGGCAGTGGTCGCTCCAATAGGTGTCGATGACCTTCAGCTCGGTGATGGTGGGGTCGCGCTGTTCCTCATCGCGGAAGTAGTCGCGGCAGAATTTCAGGTCGTCGAGTGTCATGGCAAAGCCCATGGAGGCGTAATATGCTGCCATTTTGTCGTCGTCCCACGCGATAAAGCCGTCGAGCACCGCCACATCGGTGGGTACGTCGAATTTCTGGGCGAGGGTGCGGGGCTTGTGCAGGGAGGCCTCGCGGGATTCCACGGGGTTGATGATGTAGCTCTTGATGCGGTCAAATTCCTCGTCGGTGATGGGGCCGCTGAGCACATACACGCGAGCGGTGAGTACGTCGGGGCGCTCGCCCTGCGTGAGCAGCTGGGCGCACTGGGCGGCGGAATCGGCACGCTGGTCATACTGACCGGGAAGGTATTCAGTGGCGAAGATTCTCACGTTTTCTTCGATGGGGAAGACCTCGTCATAGACGATGTCCACGTTCGGCTCACTGAATACGGTGGTCTTGGCCTGCCGAAATTCCGCAGCACTCAGACCCGACACGTCGTAGCGGTTGAGCAGGCGCAGACCTTCGATGTCGGTCATACCCAGGTTGTCTCGCAGGTCGGAGAGTACGCCCTTTGCTTCGATGTCAAAGCCGGGTGCCTTCTCCACAAATAATCTCATGACTGCCATAGCTTATCAAATCTCCTTAGATTTAATTTCATTGATGAAGCGTCAAAACGCAGAGATAAAAAATATCTTCTTACATTGTAACACACACACGACATTTTTTCAAAGCCTTTTTTATCAAAATTGCAAATTTACTATTAATTTTTGAATTAATAGCGAAGCGCGGGAGTCCAGGGGGACTGGTCCTCCTGGCAGGTCAAGGGCAGCGCCCTTGCAGGGGCCGGGGCAGCGCCCCGGGAGGCAAGCGGAGCTTGCCGAGCATAACGCGCTAGGATATCGGATCCGGTCAGGCGAATCCAATTAAAGCGCCGACCAAAATTGATTTCCGTGTTATTCAAAAATTATTGGTTGACGTAGCGCAGGGATTCCATTATAATATAGTTTAAATGTTCTAAAATGAGGACGTGAGAAATCCATGAATAACAATTTTGGCATGGCCGAATATTTAAAGCTCTGTGCCAAGCGCATGACGGTATTGTTTCCGACTGCGCTGGCGGTATTTCTGGTGGTGCTGTTCTCCGTGCGTATCATCACGCCGGTGCAGTACACCGTCACGGCGACCCTGCGTATTCAGTCCGATGTGGAGGGCGAAAGCATCGCCGACCAGTACAACATCTCCGAGCTGAGCAAAGCGGCGGCGTTGACATCCATCTCTCTGGTGGACAACAGCGATACCGTCCAGCGTGCCATGCGGGACACCGGTCTGCCCCGCAGCGCCGACCCGGTGGATTACCAGCGGCGCCTGACTGTGACGCAGATCAATGAATCCAATGTGCTGCGTGTGGTGGTACGCTATCCCGGCGAGCGGACGGAGGCCGAGACCTTCACTGCCAATTTGATGCGGGAATCGAATACATCGGTGCAGGAGGCTTTTGCCAACTCCAACCCGGCATTTTCCGCCGTGGTGGAGGACGCGGGACGTGTCACCGACATCAGTCACCCGTGGCTCACCGCGCTGGTGAGAGCGTTGCAGGGCGTGGGCATTACGGTGGTCTGCTTCTTTGTCTTCAATATCTTCTCGCTGGCGGCCGACAAAACGCTCCGCAGCAGCGCCAAGTTTGAAACCATGACGCGCATTCCCGTGATTGCGGCCATTCCGCCGGTGGCCCATATCATCGGCACTGAGCGCAGTGCCGGACAGGTGAGCAGCGCCTACCGGGTGCTGCGTTCGGCTGTGAAATATTCCAAGCGGGGCGTGCGCACGATTGCGGTATGCAGTCCCTCGCCGCGTGACGGCAGAACGTCGGTTGCCATCGGTCTGGCGCGTGCGCTGGCGGATTCCAACGCGATGGTGCTGCTGATTGAGGCGGATATGCACCGTCCGAGTATCAGCCGCGAGCTGCGCTTTGACTCGGTTTTTGGTCTGGGCGATTTGTTGCTGGGCAAGACCAATATTGCCGCCACCATCAACAAGACCTCCAACCGCAACCTGTATGTCATCACGGCGGTCAACAATGTCAACATGAACAATATCAATGTCTGCGACCTGCTCGACAGCGACGTGTTCGGCAAGATGCTGGAGGCGGTGGAGAGCGAGTTTGAATATGTCATCATTGATACGCCCTCCATTGAACTGCTGCCCGACGCGGCGGCGGTTGCGGGCAAGGTGGACGGCTGCCTGATTGTCGCGCAGTACGGACACACCCGTACCGATATGATGAAGTATGCCATTGATGTGTTTGAATCGCTCGACACAGAAGTGTTGGGTATTGTCACTACCAACTCCCCCCGCAGAAGCGGTATGTTCGGCTCGGTGTCCCACTACTACCGCAGCAGCAACAGCCGTTCAGGCGAGGGCTTCCTCACCGATCTGGCGGACAATTTCTTCGGGGTCATCAACATGATCCGTGAAAAGTTCTCCGGCGGCAAAAAGTAATCAAAAAGGCAAAACCGATATCGCGCTTTTGGCGGCGCGGCGGTTTTGCCTTTTTTGGGAACTTCTTTTGTGATATGATTTAGAGAATGACTTCGCCCTCGACATAACCGGAACATGCGGCGGCGTTGGATTCATCGGTGTCGATGTGCATGGCGGCGCGGTAGCTGGGGCTGACTCTGACGACGACGTCGCCGAAGGTGGTGGTGCGGTCGGCGGTCTCAATCTTCACCGAGACGATCTGCTTGTCCTTCACACCGAAGTGCTCCGCGTCCTCGGGGGTGAAGTGAATGTGTCTCTTCGCGGCGATGACGCCGTTGACCAGCGTGATTTCACCGGCGGGGCCTCTCAGCGTGCAGCCGGGAGTTTCGACGAGGTCGCCGGATTCTCTGATGGGAGCGGCAATGCCGATCTTTCTGGCGTCAGTGAGGGAAAGCTCCACCTGAGACTCCTTGCGGGTGGGGCCGAGAATCGAAACATTGGGCATGACGCCCTTGGGGCCGATGACGTCCACTCTCTCATTGCTAGCGTACTGACCGGGCTGGGAGAGGTCCTTTTTCTTGGTGAGCTGATAGCCCTCGCCAAAGAGCGCGGCGAGGTCGGCGTCGGTGAGGTGTACGTGACGTGCGGAGGTTTCAACCATTACTTTCATACATCAAATCTCCTGTTATGATAAAATTGCATCAGGCGGTAACGCATTCTGCTATTACCATTTTAATCCTCTTTGCCGATAAATTCAACCCGTATTTTGCATAAATTTTGTTTTGAGAAGAAAAACACGGAAAATTGTTGATTCTATCAATAATTTTACATCAAAACGATTGCATTTGTGTATGAGATATGGTATAATAGCAACGAATTTTTGCAATGGCGGTTGTCCGTCTTGTGACATTTAACGAAAGGTGATTAGATTTCTTATCATGAAACAACTGAAAATCGGTCTTTTTAATGAGTCTTTTCCGCCGACAATCGACGGCGTTTCCAATACAGTGGTCAATTATGCCAGAATCATTCACGAAAAGTACGGGGAAAGCGTGGTGGTTACCCCGCGCTACAAAAACGTGGAGGACAACTATCCCTTCAAGGTGATCCGCTATACATCTCTTCCCACCGAGAAGACACGCATTCGCTACCGCGCGGGCATTCCGTTTTCCGTTCCGTCAATCCGCGAAATCCAGAAGGAGAACCTCGATATCATTCATGTCCACAGCCCCTTTACGGCGGCACTGCTGGCGCGAAATGTCAATATCGGCCACAAAATTCCGGTTATCATGACCTATCATACCAAGTTTGCCAGCGAGTTTGAGTTCACGTTGAAAAAGAAGGCGCTCTGCAAGGTCGCCGCGGAATTTGTCACCAGCAACTTCAATTATGCCGATGAGGTCTGGACGGTCAGCAAGGGAGCGGGGGATTCGCTGCGGGCACTGGGCTATAAAGGCGACAGCCGCGTGATGGTCAACGGCGCCGATATTACCCTTGACCCCGCTTCGCCCGAAATCATGCGCCGCGTGCAGGCCGAGACGGCGATCGCCTCCAACGAACTGGTCTTTATGTACTGCGGCAGAATGCAGTGGTATAAAAATATCAAACTTATCATTGACGCGCTGGTCAAGGTGAAGGCGGCGGGCGTGCGTTTCAAGATGATTTTTGTGGGCGGCGGCCCGGAACGTGACGAGATGATCGACTACACCCGCAAGGTGGGGCTTTCCACTTCCACCATGTTCCCCGGCCCGATTCACGACCGCGCACTGCTCAAAGGCTACTTTACCCGCGCCGACCTGTTCCTGTTCCCGTCCACTTATGATACAGCGGGACTGGTGGTGATGGAGGCGGCGGCCTGCCGTACGCCCAGCGTGCTGGTCAAGGACAGCTGTGCTTCCGAAATCGTCACCGACGGCCGCAATGGCTTCATTGCGGAAGAAAACCCCGACGCGTTCGCGGCAGCTATTATCAACGCCGTGCATGACCGCGATTTTCTCGCGCAGACCGGCGAACTGGCCGCGCAGGAGGTCTATCTATCATGGGACGACGCGGTAGCCAACGCCTACAAGCGTTATGAGGAAATTTATGACGACTGGCGTGCGTTCAAGGGAATCCGGCGCGTCAGCCTGCTCAAATCGTGGACGGACAAAGTGTAGAAAGAGAACGACATCAATAAAGAGAGGCACCGGCTTTTGGGGGAGAAAAGGCCGATGCCTCTTTGTTGTCCGTTCAATGCAGAAACAGCGTCACGGTCAATGCAGCCACAATCATACCCGTCAGATCGGCGGTCAGGGCGGCGGGAATCGTGTATCCAGTCTTTTTCACGCCGACGCTGCCATAATAGACAGCCACGGTGTAAAAGGTGGTTTCAGTGGAACCCATCATGACCGACGCGACCTGCCCCGCGTAGCTGTCGGGGCCGACATCAGTGAAAATCTGCCGGATGACTGCCAGCGCGCCGCTGCCGGAAAGCGGCCGCACCAGCATGAGCGGCGTGGTTTCGGGCGGAATACGGAACGCGCCGATCAGCGGCGACGCCAGCCGTGACGCGGCGTCGAGCGCGCCGGAGGCTTTTATCATGGCAATGCACAGCGTGAGCGCCGTGAGCGCTGGCATGATGCGCAGCGCGGCGGCAAGTCCCTCTCGCGCCCCCTCCAGAAAGGTATCAAAAACCGGTACCTTCCGCACCAGTCCCAACAGTACAATGCCTGCGGCGGTTATGATGATGATGTCGTTGCCGATGGCGCCAAAGTTTTCTATATGAACCACTCTCTTCTGTTAATTTTTTGGTGAAGCAAAGCCGCGCAGAATCAGGCACATCAGCAGCCCCGCCGTGAGCGCACTCAGCGAGGTCAGCCAGATGCAGGGCAGAATGCCCATGGGGTCTGCGGAGCCTGCTTCGGTGCGAATCACCATCAGCGTGGTGGGCAGCAGCTGGAGCGAGGCAGTGTTCATGACCACGAAGGTGGTCATTTCGGCGCTGGCACGTCCGTCGTTCAGTCCTTGTTCCCGGCGCATGGCATTCATGGCACGCAGTCCCAGCGGCGTGGCGGCGTTGCCAAGCCCCAGCAGATTGGCGACGAGATTCATGCAGACACATTGCTCTGCCTCGCCGTCCCGGCGCAGTCCCGGCAGGAGCAGCCGTATCAGGGGACGCAGCAGCCGCGTGGCCCATTGCGTCAGACCTGACTTTTCCGCGACGGCCATCAGACCGCTCCACACCGACATGGCGCCTGCCACAGTCAGCAGGAGCTGCACCGTGTCGCCGCCGCTTTTGAGGATAGCCGCCGCTACCTCCGGCGCGTGGCCCGAGCCGATGCCCCATGCGGCTGCGAGAATGATAAGAAAGGCAAAAACGTAATTCATCATAATTGGAGATGCCTCCTATATTGATGCGCATGAAAAAATTCATGAAATTTGGATTTACTTATATTTATGAACGTGGTATGATGTATATAACCGGAAAGAGTGGGTTAGCAGATAGATTTTGATGGAAAGGAAGATGGATTTGCCGAGATTTTCCGACGCTTCTCACCGCGGTGAGCTGCCGCTTGACGATGATTGGCAGGATTTGGGGGATTTAGAGAATACAGACGAGCTGTCCGGCGTTACGGGCAGGGAACACGTGGCACTGCGGGATTTTTCCGATGATATGGATTTGGGTGAGCTGGCCGACCTGCTGGAAAGCGATTCCTTAAGCGGCGGAAATAGCGCCCCGACCGGGTACAACGGGGGAGAGATGTCTGCTCCCGCCTCTGAGCCAGACTTGATGCAGCAGCCGGATTTTGATTTGGCGCCGCCGGAGACCTCCGTTTCTTCACAGCCGCAGCGGCGAGAAGGCGACAAGGATCTGCGCAACGGTTTCAGTGCGCTGTTCCGCGCGGTTTCGGACAAGGTTTCACAGAAGAAAGACGGCAAGAAGGCGTCCGAAAAAAGCAAGAAAAACAACAGTGACCAAACCACAAAGACGGAAGAGCCGGTATTGATTTCCGATGAAGAAGCGGCTGCCGGGGGAAGTTTTGCCGCTCAGAGCGATTCCGATGAAAATATGCTGACGGACGAAACACCGTTTGGCGATTTTGCGATGCTTGGCAACACGTCGCCTCTGGAAGGCTTTGCGTCGCTGGGGGAAACATCTCCATTTGAAGCCGGGGCATCATCTGCGGATGATGATACATCTTCGGAAATGCCGGACTTTTCAGATCATTTCCCGGAAGCCATCGGAGAAGATGTTGCACAGGACAATGACGGAACAAATTCCGACAATCTTTACGGCGAAATGTTCGGCGATGACTTTGCCGCGCCGATTGCTCCGGCGGAGCCGACTGCCGACCTTAAAAAGGAAAAGAAGCCCAAGAACGTCCGGACGGCTGCCTTTGGCGCGGGCGCGGCGGCACTGGGCGCGTCTGTAGCTGCCGGTCTGACCGGGTTCAAGGAAACGGTCGGCGGGTTGTTCGGCAGGAAAAAAAGCAATCTGCCGCCGTCCGGAAATACCGATACGCGCCATGATGACCCCAACTATATTTCCGATACGGTGAGCTTTGTGGATTTGCCGTCTCAAGAAGAGCAGCAGCCGGTTGTTTCGGATTTCCATGACGATTTTGGAGACGAACCTGACAATAGCTCCTACGAGCTGCCGGTTGTGTCCGAAACGGCGGATATGCCGCCCGTTTCGCCGTCAATGGAGGATTTGCCCGCGACGTTGCCGGACGAACCGTCGGAAGTAAGGGACGAGGAATTGTCGCGGCGGGAAACTATCGGAGAGTCTGCCGAGGAACCTTTGACGGACAGCGATACAGTGTCGCCGCAGCCGGAGCCGACGCGGCAGGATTCCGGCGTCATGGCAGATTTGATGGCGCGGCTGAAGGCGTTCCGCAAACGGCTGCCCAGTTTCAAACCCAAGGTTTACACCATACCAGAACCGGCATATGAGCCTGCGGAGGACAATATCAAATCTCCCACACTGGCGGCAGACATCGAGCGTTATATTGAGGCGCAGCGGTATCTCGGCGAGACCGAAGAGGAATATAACGAAATGCGCCGCTTCATCAGCACAGTGAGCACCGAGGCGCGGCTGACGCATGAGGAAATCCGTGCGCCGTACAATATCCGCGAGGTGTACGCCGCCGAGAATGAGCTGTTTGACCTGATTGATCAGATCAGTGCGCAGAACGAGCAGCAGCGCGGCCGTATTGGCGTATATGAGGAAGCGCCGGAGCAGGACCCCTACAATTACCGCGGTATTAATGACGAACGGCAGAATTATGCCGATATCGAAGCCACGACCTTTTCCATGCGGCCGGATGTGAGCTTTGAGACGGAGCAAAAGCTTGACAACAGCAGGGGATTTCCCGGTGGGCCGGACGGTATGGGGACAGATTGGAACGGTCTGGGAAACAGCGGTTTTGCGCCGGCGCACAATGAAGCGTCTATGAGCTTCCAGCGCACAGGCAGCGCCGGTTTTTCCGATGACACGGCAGAGCGCAGTTCAGATGGTATGAACCGTCCGGGCAGCGTGAGCTTTGACACACGCGGCATGGGGCAGCCTGCCGACAGTTTTGACGATCTCGGCAACCTTGACGATTTTGACGACTTTGAACAGGACAGTCAGCCTGTGCCGCCGCGCAGAAAACGTCGCCAGCGTACACCGGTCAGAAACGACAGCCGCCGCTTTGACGAGGAGCTGGCAGACGACTTTGACAGTCATTTCGATATGTCTCATGCGGCGCCTCGTTCTTCACCGCGCAAGGGTAAGAAGGTGGCCGTACGGCGCCGCGGATAAACGCCAAAAAAATATGGACGATAGGTAAATTTTTGACCGATGGGCGAAATTCATCTTGAATGAAGCGGAAAAGTGTGTTATGATAAACAGTAGTTTGATTTTTTTCATTGCCGCTGTGTTGAAATGTGACCTTGTTCGGCAAAATTCGATAGGTAAGGATGGTTGGTTTTGAGAAATAACAGACAAATCGGTCTTGATGGCAGGATCTTTATCACGGACTGTCTGAGTGACGGTATCTTCTTTATTTACAGCATTTTGCTCAGCGGTTTACTGGGGGCGTGCGGCGACGTCCTGAAGCTGCTCGGCGAAAGCAGCCGCGGCATGGATCCCCTCACCAACGGTTTGGTGCTGTGCGATCTGGTGTGCAGCCTGAGCATGGTCATCGTCACCTATTATGTGTACTTCATGCACTGCGGGGAGAATATTCCCAAGCTCGGCACCAAACCGCTGATTTACCTCGAATACCTGCGCCTGGGTTATTACGGTGTGCTGGCTTACGAGGTGCTCTATCGCTTTGCCAACGATCTGCAAGGCGGCTCCGGCGTACCGGCGGCGATTCCGGTTTTCTATTTCTTCTATTTTGTGTGGCTGATCTGCTGTATGTGCGCGGCGATGTTCATTCTGACGGTGCTGCATCAAAATGTCATTCGCAGAAGCTATGCGCAGTCCTTCAAATGGCTGTCGCTGATCGGTCTGGGCGTGAATGTGATTCTGCCGCTGGTGTATTTTATCACCCGTATCTGGGTAAGGGGCTGGGGCGACGGATTCTACAGCGCCGGACTGTGTGATTTTGTCCGTTTTGCGCTGGCGCCGATTTTCTACGCCGCGATCTGGTTCCTGTTTATGAGCGCCATTGACCAGGTAGAACGTGTGTTCAGTGAGGTGGATAACGCCATTCGCGACAAGCGCTACCGCATTGAATTTGAGGAAAACGACGAAGAAAACGCGTCTGACAAAAAGAAAAAGATGGCTGCTAAGAAAAAAGCAGTCGGCGGCAAGAAGAAATCCGCCAAGAAAAAGGAGGTTTCCGCTGCCTTGCCCGCCGCCAGAGAGGCAGTTGCGCAGCCGACTCCGGTTGAGCCGCAACCCGTTCCCGCTCCGATCCTGCCCGCCGCAGAGGAAGATGTGAAGCCGCAAGAGCCGACGGAGCCCGAGCAGCCAGAGCCGGTGAAGGAGGCAGTAACGGTGGAGAGTGTTCCTGACGAAGAAATACTGCCGGTTGTCATGGCGGTGGAAGCCTCGCAGCCCGAGCCGGCAGTAGCTTCCGTTGTTCCTGAAGAAGCCGAGAGTGATACCGATGACGATACGTTCAAAGGCGCCAAGAGGGTCAGGCCCAAAAAGAAGCACAGAATCACATCGGTGGAAGAAGAGGCAGCCAAGGTGAAAACGACGCAGCTCGATGCTGACGAACTGACCGCCGATATTCTGAAGGCGGCCGATGCCCTTGAAAGCAACGCTTCCGGGACGCAGGAAGATTAATTGTTTCCTTAATGCAAACAGAAAAACACGAAAACAACGTCATTCACAACTGACGTTGTTTTTGTTAGAGAGGATTTTTGATGGGTTATGGCTGACAATAACTACAGTAATGTCATTGCGCCTTCCGACGGTGTGCAGCGTTTTTTGTTGAAACCGTCGGTGGTGCTCATGGGGCTGGCTGCGGTGATCTACAGTATCTTCGCGTTTCGCATGAACGGATTTGAGCATACCCACCTCGGCGGCACGCTTCGCAGTACCATGTTGTTTCTTGCCTATGTGGGGGTTCCGACAGGCATTCTGACGGCATGCCTCTTTTCACGTATCCGCGCGCTGGGACAGGCCTACAGTATGATCAGCCTGATTGTGGCCGCGCTGGGAATGTTCCTGATGGCGTTCAATGCCATCGCGTGGGTATTTCATGAAAAGGGCTGGCAGGGCATGCTGGGCAGCGGTCTGGAGCTGCTGGCGCTGGCGCTGGCTACCGCCGTGTTTGTCAATCTGGTTATGTCGTGCATGGAATTTCGGATTGTGCCGGTGCTGGCGCTGATCGGGGTCTTTGTGACGGTGGCGGCTTTGATGATCACGGCGATTCGCATTGTGGACGCGTTTGCTTCACTGAATTTTGCGTGGGACAGTGAGATGAATTGGAGTCTGCTGGCTGACCATGTGAAAGAGGATGGCCTGGCGGCACAGGCGAAATGGGTATTCCGGAGCATTCCCATGCGTGACGCCAAGGCGCTGGCAACCATGTTCCGGCTGCGTTTGTACGAGAGAATTGCGGTGTGCGTATTTTACGGGGCCCTGATTTTGTTTCTGATGGACTATTACCGTGAGATGAAGGCGTTCAACAAACTGATGGAGCACGCGAGCGAGTATGTGGAGATTCCCAAGGCGCGCATTGCCGAGACGTTGGCCAAGAAGGAACAGGAAATCAGCGACCGGCTGCGTTCCCCCGGTTCGGTCAGGAGTCGTTTGAGAAAGCTGGATGAGCTTACCCGTGCCAAGGAACAGGGATTGGATATCACTGCGATGTCTGCGGAGCTTGATCGGGAATATGCCGAAGGCTATGAAGAGGACGAGCGTCCGCGCCGCCGTCGCACTGCGGAGGAGGACTACGATGAAGACGAGCGTCCGCGCCGCCGCCGCACTGCGGAGGAAGACTACGATGAAGACGAGCGTCTGCGCCGTCGCCGAGCCGCCGATGAAGGCTATGAAGAGGACGAGCGCCCGCGTCGCCGTCGTGCCGCCGAGGAAGACGATGACGCATACGAGCGTCCGCGCCGCCGCCGCGCCGCTGAGGACGACGATGACGGATATGAGCGTCCGCGCCGCCGCCGTGCTGTAGAAGGTTTTGAGAGTGACGAAGATTATGACGATGTGCGTCCGGACAGGGAGCGCCGCCGCGGCGGTGACAGAGCTGAGAAAACCCGGCCAAAGAAACGCAGGATGGACGATGATGACGAACTGACTGAGGAAGAGCGTTATCTGATGGAGGAACGCCGCAAGCGTCAGGCCAGCAGCGGCCGCCGCCGTTCGAGCCATGAGCGGGACGGAGACGATTACCGTCAGCGCCGTCAGGAGCGTCTCAGCCGCCGTGAGAGCGATATGCAGAAGAGCATGAACGAATACTATGACAATTATATGCAGATTCGTGAGGAGCGGGAACGCGGTCGCCGTTCCGAAGGCGAATAACGGGGGAGCAATATGCTTCCGACCACATGATATGGTTTCGTCTGTCGGGGATAAAAACAAGATATGTGGAGTCATACTAAAAATTATGCTCATAATTCAGCGGAATACCTTCAAAATAACAGTTGAAAAATGGTTGACGATGTGTTATATTATAAACATATGATTTTTGTGGTAATCTCGAAGATGTAACATGCAGGGGGTTGTTATTGATGGAGGAAAACAAGAAGAGTTCCAGCAGAAGTAAGCGTTCTTTCGCGATTCTGGCTTCACTTTCCGTGATGATTATGGTGGTTGCGGTCATCATGATTTACCTTTACACCAGGCAGGTCAAGCCAGATGTGGTGTCGGTCAATGCGCAGTCCACTTCCGCGTCTGAGAATGTGGGCTATATCAACGAGGATTCTCCGCAGGTGCTGGAGAATGACGCGGCCAAGCTGCAAATCCGCACATTCAAGGATTCCCAGATTTTCATTGTGGGTGCCGGTGTATTCATGATTATCATTGTCGTGTCTTTCGGCGTCGTCAAGTTTGTGGAACACAAGGAAGATGAATAAAGATGTAAAAAATCGCACTGTACAGAGTTGTCGGTAAGCAATCCGTACAGTGCGTTTTTTATATCATTTCTTGTCTCTTGTCACGGGGAAGTGGGCAGAGCTTCGTTTTCTTCGATTACAGCCTGTGTCAGACGCTTCATATCGTCGAAGGTGCGCAGTTCGCCGCACATGACGCGCAGACGCGCCGCGCCCCGCAGACCGCGCATATACCAGGCAGTGTGTTTGCGTGCCTCTCTCATGCCGATATGTTCACCCTTGTACGCGCATAGCTTGGCGATGTGACGGTTCATGACACTTAGCCGTTCGTACAGACCGGGCGGGGCCACAGGTCGTTCCAGATCGTACTGCGCGTTGATTTCGCGGAAAATCCAGGGGTTGCCCAGCGCGCCGCGCCCCACCATGACGAGGTCGCAGCCGGTCTGCTCCAGCATTCGCATTGCGTCGGCGGCGGAGTCAATATCGCCGTTTCCGACGACCGGCACCTTGACGGACTGTTTGACGGCGGTTATGATGTCCCAGTCGGCAGGCGGCGCGTACATCTGTTCACGTGTGCGGCCGTGAACGGCGATCATTTGTGCCCCAGCAGCTTCACAGATTCTGGCCACTTCGACGGCGTTCACGCTTTGCGCGTCCCAGCCCTTGCGGATTTTGACTGTGACGGGCAGGTCAACCGCCTTGGCGACCGCTTCCACAATCCGGCCGCAGAGGGCTGGATCTTTCATCAGGGCGCTGCCGCTGTGATTGTTGGCAATTTTGGGCGCGGGGCAGCCCATGTTGATGTCGATGGCGGCGGGGGCGTACTGCGCGGCAATTTTCGCGCCTTCCGCCATGACGGCGGGGTCATAGCCGAAGATCTGTATCGCAATCGGCTGTTCCGCAGGGGAGAGGCCGAGCAGCTCGGCGGTTTTTCTGTCGCTCATGGTCAGTGCCTTGGCACTTGCCATCTCGCTGACGCAGTAGGCTGCGCCGAAGCCCATGCAAAGCTCGCGGAAGGCGCGGTCGGTGACGCCTGCCATGGGGGCGAGAATGGCTTTTCCCCGAATTTCGGTATTTCCTAATTTTATCATAAACAAACATTCCTTTGAGGTTGATTCATACAGTATAACGGAGGGATACGGTTTGAAAACAATGGTTATTTCGGATCTGGACGGCACACTGCTGGGGTCCGACAGACAATTGTCCGATTTCACAGTGGACGCGATCAATTACATCATTCAGTGCGGGGTCAGCTTTACTTACGCCACGGCGCGGTCGCTCAATTCGGCGACGGCGCTGACCCATCGGCTGGCACTCAATTTTCCTGTCATCACCTATAACGGCGCCTGTATCAAGCACCCCGAAACAGGAGAAATTATTGAGATACAGTGCATGGACGAAGCGCAGATTGCTTCTGTCAAAGAGAGTTTGCAACGGTTTGGCGTGTCGCCGCTGGTCTACACCTTCCTCGACGGAGAAGAAAAAGTGCTTTGGCAGCGCGGGTCAGAGAGTGAGGGAATGCTGCATTATCTGGCGTCCCGCGCGGAAGACGGCAGAATGTTGCCGGTGGACAGCTTTGATGATCTCTTTTGCGGAGAAATCTTCTATGTCACCTGTATCGAGGATTCGTGTGAAACGCTTGGGCGGCTCAACGACGAATTAAAGTGTTGCGATTCGCTCCGGAGCGTTTTGCAACAGGAGCTTTACCGGCCGGAATTTTGGCTGGAAATCATGGATTACCGGGTGAGCAAGGCGCATGCGCTGGACGATCTCAAAAAGCTCACGGGAATTGACCGCATTGTTTCCTTCGGCGATTCAGTTAACGATATGCCTCTCTTTGAGGTGTCGGACGAGTGTTACGCGGTTGCCAACGCGGTGGACGCGCTGAAGGTTGTGGCGGACGATGTGATTGAATCCAATGATGATGACGGTGTGGCAAAATGGCTGCTGGAGAACTACAAGCGCCTTATCTGACAAAATGTGTGTTACTGCATGGCAAGCGTCACGATTTTTTCGGCAGAGCGGCCGTCGCAGCCGCCGCAGAGCAGCTCCCTTACACGGTCGATATCCTCCTGCGTGGCGCGTTCCTGACTGACTGCGTCAATCAGCTCGTCCGCGTCGGCAAAGGAAACGTGCGGAAATATTTTCAAAGGGTTCACATTGATGCCGCAGCGCTTGCTGTAGCGGTCGAGATCGAGCGTGAAAAAATAGACGGGTTTGTCCAGCAGGGCGGCTTCGGCGGCCGCGCCGGAATAATCGGAGATCACCGCGTCAGCCAGTGCGATGGTCTGCTCTGTGGTGAAGGCCGTGTCGATGATGGCGCGGTTGTTATAGATAACGGTATCGTGATCGAGCGGATGGAGCTTGATGACTAGTGCGTATTCATCATAAGGAAACCGCTCGACAAGCGCGGCGCAGTCCACCGCCTCGCCGCGCCGCATAGTGGGAAGATAGACCACGAGCTTTTTACCTCTGGCCTGTGGATAAGTTTCGTTGAATGTCGTGCGGAGATGCTCGTCGGGAATGCCGTTTTGCAGGATTTTGTCGGCAATGGGCATGCCCAGCGGCAAAATTTTGTCAATGGGGGTGTTCATGGCTTCGGCAAAGAACTGCCGCATATACTCACTGCCCACGACGATGTGATGATAACCCGCGTGCATCTGCATGATGCGGGCGACGGAGGATTTGCTCCCCTCGGGCATGTCCAGCGTCTGCCAGCCGAATTTCTTGATGGCCACCATGGAGTGCCAGATCTGAATAATTTTCAGCTCCGGCTTGTGCCGGAGAATGCTGATGGGAATGCAGTAGCTTTCGGCGATGCAGACACGTGCGCCGGCGAGCGCTTTCATCTGACGCAGCATCATGATGATATCGCCCGCACCCATACTGCTTTTCAGTCCGAGCTTGCAGTAGTATTCACATGTGACGGACGGGTCGTACTCGCTCAGTTCCTGCGCCAGCAGGCGGAAGTTTTCCGACGGCTGATCGGACTGCCTGCTCAGAAAGACCACCTTGTTTTCCACAGGTGTGAGTCGTTTCATGAACCAATAGAGAAAGCGCATACCCCATTTCATGAGGCGCAATACCAGAAGTTTCAAGTGATTCCCTCCCCCAAAAACGAAAAAAAGAATGGTAAACAGTGAATAGTTCAACAGCGCACCAAGCTCAACTTGTCCACTATCCACTATTCATGATTCACCATTCACGCTGCATTTAGCGCCGTCAGGCGCATAGTTGGTGCCGGTGACCGGGCTTGAACCGGTACGATGTTTCCATCACGGGATTTTAAGTCCCGTGTGTCTGCCAATTCCACCACACCGGCATACCTTGGAATACCATTACTCCGCAGTAATCTATTATAGCACAATCGTTTCTGAAAATCAAGATGTTTTTCGGTTTTTTTCAGCTGTTCCGATGGAAGTCTGGAAAGGAGTCAACTGTACCATGCCATATGTTATAGCCATACTGAGCTTGTTATGTCTGACGCTGCTGCTTTGGGTCATTCACCTGAAAGGTCAGCTGCGTTCTATCAGCCGCCAATTGGAAAAGCGCCTGCTGGACGATACCCATCATTCGGTCAGCGTTTCGCTGCTGGACCCTGACGCGACGCGGCTGGCCGCAGCGATCAACCGCTGTCTGGCGGCCGATGAGGAGACCCGACTCACTCTGCGTCGCGAAGAAAAGGCCTTTCGGGACACGATTGCCAACATCTCCCACGACCTGCGCACGCCGATCACAGCGGTCAAAGGATATTTGCAGCTCCTGACGGCGACGCCGCTCAGCGAGTTGCAGCAGCAGCGTGTGGCAGTGATTTCCCGGCACGTCCAGGAGCTGGGCGATCTGATCGAGCATTTTTTTGCCTATTCCTGTCTGCTGAGTGACGAAAGCGAGCTGCACCTGGAAAAGTTCTGTCTGACCGATGAAGTGGCGGAATGTCTTGCCGCCGCTGTGCCGCAGTTTGAGGAGCGGCATATTGCTGTGCAATTGGGGCATTGGGAACAGACGGCGCTGATTGCCGACCGTGAAAAGACCGTGCGCATTGTGCAGAATCTGGTGCGGAACTGTCTTCAGCACGCGGCGGGGGACGTCACGGTCAGCGTCGAACAGGCGGGCGACGGTCCGCAGGGTGTGAAGCTGATGTTTTCCAATCCCGTCGGGAATCAGGATTCCATTGACGTCGGTTCGTTATTTGACCGCTTCTACACGGCGGACAAGAGTCGTCACAAAAAATCCACCGGCCTCGGTCTTTCCATCGTGAAGCTGCTGGCCGAACAGCTCGGCGGCCATGTCTTTGCCGTTCTGACTGACAATGTCATCTCCATCGGAGTGGCATTTTAAACAGGAGCCTGTGGGGGTATGAAATCTGAATGATAAATCCCTTGAAAATGAAAAATTTCTATTGAAATTTGATGACAGATAGAGTAAAATAATATATGTATCCATGTGAATGGAGCATAGATTCTTTTTTCAGAGGAAGTGACGTTTTATGTCCGGCGGTAAGAACGAAGTGCAGCAGGACAATCGCATTGACAACTGGTGTTATCTCTGGATGGCGGCCTTTATGGCAATCGGTTATCTGCTGCTCAAGGTGCTGCACCATTTCCTGGGCGATCTGGTAGTGATGGGTGTGGGCGGCGCGATCATTGTGGCGCTGGTGTGCGCCATGATTTATTCCACTTGGAAGAAAACCATTAACGAAAGGCGCACGGTGTATGTCATTTTGCTGGTGTCCATTGTGATACGCATCTGCTATGTCATCACCAAGGTCAAAAACGGGCAGTCGGGAGACGAATTTGAGATATTCCGCGAGGTGCATACCAAGCTGACGCTGCCCGAAACCTATCAGCCGTTGTTCTATGTCGTCTCGGCGGCGCTCTACAATCTGGTGGGCGTTTTCCGTTTCACGCAGCCATACGCGCAGGAGATCGTGTGCATTGCCAATGAGTACATGGGCATTGTGGCTGCTATCGCCATGTACTACATACTGTGCGAGCTGGAAGCCAACGACACGGCGGTGTATCTCTGCACGTCGTTGGTGGCCTTCCTGCCGGGACTGATTGTGCTGGGCGGTCAGCTCACACCGGGTATGACGGTGGTCGCGCTGATGACGCTGACCATACTGTTCCTGTCGCGCTGGAACAACTACACCGACGGCTACAATTTCCTGCTCATGAGCATCGCGTTTGGTCTGGCGGTCATGACGGACAACATCGCCTTTGTGCTGCTGCCCGTGATCTTCACGCTGGCGCTGATTAATCTGGTGAGAACCATCAAGCGCCGCAAGGCCTTCAATATCCTCACCACAACCATTCAGATGGTATGCGGTCTGGCAGCGTGGGGCGTGCTGAGCTTTGCCTATCCGCTGCGCAACTACAGTATGGGCAAAGACACGGGTCTTTTCCGTCTGCTGAGTGACCTGGGCAGCCGTTCGGGCAGTGTGAATCTGAACGAGCGTTTCCTTTCGTTCTCCCTGCCGGAGCTGCTGGACGTGTATGTCAATCCCTCCGACAGAAACGCATGGGCCTACCTGATTAAATCGAGTGTTCTGGGTGCGGATGATGGCTCCGGCGCGGTGCTGGATCTCATGATTATGCGGGGCTTCATCGTGTTGGGACTGGCGGTAGGCGCTTCGGCCGCCGCGATGGTAATCTGCGATATCTTCACCAAGATGGATGCCAAAAAGAAGGTTAATATCTGGACGTTTGTGGCGCTGATTGCGCTGATGATCGGCTATTATGTGCTGGTGAGCATTGCCCGTCCGACAGCCGAATCCATGGATTTCAAGACGATTCCGATGCTGGTGATTCCCGGTTTTGCGATGCTGGCCACGGGCATGAAGGTCATGGACATGAAGAAAAAGCTGAATTTTGTGGCAGGCATTCTCTATGTGCTGATGGTGGGCGTTTGTTTTGCTTTCTGTGTGGGAGCCGTCGTGTATGGATTGCTGTTTCTGAAGTAAACCCGTCATTTGTCCATTGATTCAAGTGTCAAATAGGAACTTTGCACCCCTTCGGTTCTTCCGCGGGGGTGCGTGTTTTGGTGGATTGCAATAAAAAAGTTTATGTTCCGTTTATATTTCGGGCGTATAATAATAAGAAAATATACCCATTTGGAATGAAAGGTGATTTGACTTGGCTGAAAAAATTAAAATTATCGCGGATTCTACCTGTGACCTCTCCCCGGCAATCCGGGAAAAGTACAACATAGAAGCCCATCCCTTTGTGGTCAATCTGGGCGATGACAGCTTCCAGGACGGTGTGGATATCACGACCGACGACATTCTCAAATACTACAAAACGACGGGAAAGCTCTCCAAGACAGCAGCCGCGCCGCCGAGTGAGTACGAAGCCCTGTTCCGCCGCTGGACTGACGAGGGCTATACGGTGCTGTTCTTTACTATCAGCAAGGACTTTTCTTCTGCCTGCGAGAATGCCCGTATCGGTGCGCAGGAACTGGAAGGTGTGTATATCATTGAATCGGCCAATCTTTCCACCGGCATTCTGCTGGAGGTGCTGGCGGCTGCCGATATGATCGAGGCGGGTATGAGTGCGGCGGAGATCGCCGAGACCGTCGAAAAGGAAATCGTGCCGAAGGTGCGCACCAGTTTTGTCATCGACACGCTGGAATTTCTCTGGAAGGGCGGCCGCTGTTCCGGCGTGGCGGCGCTGGGCGCGAATCTGCTCAAGTTGAAACCTTGTATTGAAGTAGTGGACGGTAAAATGCAGGTGGGCAAGAAATACCGCGGCAATATCGACAAGGTTGTGCCGCAGTACATCAGCGACCGTCTGGCCATGACTCCGAACGTGGTACGCCGCCGCGTCTTCATTACCCACACCTTTGAGGACAGAAAGCCGGTGGAGGCTGCCCTGAAGCAGGTGCGCAAGACCGGTCTGTTTGACGAAGTGATTGAAACAAAGGCGGGTTGTACGGTGTATTCTCACTGCGGCCCCAACACGCTCGGCATTCTGTATATTGAACAGTAGACAATACAAAAACGCACCGTTCGTGCCTTGGCTGTAAGGCTGCGAACGGTGCGTTTTTCTCTTGCTTTATTTATTCCTCGCCCAGGCTGACAACCACGTTAATCATGCTGCCTTCCTGAATCTTCTTGCCCGGCTCAATGCCGTTGAGACGGATAATCTGTCCCATTTCGTATTCATCGCTGTACTCTTCCGCCTGATCGCCGAGCGCCAGACCCACTTCTTCCAGCGCGGCAGAAGCTTCGGGCACGGTTTTGCCGATGATGTTGGGTACCACGCGCATCTTAGAGCCTTTGCTCACGATCACGCCGATGGGCGTATTCTTGGCCACCATCGTACCCGGTTTAACCGTCTGGGCGATAATGCGGCCTTCTTCATACTTCTCGTCATACTCTTCCTTGTTGAGCCGGATGAAGAAATCGGCATATTCTTCGTTGCCGTCAACCTTGCTCCACTCCTGGTTGATGAGGTCGGGAACGGCGACCATATCCTTTTCTTCCGCGCTGGCGGTGTCCTGAGAGGATACATACAGCTCCGCCTCGTGCTGATCCTCCTGCGCGTTTCTCTCGTCGATCATCGGCAGGACAATGAAATGAATGCAGATCAGCGCGATCAGACCAAGCACCACAAAGCCGACCAGACCCGAGATAATGCCGTATTTGTAGGGCGACATTTCTTCTTCCTCCGCGGGAGCGGCTTCCCGGCGGGCTGCCGCAGCCGGCTGCGCGGCGGGACGTCTCTGCTCGGCCGGACGCTGTTGCACCGTGCGGGTGGGAATCTCCTCCTCATAGTTCGGCTCGTCAACATAGGAATCGCCGTAGGCCGGCGCACTGACAGGCGAAGGTTCCACGCGGCGGGGTACCGGATTGTTGAGCTGTTCCTTGAGTTCGTCCATGGAATGTGTACGGGTGTCAATTTTGACTTGCAGACCGCCTGCCAGCGCCGTAACGACGTGAGTAGGAATGGTCTGCGCCACCTCGGCGGGCATGTTCAGGCGCGGCTCATACGAGCGGGACACCGCGTCGGGCGGCCGCTTGCCGGTGAGGGAGTAGAAGATGACCGCGCTCATGCCGTAGACATCGGTCCATTTGCCCTTTTTGCCTTCGAGCGAGTATTGCTCGATGGCGCTGAAGCCATCGTAGAAATTGGGTTCCAGTTCCGTTTCGGCCAGATGTGCGTCAGGGCTGCCGAAGCCGCGCAGCTTGAGCGTGCCGTTGCGGGTCATGATGATGTTCTCGGGGGAAATGCCGAAATGTACCAGGCCGATCGCGTGAGCGGAAATAATCGTGGAAATCAGCGGCATAAAGAGGGGACGGGCTTCTTCCCATGTGAAGCGACGGGCGCGCTTGATAATTTCCTCCAGCGGCTTGCCGTCAACGTAATCGTTGACGATGTAAGCGGTGTTGTTGGCCTCAAACATCTCCACCACCGGAATGATAGCGGGCAGTCCCGACAGTTTGGTGACGGCGCGGCCGATTTCCATAAAATCCTGCTTGTAATCCTGATAGACCAGCTTGTTGCCCGAGGCGATGACGACGTTGTCGTCGTCCTTGACACGCGAGCAGAGCGTCTTGGGCAGATACTCCCGGACGGTGACTCTCTTTTTGTTGGCAATATCAAAGCCGATGTAGGTCACGCCTTCGCCGTTGGCGTGAAGACGCTTGCCCACGATATATTTATCAAGAAGCACAGTGCCCGGTTCCAGATAAGGCAGAACCTGCGGCGTGCCTTCCACATAGCCGCACCGAGGGCATTCCGCGGAATCGCCCTTGTTGGTCATGCAGCCGAGGCACAAACCTTTAAACTCCATTGAAATCTCTCCTTTAACACATAAGGCTTTTTAACCCTATTAACATTACAAAGTCATTTTAACACATTTATCGTTAATTGTCAAAGATTATTAATATTCTGTAACCGCATATACACAAAATGATAACAAAAATTTCGCTGATTTGAACGATATCGACAGTTAATTTGCCGAATGGCAAGCCTTTATAGCTTGTTTGGCAGAAGGGGAAATGGGTGGATTTATCCGACTGCCTTTTGGGAGGCTTGGGTGGCCTGTGTCTGATCTGGCTTTTGCGGCTGATCGGTGAGCGTGTCGTATTTCTTCCACACGTTATTGCGGAAGTTGTAGACCGCGTTTTCCTGCGTGACCTTGCCCTGTGCGCAAGCCTTGGCCTGATTGTAGAGCATGGTGCTGACCGTGCTGTCGTAGACCGAAGGAGCAGCAAGTGACATATCCATGGCGGCGCGATGATAGACCGAGAACGCGTCGAGACCGTCAAAGAGGGGGTTGGCAATCTCCAGTGAGGACAGTTCCTCAATCACGTCGCTGTGATTGACAAATTCCATATTACCAAGCGCCAGCAGCCGCATAAATGCGTCGTCACAAGTGAAGGTGCGGACGATTTGTCCCACAAGTTCGTGATTGGGAGAGTTGGCGGAGGAATAGAGCCAGTTGCCGCCGTAAACGAAGCCGTGAGGCGCGGGTGCGGTCTTGAATTTTCCGAAGGAAACGCCGCCTTTTTTGGCTGTTGTAAAGAGTGTGGTGATGTCGGCGTTGTCCGACGCGACGCTCTTGTTGAGCCACGGCGCGGCAAAGAAGCAGAACACGCCGTCGCTCACGGCATTCTGCCAGTCGTCGTCAAAGGGCTTGACACCGGCCAGTCCCTTGGCGCTGTTGAGCGATTTTACATATGTCAGCCAGCGGTTAAGCGTATCATCATCGACGGACAGTTGTCCGTCTGTGACCCATTGTCCTGTCATCTCACCGTCGATGGCCCGCCAGATTTCCGAGCTGTCGGACAGCATTCTGACGTTGCCGCCGGAGCGTTCGCCCAATGTGCGTGCGGTTTCCAGGAAGGTATCCCAAGAGGACAGCATGAGCGCCATCTGTTCCGGACGGGTGACGTCAAGATACTGCGCGGCGTAATCCGCGCGGTAGAGCAGGATGCCCGGCTCCGCGTTCATGGCCGAACCGCGCTGCACGCCGTCCGCGTCCGAGCCGAGCAGGCGTGTGTAGGGGTACTGCGCCGCCAGATCGGCCTCCGTGATACCAAGCTGCGCGAGTGTGGCGGTGCCGGGATTGTTGGCGAAGAAGGGCGCCATCTGGTCGTCGCCCACGAAGAGGTCAATTACCTCGCCGTCCAGCAGCCGGTTTTCCACGTTCTGCCGATAGCCGACAATCTCGTCGCTGACCCATCGGATTTCCACGTTGGCCATTTCCTTGGCGTGACGTGGGAGATAATAGGTCTCCATCGCGTGGCGGAAATCGTCGTTCCACGACATGACGGTCAAAACAGTTTTGGACGTGTCGTCCGCTTCCTCTGTTGTGCTGCGGCAGGAAGCGCAGGAGAATACCAGAAGAGCCGCCGCCAGCAGCAGCGCCGTCAGACGATCAATGGAAACCGTCATGCGCATGATATACCAAACCCCTTCCCGGTCGGAATATAATAAAAAAACACCAATATCCATATTATACCATAGAAATGAAGAATCCATGCCCTATCTATGAAATATTTTCTGAATTTGATTTGCGGACGTGCCACTGTATTCGCCTGACCTGTTCTTTTATCCGAGCGCGTCTTGCTCGTTCGGCTACGCCTCACTCGTGGGGCGCTGCCCCACGCCCCGCAAGGGCTCTGCCCTTGACCCGCCAAGAGGTGCCTGCACCCCCTGGACTCCCGCGCTTCGCTTAATTGCGCTTCGCTTTTTCATTTTTCTCTATTCTCTATTCTTTATTCTTTATTCTTTTCTTCTCCCCCTGGACTCCCCTGATTATGTTTCTATCGTACCGCCGCAGATGACGGTATTGCCGTCGTAGCAGACCACCGCCTGTCCGGGCGCGACGGCACGCTGGGGATTATCGAAGGTCAGATGCAGCGTATCCTCGCCGGTCTGTTCGAGCGTGGCCCATTCCTCCCGCTGACTGTAGCGCACCTTGGCGGTCACGCGCATGGGGGCAGTGAGTCGTTCCACGGCAATCATGTTGATGTCGCGGGCGTTGACCTCGCGGGTGAAGAGGTCGGCATTGTCGCCTAACGTCACCGTGCGGGCGGCCACGTCCTTGGCGCAGACGTACATCGGTTTGTTAAAGCCCATGCCCAGCCCTTTGCGTTGACCGATGGTGTAACGAATCGTCCCTTTGTGTCGGCCGATGACGTGCCCCTCTTTGTCCAGAAAATCACCTTCCGGGCAGACCTCGCCGCAGTACCGCTCCAGAAAGCCGACGTAATCCCCATCGGGAATGAAGCAGATGTCCTGACTGTCGTGCTTGCGGGAATTGATAAAGCCGTTTGCCTCCGCCAGTGCCCTGACCTCGGGCTTAGTGAGCTTTCCCAATGGCAGCAGCGTGTGGGCAAGCTGGAACTGATTGAGACCGTAGAGAAAATAGGTCTGGTCTTTGGCGGCGTCGGCCGCCTTTTGCAGCAGATAGCGTCCGGAGCCCGCGTCGAATGTCACCGAGGTGTAGTGTCCCGTCACGATGTACTCACAGCCTAAGTCCAGCGCACGGCGCAGCAGACCGCCGAATTTGACGAAGCGGTTGCAGAGAATACAGGGATTGGGCGTTTCCCCCTGACGGTAGATATCCGCGAAACGCCGTATAACTGCCGCCTCGAAATCCTCCTTCATGTCAAAGACACGATGTTCCATACCCAGCCGTTCGCAGACGCTCTTCGCATCAAGCACGTCGTCGTGCGAGCCGCAGATTTTGCCCTCCGCCGACACGGCGGCGCGGTCAAAGAGCCGCATGGTGCCGCCGATGGTCTGATATCCTGCCCGCAGTGTGAGCAGCGCGGCAACCGAGCTGTCCACGCCGCCGCTCATGGCGATCATCGCCTTGTGTGTTGTTTCCAAAGAAAGCCCTCTCTTTCCATAACGTACCATCTATTATACACAGTCAAGCGTACAAATGCAACCCAATTATGGGGAGTCTTAGCTGTCGCTAGCGACAGCTTGGGGGCTGGTCCTCCTGGCAGGTGCAGGGCAGCGCAGCTTTCGCTTGCGCAAGCATGGAATGGGGCAAAGCCCCATGAGTGAGGCATAGCCGAACGAGCAAGACGCACTAAGATAACCGGCGCGGTTCGGCGAATCCAAAAAAGCGCACCGCCCAAGGGATCTAGCCCGAAGCAGTGCGCTTTGCTGTTTCAATTGAAGGATAAAAACTATCTGAGTACCGCGAGCAGTACGCCGGCCGCGACAGCCGAACCGATGACGCCGGCGACATTCGGGCCGAGCGCGTGCATCAGCAGGTAGTTGCTGGGATTGGTCTCCTGACCGACCTTCTGGGACACACGCGCCGCCATGGGAACAGCGGACACGCCGGCCGAACCGATCAGCGGGTTGACCTTCCCGCCGGTGAAGACGTACATCAGCTTGCCGAAGATCACACCGAAGGCCGTACCGAGGCAGAAGGCCGCGAGGCCGAGGAACACGATGAGCAGGGTTTCTTTGGTCAGGAAGACTTCCGCTCTGGCAGTCGCGCCGACCGTCGTGCCGAGGAAGATGGTGACGATGTTCATCAACTCATTCTGCGCCGCGTCGGAGATTCTCTTGACCACGCCGCTCTCACGCATCAGGTTGCCCAGCATGAGCATACCCACCAGCGGTGCTGCCGAGGGGAGCAGCAGCGCCACCACGATGGTGACGATGATCGGGAACATGATCTTTTCGGTCTTGGAAACCGTGCGGAGCTGGGTCATGACGACGGCACGCTCCTTCTTTGTGGTCAGGGCGCGCATGATGGGGGGCTGGATAATCGGAACGAGCGCCATATAGCTGTAGGCCGCCACGGCAATCGGGCCAAGGTATTCGGGGGCCAGACGGGAGGTCACATAGATGGCCGTCGGGCCGTCCGCGCCGCCGATGATAGCGATTGCGCCGGCAACCTTGGCGGGGAATCCCAGCAGAATCGCGCCGCAGAAGGTGGCGAAAATGCCGATCTGGGCGGCCGCGCCGAGAATGAAGCTCTTGGGGTTGGCGAGCAGCGGGCCGAAGTCGGACATCGCGCCGATGCCGAGGAAAATGAGCGGGGGATAGATGCCCAGCTTGACGCCGAGATAGAGGTAATAGAGCAGACCGCCCGAGTGCGCCACTTCGACATATGTATTGCCGTCAGGCATGACGATTTGCCCGTATTTGGCGATTTCCGTCGCGTCGGCTATCGCAAGATCAGACCCGGAGACCGGCGCGGCCAGCTTCAGTTCCGTGAGCGGCACGTCCATGACGCCGGAGAGCGGCAGATTGACCAGCAGCATACCGAAGGCGATGGGGAGGAGCAGCAGCGGTTCAAACTGCTTGCCGATGGCCAGATACAGCAGGAAGCATGCAACCGCAATCATAATGGCGTTTTTCCAGCCGTCCCCCTCAAAGAGGAAGAGCAGGCCGGATTCGTTGAGAATACTGAGTATGGAATCCCATATCGAGGATAAGATTTCCATGCAGGAACCACCTTTCTAAAGTTTAACCGTGAGTAATGCAATCAGAAGGGACGGGTGTTTTCGAAGAGACCCGAGGTTGCCCAAGGGGTGCGTCCGGCGGCAGGTGTGCGGGAACGGACGACCTTTTTGACGCGGTAGGCCTTGCCGTCACCCAGCGAAGCGACGGCGGCGGCGATGACCGCGATGATCTCGCCCGGAATCTCTCCGTCCGCGAGGGGGGCGGGGGCCTCCGTTGCGGCGGGCGTTTCCGTGATGACCGCTGTCTGAGCGGACGCGGCTGCCTCTGCGGCCTTTGCTTTTTTGCGTTCTCCGGCCTCGGTGACCGCGCGGAAGGCGGCGCCGTAGGCGTAGAAGATGAAGATGAGCAGAATCAGAATCGCGAACACAACGACAATGCCCGACGCGGTGATAACGGCCATGAGCATGCCCTTGTTGTCAAACAATTCAGTGCCGACAGAAGGGGTGAAGCTTGTCAACATAAGAATATATTCTCTCCCAACATATCTGGAAATTTTGCACCGGTCGGAGGATTACCCGGTCCAAAAGGCCAATCCTTCCCACTATGCAATGCTTTTCAAATATTATAGCTCACCGTTTTGTTGATTTCAACATTCTGCGGGGAAGAAATCCGGCTCTTTTCTCAAATTTTACCTTTTGTACAGAATTATCGGGGGAAACTTGGGTAATTGGCTGTCGGCTACGTATCCACTGTCACACCGGGAAAGCGGCGGCGCTTTTTGCGGGGAGGAATGCTGTGTGATCTTCGGATGATCCTTTCGGGACCCCCATTGGAGCGCATCGGTCCAGGACGGGCCGCGGATTTCCGCACCACCTTTTCCGTTACACCTCACACGGCCCGACCCGTGACCGCCGGTCTTTCGCCGGATGTGAGCAGACACCGCCCAACGCACGGCTTTTGGTTCGCCCCCGAAAGGGCGTTCTGTTTGTGTCTGCAATGCTATTGTTTGAAAAATTGCGGTCAATATGCAAGCGGCGGCAGAATAAAAACTGTTATTCTTTACCATTTTTTTCAGAAATCTCGATTTTGTCCTTGAATTATCCGATGTTTCGTGATAGAATGGACATGAAAGCTGATCGTTTCCATGATCGGCAGAAAAACCAAAAAGTTTAGTTCAGCTTTAGGAGGACGAAATATGAGCAATATCTTGTTTGTAGGTTCGGAATGTGATCCGTTTGTCAAAACAGGCGGTCTGGCGGACGTCATGTCGGCTCTGCCCAAGGCGCTCGCGCAGCAGGGCGATCTCGATGTGCGCGTGATTCTGCCCAGATACACCTGCATTCCCGAGCAGTACCGCAACAACATGACTTATGTGACCCATTTCTACATGGACTTCACCCGTGACTGCCATATGTATTATGTCGGTCTGCTGGAATACTGGTGGAACGGCGTCAGATTCTACTTCATCGACAACGAGTATTTCTTTGGCCGCGGCAATCCCTACACCGATATGGCGGGCGATATCGTCCCCTTCATTTTCTTCTCCAAGGCTGTGCTGGCTTCCATGTGCGCCATCGGCTTCCACCCCGATGTGATTCACTGCCACGACTGGCAGGCCGCGCTGGTGCCTGTGTATCTCCACACCGTGTATGAGGGCAATCCCTTCTACAACGGCACTAAGACCGTGCTGACCATTCACAACCTGCACTTCCAGGGCATTGCCAACATTGACACCGTGAAGTATCACTCCAACATTCCGGAGTATGCCTTCTCGCCCGATCGCCTTGAGTTCAACGGCGACGCCAACATCATGAAGGGCGGCATCGTCTATTCCAACTTCGTCACCACCGTGAGCAATACCTATGCCAATGAGATCAGAACGCCCGAATACGGCGAGGCACTCGACGGCGTGCTCAATGACTACAGCTACAAGCTCGGCGGCATCGTCAACGGCGTGGACTACGACGCCTACAATCCCGGCACCGACTGGTACATCTATGACCGCTACGGTGTGGACAACTTCCCCGACGCCAAGCGCTGGAACAAGGAAAAGCTCCAGGGTGAGCTCGGTCTCCAGCAGGACGTCAATAAATTCATGATCGGCATTATCTCCCGTCTGACCGACCAGAAGGGTCTCGACCTGGTTAATGCCGTGATGAACCGCATCGTGGACGATCACACGCAGGTCGTCATCATCGGCACCGGCGATCCTTTCTATGAGGATTCCTTCCGCTACTATGAGAATTACCACAGAGGCCGCGTCTGCTCCAACATCATGTATTCCAACGAGCGTGCCCACAAGCTTTACGCGGCGGCTGACGCGATTCTGGTTCCCTCCCGTTTCGAGCCCTGCGGCCTGACCCAGCTCATCGCCATGCGTTACGGCACGGTTCCGATCGTGCGCGAGACCGGCGGTTTGAGAGACACCGTCCAGCCCTATAATGGCTTTGACCACACCGGTACCGGCTTTACCTTCTATGAGTATAACGCCGAGGTCATGCTCAACGTCATCAATTACGCCAAGCAGATCTTCTTTGAGGACAGATTCGGCTGGGAGTGCATTGCCAGACGCGGCATGGAGTCCGACTTCTCTTGGTACCGTTCGGCCGGCGACTACAGAAATATCTACAATTGGCTCATGAGCCAGTGGTAATGCGCCATTCATAAAGCTTATCATTTACCGACCCGTCCGGGCTGTTCCATCAGGAGCAGTTGCGGACGGGTTTTGCGTTTGTGTCAAATAAAGAAAAAGCCCCCCGGCGGGCATTGCTGTGACCTGCCCGCCGGGGGAGTGAAAGAAAGGAAAATGAAAGTGTGATGGATTTGATTTAGCCCTTGTACTCTTCGAGTGTGATGGTGGCGCGGTAGTCCTGACCGTTTCTGCGGATGACCATTTCCACGGTATCGCCGACAGAGTGCTTCTTGACCGCGGCCGAGAGCTCACTGTCACTGGATACTTCGGTGCCGTCAAAGGAAACGATCATGTCGCCGGATTCCAGACCGGCCTTGGCAGCAGCGGAACCGGATTCCACCTTGGAGATATAGAGACCGGGCTCGCTCACGCCGTACATCCACGCGGCGGTGCGGCTGGTGACGGAGATAACCGAAACACCCAGGCTGACGCGCCCCTTGACATAGCCGTACTCTCTGAGGTCGGCGAAGACGGTTCTCACGGTGTTGACCGGAATGGCAAAGCCCAGACCTTCGATGTCGGAACCGCTGGACTTGGCGTTGACGATGCCGATGAGCTCGCCGCTGTCATTGAAGAGACCGCCGCCGGAGTTGCCGGGATTGATGGCGGCGCTGGTCTGGAGCAGGGTCATCACCTCGCCGTCGATTTCAATCTGACGGTCGAGGGCGCTGACAATACCGCTGGTAACGGTGCCGCCGAGCTGACCGAGCGGGTTGCCGATGGCGATGGCGGTTTCACCAACGCGCAGGTTGTAATTTTCCGAAGCGAGGACGGCGGGGGTCAGACCCGTCGCTTCAATCTTGAGCAGAGCCAGATCGTCCTGTGAATCGTCGCCTACAATGGTAGCGGGATAGGATTGTCCGTTGCGGAGCGTGACTGTGATGGACTGTGCGCCGTCAATGACGTGATGATTGGTCATGATATAGCCGTCCATGGTGAAGATGACGCCGCTGCCCGCGCCCTGAGAGATGTACTGTCCCATGAAATTGTTGGTGGAGACAACCTCCGTTGTGATTTCCACCACGGAATCCACGACGGCTTCCGCGACGTCCGCCACGGAATAGGCGCTCTGGCTGCTTTGGGTAGATGTACGGTCAATGGCCTGGAAGACCACACTGGTACCGTCATCGGCTTTGAGCACGGTTTCACCGGCACTGCCGCCGCCCATTCTGGTGCCGACATAGCCGCTGGTCAGACCGATCACGGCCGCCGCGCCGATGGAAACCAGCACGGTGCCGAGGCTGACGCCGGATTTCTTGCCGGGGTTCTGCGCGGTATAGGCAGGTACGGTGTAAGGCGCCTGTGTGTATTGCTGCTGGGGCTGTTGCTGCGGGTAATTGCTGCCGTAACCGTAGTTGTTGTTATTGTTGTTATTATTCATCAGAAAAAGACTCCTTTGCATCATTTTTCGGAAGCATCGGAACATTGTCTGTGCTTCATGCTTCCAGTATATTCCTCGATGGTGATAGCCACATGATTGAAATGAAAACATATTTTGTTGGTTGCGTTATGGAATTATGATAAAAAACCGGCGGGAAAGAGGGTATTTGTGTGGGTTTTATCAATGAAAATTCCCTGTACGTTCACAATTGATACATAAATCTATGCTAAAATGAATGAAAATTGTGCATTTGTCCGTATGCGAAGCGCGTGGGACAGTGATGCGGAAATCAGATTGATGTGTGAGGTGTGATGAATCATGAACGATTCTGTCAAGCGGAAAAAGAGCACGGTCATCAGTTATGCCGGTGTGATCGTGATACTGGCTGCCGTGGCACTGCTGTATGTCTTCTGGGACAAGGGAACCGGCCGGGCAGATTATGGTCAGGGCGAGGCAGGGGCTGTTTCCGGAAGCGATTATTACGAGCAGAATGTTTCGGAATCAGACGTGAATATGGACGACCTGCCTACTGAGCGCGTGCAAGTGACCGAGCTGGTGCAGATTGTGGAGAGTGACGACGACTGGGGCGGCGAATCCATGGTGCAGCGTACGCAGATCTTCATGGTGAAAATCCTCACCGGTGAGCATAAGGGCGAAACCGCTGTCATGACGCTTGACCTGACGGATATCACCGGCACCGGCAAAGGCGTCATCGTGGCGAAGGAGGGCGACCGGCTGCTGGGCTGCTTTGTGACCGATGAAAGTACCGGCGCACTGGTGGGTACCTGTACCGGCTTCCAGCGCGATGTGCCGCTGATGTGGCTGGCGGTGGGCTTCATTCTATTGATGCTGCTTTTCTTCGGACGGGAGGGATTCAAATCCTTCGCTGCGCTGGTGGTCACCTGCATCATGCTGATCTTCGTGATGGTACCGCTGGTGTATTACGGTATGGACCCGATTCTGGCGGTGGCGATTTTCGGCTTTGCCACCATCGTGGTGACGCTGCTGATGGTCTACGGGCCGTCGGCTTCCTCACTGGCGGCGGGCTGCGGCGCGATCGGCGGTGTGCTGGCGGCGGCGCTGATTGCTTATATTGTGAAGGATATCATCTGGATTACCGGTACGGTGGAGGAAGAATCCGTGGCGCTGCTCTATACGAATAACGGCAGCAAGCTCGATGTTTCCGCCATCATGTTCGCCGCCATTGTCATCGGCAGTCTGGGCGGTACCATTGATGTCAGTGTGTCGATTTCGTCCTCGCTGGAGGAGCTGAAGGACAAGATGGGTGAAACCATCACTGGCTGGGAGCTGGCGCGTTCCGGTATGACTGTGGGACGCAGCATCATGGGCGCGTCGCTCAACACGATGATTCTGGCCTACGTCGGCAGCTCGTTCCAGCTGCTCATGCTGTTCAGCGCGTACCACATGAACATGATTGATATTATCAACCACGAAACCATCGCGGTGGAACTGCTGCGTTCTCTCGCGGGCTGCTTCGGTCTGCTCATGACCGTGCCGATCACTTCGCTGGTGGCGGCTGTGGTGAGCAGCGGCGGCAATATGGGAACTTTCCGCCTGAGGGGGTCGGAAACCGTGAGCCGTCTGGCAGCGATGAAAGAGCGGCTTGGCCGCTTTTGGCAGAAGTCCATGGAGGAAGCACGGCAGCAGGAGAGCGAGGAGCTGCCGCAGGTCAACCTCTTCGAGCGGGCTAAAGAGCATTATCAGGACACGGGGCTGGACGACAGCGGCGTGGACGAATATGACGGGTTTGACGAGGACATTTCAGATGAGCCAGCCCCGGCGCCGTCCTACAGAAGTTCGCGCAGGGCAATTCCCGACGACGGCTTTACCGATGACTTTGACGACTAAACGTGATAGGAGCGTGACATTGATTTGAGCATGGCTGCAAGAGAACCGCATAACGACAACCGGCCCAATTCGTTTTTCGCGATTATCAGCCGCATGAAATATATTGACCGCTGGGCGCTCATGCGCAATACTCACAGTGAGAACCTGAGCGAACATTCGCTGGATACGGCGATTATCGCGCACGCGCTGGCGGTGATCCGCAACAAGCGCTTCGGCGGGCAGGTCAACCCTGAGCGGGCAGCGCTGCTGGCGGTCTTTCACGATGTACCGGAGGTGCTGACGGGAGACATGCCTACGCCTGTCAAATATTTCAGCCCGGCCATTCGCGCGGCGTATGCCGAAGTGGAGACGGCGGCGGAGCAGGAGCTGCTTACGATGCTGCCGGAAGACCTGCGGGAAGAATATCTGCCGCTCATCACGCATCAGGGGGAGGACGTAGTGCTGCTGCGGATTGTCAAATGTGCCGATAAGCTCAGTGCCCTCATCAAGTGCATGGAGGAAGAAAAAGCCTGCAACAGGGAGTTCAGCGCGGCGCGTGCCGCCACCGAGCAGGCGATCCGCGCCATGAATCTGCCCGAGGGAATCGTCTTTCTGGAAACCTTCATTCCCCCCTTTGCGCTGACGCTGGACGAACAGGAAAAGAATTAAGCGAAGCGCGGGAGTGCAGGGGGTGCAGGCACCTCCTGCCGAGGTCAAGGGCGAGTAGCCCTTGCGGGAGTGTGAGGGCTGGCCCTCACAGGTCAGCGGAGCTGACCGCAGCAAGACGCGCCAATATGGCAGATAAAGTCAGGCGAATCCAGACAAAGCTCCGACCAAAACAGATTTCTGACGGATAGTACAAAAAATATTGACATTTTATGAATTTTATGTTAAAATGTCAATGACGTACGGTGGCATAAGCCGTGCAGTACACAGATTCTTACCAAATGACAGAAAGGAAGTTTTGCCCATGGAAAATAATCATGAAAACAAGGTCGGTTCCATGCCGACCGTCGCGGAGATTATGAGTGAGGTCACGCAGATATCCGCGGCAGCGCCAACGGAGGTGCCGTCGGTGGACAGTATTCAGACACCGAGCGTCGCGGATATTCCGTCCGTCCCGCAGGTAGACGTGGTAGCGTCGGCGGCGCAGGCGTATGATGTGGGGCAGGCGGCCGTCGCATCGACCCAGCCCACGGCACAGCCCGTACAGGCGGCGCAGCCCATGCCGACGGCGCAGCCGATTTCCACAGCACAGCCTATGCCCACAGCACAGCCGATTCTCACAGCACAGCCTATGCCCACAGCACAGTCTGTCCAGCAGCCTGTCAGCTCCTACTATACCCCCCAGACGGTCACGACAGGCGCGCAAGGGTACATGGTGCCGTCTGTGACTTACGCCAAGCGCGGCGCCGGTAAGATTATTGCGATCATTCTCGGCAGTCTGATGACGCTGGCCGGTTTCGTGCTGGCCATAGGAGACATCGCGGTGCTGGTCGAAAGCATCGGTGAGGGCAGCCTGGACGGCGCGGGAATTTTTGCGTTTATCGTGCTGCTTCTGCCGCTGATTCTGGGTATCCTGCTGCTTGTTGTCGGTCTTAAGAGAAAGAAAATTCCGGTGACGGCGCAGACGTCAGCTTTACCGGTGCAGCAGAACGCGGCCCCTGTAATGCAGCAGAACGCGACGCCTGTCGTCCAGAACACCGGCGCGGTGAATCAGCAGAACGGCGCACCGTCCAATACGGGCAACTATGCGTATGCACCCACTGCGCTCTTGCAGGACGAGTCGGACAAAATGCTCAAGAAAAAGGCGCGTAATGCCGGTCTTGGCGCCATTGCGCTGACGGCACTGTTCTGGGTGCTGACCTTCGCGATTGACATGAGCAGTTACTGGCTGCTGATTCTGCCGTTCATTCTCTCGTTCAGCGCGCTCAAGATGAGCCGCGGCAAGTCGGTTGCCGGCTGGATTGCCATGATTCTGGCGATTCTTTCCGTGGTTTTCTTAGTGCTGGTGCTGGCGCTGGCCGTTACCATGAGATAAGGGTTACTGTACTGTTATAAAAACGCCCTGCCGCGTCCGGTGTTGCATTGGCGCGGTAGGGCGTTATATATGAAAAATCAAATGGAGGCTTTTGTTAACATGAAGATGAAAAAATGGCTGGCGACAGTGCTGGCGCTGGCGATGCTGACCGCGTTGAGTGCCTGTTCGACCGCGGACGGCGGAAAGAATGCCGCCGGTTCGGACGATACCGCGACAGAGAGCGGCGTGTGGAATCCCACGGTGCCGCAGCGGGCGGTTCTGGCGGAAGATGGCAGTCCCTGCGGTGTGGTGAATCTGCTCTATGACGGCATATATGACGCGTATAACCACGACATTGTGTCCGAACGGCAGTATTTCACGGATATTATTGCAAAAAGCGGTTATACGGAAGAATTTGACTTTCTCGCTTCGGTGCCCGACGAATACTGGGCCGGTACGGCAGGCGGCAGCGATTTCTACCTGATTATCCCCGCAGATGAAAATGCGAAGGTGGAGGTCAACACGCTGGAGCTGTCGGACGACGTCGAGTCTGTGTCGTTCAATACGGTGGAAACCATCTACAGTCAGGACAACGGTGCGCCCTTCCTACTCAAATGCAATGTCGGCGACATTTTCCCGGAGTGCCGGATTGTAATTACCGACAGCAAGGGTGACGTTTTTGAATGGAGCCCCATGATCAGTATGCGGGACGGCAGTGTCTTTACCACCGGTGAGGACGGCCGCAAGGCGCATGACTTCACCCACTATCCCGACGGTATTCCAGAGGAAGACTAACAGGGAACAAAACAAAGGCACCCCGCCGAAACAGCACATCAAAGAATGCTGCGTCATGCGGGGCGCTTTTTTATGTGTTTGATTCGGATTTGATGTCAGTCAATACCATTGAACAGACGTTCGACGGTGATGCTTGGCTCATATTTCTTCATCTGCTTGGCCAGAACGTCGAAATTCGACTTGCGATGTTCGAGATTGTGACAATCGGTGCCGAAGATGATCGGATATTCGTCTTTGACGAGCTGCTTGACCAGCTTCTTGCCCTTGCGGTCGGAGAAAGCGCTGAGGTTAAACTGGAATATCGCGCCCGAAATGCCGAGAATATCGCTGTAATCCTTGGTGCTATACATATCCACATAGCGGTCAAGGTGCGCGATGACAATCTGCATACCGGTTCTGTAGGAAATTTCCTCGATTTCCTCCACCATCCACTTCCGATAGGACTCGAAGAGGGGCAGTTCAATGAGCAGCGTATTCATTTCGGCGCAACCGAGCCGTTCGATGTCTGCCAGTTCCGAAAGATTCCGTTCCAAGGCAATCTCGGCCGCAAGCAGGATGCGGGGCATTCCGGGGAAGGCATGCGCCATGACCTGCTCATAAGCAGCCTGACGGTTTTGCAAAAAACGGGCGACACTTTGTTGGTGCTGTCTGTAGTGCGGTGTGGCGACGACGGTTTTCACGCCCTGTTCGGCCTGCATATGAATCAGTCCGAGACTGACTTCCAGGTTGGCGGCACCGTCGTCAATGCCGGGCAGCACATGACAGTGAAAGTCGGTATCAAAAAAAGACATATTGCTGCAAGCTCCCTTGGGTTATTCTTTATTTTTCTTGTGTTTTTTCTTTTCCTTTTTTCCCTTGCCATTCTCGCCGTAGCCATAACCGTAGCCATAACCGTAGCCATAACCGTAGCCGTAACCGTAGCCATAGCCGCCGTCGGCGGAACTGCTGTCGGTGAGAATGAAACCGATGAGGTTGGCCTTGGCCATATTGATGGACTTAATAGCGCGGTCAAGCTCGGGATACTTTGTTTTGTTTTCTCTGGCAGCAAGGATAATGCCGGAGGCTTTGGAGGCGATGGTGAGCGCGTCGGAAACCAGATTGATGGGAGAGGTGTCAATGAAGATGAAATCATACTCATCGGCCTGTTCCTTGATGAAGTCAATCATGTAAGTGGAACCGAGCAGCTCAGCGGGGCTGGGAGTGGTGGGACCGGCGGACAGGAAGTCCACGCCGGGGCGCACATTGCGGATCACGGCATCCTCAAAGGAATCAAATCCCATCAGCACACGGGACAGGCCATGCTTGTTGCCCACTTTGAAATACTTGTAGATGGAAGGATTTCTCAGGTCGGAGTCAACCAACAGCACCTTGGCGCCGTACTGCCCCATGGAGATGGCGAGGTTAATGGCGTTGGTGGTCTTGAGATCGTTGGCTGTGGGGCTAGTGATAACGATGACGCCGTTGTTGGTGGTCGAGAGCGAGAACATGATATTATTGCGGATCATGTCGTAAGCCGAGGTGATGGGGAAGGGCGTGTTCTGATCCAAAATGGTGGCAGTGGTAATAATTTTCTCATTATCCACATTGCTCTTTCTCAGCTTGGTGTTGAGATTGACGTCCTTCTTGGAAATGCCGAGTACCTTGGAAAATTTGAAAAAGTCCGGCACACTGCCCAGTACGGGAATGGGATATTTTTCGGTGAGGGATTTCTCGTCGCTGACAGTGATTCTGGTAGCCGTGCGGATCAGATAGAGGATCGTGAGCATCAGCAGCGCGGCAATCGCACAGAGAATCGTGTATTTGGGAACGCTGGGAGAACAGGGATATTCTGCCACTGTAGGTTCACCGATAGGCTTGACCGTACCGGAACCCACGATGTCTTCCAGCGAGCGGGAGGCAATGTCGGCGTAGGTGGTACAGATATCAAAAGAAAGCTGCGGGTCTTCGGTGATAACGGTGATCTTGAGAACCTCCGTGTTGTTGACGGCCGAGAAGGAGATGGAATTTTTGAGCTGCTGCTCGGTGAAATCCTTATCCTTCATATGCTTGAGAACCTCATTGGTGATGGAGTTGGTCTGGAGCATGACTATGTAGGTATCGACCATTTTCTGCGAGGCGTTGATGTCCTGCAAGTTCACCGTGCTGGTTTCGGACGTGGTGTCTCTCGTAGTGACATACAGCATGGCAGAGGATTCATATTTGGGTGTAATAAGGAAATAGGAAACCGAGAATCCGATTACCGCGCCCAGCAACGTAATGAGCAGGAGGGATTTCCAGCGCTGCCGGAGCGACACCAGAAACTTGAACACGTCAATTTCGAGCGTGGTGAGATTTTCTTCCTTGGGGGTCTCTGTTTCAGAGGACTTGTCCGGGATTTTATCCTTGGCGTTTTGCTGGGCAGCCTCGGTCGCGTTTTTGTAAAACAGAGGAATGAGCTGTGAGCAGATGGTCATAGTGGTGGCCGCGATGACCTTGTAGGAGGAATTGGCCGATACCTTGGTCGCATCGTCCTTTTCGGCCGCACTGGCGATGATATCGACAGCCTTTGCCATGTCCATTGCGGTTTCATAGGAAGCTTTTTTGGAGCGGCCGGCAGCATCTCTTGCTTTGTCCGATTCTTCTCCGCCAAAAGCCTCCCCCGCCGTGTCGAGCTTGAAGCCGTTGGCACTGTAGGCGGTGTTTTTGGGATTGTTTTTCTTTTTACGCTTTCTGAACGTATCGAGATAAACAGAATTAATGGAAAAATCATCGGCGCTGGGATTATTCTTATTTGACTTATTATCCAAACCAATTCTCCTTTTCAATAAAAAATGGAACATAGCCAAAAGCTGTTCAAGGTACTATTATAGCCGTAAAAAACGGATCTGTCAATACTGATTTTATCATAATACGGCGAAGATTACAATCGCAAAATCAACAATCTTTCACAAACAATTACACTTTTAAATATGGAAATAGCGAGTGAAGGCCGCCTGACTTATTTGATATTGACGAATGAAGGCATACCATGATATAATAAGCTGCAAGAGACTGTCGGATTGTGACAAGGAGGCGGCTCCATGATTTTTGATACACACGCTCATTATTATCTGCAAGCGTTTCGCGACGACAGAGAAACGCTTCTGCCGTGGCTGCATGACGTATGCGGCGTCTGCGCCATTGTGAACGCGTCCGAGAACATGGAGCGGTCGCGGGAAAGTGTGGTGCTGGCGGAGCGGTATGATTTTGTGTATGCCGCTGTAGGAACCCACCCGCTGCATGTGGGCGCGTGGCAAGACAGCGATTGTGATGTTTACCGTGCCATGCTGTCTCACCCCAAGGTGGTGGCCGCGGGAGAAATGGGGCTGGACTATCATCGTGCCAAAGACAACAAGGCGCTTCAGCAGCATGTTTTCATGATGCAGCTGGAGCTGGCGCAGTCTGTGAAGAAACCGGTGATTATTCATGACCGGGAGGCGCACGGCGATATGTACCGCATTTTGCGGCAGTACCGGCCCGCAGGCGTGATGCACTGTTTTTCGGGCAGTGTGGAGCTGATGAAAGAGGCGGTGAGCTACGGTCTTTACATCGGCATGGGCGGTTCCGTGACGTTTCCGAATGCCGTTCACCCGGTGGAAGTAGCCAAGGCCGTACCGCTCGACAGGCTGGTGCTGGAAACCGACGCGCCTTATCTGATTCCCACGCCCTGCCGCACCAATCCCACCAGCCGCGAACGAAGCGATTCTTCCATGATCCGCGCCGTGGCAGCATATATCGCGGCACTGCGCGGTATGAAGACAGAGGAGTTGCTGGCTGTCACGGAGGCGAATGCGCGGCGGCTGTACAGACTGGAACAAGAATCATGAAGCGAAGCGCGGGAGCGCAGGGGGTGCAGGCACCTCCTGCCGAGGTCAAGGGCGAGCAGCCCTTGCAGGGGTGTGGGGACAGAGTCCCCACGAGCGAAGCCGCAGGCTGAGCGAGCAAGACGCGCCAAGACGTAGGATAAGTTCAGGCGAATCCAATCAAAGCGCCGACCAGAATTGATTTCCGTGGCGAAGACCAGAATTGATTTCCGTGGCGAATGGAAAAATAGTAGTTGATTTTCCCGGCGTAATGATGTAGAATATAAGGTGCGAAATACGGAACGCCCGCCGGGGTGTTCGGAAAGGACGTTTGCCTTTTGTCGGCTTGAACCAAATTCGCGCGGCATAAGACGAAAAGAGCGGTATGAAATATATCATCTTGGACTTGGAGTGGAACGGCTCCAATACCGACAAGGGTTATTTTAATGAAATTATCGAGTTCGGAGCGGTGGCGCTGGACGACGATCTGGCAATCGTGGGAGAATTTCAGTCGTTTGTCAATCCAAAAGTGACCAAGAAGCTCCGGGGACGGATTAAGGAACTGACCCATATCAGCAATGATGACCTCAAAAATGCGGGGAGCTTTGTTTCAGTGTTCCGGCGGTTTGCCGCATGGATCGGCGAGGAAGACAACTGCATGCTGTCTTGGGGCAACGCTGATATTGTGGTGCTGTATGAAAATCTGGAGCGCTACGAGATGCTGGACGAAATCTTTGTTATCCGGAATTTCTGTGACGCGCAGCTCATGTGTCAGCAGGCCATGGATATTCCGCTCACCAAGCAGGTGGGTCTTTCGGCCTTTGCGGAGCTGACACAGGTGGAGATTGGCGATGACCCGCTGCACCGCGCTATCAACGACAGCCGTTTGACCGCCAGATGCGTGGCCAAGGTGTTCAAGCCGGAGTGCTATGCGTCCTTTGTGCGCAAGGCGGACCGTGAATTTTATGAGCGTATGAATTTCAAGTCGTACTGCATTCAGGACATCAACGACGAGCTCATCAAACCCAGCGCCTTTATGACCAAGTGTCCCGAGTGTGGGCGGTATATGAAGCGCATTTCCAGCTACTCCTGCCGCAACAAGAAGCATTACGCTTCCTATCGCTGTCGGTTTTGCCGCAAGACCTACCAGGTGGGGCATATGTTTAAGATGACATATGACGGGCTGGAACACAAGGTGAATTACCGGCAGATCGTCCCGACGATTGAGCCGTCCGGCGATGAGGCTGCGGTCGGTTCGGAAGTGACCAAGGGCGCGTGATGTGAATACACACAGACAAGATTGATCCGGCAGGTGAGGGGGCGTATTTTCGCCGCTGCCTGCCGATTTTTGTTGCTGCCGAAAGAGAAGGGAATGATATGATGAACGATACGGAGCCATGTCGGCTGTGTCCGCGTTGCTGCGGTGTAAAGCGTGACGGACTGCGGGGAAAAGGATTCTGCGGCTGCGGCGGTGTGCCGGTGGTGGCGCGTGCCGCGCCGCATTTCTGGGAGGAACCGGTTATCAGCGGTACGCGCGGCAGCGGAACCGTCTTTTTTTCGGGCTGCACGCTGGGCTGCGTCTTCTGTCAGAATTATGCCATTTCGTCAGAACTGCACGGAAAGGCCGTTTCCCCGCAGGGGCTGGCCGAACTCATGCGGACGCTGGAGGGGACAGGCGTCCACAATATCAGTTTTGTGACCGGGACGCAGTATCTTCCCGCCATTGAGGAAGCGCTGGTCATTTACCGTCCCGGCGTGCCGCTGGTGTGGAACAGCGGCGGCTACGAGACTGAGGAAACCGTCCGGCGGCTGGGGGCGTTTATCGACATCTGGCTGCCGGATTATAAATGTGCCCTGCCCGAGCTTGCCAGACGCTGGTGCCGCGCTTCCGACTATCCGGAAATCGCCATGAAGGCTATTGCCTTGATGTGCGAGCAGAACGAGGCGCGGGGCGGCAATCTCATCGAGGACGGCGTCATGAAGCGCGGCGTGATCGTGCGGCATTTGGTCATGCCACATCACACGCGCAACTCCGTGGCGGCGCTCCGACGGCTAAGTGCCGACCTGCCGCACGGCACGCTCATGAGCCTCATGAGCCAGTACACGCCGAGCGGTGATTTGACCGGTTTCCCTGAGCTGAACCGCCGTCTGACCGCGCAGGAATATGCCAAAGTGCTGCGGGTGGCGGACGAACTGGGTATCGAGGGCTTCCGGCAGGAGCCTTCCTCCGCACGGGAGGAGTATGTTCCGGATTTCGACCTCAGCACGGTTTAGTCAGGCGTTAGAAGTTTGAAATTCAAAAAAGAAACCAAAGATTTAAAAATTCCTCATGCTACCTTCATATATTTGTGGTGTAATAGAACGATACGGCAAATGCCGCTTGAACGCAAGGAGGCGTTGCAATGATAAAGGTTAGTCATCTGACCAAGAAATACGGCAATATCACGGCGCTGAGCGATGTGAGCTTTTCCGTGAAGCGGGGCGAGGTCGTGGGCTTTCTCGGTCCAAACGGGGCGGGCAAGTCCACCGCGATGAACATCATCACGGGGTATCTTTCCTCCACGTCGGGCAATGTGACGGTGGACGGTCACGACATTCTCGAAGAACCCACCGAGGCCAAGAAGCGCATCGGCTATCTGCCGGAGGTGCCGCCGCTCTATCCGGATATGACGGTGAACGAATACCTGGATTTCATCTATGAGCTGAAGGGTGCGAAACAGAAAAAGGACGCGCATTTCAACGAAATCTGCGAGTTGACCAAGATTGCGGCGGTGCGCGGACGGCTCATCAAAAATCTCTCCAAGGGCTACCGGCAGCGCGTCGGCATCGCGCAGGCGCTTGTGGGTAACCCCCCGGTGCTGATTCTCGACGAGCCGACCGTCGGCCTTGACCCCAAGCAGATTGTGGAAACCCGCACGCTGGTCAAGAAGCTGGGGGAAGACCACACGGTCATTCTCTCCTCCCACATTCTCAGCGAGGTGCAGGCGGTGTGCGACAGAATCATCGTGCTCAATAACGGCAAGCTCATAGCCGACAGTAAGTCGGACCAGCTGGGGCAGCACCTCGGCGGCCGCGCCGTGACGCTGCGCGCGGTGGGGAGCGACAGCGAAATCAAGGCACTGCTCAATGGGCTGAAATGCGTCAGACGGTTTGAGAAAAACGAAGCGGCCTCCAAGGGGTCTGTGCAGGAATTTACCGTGCAGCTCGACGCGTCGGAGCAGGCGCGGGAGGAAATCTTCTTTGCCTTCGCCGGCAAAAAGACACCGATTGTCGAGCTGAAGACCGCCGAGTATTCGCTGGAGGACATTTTCATGTCGCTGGTCAGCAAGGCGTAACAAAGGGGGAAGGGTTCCATTATGAAAGCCATTTACAAGCGCGAGCTGGGCGCGTATTTCCGTTCGCCAACCGGATATGTGTTCTGCGCGATTTATTTGTTTTTCAGCGCGATGTATTTCAATTCGGTGCTGTCAACGGGACAGTCGTCGGAATTTCCGCGAATCTATTACGGCATGCTGAGTTTTATTCTGCTGATGCTGCCGCTGCTGACCATGCGGCTGTTCAGCGAGGAACGCAAGTATAAGACCGATCAGGTGCTGCTGACCTCGCCGGTCAATATCACGCCGCTGGTGATGGGCAAGTTTCTCTCGGCGCTGACGGTTTACTTCGGCTGCACGCTGTTTACCCTGATTTACGCGGCAGTGTTCAGCTTTTTCGTCTCGCCGTCCTGGCCGCTGGTCATCGGCAATATCTTTGGCGCGACGCTCTTCGGCGCGGCGTTTATTGCGGTGGGCATGTTCATTTCGTCCATGACCGAAAGCCAGTTTGTGGCGGCGATGGGTTCCTTCTCCATCGCGACGGTCTTTGTGATTCTGGACGTGATTCCTCTGCGCACGAGCAATGAATTTATCATCAAACTGGTAAACAATATCTCCTTTGTGGGGCGATACACGCCGTTCAAAAACGGCATTCTGGATTTGTCGAGCATCGTGTTTTTCCTGAGCATCACGGCGGCGTTTATCTTCTTGACCGTGCGGGTGCTGGAAAAACGCCGCTGGAGCTGACGGGAGGTGTTTCAGGCATATGACCGAGAAGAATCAGAAACAGGAAAAGAAGAGCGAGTCAAAAAATGTACGAAAAAAAATCACATTTACCGGGGTGAAGGCCTCCGTCCTGCGCACGCTGCACCTGATACGTACGAGCAGCCGCTTCCGCCACGGCACGATGGCCACGGTGATGACTGCGGTGTTTTTCGTGTTTGTGGTGCTGCTGAATCTGGTGGCCATGGCGCTGACTGACCGGTATTCCTTCATGACCCTCGATATGACGGAAGATCAGCGCTACACGCTGACCGACGCGACCAAAGAACTGCTGGCGAACGTCAACGAGGTGGTCGAGATTGATATACTCGCCACTGAGGAACAGTGCAGCAACGCTTCGTCGGAACTGGTTACTGACAGCTACGGGCAGATTCCCATTGCCCATGAGATCATCAAGCGGTACGCCCAGAGCAATGACAATATCTCCATCAACTATGTCGATCTGAGCAAGACCCCCGCCTATGTGCTGCAATTTCCCGAATACAGCAGTGTGCTGGACTATTACTCGATTGTGGTCAAGTCCACACGCCGCACCCGCGTGACCTCTTTTTATGAAATGCTGCCGTCGCTGTCGTCGAGCTATGTGAATTACGACAGCACGGCGGCGGACGAATCGGTCGCGCAGTCCTACACCGAAACCTATATGACCTCGCTCATCAAGACCGTCACGATGGACAAAACGCCTGTTGTGGCTTTTGTGGACGGTCTCAACGTGGACGGCAACTGCGCGGATTATGTCTCGGCACTTCAGCTCAATGGCTATGATGTGCGGGTAGTGGATATCCGCAAGGACGAATTTCCCGAACACACCGACATGGTGCTGCTCGCCGCGCCGACCACCGACCTCACGCACGCCCAAATGGAAAAGCTGGATTCCTACCTCAACGACCCGGATGGCGACCGCACGCTGCTGCTGTTCTCGTCCTCCATCATGCCGGAGCTGCCCAATCTCAGCGCGCTGCTTAAGGAGTACGGGCTGGTCATCACGCAGGATATTGTCTATGAGGGCGACGCTTCCGATGTGATTGCCGCGCAGATGAGCATTTTCACGGCGCAGATGGCGGAAACCGATTACACCAATGATCTGATCGAGCAGCAGAACTTCCCCGCCGTGGCCAACGCGGTGGCGCTGCAAACGCTCTTTGAAACCAAGGGCAGCACGGAAGTGTATCCTATTCTCACGTCCAGCAGTCAGGGCTATGTATGTGACGCGGCCAAGAAATTCGACAAAACCAAGGCCACTGAGGCGGACAAGGATACCCGCACCGTCATGGCAGCTGCGACCACCTACCGCGATACCCTCGACGGCGACGAGCTGCGCACCGACATCATCATTGCCCCCGACAGCCTCTACAACATCGACTTTCTGGGTTCCGATATTTACGGCAATATGAGCTTGCTGTTGAATGTGGCCAATCGGCGGAGCGGCATTGACACCGACGCGGTGGATATCGAGGCCAAGTCGCTCTACGCGGTGGATTTCTCGGTGGATATCGAAACGCTGTCGCTGCTGAGCATGATTTTCTGCTACGTGATTCCGCTGGCGGTGCTGCTCTGCGGCTTCGCGGTATATTTCAGGAGGAAGCGCCTGTGAACAAGAAACGACGCAATCTGATATTACTGCTGGCGGTCACGGCGCTGCTGGGGGGCATGCTTTGGTGGGTGATGCGTTCCGGCAGCGGAGACGGCGCAGAGGACCCCGAAGCACACGAGCACATTCACACGGCCTCCGACAGCGACCACGCATATGATACCGGTACGCTGTTCAGCGAATCGGCGGACGATCTGAAACAGGTCGTGTTCCGCAATGAATACGGTCAATACACTGCCTATCTCGACAAGGAGAAGGGAGAAATCGCCTGCAAGGAACTGGCGGGTCTGCCGGTGAATAATGCCTTTTTGGAATATGTCTGGTACGGCGTGACCGACATGACCTACAGCGACATTGTCACCACAACCGACGCCGAAGGATATTCCGCCAAGGCGTTCGGGCTTGACAAGCCGTCGCTGACCGTTACCGCGACCTTTGCGGGCGGTAAAAAATACACTTTCACGGCGGGCAGCAAGGTGCCCGGCCACGACAGTGATGAAGTATATTACACGCTGCTCAAAGGTGATAAACACGTCTATGCCTGCCCCATCGACATTCCCTTCTTTATGGGCGACAGCTATTTTCTCAACGACGATATTTTCTATGAATACGATGAGGGCATCGAGAGCAGCGATATTCAGATCGGGGACATCACGCTTAGCGGCAACGCCTTTGACGGGAAATTTGTTATGAAGGTCAACCGCGAGGCCAATCTCAGCAGCCCGGATTATGGCTATGATTATGTGGTGACGTCACCGATTCACTGGCCGGTCAAGCGTTCGGCATCCTCTGAGCTGGTCTATGACCTGACCTATCTTATGGCCGACGACGTGGTGCAGCGCAATCCCACCAAGAAGCAACTGGCCTCTTACGGTCTCGACCGTCCGTCGCTGACCGTGAGTTTCCGGCGCAACGGGAAAAGCTGCGTGCTTTACGCCAGCAAGTACGACAAGGAGACCCTCTATGTCATGCTCAAAGGCGGCAAAATCGTCTATCTGCTCAAGCCGGCCTCGCTGTCCATTCTTCATGAGCTTTCTCCCGAGAATCTTTACAGCCTGAGCGAGCTGTCGGTGCAGACGGAGGCGGTCAGCGGTGTGACTGTTACCGCGGCACAGGGTACGACGCGGATTGACGTGACGCGCAGCAAGAATGAAAAGAGCATGGCCGAGAGTGACGTCATCTACACCTATACCGTCGAGGCCAACGGCGAAACAATTAAATACACGGTCTACACCAATTTCATCAAGCAGCTCAACGGCAGCGTGATCCAGCGCTGGAACGTCGAAGACTTCACGGCGCAGGGGGAGCCTGACGTCACCGTGAAGATCGCCTGGTTTGACAATTACGGACGTAAGGCCGACACGGTGAAATTTTACCGCTGCAATGACCGGGAATATGCCGCCGTGTGGGGCGACAAGCCGGTCAATACCGTTTCGGCGACATGGCTGAACCGGCTGCTGCAAAGTGCGGCGCAGCTTTGATGTGGCTTGAATTGTTGTTTTTGCACAACATTTTTGCCAATTTAAGCCCGTTGGTTTGAATAAAAAAGAGAAAAATTTGAAACATCTTGTAAATTGCGATGGGTTGTGCTAAGATATTATACAAGATTATGGTAGAAAGGATAAAAGAGTGGGGCGACCCACTCTTTTGTTTGTATTATCAGGAGGTGTATGTATTTGGCAGGAAAAAGTCACGGAAACAATACCGTTGCCGCTGTCACGAAGATTGTGGGGCCGATAGCGGAGCAATTGGGTCTGATTTTGTGGGATGTAAGGTTTGTCAAGGAAGGCGCCTCATGGTATCTGCGCATCTTTATTGACAAGGAAGGCGGCGTCACGCTGGACGACTGCGAGGCTATGAGCCGCGCAATCAACGATCCTCTCGACGAAGCCGATCCCATTGATCAGGCTTATTTTTTGGAGGTTTCGTCCCCCGGCATCGAGCGGGAGCTCACCCGTCCGGAACACTTTGAGGCCATGAAGGGGAGAGATGTTTCGGTCAATCTCTACCGTCCGACAGCCGACGGCGACAAAGAGATTATTGCCGAACTGCTCGGCCTTGACGATGACAACAACATTCTGCTGGCAGACCTGGACGGTGTGGAATTTGCCATCAACCGCAAGGACGCGGTGTCGGTCAGGCTGTACGACTGTGAAGACTACAGTGGGCTGGACAAATGGGAAGAGCCCGATGGTGAAACATAATTATGGCAGCATAGCAACCCGCAGCAAGTCTTAAAATAATCGCAACCATTTTTGGAGGTTTGAACGATGGCAAAAGGCAAGGCAAAAAAAGACGAAGAAAATATTTTTCAGGCGCTGACACTTCTCGAGGAAGAAATGCACGTGCCTGTGGACTATATGATAGAAAAGATTACCAACGCGATCCGCATCGCGCTGAAAAAGAGCAACAACGGCAATGACGACATCATGATTCGCATTGACCCCGAAAGCAAAGTGTTCAGCGTGTTTATCCGGAAAATGGTGGTGGAAGAGGTCAAAGATCCGGGCCGCGAGGTGCTGCTGGAAACCGCCCTGCAAAATGACCCGCTCGCCGAGGTAGGCGAGATGGTCTCCATTAAGCAGGACCCCAAGCAGTTCGGCCGTATTGCCGCGCAGACTGCGAAGCACATCATACACCAAGGGATTCGTGATGTGGAAAAGGGGCAGGCGATGGAGGAATTTCAGAGCCGCCATCAGGAGCTGGTCACGGCCACGGTGGACAGAATCAACCCCGAAACCGGCGATGTGGTGGTCAAGATCGGCAACCACGATGTGGTTCTGGCGCGCAACGAACAGGTGGGCAACGAGAATTTCCAGGTGGGTGACCTTATCAAGGTGTATCTGGTGGACGTCAAGTCGGGTGACAGAGAACCGCGTCCCACGATTTCCAGAACGCACCCCGGTATGGTCAAGCGTTTGTTTGAAACAGAAGTGCCGGAAATTTTTGACGGCACAGTGGAAATTAAATCGGTATCGAGAGAGGCCGGCAGCCGTACCAAAATTGCCGTGTGGAGCAACGATGAAAATGTCGATCCGGTGGGCGCCTGCATCGGTCCCCGCGGTTCCCGCGTGAGCAAAATTGTTGATGAGCTGGGCGGCGAGAAGATTGACATTATCAAATACAGCGAAGATCTGACAGAGTTTATCGCCAAATCGCTTTCCCCCGCCAATGTCACCGGTGTGGAGATTATTGACGAGTCGGCAAAGTCCTGCCGTGTCACGGTGCCGGAGGGGCAGCTGTCCCTCGCCATCGGCAATAAGGGGCAGAATGCCCGTCTGGCCGCGAGGCTGACCGGCTGGAAGATTGATATCCGCTCCGAAGAAGAGATGGCGGCGGAAGCGGCAGCCGCGCGGGCCGAAGCTGATGAATGGGATGAGAACGAGGAATACGACGACGGTATTACCCAGGCAGATCTTGACGAAATTTTCGCTGATGACCCGGATGAAGCCTCCGAGACGGAACAACCTGCTGATGCCGGGGCGGATGAGACTGCCGAAACGGCAGCGGAATAACCGACAGGCTTGTGAAGGAGAGGAGGAATCCGGTCGTGCAGCAAAAGCAAAAGAAGATTCCGGTGAGAACCTGTATCGGCTGCGGGACTGCCAAGCCCAAAAAGGAGCTGGTGCGGGTGGTCCGCGACCCGGAGGGGCAGCTCAGCGTGGATCTGACAGGAAAGAAAAACGGTAGAGGCGCGTATATATGCCATAACACGGAGTGCTTGAAAAAGGCCAGAAAGGCCAGACGGCTGGAGAAATCCTTTTCCATGCAAATTCCGGAGGAAGTTTACGATGAATTGACGAGGGGGCTTGCCGCAGATGAATAAAGAACTGCTTTCGCTGCTTGGACTCATGCGAAGGGCGGGGAAGCTGTCACTTGGCTTTGACGCTGCGGCAGACAGTGCGGCATCGGGCGAGAGCTGCCTGATCCTCACCACCGCGGATATTTCACCAAAGACCTTAAAGGAGCTGAATTACAAAATCAATGAAACAGTCGGCGTTTTACCTTTGGCCTGCACACAGGAAGAACTTGGCCGCGCCATTGGGAAAAACGTGAAAATCATCTCAATCAATGACAAAGGATTCGCTCAAAAGGCAAAACTTTTGATGGAAGCGCCGTAAATGAACAGCTTGCGTTTGATGAGATTGTTTACGGTTATCACGGGGAGGAATCATATTTGGATAAAGTAAAATACAAAGTCAGCCAGTTGGCTAAGGATATGGGGCTGACTGGCAAGGTGCTGGTCGAGCTGCTGAAGCAGAAGGGTGATCCGGAGAAAAAATACACCACCACTACCATGCTTTCGGGCGAAGAATTGGATATGGCCTATGAAATCATTACCAAGGAGCATTCTGTAGAGAGCTTTGATGAATTTCTGTCGCAGGCGCAGCGTATGACGGTGTCTGACGTGACGATCGACGAGGTGGAAGCCGCCAAGGAGAAGAAGGCCGCCGAAAAGAAGCTCGAAAAGCCGGTTGCTGAGAAGGCTGCGGAGAAAGTCGAAAAGGCGGATAAACCTGTCAGACAGACCGTAACAGTCAAAACGAAGGAAGATCAGCGTGTCAAACGGGAAAAGACGGAAGGCAAGGCTGTTCAGCCAGAGCCAGTCAAACCCGCTGCAAAGTCTGTTGCACCCGAACCGGTCAAAGCGGCGCAGCCCGCAGCGGTCAAACCTGCTGCAAAGACTGTTGCACCCGAACCGGTCAAAGCGGCGCAGCCCGAAGCAGCAAAAGCTGTTCGGTCCGAGCCGACCGAGGCTGTCAAGCCGGAGCAGGTTACCGAAAAGGTCAAGGCAGAAAAGGTGGAATCCAAGCCTGCTGCGCCTGCCGCGCAGGTGAAAACACCCGCTGCTCCCGCCGCGCCGAAGGTTGGCGCGGTTGTGATCGGTCAGATTCAGATCAAGCCGCAGTCGCAGCAGCGCAAGCAGCAGAGCAACGACCGTCGCAAGGAACAGCCCGCCGGGGCACAGAGGGATAATCGCGACCGCAGAGCGTCCGGTCAGGATGATCGCAGACGTGAGAGAACGCAGCAGCCTGCGGGACGTCAGTCCACCCAGAACAGTCCGGCAGCGGCATCCGCAAAGCCTGCGGCACAACAAACCAAGTCTCAGCCCGCACCCTCCAGACAGCCTGCGGTGAAGGTTCCGGTCAAGGCCGCGACCAACAAGCCCATTGACCCCAAGTTCCAACAGCCGCAGAAGCAGAAGAATCCGGCGCAGCAGCCTCGCCGTGTAGAACCACCGACAACCCGCATTGTCGATACCCGCACCACCGAGCTGAACGCGGACAAATACAACACCCGTTATGATGATATGGCGGTGGAGAAGCAGGGCCGCCGCGGCGACAGCTCTGCCGGTAAGCAGAAGATTCACCAGAAGTCACAGGACTACCGCAAGAAGAAGGGCGGCGGCAAGAAGGAAACCGAGGCCGAGCGTATGCGCCGCATTGAGAAGGAGCGCAAGAGCAAGCCTATTACCATCACGGTGCCCGATGAGATTACGGTCGGCGAGCTGGCGCTTCGTCTGAAGGTCACGGCCTCCGAGGTCATCAAGAAGCTCATGCTGATGGGAACCATGGTGACGATTAACGATGTGATCGACTTCGATACCGCCTTTTTAGTGGCGGAAGAGTGTCACGCCAAGGTGGAGAAGGAAGTCGTTGTCACCATCGAAGACAGAATTATCGACGACAGCGAGGACACCGACGAGAATCTTGTGCCCAGAAGCCCGGTTGTCGCGGTGCTGGGACACGTTGACCACGGCAAGACATCCCTGCTCGACGCGATCCGCACCACTCACGTTACTGAAACCGAGGCGGGCGGCATTACCCAGCATATCGGCGCGTATCGCGTCAAGGTGGCCGACCGCGAAATTACCTTCCTCGATACCCCCGGCCATGAGGCTTTCACGTCCATGCGTGCCCGTGGTGCGCAGGCGACCGATATCGCAATTCTGGTCGTTGCCGCCGACGACGGCATCATGCCGCAGACTGTGGAGGCTATCAACCACGCTAAAGCAGCCAATGTGCAGATCATTGTCGCCATCAACAAGATGGATAAACCCGGCGCAGATCCCGACGCAATCAAGCAGCAGCTCACTGAATACGAGCTGGTGCCGGAAGAATGGGGCGGCGACGTCATGTGTGTGCCCGTATCCGCCAAGACCCGCGAGGGTCTGGACGACCTGCTCGAAGGCATTCTGCTGGTAGCGGACGTGATGGAGCTGCGCGCCAATCCCGACCGTGCCGCCAAGGGTATTGTCATCGAAGCCCGTCTGGATAAGGGCAGAGGCCCCATCGCCACCGTACTGGTGCAGAACGGCACGTTGCGCGTGGGCGATATCATTGTGGCCGGTACATCGGTAGGCCGCGTACGTGCCATGGTTAATGACAAGGGCGAGCGCGTGGAGACGGCAGGTCCGTCCATTCCCGTGGAGATCACGGGTCTTGACGAAGCGCCGACCGGCGGTGACATCTTCGACTCGGTATCTGATGAGCGTCTCGCCAGAGAACTGGTTGAGCAGAGAAAGCAGAAGATCAAGGACGAAATCTTCCAGCAGCGCACACAGGTCACGCTCGACAACCTCTTCAGCCAGATGCAGGAGGGCGAGATGAAGGAACTCAAGATCATCATCAAGGCCGATGTGCAGGGTTCCGTGGAAGCGGTCAGACAGTCGCTTGTCAAGCTCAGCAATGAGGAAGTGCGTGTCAACGTGATTCACGGCGCGGTGGGCGCGATCAGCGAATCCGACGTCATGCTGGCGGACGCGTCACAGGCCATCATCGTGGGCTTCAACGTGCGTCCCGACCCGGTGGCGGAGGAATACGCCAAGCGTCAGGGCGTGGATATGCGACTCTATCGCATTATCTACGACTGCATCGAGGAGATTCAGGACGCGATGAAGGGTATGCTCGCGCCCAAGACCCGTGTGATCGAACTGGGCAAGGCGGAAATCCGCATGGTCTACAAGATCACCAATGTCGGTATCGTCGCGGGCAGCTATGTGACCCACGGCAAGATTCAACGCAACGCGCAGATTCGTGTGGTGCGTGACGGCATTGTGCTGGCCGAGGATAAGATCGCCTCCCTCAAGCGCTTCAAGGACGACCAGAAGGAGGTCGCCGAAGGCTACGAGTGCGGTATCACGCTGGAGCGCTACAGTGACATCAAGGAAGGCGATATTCTGGAAGCCTTCATGGTGGAAGAATACAGAGACTAATTGAAAAAAACAAAGGGGATTTTTGTCTATGGCAGGACACAGAATCAACAGGGTAAGCGAAGACATCAAGCGTGAACTGTCAGCCATTTTCAGAAAGCTGAAGGATCCCAGAATCAGCGGCATGATAACCGTGCTCCGTGTGGAAGTCACCAGTGATTTGTCCTACGCGACGGTACATGTCAGCACCATCGAGGGCGAGGAAAAGACAAAGGAATCCATCAAGGGCCTGAAATCCGCCCAGGGTTATATTCGGCATGAGCTTGGTTCGGCGCTGAAACTGCGCCATGTGCCGGAGCTGCGCTTTGTGGCCGACAATTCCATCGCCTACAGTGCCGAAATCAACAAGATTCTCCGCGATCTGCATGTTGATGACGATGATCTGATGAAACCCAAGGACGATTCAAAGAACTAATGCGGCGAAATGATGGACTTTTTGGCGGTCTGCCGAAAAGTCCATTGTATTATTATTTTAATTATCAATTGATTGGAGTGTGGTATCTATGGCGAATGTCAAGAAAAACGTGAAAAACCTGTTTAAGCAGCTCGGTATCGACGACAAGGAATATTTGAAAGACGTGGTACAGACGGCGCAGAAACTGTTGACCATGAACAACGTGGAAATCCTCTCCCACCGGCTGCCCGACGGCGATACGCTCGGTTCCGCCGTGGCACTCTGCCGCGGCTTGCGTTCGCTAGGCAAAAAGGCCAATGTGATCTGCGCCGACCCGATTCCGCAGAAGTATCAGTTTTTGTTTGATGGGCTGGATGAACAGTCGTTCCAGCCGGACCATGTCGTCTCGGTGGACATCGCCGCACCCCATCTGATGGGCAAGCTGGAAGAGACATACGCCGGTAAGATTGACGTGGCCATTGACCACCACATGAAAAACTCGATAGAGGCGCCTCTCAAATTCGTGGACGAGAAAGCCGCCGCTGTGGGGGAACTGATCTGGCTGCTGCTCAACGCGATGGGCGTAACCGTAGACAAGGCGATGGCAGAGGCAATGTTTACCGCTATCACCACCGATACAGGCTGCTTCAAATACAGCAACGTCACGCCGCGCACGCATCAGATTGCGGTCGAACTGATGAAGCTCGACGTGGATTGTGCGGGGCTGAATTTCAGGCTGCTCGACGAGACAACAAAGGCGCAGCTGGGACTCAAGAGTGCGGCACTGTCCACACTGGAATACCATTGTGAGGACAAGTGCGCGATTGTGACCATCACCACAGAGATGATGGAAAAATTCAACGCGTCTCCCGAAGATACCGACGGCGTGAGCAACATTCCCCGCAGCATTCAGGGCGTGCAGTGCGGCATTACGATGAAGCAGACCGAGGACGGCTGGAAGATTTCCATTCGTTCCGATGAGCACGTGAACGCAGCGGAGGTCTGCGGGAAATTCGGCGGCGGCGGGCACGCGAGAGCCGCGGGCTGTAAGTTCACCGAGAGCTACGAAGAAGCCAAGCAGAAGCTCGTGGCGGCGGTGGAAGAGGTACTGGATAAGTAAAAAAAGCGCCAATTAGCGAAGCGTGGGGTTTCCTAGCTGCCGGCAAGCAGCAGCTTGGGGGCAGGCGAATCCAAAAGACGTTCCCGGTATCAAACATTGAGGTGATTTAACGCATGGGCTGGCAAAACAGCGCGGTCAACGGCCTTTTATTGATAGACAAGCCGACCGATTTTACATCATTTGACGTGTGCGCCGTTGTGCGGGGCATGCTGCGCACCAAGAAGGTGGGCCATTCTGGAACGCTTGACCCGATGGCCACCGGCGTGCTGCCGATTCTGGTCGGCTCGGCCACGCGGGCACTTGACCTCATTCCGTCGCATGATAAAACATATGTTGCGGGATTCAAACTCGGTATGAGAACCGATACGCTGGATATTACAGGGAAACGGTTAGCCGAGAGCAAGGCCGAGGTGGACGAAGGCTCATTACAGACAGTGATGCAGGCATTTTCCGGCGATATTATGCAGGTGCCGCCCATGTATTCCGCCGTGTCGGTCGGAGGCAAGAAACTCTACGATCTGGCACGCGAAGGCGTGGAGATCGAGCGGGAGGCGCGTCCCGTTACGATTTATGCCATCGCCCTGAATGAATACGACAGTCAGAGGGCAGCGGGCGTGATGACCGTTTCCTGCTCCAAGGGTACCTATATTCGCACGCTGATAGACGATATCGGACAGCAATTGGGCTGCGGCGCCGTGCTGACCTCGCTACGGCGCACGATGGCGTCCGGCTTTGCAATCGAACGGTGTATGACACTCCCGCAGGCGCAGGCGTACAAGGACGAGGGAACCCTCGCGGACAAGCTGCTGCCGGTTGACACGCTCTTCACTTGTTATCCCGCTTTGTATATCGCGGATACCCAAGCGGTGCGCTTCAACAACGGCGCGGGACTGGCGCTCGACCGTCTGTTCCCGCCGGTCATCGACGGCGTGCGGCAGGCCGAGCGGCTGGATTCCGATCGCTATCCCGATGAATCGCTCTACCGGGTCTATGCCCGTTCGGACAAGCGGTTTCTGGGGCTGGGCGTGAAAAAGGTCGATGAACTGCGGGTCGCCAAGCGGTTTTAGTTTTTTGTAAAAGGATCATCAGCATGAAACTGTATCATGATATTCCGTTTTTAAGAAATACGGCGGTGGCACTGGGCTGCTTTGACGGGGTGCATCTGGGACATCAGGCGGTCATTCACGCGACAGACGATGTGGCATTGAGCAAGACGGTCTTTTCCTTTTCGGACGACGCGTCCTACAAAGAGGGGGCTTCCCATCTGGCGACATTTGAGGACAAATGCTGTATGCTGGAAGCGATGGGGGTGGAGCATTTGATCGTCCCGCCCTTTGTCTCTGTTAAAGCATATTCTCCGGAGCGGTTTTTCCGTGAGATTCTGATCGGACAGTTGGGGGCCAGGCGGGTTGCCTGTGGAGAGAATTACCACTTCGGTCAATATGCGGCGGGCACTGCCGAGACGATGCAGGCGTTGTGCCGTGAACATCAGATCGACTGTCGGGTGGTCGCGCCGGTGGTGTACCGCGATGAGATTATCTCCTCTTCCCGTATCCGCAGAGCGCTGGCGGACGGCGCGGTGGACGAGGCGGGCGCGATGCTGGGACGACTTTTCGGCTATTGTTTTGAAGTGGTGCATGGCCGCCAATTGGGGCGGACACTCGGTACCCCTACCCTCAATCAGTATTTTCCTGCGCATTTTCTGATTCCACGCTATGGGGTCTACGCCTCCGTGACCGAGTGGAACGGCCAATGTTATCACTCGGTGACAAATATCGGTGTGAAGCCCACAGTGGGGTCTCCCATGCCGCTCAGCGAGACGTGGGTTCCCGACTTTTCGGGCGATCTCTACGGGCAGTCGGTGCGGGTGAATTTAGTGAAATATATGCGGGACGAGTGCAAATTTGATTCCATTGAACAATTGAAGCAGGCGATTTTGCAGGACGGCGCGAACTCCAAGCGTCTGACTGCGGCATACATGAGAAACGGGGGAGAGCAGTTTGGCGTTTGAGCAGGAGGCAGCATACGGTGCCGCGCAGGAGTTGGAAAGTTGTACCGTGTCCTGCGTAGTCACGGAGGATATGCTCGAAAAAAAGCTCGGCTGCGGCGATACTGACACTTACGCCATCGGCATGATGGTGTCTCTCATGGAGCAGGCGGCCAAGCAGCTGGCGGAGAAATACCTTCCCGCAGGCATGACAACCATCGGCGTGATGATGAATGCCACGCATGTGGCGCCTACCGTGTTGGGCAATGAAGTTCGCGCCACGGCGACCCTGCTCGAACGGGGAGACGGACAGTTTTATTTCGAGATTATTGCGAGCGACAACATGGGCACCATCGGAGAGGCAACACATCACCGTGTCGCGGTCTCGCTCGACCAATTCAACGAGAAGGCCAAAAAACGGGGGCGATTGTCATGAACAGAAAGAAATACGCGCTGTTCGATCTGGACGGAACGATTTTCGATTCGTCGGTGGGTATCAAGAGCTGTTACCGAGAAGCGCTGTCCCATTTCGGTATCACCGTGCAAGATGACAGCGAGCTGGACAAGGTTATGGGACCGTCGCTCTATCTGAGCTTTCACGAGTTCTTCGGGCTGGAGGGCGAACAGGTGAACGAGGCGGTGAAGATTTACCGCGACCGCTACAATGCCGAAGGCATTTATCAGGTGAAGATGTACGACGGCATTGACGAAGCCATCAAACAGTTGAAAAGAGAACGTTGCGTCATCTGTCTGGCTACCACCAAGCCGCAGGTTATGGCAGAGAAGATTCTCGATTTTGCGGGACTGGCGCGCTGGTTTGATATTGTGTGCGGCGCGCATCTTGACGGTAGCCGCAGCGATAAGGCGGAACTGATCGAAGCAGTGCTGCGGCAGTCGAAGTACCCCGTAGAGAAGCGCGACGTCTACATGATCGGCGACCGTTTCTATGACATGGAGGGAGCTGTCAAGGCGCACGTGCGGGCGCTGGGCGTGACCTACGGCTTTGGCAGCCGTGAAGAACTGATGGCGGCAGGCGCGCAATACCTCGCGGACACCCCACAGGAAATCGTGGAAATCATCAGCGGGCAGAGGTTTTACGACTCCGAACGACTCCGATAAAAATAACAAATTGTTAAAACAGCCAAAACGTCTTGCAAATCCGTGCCATGTTGTATATAATTTATTTTATGTACATTGGTACGGATTTTTTGTGTTTATCAACATTCCAAGGAGCTGATTATTGTATGACAGGAGCCCAGATTGTTCTGGAATGCCTCAAGAAAGAGGGCGTTTCTGTTATATTCGGATACCCGGGAGCCACCATTGCTCCGTTTTATGATGCGCTGGTCTGCGACGGCAGTATCCGGCACGTTCTCGTGCGCCAGGAGCAGAACGCGGGTCACGCGGCCAGCGGCTATTCGAGAGCCTCGGGCGAAGTGGGCGTCTGCTGCACCACCTCCGGACCCGGCGCGACGAATCTCATCACGGGACTGGCGACCGCCTATATGGATTCCATTCCGATGGTGGCGCTGACGGGACAGGTGCGTTCCGACCTGCTGGGGCGCGACGTCTTCCAGGAGGCAGACATTACAGGTGCCTGTGAACCGTTTACCAAGCACAGCTACCTTGCGACCGACACGCAGGAGCTTCCCACCATCATCAAGGAGGCCTTCCATATTGCCTCCACCGGCCGACCCGGTCCGGTGCTGATCGACCTGCCGCAGGACACGCTGGAACGGGAATTTGAGGGCGAATTCGTCTATCCCGACAGCGTGGATATCATCGGCTACAAGCCGCGCACCAAGGGTCACACCCTGCAAATCAAGCGCGCAGTGGAAGCCATCGCGCAGGCGAAATGTCCTGTGATCTGTGCGGGCGGCGGTGTGGTTTCGGCGCAGTCGCGGCGCGAGCTGCTGCGGTTTGCGGAAAAGCTGGATATTCCGGTGGTTTCCACACTGATGGGCGTGGGCATGATGCCCACCGAACATCCGCTTTACATGGGCATGCTCGGCACGCACGGCATTTACTCAGCCAATTACGCGATTCATCACGCGGACCTTGTGATTCTCTGCGGCGCGCGCGTGGGCGACAGAGCCATGTCCAAGCCTGACCAGATCGCGGGTAAGGCGCAGATTATTCACATCGACATTGACCCCGCCGAAATCGGCAAAAATATGAAAGCGGATATCCCGATTGTCGGCGATATCAAGAATGTACTGAAAAACATCACAGAAAAGTCGGAGGAATTGAAGCACACGGAATGGGTGACGGATTTGCAACAGCGCAAGGCCGAACATACCCCCGTTTTCACCAGTATTCCCGGGCAGGTGGACCCCCGCAACTTTATGCGCACGCTCTCCGAAATGGTCAGCAAGCGCAGTAAGGCCATTCTGGTGGCCGACGTAGGCGAAAATCAGATCTGGTCGGCGAATAATTTCGCGTTCCGCGGCGGACGGTTCCTGACTTCCGGTGGTCTGGGGACGATGGGTTACTCGCTCGGCGCGGCCATCGGCGCGAAACTCGCAAAGCCGGCTCGTCAGGTGTTCGCGGTGTGCGGCGACGGCTCCTTCCAGATGATGATGTGTGAATTGGCGACCGCCAAGCAACACGATATTCCGGTCAAGGTGGTTATCATGGAAAATAACCGCCTCGGCATGGTGCGCGAATTGCAGGACAAGCTCTACGGGGGACGTTATTCGGGCGTTATGCTGGACGGCTCGCCGGATTTCGTCAAGCTGGCGCAGGCCTACGGCATTCCCGCCGAAGCCATCAGCGAGGACGCCGACGTGGAAAGCGCGATTGACCGCATGATATCCAGCGAGAGACCGTATGTGCTGGTGTGCAAGGTGGCGGCGGAAATTCCGTCGCGTCAGGAAGACTAAAGAGGAGGACGCTGCTTTATGAGATATATTATCACTGTATTGGTACAGAATCACTATGGCGTTCTCTCGAAGGTGTCGGGACTGATCGCCCGCCGCGGCTTCAATATCGAATCCCTCGCGGTCGGCGTGACGGAGAATCCCGACATCTCCCGCATGACGATTGTGACAGACTGCGATGAGAACGGCATCGAGCAGGTGGAAAAGCAGCTCAATAAGCTCATTCCCACGATTAAAGTCAAGGTGCTGGAAGCAGGCGCGTATATTGCCCGTGAGCTGACGATGGTCAAGGTTTCCTGTAATGCCAAGACCCGCCCCGAAATCATGGATCTGGCCGAGATCATGCGTGCCAGAATCATAGACGTGACCGCCACTTCCATGACGTTGGAACTCACCGATACCAACACCCGCACCGAGAATTTCATTGCGTTGCTCAAGCCGTTCGGCATCAAAGAATTGGTGCGCACGGGTATCAGCGCGATTGAATTGGGCGCGAATACCACGAAGAAGTAAAAGAGCGCAAAGCGCCAATTATGGGAGTCCAGGGGGACTGGTCCTCCTGGCAGGGGCGTGGGGGCAGCGCCACCACTGGGGAATGGGGCAAAGCCCCATAAGGGAGGCCACCGGCCGACCGAGCAAGACGAGCCAAGACAAACAAAACAATGTGGGCGAATACAGAAAAGAAAGCCATTTAAGGAGAAAAAGCTTGGTATGAACTATGATATATTTGGTGTGACCTATTATCAAGATGAATGGGGCGACTGGTATCCCAATATCTCACTGGAATTTGGCAGCAAGACGTATTCGGTCGGGCTGTTGGTGAACGCCGACGAAGATGACAATATTGCCGAGGTACAACTGGAGGCGTATACACGCTTTATGGAACAATGGCCGACATTGCAGCAGCCCGTGCTGGAGGCACTCGTTCGCTATTATAACGAGGAGGAGCGTTTCAGCTACGGCCCCGATGACGAGGAAGAAAATGCCGCGTGGTGGCCGGAGATTGACACACCCGAAGCGATGGCGCAGGCTGTCACACCCGAGATGCTTGTCGTGCCGGAGGATTTTGTGCATGACGAGGGCCGCAGGGTCGGTCTGCTGTTTGGCCGTGTCTGGGGAGGCGAGGACCTCGATGACAACGGTGTGGCGGTGACGTTTCTGAATGAACAGATCGATCAGATCGGCTACAAGGATATCGCTCTTTAATTTCTTCACATATAGCCGCTCCCCTCGATTCCGGTTGCGTTGAGGGGAGCGGCTCTTGCATCTTATCCACGGCACACGCATGTTATCCATCATGGGGTTGCATTTTGCTGCCGTTCTGCTATACTGAAAAGCGAAAGGACGGTTGATTCTGATGTGGACAAAAATCATTTTATTGGTACTCACAGCGTTGGAAATTTCTTTTCTCGTATGGAATGTCAAGGATAAACGGACGCATCTTCGATGGAAGGGCGCGGCTCGTTTGGTGCTTGCGATGATGATTACCATACTCATGCTTGTGGGTGTGCTGCAAGGATTTTCAAGATATGCGGGCATCATTCTGCTGCTGACCGTGATGGGCATACTCTCTGTCATTTCCTTGCGCAGAAAAGGCGAACGTGAAGCCAAAGTAGTTCATCAGGTATTCCGTGCCGTGGGCAGCGGCTTGCTCTACACAGCCGCCATGCTGCCGGCAATTCTGTTTCCGCAGTATAAGGCCATCGTCCCCACCGGGGGCCATGCCGTGGAAACTGCGCTTTACACCTGGACGGACGAAAGCCGTGTGGAAACTTATACCGACACAGGCGAGAAGCGCAGGGTCACGGTGAAGATGTACTATCCCGAAGAAGCGGGGCAATACCCGCTGGCGGTGTTCTCGCACGGCGCGGCCTCTATGATAGAGAGCAACGACTCCACCTGCTGCGAACTGGCTTCGCACGGCTATGTCGTGGCGGCGGTGGCGCACCCCTATCACGCGATTTTCGTCGAGGATACGGACGGGAATGTCACGCCGATTGACACGGAATTCATGCGCTTGGCCTTCGGCGGTACCGTTGGGCTGTCTTCACAGGATTGGCTGGCGATTTACCGCGACTGGATGAGTGTGCGCACAGGCGACATGAATTTTGTGCTGGATACCCTTCTCGCCAAGGCCGCAAAAGGGGAAGAGGGGGCATTTGAGCGCATTGACCCGGAACATATCGGATTGTTCGGGCATTCGCTTGGCGGCGCCACCTGTGAAGCCGTGGGGCGTCAGCGCGAGGATATTGACGCGGTGATTGTGCTGGAAGGTACGATGCTGGGGGATTATGTGGACTGTGACGGCGACAGACTGCTTTTCCAGACGGAACCTTACCCCCTGCCGCTGCTCGACGTCAATTCCGATTCGCTGCTTGAGAATGTTTCCAAAGATTACCAAAACCGCGATGAATACATCAATTTCTATGTGGTGAAAAATGCGGTGGACGCAAGAGAAGTTACCCTCCGAGACGCGGCGCATATGAATTTCTGTGATCTGCCGCTGGTGTCGCCGCCGCTGGCCGGCATGTTCGGCACCGGCAAGCGCGACCCGAGAGAGTGCATTCAGACGGTCAATCAGATGGTGCTGGACTACTTTGACTACTATCTGAAGGATTCGGGCAAACTGACCGTGGCGGACGAATATTGATGGAGCGTGTTGATATTGAGGGTGTTTATCCGAAATGTTGCAAATCCGGATGACGAGCGGGTGATTATCGAATGTGTCCGAGTTACGCCGGAAATCGAAGAGATCCGCGCCTTCGCATTGACCAAAGGCGAAGGTCTCAGCGGGACGACTGACGGGCAGCAGAAGGAGCGCATTGCTTTGGAAGACGTGTGCTACTTTGAGGCGGTGGACGAGAAGGTGTTTGCCTGCACCGCCGACAAGGTATATGAAATCAGTGGGCGGCTCTATGAGGTCGAACAGGCGTATGAAGAGTGCGGCTTTGTGCGCTGTTCCAAATCGGTGGTGCTGAATCTCATGAAGCTGAACAGCATCAGTCCCGCACTCAACGGTCGGTTTCTCGCGCATATGAAGAACGGCGAAAAGCTCATGATTTCGAGAAAGTACGCGTCTGCGGTTATTGAAAAGGTCATGGGGGAGGGGTGATGGATATGAGATATCAAGGCTTCTGGTCAAGATATGTGGTCTGTTTCTGCGCGGTCACTACGGGAATTTGTATCGCAGAGGGGCTGATGGGAGAATTTCTGTTTCCTGAGATCACGCTGCATTTCGGCGCTTATCTGGTGCCGCCTGCCTTCGGACTGCTGACCTCGCTGACAGGACTGGTGGTAGAATCCAGAAAAGAATTGTCGGTGAAACAAATGCTGTTCCGGATGTTCTTGCAGCTTATCCTCATAGAGATCATGGTGTTTGGTATCAATCTGCTGGTGGGCAGCCGTTACACCCCAAAATTGGCGGTTGCTGTCATGCTGGAGATTGCTGTCATCTTTGTCTTTGTCTATTTCGTCATGTGGCGCAACGAGCGCAGGATCGCCGGTGCATTTAACAAACGGCTAGCGGAGTGGCAGAAAGAGCAGTCAAGATAGAAACAACCCGCTGCCTGCGGTATCGTGTCACCAAACACGGTGCCGCAGGCAGCGGGTATTTTTATCTGTTGCCGGGTCTTATGAAGTTGATTTGATTCTTGATACAGGAAATCACGCTTTGCTTTTCGCTTCTGGCAAACTCCCCGTCCAGTGACCAGTCGGTCGCGGTATCGGATTCCACCACAAATTTATCCGAGCGGCAGAAGTCGATATAGGGATTGTGTTCGTATTCCCGATGAGTGATGCTGTGCAGCAGGCCGCAGAGATCGGAAAAACAGGCGGGCTTTTTGATGAGCAGCATTTCCAGCCGCTGGTCACTGATATCCACGTCGTCCTCGCCGTATCTGACCAGCCCGCCAATGCTGCGGGAATTGCTGAATGCGCCGAAGAGATAATTTCCCGCATAGGTCTGGCCGTTGGTTCGTATGATCTTATGCTCGGCGTGAATGTCGCCCAGGTCCTTTACCCCCTCCAGAAAATAAGAGAAGCGTCCCAGCAGATTCTTCATGCTCTGCGGGGTCTGGTAGGAGGTCTTGGTGAACGCGCCAAAGGAGGCCACATAGCTGAAATACTTCCGTTCTTTCCCCATAAAGCGTCCCGCGTCGATGGGTTCGGTGCGACAGGCGAGAATGTCTTTGACGGCCTGATGCGGTTCATGGGAAAGGTTCATACTGTTGGCAAAGTCATTGGTACTGCCCGCGGGTATGTAGCCCAGCGGTGTGTTCAGCTTGCGTCGGAGGACCCCATTGATGACCTCATTGAGCGTGCCGTCCCCGCCCATACAGGCAATGACATCAAAGCGGCTGCCGTCCCGCAGGACGAAGTCCGTGCCGTCCCCCGGTTTGTCGGTGAGATACAGGGAACAGTCCGCACCGCCCGCCTGAAACCAATCCGCGACTTGCTCCGATTGTTTTTCGCCCAATTTCCGCCCTGCGCAAGGGTTAACGATGAGCATGATGGTTTTTCTGTCCATGATAGCATCCCCTCTGTTTTTGTCATGTCACATAATCCTATTCTTTCAAGATAAACTCAGTTTAAACCTCCCGCCTTAAATACAGTTAAAATGAAATAAAATAATCCCCGCATTGCGGCGAAACAATGCGGGGGATTCATTGCTATGTTACGGTTTTTCGGGGAGAATCATGGTGATGCGGGTGCCCTTGCCGATGGTGGATTCCACCGTGACGGAGCCGCCGAGCTTTTCCACGACCGAACGGGTGATGAAGAGTCCCATGCCGGTGCGGCGGCCGGATTCATTAGGGACGTTGTCTCCCATGAAGCCCGCCATGAAGATTTTGGGCAGATCCTCTTCGGAAATGCCGCACCCGTTGTCATCAACCATCAGATGAATGAGGCTGCCCTCTTTTTTGGCCGAAATAGCGATTTTGCCACCGAGACCGGTAAATTCCACGGCGTTGAAAACAACCTGAGTGAGTGCGAAGATCAGCCAGCGCTTGTCGGTGATGATATTGATATCCAATCCCTTCCAGAGCAGACCGATGCGCTTTTCCATGAAGAAGGGTGAGAAGCGTCGGAGGCAATCCTTGACAACTGCCGAGAAGTTGTATTCCTTGAGTTCCAGATTGTCGCGAATGCTGTCAAGCATGGTGAAGTAGTAGATGCGGTCGAGCATGGCGTTGATGTATTCCGCCTCACGGCCAAGGGAATCTGCCATTTTCTTGTCGCTGAGGGACTCTACCTGTTTGAGCAGCCGAATGGCGGCGGGTTTGGCGTCTGCTGCCCAAACCTCGACGCAGTCGCTGTAAAGCAGCTCGTCCTCGCTCATATCGTCAAAGAATTCTTCAATTTCCTTGCCGCGTCCGTCCTGTCGGGGATAAGCGGCGCGGTAAGCCGACTGACCGGCACCGGCCGCGCTTTGGATAGGAGCGGGCTGCGCATAGGCAACGGGTGCAGGCTGTGGCTCAGGCTGCGGCTCAGGCTGTGATCCGCCACGGAACGGAATGGACATCACCGGACCGCCAATCAGGTCGGGTTGGGGAGCGGGGGGGACGAGCCCCGGCGCTACCGCATCGGCCGCCTGCGCCACTTCGTCTCGCAACACGGAGGAACTGCCAAACGTCATGACCGGACTGCCGATCACAGCATCTTCACGCGGTGTCTGTGTGGGAACTTCTTCCGGCGTCAATTCGTAAGAAGTACGCTCGGAACGGCGGCCGGTAATCTGGTCGGATACCGCCGTGTTTTCATTGGCACGTCCGCGGTGAAAGACACCGCCGAAGCGTCTGGGCGCAGGTTCCTGCTGTATAGGCTCAGGCTGAACCGAATATTCCGGTTCCTGCGGCAGATCATCGTCATTCATCATGCGGTCGTCGGCAAAACTGTCGTCGTAGCCGTCCTGATAAGACGGATCATCGTAACCGCGCTCGTCATAGCCGCCGTCGTCACGATAGTCATGATCGGAATAGCGCTCGTCATAACTGTCGCCGTCCTGGGGACCGTCATTGGCGTTATAGTATTCGTAGGAATCGTCCTGATAATCCGTGTTGCCGGGGGAATCGTCAAAAAAGTAGGGTTCCTCTCTTTTGGGAGATTCCTGCGGCTTTTTTTTGTTTATCATAAAATCGACGATAATCATCACAGCCATGAGCAAAAAGCCGATAGCCACGGCAGTCAGGGCAATAGCGCCGCCGCCATTTGCGATAGCATCAATAATGATGCCAAGAACGGATATGATGACAAAGACCAGAAAGATCGCTGCCATTTTACGCTTTTTTTGATCAATATCCCTGAGAATCGGGATTTTTTCAAAAAGCGAATCGAAAAAATTCATAACAAAAATTCAACCTCCGTCTGTCTGCCGCAGGTCGTCGGTGATGACAAAAATATCTCAGGAAATAAGCCATCGCCAACATCGTCGGCCATCGTTCCAAAATGAACTGATACATATTATACCGCACATCACATTTCAATGTCAATTCAATAATTGTAAATGAGCTAAGAATTTGAGATTAATTTGTAATAATTTTACAAATAATTAATATTACAATGAGGCTCTGAAGGATGATTGCATAGCGACCGCCTGTGGATGTAAATTTTTGGGGAGGCATTGACAATTGGCGTCATATGGCATATAATTGAAGAGAACGGTGAGGGCGTGACAGCCTTTGCTGAACGATATTAACAGAAAGGTTCAGTGATACACAATGGGTGTTTTTGAAGATGTCGTTTTAAATGCGAAATCGGCTGCTACTACGGTAGGCAAGAAGGCCGAATGGCTGGTGGATATTTCCAAGCTGCGCATGAATGCCGCCGAGCTGGGCGGTGAGATTGCGAAGAAATACGAAGCGCTCGGTCGCCTGGTGTATGATTCCGTCAAGGCGAATGCCAGTGCAGAAGGTCTTGTGGAAGAATACGTGGAGAGCATTGACGTGCTGAACGCAAAACTCGATGAAATCAATGAAAAGATCAATGTGCTCCGCAATAAATCGGCGTGTCCGGTATGCGGCGCACAGAATGCTGAGGACGCGCTTTTCTGCTGTCATTGCGGCGTCAAGCTGAAATACAACGATGCGCCCGCCGCGTCGGCAGAGGAGCCTCAGTCGCAGGAGGCAGAAGCGGAGACGCCTGCCGAGTAATATTCTGTGATATTGATTATCATGTAATGGCAGGAGAAGTCAAAGTCTTCCGGAACGGAACAGCAGAGAGAACACAGCGTATCCCTGATACTGCTGCGTTTTCTTTTTCCGGTCATTTTTTGGATATGGCTTGTCAAAAATTCACAGACAGTTTAATATCCGACCCGGCAGGTGTCATATAATAGAACTGTCAATATTGCAGAATTGCAAAACGATTGGAGTTGTTAGCTTGGCAGAGAGCAAAAAAAACAAAAAAAAGCGCGGTGGCTCCCGCGGGCAATCGCTCGTAGAGGGTGCTGCCATTCTGACCTTCGGCACCATATTGGTCAAGGTCATCGGCGCAATCTTCAAGATTCCGCTTGGCAATGTCATCGGTGAAGCGGGCATGGGCTACTTCTCGGCTGCCTATGCGCTGTATTTGCCAGTTTATACGCTGTCGGCTGCCGGTTTTCCATCGGCGCTGTCCCGTCAGGTAGCGGAAAATATCGCCATGGGGCGTTATAAGGATGCCCGCAAGGTGCATCGGGTAGCGCAGCGGGTATTCTTTATTACCGGTATCCTCGGGTTTATTGCCATGGCGGCGGGCGGCTTTGTCTATATTCATTTCGTTGATCCGGATTCCATCTACAGTGTGCTGGCGATGAGCCCGTCGGTTTTCTTCTGCTGCATGATGGCTTCTTACCGCGGCTATTATGAAGGACTGCGGAATATGACCCCGACAGCGGTTTCGCAGGTCATTGAAGCGTTGGGAAAGCTGTTTATTGGCTTGGGTCTGGCCGTGGGCATTATGATGTATGGTGAACACACCTTCCACACCAATCTGACGGCCTACGGACAGACTGTCAACACCTTGGAGCAGGCGCATATTGCCAGCTATCCTTATGCAGCAGCCGGTTCTCTGGCAGGCATCGCTATCGGTTCCCTGTTTGGTCTGATTTATCTGATTGTACGGCACAAGAAGCGTGGCGATGAGATTACCGAGGAAGAACTGGTGTCGTCTCCGACGCCGCACAGTGCCCGCGAAATTCTTCATAATTTCTTCTCCATCGGCATTCCGATTGCTATGGGCGTGTTGGTACTGAATGTCACACAGATTATTGATGCCATTACCATTCAGAATCGACTGGAAGGAATTGATCCGCGCGTGCTGCGCGGCATTTATGGCCCGCTGCTGGACGGTGTTACCGATGCCAAGATTCCCAATTTTCTCTATGGCGCATACAACTTTGGCATCAATCTTTACAATTTAGTACCTTATATCACACAGGCGCTGGGTGTATCGGCTCTGCCGACATTGGCAGCCGCGTGGGCGGTACACAGAAAGTCAAAGATTCACGCCAGCATCAATTCTGTCATTAAGATTTCCGTGCTGATTGGCTTCCCTGCCGGTCTGGGTATTTGTGCGCTGGCAGGTCCGATTCTGGAATTGCTTTACCCGGGAAAACCGGCGGCGATTATTGCGGTTCCCATGCTGCGTGTGCTTGGTGTGATGGTGTTGTTTGGTGCGCTGGTAACGCCTATCAACAGTATGCTTCAGGCTGTGGGGCGCCAGAAGGTGCCTGTGTATCTGATGCTGATCGGCGCTTCTATCAAGCTGCTGATGAATTTCACGTTGGTAGGGATTCCGGAAATCAACATCAAAGGTGCACCTGTCGGCTCTATCAGCTGTTATATTTTCATTGTGGTGGTCAGTCTCATGATTCTTTACCGGAGAGCAAAAATTAAACCGGACATCGTGACGACATTTTTGAAGCCGCTTTTTGCTGCCATTCTCTGTGCTTTGTCAGCTTGGGCGGTCAACGGGCTGCTAACATCTCTGCTGCACACGCAGTCAAGAGCTGTGGGGGCACTGATTACCATTGTTGCAATTGGTGCGGCCGTGGTTGTTTACACTTTCGTCATACTTTTAATCAAGGGTATGACAAAAGAAGATATTTTAATGCTTCCCAAGGGAGAAAAAATTGCAAATATACTTGAAAAAAAGAATTTAATTTGATAGAATGTATGGGCAGGTGTTTTTCCTGTCAGGTTGTGAGCCTGTGCCGGATCCGGATAACGGTTTTGGCATTCCGATATCGCATCTTTTGTGTGGTATCCAAGAAGAAATGTATATGGAGGTACAATTTTATGAACAAGACAGAATTGATTGAGGCTGTTGCAGAAAAGTCAGGTCTCACCAAGAAGGATGCCGAAAAGGCAGTAGCCGCAGTGCTGGATACGGTTGTTTCCACACTGGCAGGTGGTGACAAGGTGCAGCTGGTGGGCTTTGGTACATTTGAAACCAGAGTGCATAAGGAGAGAAAGAACATCAATCCTCAGACCAAGCAGGAGCAGATCATTCCTGAGACTACCGTTCCCGCATTCAAGCCCGGTAAGGCTTTCAAGGATGCTGTAAAGTAATTTTTCATTTTGATTTTTTGTGATATCAAATAGGTTATCTGCCCTTCCGGGGTTCAATTCAGACATCGGAAGGGCATAGATCTATGTAAATTTTTTGTGAATGTATTGATTCTTGTTTCTGTTTGTGGTATCATATTCATTGCCGATTGGAAAAGGAAAATCATTACACGTTGATGAAAGATATCTATATCCGCCCATGGCGCAGCTGGATAACGCAGCAGATTCCGATTCTGAAGATCGGGGG
>CAMHEZ010000006.1 GCA_946184295.1 uncultured Clostridia bacterium | reverse complement strand
AGCCTTCTTCCGTGCCTCGCTTTCCGCGACAGCTTCACTATCTTACCACACCACTCCCACTTTGTCAAGCATTATTTTTTCCGTTTTTCAGGTTTATGAATGTGTCACATTTTTCTTCGACAGATTTCCCACTTTCTTTATCAATTCATCTTGATTGACCGACATGCCCGACACTTTCTATATACTTCTATAACAATATACATTTATCCCTTTTTATTATTCTATACAAATCTGTCAGACATACAAGATAAAAGGACACAGACGCGCTGTTACACATCTATGTCCCTATCTGTTCTTCTATTTTCAATCAATACGTTATCCCTGCTCCATGCTGAAAACGCCGTCAATCATATTCAGGCGTTTGGCAGCCAGCAGCATACGTTTGTGGCAGGTAAAAATGATAACTTGCCCCAGCTCACCGACTGCGTTGTCCGAGCCGATAAACGCCAGCGCCTTCTCCATGCGGTTATCATCAAACTGCGCGAAAGAATCATCCAGCAGCACAGGCATCTTCTCGTCCGCCATCAAGCCGGAGAGTGCCAGCCGGAGGGAAAGATAAATCTGATCGTAAGTACCGGCACTCAGCACTTCACAGCTGCGCGGTTCATCGGTACCGGTCTGAATCACCGTGGGGACCAGCTTTTCCGAGACAAACACCGAGCTGTACTTTTCCTCAGTCATGCCGCCGAGAATCCGCTTGGCGCGATAATTAATCATGGGGCCGAAATCCAGCTGCATTTCCTCAAAGGCCTCCGTCAAGGTCGCCTGTGCCTCCTCCAACGCTTCCAGCTCCAGATTGTAATGCTCCATGCGTTTGGTCAGGTTTTTGATCTCATCGGTCACGCCCACCACGTCCTGCTCACTGTAAGGACGCAGGGACAGTTCTGTTTCCTGCCGAACGATCTGCTGATTGAGTTCGTTCAGCTTTTCCTCTGTGATTTTCAGTTTTCCGTTAATCTTCTCGGGTGTAAAGTTATCCGGAATTTCGAGATTGATATCCCCGCGCAGCAGCCTGCCGCGTTCTTCCAGCGCATCAATATCGCGCCCCTTGCACATGAAACGATAGGTATCGCGGGCAGCTGTCAGCTCGGCCGCCAACCAGTCGTATCGCTCCTTGGTGTCATCCAGCCGGGAAATAATGTGAAAGGCCTCATCGTTGGAATCCACCGGATAGTATGCCGACAGACTTTCGCGAAGCTTGGCGCGGATATCGTCCAGCTCGTCCATCAATCCGTCCAATTCCTTGCGAAATGCAGCCTTCTTGGTACGGTACTCAATATACTGCTTCTGAACGCGCTCAATTTCCTTGTATGCGCTGTCAAACTCCTCCATGTTCTTGACGTGAAAATGCTCAAAGATCGGACGCATTTTGGCATTCAGTGTCCGCAGGTCTTCATTGATATTGTTAAGCTCCACACGTTCACTGTTGAATCCCTCTGCATTCGCCCCTCTTTTATACACCACAAAGTAGGCAATCACGCTTGCAATCGCAACCACCCCCACCACATAGAAAAGCCAGTGACCGTAGGTGCCGGCAATAAAGGTCAGCAGCAGCACCGCCAGACAAAGCCCGGCAATCCGCCAGATATCCTTTGACTGTGCCTTTTCCTGTTCGCCGGCCTCCAGCACAAGCTCCACCTCATTCTTTTCGCTCATAAGGGTATCATAACGCTCAAAGGCGGACATAATCTCCTTGGGGTATTTATTGGCCACCTTGGTCATCGCCAGTTTGTTGCGATCAATGGTTTCGCTGGTCTTTTTCAGCTCGTCGAATTGCTTTTGTTTTTCTTCAATAACGATCTGCTTGGCCTTTTCTTCCTCAATCAGCTGCTTAGCGCCTTCGAGGAAACCGGTCATCTGTTCCCCCTGCTGTCCGCTGAACAGCTTATCAAGCTCTGCAAACTGCGCCTCCAGCTCGGTCACTTTGTCTCTCGCCGCCAGAATCTCATCAATCTCGCTCAACTCGGCCTGTTTTTGCAGGCGGTTGGAAATATCCGTCAGGAAATCCCGCTCCTTAGTCAGCGAGCTGCGGCGCTTATAGGCGACGGCGATCTCGTCGCGCAGTCTGTCGGATTCTACAATCGCATTCTGCATTTCGCTGCGTGATTCCAAAAGCTCGTGCCGCTGCTTGTGCAATTCAGGCAAAATGGCGCTGGCCTTTTTGGAATCAATCGCCGACGCGGCATTCTTCAGACGCTTTTCAACATCTCCCTTGGAAATATGCTCGTCACCCGCCGAAGCCAGATTAATCAGCTTCTCGACAATCTCGCTGTTTTCCCCTTCGATAGTAGTACCGGCCTGTCCGATAAAGAGGGTGTTGACAAACGTCTTGACATTCATGCCCAGCACCAGCGTTCCCGGTTCCTGCCCCGCAGGAATCACCACGGGTTCATTGAGCGTTTTGTTCAGGAGCGAGATTTTATCCTCAGCCTTGGTAGCACCGAAGGTTCGGGTCAGCAGATACGTTTTCCCGTCATCGTTTTCAAATTCGACAGACCCGCCGGGCTGACCGCCCTCCCAAGGCTCATACTGCCGCCGCTTCTCCCCGTTGCCCTGACCGTAAAACATTGCCTTGAGAAACGCCATCACAGTAGTCTTGCCGGATTCATTCTCACCAAAGATAATATTGACGCCGTCGATCGGCCGCAGCGTAAAATTTTTCAGTTTGCCAAAGCACTTGATATTGATCTCAGTAATTTTCATCTATCTCGATCTCCCCATCAAAAGCGCGCAGTCCATAAATCAACGCGCGCATATACTTATCGCGGTTACGGCTGTCACTCTGCATCTTGCTCACGATCTTTCTCACGAAAGCGCCTTTCAACGTGCTGTCATTCATCAGCAGTTCCAGGTCCATCGACGTGGTGGTGCGATCGGTCAGACGCGCGTAAAAGAGCGACTGGCGCAGACGCGCGGTGATCTCCGGCAGTGAAGGAATGGCGCCGTTTTCCAGCGAACCGCTCATGGTGATGTCATACAGGTGATGGGAAAACGTCTCGCCGTGACGGTCGCGCAGCACCGCCACGATACGCCCTGCAAATTCACGGGTACTCTCACAGCCGCTCACATCAATGCGCTCGGTATAATACATGCGGCTGTCGAGCGGGCGAAATTCCATACGGGCAAACCCCTTGGAAACATATCCCACCAACAAGCCCTTTTCGCCTTCCTCATCGAAGCCGCGTCCGGCCGGCGAACCCGGATAGCAATACAGAAAATCGTTTTCTTCATAATGTTCATACGTCGGCACACCGCCCAACGCGACATAATCGGCGCCGCATTCCCGGAGTGCATCGCGCAGGATAGGATTACAGCTGCTGTCGGAATGAGGGGTATCGGTCAGTTGACCGTGCATAACCAATACATTCATGCGGCTGCTGACCGGCATAAAGTTTTTGAGCAAGGTTTCGTCGCAGGAAGATTTGGTAAAACCCGCCCCCCACACGCAGGTATTGCGCTCGGGAATCTCGACCTTTTCCATACCGCCCCGAAAGATATGGACATTCTGGGGCCATTCCTCGTGATAGCAGGAATCGGGCGTAGCCGGATCATGGCGCCCTGGGGTAATGAAGATGTAAAGGTCATAATGACTCATCATTTCCTTGACGTCATCGAGCAATTGGCGTTCGACCTTCATGCTGTCAAACAAATTGCCTGCGATCAGGAGCGCGTCGGCCTTGGTTTCGGTGCAGGTATCCAGAATCTGCTTTAATGTGTCGAGCTGTTCCAGTTTTCTTTGCCCGGCCACCTCGGGAGTGGCGGAAAACAGTGAGCCCAGACGCAGATCGGAAGTATGTACTATTCTAAAGGTTGTCATGAACTGATTCGCCTCTTATTCTTTGGGATCGTTACGTAATATTGCCGCCTGCGCGGCATCGGTTTTCATGTAGGAAATCAAACATTATTTTGAAATATACAACAAAATATGATAGCATATTTTTGTGGGATTGCCAATAGCTTTCTGCTAAAATATCATAAAAATTACGCAATTGTCATTATTGTGAAAATAGCATCTATCAGCAAGCGGTTTACATACACCACAAAAAAATTTTGGAAAAAAACAAAAAAACACTTGACAAACGCATACTGCCAGTGTATAATAACTAAGCACTCGACGAGAGGCCATCACAGTACTGAAAAGTACCGGCAAATGAAGTTCAAATGAGATTTGGACGTTTAGCTCAGCTGGTAGAGCACCTGCTTGACGTGCAGGTTGTCAGCGGTTCGATTCCGTTAACGTCCACCAAACGCATTCATGATTTCATGAGTGCGTTTTTATTTTCTCTATCGGTCAATTTAGTGCGATGCCGCATCAATGATTTTAAAGGAGTGATTCACTTGAGACTGGATAAATATTTAAAGGTGTCCCGTATCATCAAGCGCCGCACAGTGGCAAATGAAGCCTGTGACGCGGGACGTGTGCTGGTCAACGGAAAACCGGCGCGTGCGTCCTATGACGTCAAAGTAGGCGATATCATCGAGGTATCGCTCGGTGCGCGTTCGGTCAAAATCCGCGTGCTGGAGGTCAGTGAATATGCCACCAAGGAAACCGCCGACAGGCTGTTTGAATCGGTCAACTAAACAACGTACCAGCAAAACCGTAAAACCCGAACAAGGCAGAGCTCTCACAACCCCATGTGAAACAGCTCTGCCTTGTTTGTTTTCGCTGTCCATGACCGGACAACTGATTTATAAAACACCCTTTGTCGAAAGTGTGCCTTCATACTCGATCTTGACGGCTGCTTTCAGTGCATGAGCCACCGCCTTGAAGATGGCTTCGATGATATGGTGGGAATTGTTACCGTACAGGGCTTTGATGTGCAGCGTGACACCGGCATTCATCGCAAAGGCACGGAAAAATTCTTCGGTGAGGCAGCAGTCAAATTCGCCGCAGCGCCACTGGGGAAAATCCGCGTCAAACACGAGAAACGGTCTGCCGCTGATATCCAGCGAACAGAAGGCCAGCGCCTCGTCCATCGGAATGTAAAAGCTGCCGTAGCGGGCAATGCCCTTTTTGTCGCCAATCGCCTGCGCGAAAGCCTGACCCAATGCGATGCCGATGTCCTCGGTCGTGTGGTGACCGTCTACTTCCAAGTCCCCTTTGCATGCCACCGTCAGTCCAAAGCCGGCATGAACGCCCAGCGCGGTCAGCATATGATCAAGGAAGCCGATGCCGCTGTCGATGCGTACCTCTCCCCCGTCCAGATGCAGCCGGACAGAAATGTCGGTTTCCTTGGTGGTTCTGACAATTTCACCGGTTCTCAATGCGTCCGCCATCACAAATTCGCCTCCAGCAGCCTGACCACCTCGGCGTTTTCATGCGCCGTACCGCAGGTAATTCTCAGGTAATCTCCCATATTTCTCACAATCACGCCGTCCTGCTTCATAGCTTCAAAGATGCGTTTTGCCTCACCCGCGGGCAGCTTGACATAGACGAAATTCGCCGATGTCGGCAGCAGGGAAAGTTTGCCCGGATATTTGTCTGCCAGCGCCTTGACTGCCGCATACAGTTCATCACGGGATTCGATAACCGCGGCGGTCGCGCTGTCCAACTCATGGGGATAATCGAAGAGCGTTTCGGCGGCGGTCTGCGTCATGGAGTTGACGTTATAAGGTGATTTCACCGCCCGCATCGCGTTGGTGAGGGTGGGATTGGCAATCGCGAAACCGCAGCGGATACCCGCCATGCGCAGGGATTTGGAACAGGTTTTGAGCACCATCAGATTGTCATACTGCTCCACGCAGTCCAGCACCGACTGATCCCAAAATTCCATGTAAGCTTCATCGACCACGACCAGACAGTCCGGTACGCTCTCGATCAGCCGCAGCACGTCTGTACGCGGCAGACCCACGCCGGTGGGGTTACAGGGATTGGAAAAAATAACCATTCGCGCTTTTTCCGTATTGATAAAAGACGCGAGCGCGTCCACATCAATGGTGAAATCAGCGTTTTTCTCAAACGGAATGCACACGTTTTCCGCCAGATAGCCATAACACTGATACATCGAGAAATCCGGCTTGGTATAGACCAGCTTCTCGCCCTTCATCATGATGGTCTGCGTAAGCAGCGTCAGCAGTTCATCGGAACCGTTGCCCACCGTCACCAGTTCCGGCTTCACGCCGTAATATTTGCCAAATCCCTTGCACACATCCCACGCCAGCGGGTCGGGATAGCGGTTGAGGTGCAGCGCACCGATACGCCCCAGCATATCCGCTTTGACATGTTCGGGGATTTCCAGAAAGGACTCGTTCGCGTCCAGTCGTATGCGATAGGTACCGCTGATCGGTTCATACGGCTCCATATCGCGCACTTTTTCATTGAGCTGATATGCCATTGTGGTTACTTCCTTTTGCATCTGATTTGTGTTCGCCGGGGTGCGTTTTTCATCTGAGCGCGTGTTGCCCGGCAAGCTCCGCTTGCCTTATGGGGCGCTGCCCCATTCCCTGGCAGGGCGCTGCCCCATTTGCACTAACTTAAAAGGGAAGTGCTATAGAATTTGCCTGACCCTGTCGGTCATCCAAGCGCGTCTTGCGACCTCTCCACCGCTAAAGCGGTTCCCGCGGCGCATTGCGACAAAGATGACGGTTGGGGGCATGCAAATCAGTTTCATTTACCATAAGTTAGTGCATATGGGGCGCTGCCCTGCACCCGCCAAGAGGTGCCAGCACTCCTTGGATTCCCCGCCGCATTCGCGGCTTAGGCTAGTCCTCGAAACGCACCTTGACGGCGTTGGCGTGGGCAGTCAGACCTTCCGTCTCCGCCAGCTTGATGACGTCGTCCTTGACCGCACGAAGGGCGGGTTCATTATAATAGATGAAGCTGGATTTCTTGATAAAGGTATCTACCGACAGCGGCGAGAAGAACCGCGCCGTGCCGCTGGTGGGCAGCACGTGGTTCGGGCCCGCGAAGTAATCGCCCAGCGGTTCGGGCGCGTAATTGCCGAGGAACACCGAGCCCGCGTTATCAAAGCGGCCGATGTACTCCATCGGGTTTTCCACGCAGACTTCCAGATGTTCGGGTGCCAGCTCATTGGCCATGTCCACCGCGTCATCGAGCGCGTCACACACGATAATGCCGCCGTAATTCGCGACGGATTCCTCAATGATTTCCCGGCGCTCCAGCATCGCGCTCTGACGCACCAGCTCCGCGTCTACCTGCTCGGCCAGCGCCGCGCTGGTCGTGACCAGAATCGCGGAAGCGAGTCTGTCATGCTCGGCCTGACTCATGAGGTCGGCGGCAAGAAATTTCGGATTCGCGTTGCCGTCCGCCACAATCAGAATTTCACTGGGACCCGCGATCATGTCGATATCCACCGCACCGTAAACCAGACGCTTGGCGGTCGCGACAAAGATATTGCCCGGACCGACAATTTTGTCCACCTTCGGGATTTCCGCCGTACCGTAAGCCAGCGCGCCCACCGCCTGTGCGCCGCCGCACAGGAACACTCTGTCCACGCCCGCAATGGCGGCCGCCGCCAGAATGTCGCGGTTGGCGCTGCCGTCCTTGCAGGGAGGCGTGACCATGATAATCTCCTTCACGCCCGCGATTTTGGCAGGAATAATGTTCATCAGCACAGATGACGGATACGCCGCCGTACCGCCCGGCACATACACGCCGACTCTGTGCAGCCCGCGGATTCTCTGACCGAGAATCACGCCGTTTTCCTTGGGCGTGAGCCAGCTCTGCTGCACCTGACGGGCGTGAAAATCACGGATATTCTCCGCCGCCCGCTTCAATGCCCCGATAAAGGCCGGTTCGCAGTCCTTCTCGGCATTTTCAATGACCTCACGCGGTACCTCATAAAATTCCGGGTTGGCGTTGTCAAATTTTGCTGTGTATTCCTTGACTGCCTCGTCGCCGCGCTTCTTGATGTCGTCCAGCATGGCGGTGACAATTTCCGTCACCTTCTTGTCGGTTTCACCGCTTCTCTCGCGAAGCTGCGCCAGAAACGCCCGTTCCGCCGCACCGTCCGCCTTGACAATCTTTATCATAATGGCTGTATCCTCCTCAAAAAAATCCATTCCAAGCGCAAAGCGCTTTCAACATTATTCTTTATTATTTATTCACTTAGCCGCGAATGCGGCGCCCCGTTCCCTCCCTCGCAGCATCACAGTCAATGTCGTGGTGATAAAGATAAACCGTTACGGTACATTTGTACGCTGTCGGGGCATAACCGTGCTTGGTGAAGCCTGCCCTTCGGCTTCCGGGAGGGAACGACTTGCGCAGTCGCCGCGTTGGACATTCGCCCTGCCATGCTGCTACCACTGTATTCAATTTTCCATCAATTCAGTTGTCCAGTTGGTTTGCTGGAGCTTGTTGTCCATCAAACGAAGCTCCTTGGCCATTTTGTCAACCTGCTTCTGAATCTCCGCGACGTTCACGGCAGAAATGATTTTGATTTCACTGTAACGCGCACGGTCAACCGTGTTGCCAGCCGTATTCACCAACTCACGGTAAATCTTCAGCTTCAGCGAAAGCGCGTCCTTTCTGGCAATCATCTCGGTGAGTGTCAGACCGTCCACCAATGTGCGGCAGTTGGTCAGATTGATACCGCTGATAAGCCGCGCCAGCCGCTCGATGCAGCCGTCCAGTTCCTTTTGCAGATCCGCGGGATTCTCAGAGGGCCGCTCCCCCTCCTGCACCAGCGCATTGTTCATCATGCGTGCCTTGAGCTGCTCAATTTTGATGTTGAGGTCGGCACGCTCCTGCAATGCCTCTGCTAATTTCATAGGCGATTTCCTCCATAAAAATTACGACTGTGTGCCGAACCAGAAATACGCGTTGTCCTTTTTGCCGTAGGTGAATTTCACGGAACGGCTGTTGGGCGAGGTCAAACAGGTCGCGTTGTAGAAATCGCCGTCCATATTGTAGCCGAAGAAGCTGCGCTCCCGCTCCTTGATGTCGGCATATTCAGTAATTTCCTCGTCACTGTCCTTCATCACAAAGGCAAGAGTGTATTCATCGTAGTTTTGTGATTTCGCGTTATAAGACAATTCCACCTGATAAATCGGCTGCTCAAAATTGATACTGCGTTTTTTTGTCACATACTTGTCAACCAAATTCATATCCTTGCCGTCCATATTTTTGCGGATTGCCTCTGCGGTCGCGTCGGAATTGCTCACCGGCGTCAAGGCAATATCGCCTTTCTTGAAGGTATAACCGTTGTCACCACAGATCATGGCATAAAGTCCTTCCACACCGTCCACCGGAACAAACTGATGATTGGTGGTGCCGATTTTGTCCCGATAGCTGATGAGCGTCAGACAGCCGTCAACCGTTTCATCCACTGTCGCAGGGTCAAAATTATAGCTCTTATGATAAGCGGAATTGACAATGTAAAATTTGACGTCGTTATTTTTGCCCTTGAAATAAGTGGTCATACACTCATTGATCTTGCCGCGAATACTGGAAGTCTGGGGCATGTCACTCACCAGAATCAGATTCTCGGTGGTCACAGAGATGTAATTGTTCATGGCAAATCGCTGAGCGCCGCCGTAGTAATAATCGTGATACATGCAATATTTAAATTCTTCGCCGCCCCGTGTATAGCGATAAACCAGATTGAAGTCCTGCGACCAGTTGCCGATGTTGTCATACACCAGATTGATGTCTTTAATCAACGGCATCCAGACATCGTTGTAAAGATCGTCATTGAGGACGCTTGTCTGTCTGTCATCATAAAACTTTTCCTCATCGCCATTGTAAAAGGCGTGAACATCGTTGTTGAATGTGATGAAAAAATCCCCCTCATATTCATCACCCACGGCAAATTCACACTTTTTGACTTTAAAGCCGCGATTGTACTTGCCGCGCATATATTCTTCCGCCTGCTTGCCGATCTCGTCCGTCTTTGCACGGCGCTCCGCCAGTTCGTCAGCGGACACACAGCCCGAAAGGACAGTGGGAAGCAGCAGCATGATGGCCACAAATAACGCTATCTTTTTTTTCATTACCATACACCTCTTATTTCATTAACATTTAAAAAACAAATCCAGCAGCATTGGCACGCTTTATTTTCTCGGGGTTCTCGACATCACGCACATGCGGTCGCTGACCCGAAATCCGTGCTGACGGTAAAAATCCTCTGTCCCCGCGCCGCGCATAGTCAGGAGATAAATGGAGGTAATGCCCTGTGCATCGAGAAAGGCGGTCAGCTCGCTCATCATATCGCTGCCGATGCCCTGACCCTTCCTGTCATTGGCAATGCACATCTCTAAGATCTGAAAATGAATACCGTCGAAGGACTGCTCGCCGTGACCCATGACCATTCCCACCGGGCGGTTTTCCTCATAGGCCGCAATGCCGAAGAATTTCGGCCGCTTCATGATATCCAGCAGCCGCGTATGCGCCTGTTCCCGTGTCCAGGTATCGTTCCACGGCGGCGCGTTGAACACATCGGCAAAAAGGTCCGTCAGCTCTTCGAGCATATCCCCTTTTATCTGTTTCATGGTTATCATCATATCACATCACTCCGAAATCGCATCTTCCATCTGCTGTGCGAGGGCTTCTATTTCGGCCTTGCGCAGCTTCAGGCTGGCGGTGTTGCAGATCAGCCGGGCGGAGATGGGGCAAACGTCCTCCTTGACCTCCAGTCCGTTTTCTTTCAGGGTCGTGCCGGTCTCCACGATGTCCACAATGGCATCGGACAATCCCAGCAGCGGCGCCAGCTCCACCGAGCCTTCAATTTTAATCACACGCACGTCCATGCCCTTGGATTCAAAATAACGCCGTGTGACGTTGGGATACTTGGTAGCAATGGTCTTGGTGCCAAAACCGGCCAGCGGGTCAATACCTTTCTTGCCCGCCACAGCAAACTTGCAGCGGCCAAAACCCAGATCCAGAATTTCATAAAAGCAGGAGCCGTTTTCGATGATAGTGTCCTTGCCCACGACGCCCAGATCGCATACGCCGTTTTCCACATAGGTGATAACGTCGGGCGCCTTGGCCAGAACCACCTCAATACTGTCGCCCACCGGCAGAATCAGCTTACGTCCCTTGTCCCGCACAGCGGAGCAGTCGTAGCCAATCTTCTCAAACAGTCCCACCGTGTCTTTTTCCAGTCTGCCCTTGGTCAGCGCAATTCTCAACGGTTTCATCTGCTCACTCCCCCTCTCCCAGCGCGATGATTTCGATGGTATCGCCCACCAGATGCAGGCAGCCAATGCCCTTGACCTTGGCATAAGCCGTGGCTTCCTCGACGGTGTCAAAAACAGAAAACTCGTAATTCTGCTTTTCCTCCGCCAGACCCGCCGCATATTCCAGCGCCTTGATCTCAAAGCCGTCCACGGAATGCACCAGGATTTCGGGAATCTTGGCCACCACGTCCTTGCCGTCGGTGCAGGCCTTAGTCAGCTCGTCGAGATAAACCGCGAAGCCGCAGGCAGGGGTGGGAAATCCAAATTTTTCCAGCAGATTGTCATAACGTCCGCCCGAAAGCACCTGATTGCCCGAACCGTGCGCATAAGCCGCAAACAGAATGCCGGTGTAGTAATCCTTGCGGTGTACCATGCCGAAGTCAAAAATCAGCTTGTCGCCCAGACCCAGTTGGGAAAGGGTATTGTAGATATCACCCAGCTCATCGAGATAGGCCGACACACCGCAGCCCTCAAAAAGCGCGTAGGCCTGTTCCAATACTTCCGCGCCGCCGAACATTCTCGGAAGCTGGCGCAGGGCGCGGACGGTATTGCTGTCAGGCAGCTGTTCCAGCAGCTCGGACAGCGCGCCGTAATTCTTGGATTCGATGTCATAGCGGATTTCCTCACGGGTCTCGTCGTCCACATCGAGGCTCTCGGACAGGGCCTTGAGAATACCGGCGTGACCGATTTCAAAGCGGAAGTCGCTGAGGTTGGAACGCAGGGCGTTGATGGCCATGACGATGACTTCCAAGTCCGCCTTGCGTCCGCCCGCGCCGATGAGTTCAATGCCGGTCTGGGCATTCTGGTCGCTCTCCCCGCGCAGGCTCTGACCGATGGCGAAGCTGTGCTGCGAATAGTACACGCGGATGGGCAACTGCGCATGGCTGAGCTTGGTGGCGGTCATACGGGCAATAGGCAGCGTATTGTCGGGGCGCAGCACCATCAGACGGCCCTTGTGGTCGGTCAGCTTATACATGCTGTCCATCGGAATGGCCTCATCGCTCAGATTGAACACGTCGTAAAATTCAAGGAAGGGCGTGCGTACCTCGTTGTAGCCGCCGCGGGCAAACATGCGGCAGATTCTCGACTCAATCGCGCGGCGCTCCACGCACTCCGAGAACAGCAGGTCGCTCGTTCCCTCGGGGGTAATTTTATAATGCTTTCTCAAGATATCACTCCGTTGTGATGATTTGGTTTCAATTGCTTTAGCGCGGTAATATGATAGCATACTACCGCGGGAAAGTCAATGGCTGTTGGTTGATAAAAGGAAGGTTTGATGATATGGACAAAAATTGTCGGCACACGCAAGAAGGATTGGGGCAGGTTGTCTGGATTTGCCCGAGCTTGTTCATCATCCGGGCTCGTCTTGCCCAGCAAGGCCATTGGCCTTGCCTTGTGGGACGCTGTCCCACGCCCTGCACCTGCCAAAGGGACACTCCCCCCCTTTGGAAAAACATTGTTGGCCTCTGTTAAAAATCGAACAGGCTGACTTGGTTACTTTCCGCCATGCCCGCCAGCACGCCGGCGTTCTCCAGAATCTCCATCACGCCTTTTGACACGCCGGAACGCATCTGCACGTCGTTCTTGGACATGAATTGGTAGCCCTCTGCTCTGGATTCCACCAGACTCACCGCCGCCGCTTCGCCCAGACCTTTCAGCGTGGTAAACGGCAGACGCACCTGCTCGCCTTCCATCAGGAACTTCTTCGCGTCGCTCTTGTAGAGGTCAACCGGCAGGAACACCACCCCGCGCTCCCGCGCTTCATTGAGAATTTGCAGCGTGGCCAGCTTGCCCGCTTCCTTGACGGTGGCACCGCGTCCCTTGTCTTCCAGTTCCTTGATGACTGCCTTCAAAGCCCGCATATCCCCCACCGCCAGTTCCGCGTCAAATTCATCGGCGCGCACGGTAAAATAGGCTGCATAATACTGGTTCTTGCAATGCACCTTGTACCAGCCGAGACGCAGCGTCGCGATCATATAGGCCGCCGCGTGCGCCTTGGGGAACATGTACTTGATCTTGAAACAGGAGTCGATGTACCATTCCGGCACACCGTTGTCCCGCATGGTCTGGACGTGCTCCTCGGTGAGCAGCTTCTTGGCGTTGCCCTTACGCACGATTTCCATGATTTTGAAGGACATCTGATTGGGCACGCCCTTGGCAATCAGGTAAGTCATGATGCTGTCGCGTGTACCGATCACTTCCGAAATCGTACAGGTGCCGTTGGCAATCAGATCCTGCGCGTTGCCGAGGTATACATCAGTGCCGTGGGACAGACCCGCGATTTGCAGCAGGTCGGAGAAGGTCTTGGGCTGCGTGTCAATCAGCATCTGCCGCACGAAGTTGGTACCCACCTCCGGCAGTGAGAAGGTGCCGGTCTGACTGAAACACTGCTCCGGCGTAATGCCCAGCGCTTCGGTAGAGGTGAAGAGGCTCATCACCTGCGGGTCACTCATGGTGATATCGGTAATTTTTACATTGGTGTATTCTTCCAAATATTTGTAGATGGTCGGCACATCGTGTCCCAGCTCGTCGAGTTTCAAAATGGTATCGTGGATGGAATGGAAATCGAAGTGGGTGGTGATGGTGTCGGAATCCTTCTTGTCGGCCGGGTGCTGCACGGGGCAGAAGTCTTCTACCTCCATGTCGCGCGGCACAACCACCATGCCGCCCGGGTGTTGGCCCGTGGTGGACTTTACGCCCATACAACCCCGCTTCAGCCGCTCGATTTCAGCGGACGGCAGGTGAAGTCCCATTTTTTCCTCGTAGCCCTTGACATAGCCGTAAGCCGTCTTCTCGGCGACGGTGGAAATCGTGCCGGCCTTGAACACGTTGTCCTTGCCGAAGAGTTCCTCCGTGTACTTGTGTACCTTGGACTGCACCTCGCCCGAGAAATTCAGGTCGATATCCGGCTGCTTGTCGCCATTGAAGCCGAGGAAGGTTTCAAACGGAATCTCGTGGCCGTCGCGGTTGAGGTCGGTGCCGCAGTTGGGGCATTTCTTCGGCGGCAGGTCGAAACCGGAACCGTATTCCAGACTCTTTTCAAAGAACTGGCTCCACTTGCACTTGGGGCAGACATAATGCGGCGCCAACGGGTTAACTTCCGAAATGCCCGACATGGTCGCCACGAAGGACGAACCGACGGAACCTCGGGAACCGACCAGGTATCCGTTTTCCTCCGAGTAAGCAATCAGCTTTTGCGCGGTCATATACATGACGGCAAAGCCGTTGCCGATAATGGAGTTCAGCTCCTTGTCCAGACGCGCCTGCACATATTCCGGCAGCGGATCGCCGTATATCTCATGCGCCCGCGCGGTAGAGATGTCGCGGAGCTGCTGTTCCGCGCCGTCGATGGAGGGCGGGAACACGCCGTCGGGAATCGGTTTGATTTCCTCCACCATGTCCGCGATTTTATTGGTATTAGTGACAACGATTTCATACGCCTTTTCGGGCGGGAGGTAGTCGAACTCCGCCAGCATTTCCTCGGTCGTGCGGAAATACAGCGGGGGCTGCTTGTCGGCGTCGTCGAAGCCCTGATGCACCATCAGCACCTTGCGGAATTCCGCGTCCCCGGGGTCGATGAAATGCACGTCGCAGGTGCCGACCACGGGAAGTCCCAGCTTGTCGCCCAGCGCGATGATCTTCTTGTTGATGTCGATGAGCGCCTGACGGTCCTTGACCGTGCCGTTGCGCAGCATAAATTCGTTGTTGCCGAGCGGCTGAATTTCGAGGTAGTCATAAAATTTAGCGATTTTCTCGATATCCTTGTCGCTGCTCCCCCGCAGAATCGCTTGATACAGCTCGCCCTGCTCGCAGGCGCTGCCCAAAATCAATCCTTCCCGTCGCTTGAGAATGTCGCTGCGGGTAATGCGCGGCTTGCGGTGGAAATGCTTTAAGTTGGAAGCGGAAATCAGCTTGTAGAGATTCTTGAGGCCGACGAGATTCTTGGCAATGATAATCTGATGATACGGCCGCAGCTTGGTTGTATCGGTGGATTTTGCCTTGGTGTTGATATCATTGACCCCTACCACCTGATATTCCTTTTTGAGCAGCTCAAATTCCTTCTGCACGATCTGCGCCAGCGCCAGCGCGTCATCACAGGCGCGATGATGCTCGAAGGGCGGAATCTCCAGATAATCGCCCACGGTATCCAGCTTGTGATTTTTCAGCGTGGGGTGAAGCGCTCGCGCCAGCGGCACGGTGTCGATATACACCGGGTCGAACGGAATACCGCAACGCTGACACGCCGCCCGCATAAAGCCGATATCGAAATTAGCGTTGTGCGCGATAAAAACGGGGTTCTCCCCTGCGTATGCGAGAAAGGCGCGGACAGCTTTGTCCTCGTCGGGCGCGTCCTTGACCATCTCGTCGGTGATGTGGGTCAGTTCCACGATTTTCGGCGGAATGGGCATATGGGGATTGACAAAGGTGTTGAAATTGTCCACAATCTCGCCGCCGCGGTAGCGCACCGCGCCGATTTCCGTAATGCGCTCGGACACGGCGCTCAGACCGGTGGTTTCGAGGTCAAAGACGATAAATTCCCCGTCAATGGGACGATCGTCCTCTCCCTTCACAATGTCCACCATATCGTCGATGTAATAGGCCTCAATGCCGTATAAAATTTTGATAGGCTTGCCGTTCTTCTTGCAGGCTTTGGCGGCGTTCATCGCGTCCGGGAACGCCTGTGCCACGCCGTGGTCGGTGATGGCAATCGCGGGCATCCCCCAATCGGCGGCGCGCTCCACCAGCTTCTTGGTGGGGGTCATCGCGTCCATCGCCGACATATTGGTATGCAGGTGAAGCTCCACGCGCTTGACCTCGGCGTTATCCGTGCGCTTGGTCTCCTTCATCAGCGCAATGCACTGGGGACGGACGGCAAATTCGTGGTCGAAGTCGTCAAATTTGTAATCGCCCTGCACGGCCACGCATTTGCCCTCGCCCAGCGAGCCGAGAAACTCGCTATCGTCCTTCTTGACGATCATCTTGACCGTGACGGAAGACGTGCGGTCGGTAACGGCAAAGGAAACAATCAGCTTGTCGCCCGACTTGGTTTCCTTCTGGGAATAGCTGAAAATGGTACCGTAAACCGTGACTTTCTTATAATTGGCGTTCAAATCCGCCATTGCGGCGGCGGGAATATTCTTAGGCGTGCCGTAAATGATCTCGGGGTCGCGGTAGGTTTCGGGGATTCCCTCAAAGGTCAGGCTGGCAGGCCCCTCCTGCACCTTGACCTTTTTGGCGCGTACCTCACCTGTAAATTCCGGACGGGGCGGCGGCGCGGCTTCTTCCCACGGCGGCGGTTCACCAGGCATAGCCTTGGGCGACGCCATGGGCGGCGGCGCGGGACGTTCCGGCGGCGGAGGCGGCGGCAGCTCCACGCGCTGCGGCGCGCTCGCATCCACCGAGAGCCGGATTTCCACATTCCGGCCAAATTCCTCCCGCACCAGCTTGACAAATTCGTCGCTGAAATGCTTTTCCGCCAGCAACGCAAGGGCATTGTGCGCCAGCTCGCATTCCACGATGCCGTTGGCGCTGTCAAACGTCCACTTGCAGCCCACAAAGGATCCGTTAACCGTGGAAATCTGGCGTTTCAGCTCCAGCACCATATCGCCCAGCACCGAACGGGTGAAGCACTTTTCGGGAAAATGCGGCTTGATGCGCACCGAGGAAAACCCATAGTGCTCCCGCAGCGCGTGTTCGGCCTTGAAGAGCAGTTCCCGCTCGATATATTCGCGGTAATCGGCGAAGACAATCATGGCGCGGCATTTCTCGGCAAAGCGGATTTTAGTGATCTCACCGTCACCCACCTGCCGCACGTCATAACTGTCCGCCGCTTCTGTGAAGATGTCTGTGATCCTGCTTGTCATTCTGAATTACGTTCTCCTTTTATTCAATCACAGCCTGTCAATAGATATACACGCTGAACAAGTGCTTTTCCTCATTGACATAGTGCTTAAATTCCTCCATCGTCATGGTCTTCTCATAATCCTTGAAGCACTCGTCATAGATCAGCGTAAAGGAAGAAAGCGGGATATGAGACATACAGTAATTATTCTGCATAATGAAAAGCTGCCGGTGGCTGCCCTCGACCCATTCCTCTTCTTTCTTGTAGACAATGAAATTCTTGCGGTTAGCTTTCAGCACCGCGTCATCGTCCACCACATGCCAGCAGTCGCCGTAATAGTAGGCCAGAATATAGGTGTTGTCATCCTGCGCGGGAATGGCGCACAGCGGGTGACTGTAGCCGGAACCGACATTTTTATACTGGTCGTAATCAAAGGTCGGCAGCCAGAAAAACGTAATGCCGATATAGGCATAATACAACATGGGAATGGCAATCAGCAAACCGACAATCGGCAGCGTGATTTTCAAGGCAAGGCTCATGCGCCTCTGATTCTTTGCTTTTCTTATTTTTTCTTTGGTGGAAATATTCTTCTTTGCCACGGCAAAAAACTCCCTTCAAATTGGTATCGTTGCATGATAAAAGCTACCCTTTGCGCAAACTTTTCAGAATATCAATCGCCACATTGGCCGCCGCGTCAACTGATTGATTGGCGGCCTTTTTGAGCTTGCGCTTGCTCCTGCGGGATAATTTGATTTTCCTGACAGCGTCCACCAGCAAAGAGGACGCAACTTGCCACGGATTCATTTGCTGTCACCCACCGTTCTCTATTTTGGCGCAGGCAGACGCAGCATCTTCCCCGCGGCTTTGCCAATCGCCTTGGCGGTCGCGGCGCCTGCGGCTTCGATGCCTTTTTCAACGCCTTTCTCAATGCCCTTGGCGGCGGCGGAACCAGCGATGGCACCTGCGGTGCGAAACATCTTCCGCCCCGTTTTTTTCAGTTCCCGCCTGAGCCGCCATTTCGTCCGCCGCGAGAGTTTGATTTTCATGCAAACCAACTCCTAACCATTACAGCTGCTCAATCTCTTTGAGCAGCTCGGTCAGCAGATCTTCCTCCGGCACCTTGCGCAGTACTTCGCCCTTCTTGAAAATCAGTCCGCAGCCCACGCCGCCGGCTACGCCGATATCGGCCTCGTGCGCTTCGCCAGGGCCGTTGACCACGCAGCCCATAATAGCAACCTTGATATCCTTGTCAACGTCCTTGAGCGCTTCCTGCACATCTTCGGCCAGCTGAATCAGATTAATGCGCGTGCGGCCGCAGGTAGGACATGACACAAACTGAATGCCGCCCTTGCGGATTTCCAGTGAGCGCAGGATATCCTTGGCCGCGTAAACCTCGCGCACAGGGTCAGCCGTCAGCGAGACACGCACCGTGTCGCCGATGCCGTCCATCAGCAGCGCGCCCAGACCCGCCGCGGACTTAATCAGCCCCAGCCGCTCGGTACCGGCCTCAGTCACACCGAGGTGCAGCGGATAGTCACACTTCTCAGAAGCCAGACGGTAGGCTTCCATCATGGTCTGTACGTCGGAAGACTTCATTGAAATAACGGTATCGTAAAAATCGAACTTTTCCAGCAGCGACACATGGTACAGCGCGCTTTCCACCAGTGCTTCGGCGGTGGGAGCGCCGTACTTGGCCAAAATGGATTTTTCCACCGAGCCGGAATTGACGCCCACGCGAATGGGGATATTCCGTGCGCGGCAGGCTTCCACCACGGCCTTGACGCGGTCCTCGCCGCCGATATTGCCGGGATTGATGCGGATTTTATCCACACCCGCCGCCGCCGATTCCAGCGCCAGCTTGTAGTCAAAGTGGATATCCGCCACAATCGGCACGGATACAGCTTCTTTTAATGCGGCAATCAGCTTCACAGCCGGCATATCCGGCACAGCGGCGCGAATGATCTCGCAGCCCGCCGATTCCAGCGCTTTGGCCTGTGCCACGCTGCCCTCGATGTCCGTGGAAGGTTTGTTGAGCATGGACTGAATGGTGATCGGCGCGTCACCGCCTATGTAAATACCGCCGACCTTGACCTTGCGCGTCTGTTTTCTTTCCATGAGTAAATACCGTCCTTTCTCGATTTCGATCGGGTATCAATTGGTAGAATCATTATAGCATACCTTTCACGACTTGACAAGATTTTCTCCGTTTTCTCCCCAAGAAATTCCCTGCACATCTATACATTTCCCGATTGATGTGATATAATGACATTAACCTCAAATCAGAAAGGGGCGTTATCCTCATGACCAATCCCGCCAATCCAACAGACCTGATAGATGTAGGCTGTTTCCTGCGTCTCACCGAAACAATGCAGCGCTTCTATTACTCTTCAGAGCCTGTGCTGACACGTACCGAGGTCAGCACCTATCCGCTCCGCAAGGACATTGATATCTTCACGTCCTGCGGCTTTCTCACCATCAGCGAGGTAGTTACCCGGGACGGAACCGCCTGCGGTCTGCGCATTGATTACATAGATGACGACGGTCAGCCGCAGTCGGTGCAGGCGACGCCCGACCGCCCCGCGCAAATCCGATTTATGGAGGGTTCAGGGGACGTTTATCGCGTGGCCGACTGCCTCTTTGAAATCGTCAGGAATTAGCCATCGCTGGCGAAAGTTTATACCCTGCTGGCGGCGTTGCCCCCAGACCCCCTACCAGGATGCACTCCGCGCCCTGGACTCCCACGCTTCGCTAATGATTGCTTGACAATACCAAAATGTCCCCGATCTGCCATATGCAGACCGGGGACATCTTTATTTACCATATCAGACAGCGCGACAGTCGATTAGAACTTACCTGCCTTGGCAGCTTCTTCGATGGAAACAGCCACGGAAACGGTCATACCGACCATGGGGTTGTTGCCCGCGCCGATCAGACCCATCATTTCCACGTGAGCCGGAACGGAGGAGGAACCTGCGAACTGTGCATCGGAGTGCATACGGCCGAGGGTATCGGTCATACCGTAGGAAGCGGGGCCAGCGGCCATGTTGTCGGGATGGAGGGTACGGCCTGTGCCGCCGCCGGAAGCCACGGAGAAGTACTTCTTACCGGCTTCGATGCGTTCCTTCTTATAGGTGCCCGCCACGGGGTGCTGGAAACGGGTGGGGTTGGTGGAGTTGCCGGTGATGGAAACATCGACATTCTCCTTCCACATGATCGCGACACCTTCCTGCACGTCGTTGGCGCCGTAGCAGTTGACGCGCGCTCTGGGGCTCTCGGGATCCTTGGAGTAGCACTTGCGGTAAACTTCCTTCAGCTCGCCGGTGTGATAATCGTATTCGGTCTCCACATAGGTGAAGCCGTTGATTCTGGAAATGATCTGTGCGGCGTCCTTGCCCAGGCCGTTCAGGATAACGCGGAGGGGCTTCTGACGCACCTTGTTGGCCTTGTCCGCAATACCGATCGCGCCTTCTGCGGCGGCAAAGGACTCGTGGCCGGCCAGGAACGCGAAACACTCGGTATCTTCTTCGAGCAGCATCTTGCCCAGGTTGCCGTGACCCAGACCAACCTTGCGGCGGTCAGCGACGGAGCCGGGAATACAGAAGGACTGGAGACCCTCGCCGATGGCGGCAGCCGCGTCCGAAGCCTTGCGGCAGTTCTTCTTGATGGCGATAGCGGCGCCCACGGTGTAGGCCCACTTGGCATTCTCAAAGCAGATGGGCTGAATGTTCTCTACCATGTGATACACGTCGAGACCCGCGTCCTTGGTGATCTGCTCTGCTTCTTCAATGGAAGAGATGCCGTACTCGGCCAGCTTGGCGAGAATCTGCTTTTCTCTTCTGTCATAGGATTCAAATGAAATAGCCATGGTTACGTTCCTCCTCGGTAATTATTCTTTTCTCGGATCAATGAATCTGATGGCGTCAGCCACGCGGCCGTACTGGCCGGAAGCCTTCTTGAGTGCCGTCGCGGCATCGTCGCCCGCCTTGATGAAGTCCATCATCTTGCCGAAGTTGACGTACTTGTAGCCGATGATCTCGTCTTCCTCATCGAGTGCCAGCTCGGTGATATAACCATCGGTGAGTTCGAGGTAACGGGGACCCTTGGAGAGAGTGCCGTAAGTGGTAGCGACCATGGAACGGGCGCCTTTGCCGAGGTCTTCAAGACCCGCGCCGATCTGGAGACCGTCTTCGGAGAACGCGCTCTGGGTACGGCCGTAAACGATCTGGAGGAAGAGCTCTCTCATAGCGGTGTTGATCGCGTCACACACAAGGTCGGTATTGAGCGCTTCCATGACGGTGAGACCGGGAAGAATCTCGGAAGCCATAGCGGCGGAATGGGTCATACCGGAGCAGCCGATCGTCTCCACCAGCGCCTCCTGAATGATGCCGTCCTTGACGTTGAGCGACAGCTTGCAGCAGCCCTGCTGCGGTGCGCACCAGCCGATACCGTGGGTATAACCGGAAATGTCCTTCACCTCACGCGCCTTGACCCACTTGGCCTCTTCGGGTATGGGAGCGGCACCGTGGTGTACGCCTTGGTGAACCGGACACATACCTTTTACTTCTGTTGAATAGATCATGAAGATCTTCCTCCTTGAATTTTTATGAATTAGCTCCCGCGCCGCCGTCAGGCATAGCAAAAGCGCAAAAATTCTGCGATTCAATTCTATCAAAAATGTGCCGATTTGTCAATAGGGTGCCGAAATTTTACAACGCAGTCGTTAATCCTTCACCCGACGCGCCATCGCCCGCAAATCTGCCGCGAAGATATCGTACATCGCGGTGAGATCGTCCGTCGATATCAGCTTCATCATATTCTGATAATCTTTTTCGTCCTCTACCTGATAGGTGGAAAAATCCGTCGCGGTAAAGGCTACCTGATAGTCAAAATCCTCTCCTTTAAGGCTGACATTGAGCAGCGTCTCAGAAGAAACGGTCAGCGACAGCGACGTATAACCGAATCCGTCATCGGAAGGCGCGTATTTCAGTATGGTAAAGTCCCCCATCGTACCGTCCGCAAACTGGTAAATGACCAGTTCCTTGTCCACCTGCTTGCGCAGCGCCAGATCCTGCGCGTACCCTTCGGCAGGCTCATACCCATACGTTTCAAACGCGTCAACATGGTCCGCGTAACCCGCCAGAAGCGTCTCCCGCAGCGCCATCAGCGCCAGCGCCTCCGTCGGATCGGACGATACCGCTGCCGTACTTGGGGGTTCCGCCGCCCGATTCTCTCCGCCGCCGAATTTATGCCTGACGCGCCCCGCGATAAACAATACCAGCGTGATAATCATCAGTGCGCCGACAGCAGGCATCAGCACCTTGTCGAAAAAACGATTCATATTTTCTACCTTGTGGATGCCCTTTTCTTCCTTCTCCGTATACCGCAACGCATATTCCCCCTAACAGACCAATTCTGCTGTCAGTTCTGCTTCATTCGCTCTTCCTGTATCTTTGCCAGCTCGTTGAGCCGCTCCTGCGTGATATAATACTTCTTGTTGCAGAAGTGGCAGAGCACCTCCGCCTTGCCGCTTTCATCGGCCAGACCCCGTATTTCGTCCGGCCGCATCGTCATGAAGGCGTTTTCCACCCGCTCAAGCGAGCAGTCGCAGCGGTATTCAACCTCCTGACTGTCGAAGATTTCCAATTCAAAGCCGGGCAGCGTGCGCGCCAGAATCTGCTCCGGCGTGTTGCCCTCGAGCAGCATCTGGGTCACAGGCGGCATGGTTTTGAGCATTTCTTCCAGCTTCTCGATCTCGCGGTGATCCGCTGCGGGCAGCAGTTGAATCAGCAGCCCGCCCGCCTTGTCCATTCGCCACAGTTTATCGAAATGCACCCCGATGCAAAAGATCGTCGGCACCTGCTCGCTGATCGCATAATACGCGGTCAGGTCCTCAGCAATTTCTCCCGTAACGATAGGGGTCTGGGTGCAGTAGGGCTGACCGTAGCCGTAATCCTTGATGACCGTGACCGTGCCGTCCCTGCCAATGGCGCCCGCCACGTCAAGCTGCCCCTTATCATTGGGCATCAGCAGCAGACCCGCCTCCTGCGCGTATCCGCGTACATTGCCCTTGCTGTCCGACACGGCAATCACAGAACCGGCGGGGCCGCCGCCGTTCACGCGCAGCGTGAGCGAGGCGTTGTCCTCCTTTAATTTGTTGCCCATGATCGACGCACCGGTCAGCAGCCTTCCGAGCGCGGCTGTCATCACGGGCGTGGTGCGATGAAGCTCCTGCGCCTTGCGCACAATATCCGTGGAATCAATCGCGGCCCCCATCACGAGGCCGTCCGTAGTAATACATCTGACTAATTTGCTCATACCGTTTCCAAATACCTCCAAAAAAATCACCGCTTGGCCGCGACAAACACGATTCTTTCGCTGTCCTCACGCGGCGGCGCCAGCGTCATGTCGTCATAAGCGGCCAGCAGTTGCAGACCTGCCTCGTCAAGCATTTTCTCTGTCTCAGCCAACGAATACGCAACCTCGCAGAAATCCTCACAATAACGCTCGTAACGGCCGTCGGCCTGTTCCTCAAAGAAATCCAGCGCAATGTCTACCTTTCCGCCGCCAGTATATTCATTCTGCCACACGCAATAGACCTGTTCCGTCTCATAAACGAAGGTGTTGCTGCCCAGCACGTATTCATGCTTGTAGGGCGTGTTCATGTCAAAGACAAACACCCCATCCGGCTCCAGAAACAGCGCCACCCTGGCAAAGGCCCTGACCAGCTCCTTCCGGTCGGGCAGATGATTGAGACTGTCGAGCGTACACACAAAGGCGTCGATCGTACCGTACATATCCAGCTCCTGCATCGGCTGACACAGGTACAGAATGCTGCCGTCCGACTTGTCACGCGCTTTGGAAAGCATGTCCTCCGACATATCCGTGCCGATCACGTCGTACCCCAGTTTGGCAAATGCCACCGTCATGCTGCCGGTTCCGCACGCGAGATCCACCAGCAGGCGGGCGTCGGGCTTATGCGACCGGATCAGCCGGTCGAGATAAGCCGCCCGGCCCTGATAATCCACGTCGCTCATCAACGCGTCATAATACTCCGCGAATGCCTCATAGCTCATTGTGCCGCGCCGTCCTCCTCTGAAGGAGCCTGTTCCGCTGCCGCCTCAGTCGGCGTGTCAATCATGTGCTGTTCCTCTTCGGTCATGCGGCTGAACACCATGTCATAGCCGTCGCGGCCGTAATTGAGCGAACGGTTGACACGGCTGATGGTAGCGGTGCTCGCGCCGGTCTTGGCCACGATGTCGCTGTAAACGTGATGATCGCGCAGCATTTTGGCCACCACTGCCCGCTGTGACATCGCCTTGATCTCCGCCACCGTACACAGATCTTCAAAAAACTCGTAGCATTCCTCCAAGGTTTCCAGTTTCAGAATGCCGCTGAAAAGAAAGTCGAGATTTTCGTCTCGTAATTTGTGATTGTTTGTGCCCATATAAAACTTCCTTCACGCTGGTTTCGCGCCTGATTTTCGACTGTCATTTTTTGTCAACGTCAAAAATACTACGCCGGGTAAAAAAATTTCATGTACTGCTATTTTAGCACATTATCTTGTGAATGTAAAGCATTAAATCCGGGATAAATTTTTCCGGATCAGTCACAGGCGTTTCTCAGAAGCATTGCCAAAAAAAGCCAAAAAACATTTGTATGCAAATAAAATTTTCAAAAAATCGGATAAATTCTACAATTATATTGCAATCAGGATAAAAAAGTTGTATAATAATTCCAGCGTGACCGCTCTGTCACGCCGGAAATCCAACAAAAATGAAAGTGAGGTATTTTGTTTTGAAGAAAAAAGCTTTATCTCTGATGATCGCGCTCGCGCTGCTCGCGGGAACATACAGCATGGGGAGCGTATCGGCATTCCCCACGGTCATTGCCGCCAGCCAGACCGTAACCGGTACGTGCGGCGAACATGTGAACTGGAGCTTCGACAAAAGCACCGGTGTGCTGACCGTCAGCGGCAGCGGAGCTATGTACGATTATGAGGGTGATTGGGATACTCCGTGGGATTACGATGACTTTGACAGTGACGCGATCAAAAAAATCGTCATTGCCAAGGGCGTTACGAGCATCGGTTTTTATGCATTTGCCAACTGCAAAAATGTGAAGGAAATGTCCATTCCCGAAACCGTCACCAAAATCGGTGCAGGTGCGTTTTCGGGCAACCAAGCACTCACCCGCGTTACGATTCCGCGTTCCGTCACCTCCATTGGGAACGGCACTTTTGAGAATTGCTCATCGTTGAGCAATTTCTCTGTGGACAGCAGCAATTCGTCTTACGCAAGCGTAGACGGCGTTTTGTATAACAAGAATAAAACCAAACTGATATGTTGTCCTGCGGGCAAGGCGGGTAGTTTCACCGTACCGGACACGGTCAAGTCGTTATCGGACTCATGTTTTTACGGCTGTGAGAAACTAACGAGCATTACGCTGCCCAAAACCGTCACCGCCATTCCCGACTATGCCTTCGAAGGCTCCGGTGTGAAAAAAGTGACACTTTCCTCCGCCACTGTCTCCATCGGTGATTCTGCGTTTGCCGGTTGCACCAATCTGGCTGAGATCACGCTTCCCGACAGTCTGAAGAAAATCGATGAGTATGCATTTTACGGTTGCAAGTCATTGAAGCGCGTCACCATCCCCCGGCAGGTTGCCTCTTTGGATTGCTATGCGTTCTGCGAATGCACGAGTCTGACCGACGTGACAATTACCAAAGGCGTGACCAGTATTGACGATTACGCCTTTGAGGAATGCCATTCACTGACATCCGTGAAAATTCCTTCTTCAGTCACTTTTATCTCTCCCGATGCTTTCCAAAATTGTGACAAATTCACAGGCTTTTCCGTGGACAGTGGCAATCAGGTGTACGCTTCCAAGGACGGCGTTTTATTCAACAAAGCAATGAGTAAACTGATTTCTTATCCCAGCGGCAAGACTGACGTCTTCTATACCGTTCCGTCCTCCGTCAAAACCCTGGAAGATGGTTCTTTTGAAAACTTAAAGCATCTGAAAAACCTGACCATCGGCAGCTCCGTGACGTCACTGGAAGGTTACGTGTTTAACGATTGTGAGACACTGAACACCATTACCATGGGTAAATCGCTGGATCCGGATGATATCGAAGCGTTTGCTGTATTGGAATCGCTGAAGGCCGTCAACATCTCCAAAAACGATCCCAAGTACGCAAGTGTGGACGGCGCGGTATTCAACAAGGCTCTTACCAAACTGCTCTTTATCCCCGAGGGAATTGAGAACTATGAAGTCAAAGCCAGCGTTTCCGCCATCGGCGATAATGCTTACTTTGGTTACGGCACAATTTCCATTTTAAATCCTGACTGTGAGATTTCCGACTACGCATTTGATTCTGGTGTTACCGTACTCGGCTATGCAGGTTCCACGGCGGAGGCATACGCGGATGAGAACGGGCTCACTTTCCTGAATCTCAAAAATCCCGTCATAACCGGAAAATGCGGCAGCAATCTGACATGGTCGCTCAACGCCAAAACAGGCGTGCTGACCATCAGCGGCAACGGCGCCATGACGTTTCCGACGGTTAAGAACGACGATGGGGACGACTATTATCAAATACCGTGGTGGGACTACTGTAATCTGATCAAGTCCGTAACCTTCAACGGAAAAATCAAGACCTTAGCCGATAGCGCGTTTTATGAATGTTCGTTATCCGAGATTGTGATTCCGGACTCTGTTACCTCCATCGGCGATAGCGCATTTGAAGATTGTGAGAAGCTGACCAAAGTCACCATTCCCGACACGGTCACTTCCATCGGTGATTTCGCCTTTTCCGGCTGTAAAAACCTGAAAAACCTCACGATTCCCACTTCCGTTTCAAAGATTCCGCACGGTATGTTCGGCCATCTTATCGGAGGAAAGGGTTGGTATGATGACACCAGCTGCGCCATCACCAGCATCGTGATCCCCGACAATATCAAATCCATCGGCCTTTTGGCTTTCTCCGATTGCAGAAACCTTCAGAGCGTTGTCATTCCCAAATCCGTCACCTCGATCGGTGAATTTGCGTTCTATGAATGCGCCGCGCTCAAAGATATCTACTACGAGGGTTCCAAAGAAGATTGGGCAAAAATCAAAACCCAATATGATGGAGTAGAACTCGAGATGGAACAAGGGAAGACCAAATTCACAGACGACATCAAAAGGGTAACCATTCATTACAACTGCAAGCAGAGTACGCCGCTTTCCATCACTTCACAGCCGACCAGCGTGAAGGCAGGCGCGGGTATGTCCGTCACCTTCAAGGTCAAGGCGCAAGGCAGCGGCCTCAGCTATCAGTGGCAGCTCTCCGACAATCAGGGCAAGACCTGGCGCAACAGCTCCACCCGTACAGACACCTATTCCGCCACGCTCAGCGACAAAAACAACGGCCGCTATGTGCGCTGTGCCGTAACCGATTTAAGCGGCAGCACCGTTTATTCCAACGCCGCCAGCATGAAGATCGCCGCGCTGTACATCACCCAGCAGCCCGTCAATCAGACTCTTAAGAACGGCGCGACAGCCACCTTCAAGGTCAAGGCGCAGGGTGACGGCCTGACCTATCAGTGGCAGCTTTCCGACGATCAGGGCAAAACCTGGCGCAGCAGCAAGGCGACCGGCACAACCTATTCCGCCACCGTCACCAGCGACAACAACGGCCGTTACGTCCGCTGTATCGTCACTGACAAGAAGGGCAACTCCGTGAAGTCCAATGCCGCCATCATGAAGCTCACGACGTTGAAAATCACCACACAGCCCTCCAACTGTACCGTTAAAAACGGCGCGACGGCGACCTTTAAGGTTGTCGCCACGGGCAGCGGCCTGACCTATCAGTGGCAGCTCTCGGACGATCAGGGCAAGACATGGCGCAACAGCAAGGCGACCGACGCTTCCTATACAGCCACTGTTACCGATTCCAATAACGGTCGCTATGTCCGCTGTATCGTCACGGATAAATTCGGTAACTCCGTCAAATCCAACGCCGCCATCATGAAACTCACGACGTTGAAAATCACCAAGCAGCCGGTCAACGCCAAAGCCAAAAGCGGCAACAGCGTCACCTTCAAAGTGACCGCCACCGGCAGCGGACTGACCTATCTGTGGCAGTATTCCGACGATCAGGGCAAGACATGGCGCAACACTTCTTGTAAGTCCGCCACCTATTCCCCCACCGTCACCAGCAAGAACACAGGTCGCTACGTCCGCTGCGTTGTCACGGATAAGTTCGGCAACTCCGTCAAATCCAACGCCGCCATCATGAAGACCAAGTAGTACCGCTGAACGCACGAAAATCATACAGCCAAAAAAACGGCGCATACCGCCTTTCCCTTACGGGAGGACGCGTGTGCGCCGTCTTCTGTTTTTCAGACTTGCACTCGGCTGACAGTCATATCCGCCTGACCGCTACTTCACTTTCATCACCGCTGCATTTGAAACCAGCTGTTTACCAGTCTTGTCGGTAACAATGCAGCGCACATAGCGGCCGTTGTTTTTTTCGCTGAGCGTTGTGACATACTGTGCCGTTTTCACCGAACTGCCGCGCCATGTTTTGCCCTGATCGTCCGAGAGCTGCCACTGATAGCTGAGACCCTCGCCCACGGCTCCGACAGTGAATGTAACCTGCCCGCCGAGACTTGCCGACGCATTGACGGGCTGTGTGGTGATGGCTGTGGCAACCGGCTTCATCCATGCCGCAGCCGATACAGCCTGATTGCCGTACTGATCGGTGACGATACAGCGCACATAACGGCCTGCGTTCTTTTCACTCAGCGTCGTGACATAACCGGTAGACTTGGTGGAGCTGCTGCGCCACGTCTTGCCCTGGTCGTCCGAGAGCTGCCACTGATAGCCGAGGCCGTCGCCCTTGGCCTTGACCGAGAATGTCACCTGCTTGCCGATACTTGCGGTGACGTTGGCAGGCTGTGCGGTAATCCTGACCGGCGTAATGCGCATCTCGGCGGCATCAGATGTAACGCTGGTGCCGTACTTGTCGGTGACAACGCACCGCACATAACGACCATTATTCTTCTCACTGAGCGTGACGTAATAATTGGCGGTCTTCACGGAGCTGTTGCGCCATGTTTCCCCCTGATCGTCGCTGAGCTGCCACTGATACGCAAGCCCCTCGCCGCTGGCCTTCACCATGAAATGCGCCTGTGTCCCGTTACCTGTCCTGACGTCTGCCGGTTGACGGGTAATCGTCACCACAGCAATCTTCATCGACGCCACATCGGAAAGCACCCGGTTTCCGTAGCGGTCGGAGACAATGCAGCGTACACAGCGGCCGTCGTTATTGGCGCCGAGTGTGACGGAATAGGTCGCAGATTTGGTGGAACTGTTGCGCCAGGTCTGCCCCTGATCGTCGCTCAGCATCCACTGGTAACTCAGACCCGAACCTGTTGCTGTCACGTGTAAGGAAACCGTATCGCCCAGTTTGCCGATGACATTGGCGGGCTGCCCGGTAATCCTGACAACCGCCTCCGGATCTGCCGGCACATCGCCGTCAAGGTTATTTGACCACGCAAACAGCTGCACCCAGTAATACCGGTTGTTGTTATACGTGACGCCCACGCCGAGATAATTGGGTTCCTCACTGAGAATATTGTCTTTATGTCCTTGGGAATTCATCCAAGCCGTCATCACGGCCTCGGGCGTTTTCTGCCCGTAGGCAATATTCTCACCCCCGTAATAATAATCAATACCTGCCTCGTCCATCGCGGTAAAGCAGCTTGTACCGTCGGGACGGGTGTGAGCAAACAGCGTCTGGATTTCATTGGAGCGCAGATTGGCCACCTCGCTGAGCTGATCGGAGAATTTCAAAGGTTCCAGTCCCTGTTTCTCGCGCTCACGGTTGACGATAATCGCCACTTCACGGGCATATTCCTCCATTTGTGTACTGTCATAATGAGCCGCCGCATAGACTTCTGTTCCCCAGACCGTCCCCGTGGGAACCGCCGCGGAGGAAAAAGTCAGTGCCACTGCAAAACACAGCGCCGCCAGCGAACAAAACTTCTTCCCTGCTTTTTTCACAGCAATAACCTCCTGTAACATCATAAATATGAGTTTATCCAACCATCCCATCATAGCATTTTTTTGCTGTCAAGTCAACAATAATCCGCGATTTAGCGGCTTTCCCGGCAGGACTTTTTTTCATTTATTAAAAAATATTCAAAAAAACCGGGCTGATTGCATAGAGAATCAACCCGGACATTTTTTTAATATGGCTTCTCACGCTGCGTCGCTATGATTACGCGGCTCTCATCACGGCCGACTTGGATGTCACGGTTTTGCCGTTCTTGTCCGTCACAATACAACGCACATAACGACCGTTTTTGACATCGCTCATGGTTGTAACATAGCGGTTTGTCGTCACCGCGCTGCTGCGCCATGTTTTGCCCGCGTCATCGCTGAGCTGCCACTGATAGGTCAAGCCGGTACCGCTTGCCTTGACGGTGAAGCTGACCTCGCCCCCGATCTTGGCGTTGCAGTTTACAGGCTGAGAGGTAATCGCCAGCGTAGTATTGGCGGGCTTGACGCCGGAAGTAGCCTTCATCGTCACGGTATTCGAAATCACCTGACCGCCGTTTTTGTCAATGACGATGCAACGCAGACAGCGGCCGTCATTCTCCTCGGTAACGGTAACAGCGTAATAGGACGTCTTGACGCTGCTGTTGCGCCATGTCTTGCCACCGTCGTCGCTGAGCTGCCACTGGTAGGTCAGATTGCTGCCCACTGCCGTCAGCTTAAAGATGACAGTCTCGCCCAGCGCGGCACCGGCATCGACCGGCTGCTTAGTGATCTCCGCATCCAGCAACTTCATAGAAGCTGCCGCGGAAGTTACCTTCTTCCCGTTCTTGTCCTTGACCACGCAGCGCACCTTGCGATCAATATTGTCCTTGGTCAAAGTAGCGGCGTAATTGGCAGTCTTAACGGTGCTGTCGCGCCAAGTCTTCCCTGCGTCGTCGCTGAGCTGCCACTGATAGGTCAATCCCTCGCCCGCAGCTTTCACTGTGAAGCTGACGGTACCGCCCAACTTGGCGGTGCAATCCGTGGGCTGCGTGGTAATGCTGAGAGAACCGCCCTCTACGGTGACGGCCTTGACCAATGCGTTCCACGTAGAAGAGCCACAAATACCGTCAGCGGTCAGTCCGGAATCCTTCTGGAACTTTTTAACGACAGAAGACGTGCCGGAACCGTAATAGCCGTCCACGTCGATCTGATAACCGAGATGTCTGAGACAAACCTGAACATACTTGACATCGGTGCCGTTCATCAGACTACCGCCCGTATATTTCAGCACGCGGCTGAAGGAAACCTTGTAATCACGGGGATCCATACTGACAGGCTGCGCCGCTGCGCCGCCGTTGCGGTAAGCCGGCCAATAGGTATTCCTGGCGAGATTGCCTCTGAAAACAGACACGCGGCCATAGTTCAACGGGATCTCAAAATGATAGCACCAATAGTAGCCCGCGTTGTAAGCGCCCTGCGCGTCATTGGAAACCGACTTGAGATAATTGTAGATGCCCTTGTAGCTTTTTTTCAGTTCATAGTCCAGGAACGAAAGCTGCCCTTCCAGTGACGTGTAATCCAATCCGTTTGTTTCGCAATACTTCATGAGATTCGTTTTGCGGCTGTAGTGCCACTGGCAGATGCCGTAGCTTGTCCCGTTGTCCCCCACTCTCGTGGGATTGAAATTGGATTCATACTCGATGTTGGCCAGCACACCGCAGGCTGCCGCAGTATTGAGTCCCATCACGTCAACCAGATATCTGAAAACAAGGGTTTCATTGGTGGAGGCGCTGCGAGCCGATATGTATCCTTGGGGAATCGCTGCCACCAGCATGAGCATGACCAGTAAAACAGCCGTCGATTTCTTGATCTTCTCAAAGAATGCCGTTGTACGTCCGCCGATTTTGTTTGCCAAGTGCATTGTACCAAACACCTTCCGTCTTTTTTGTCAATTGATAGATTTCTCATCATCGGAATTTTCCGATTAGGTAAACATTATATAACAACTTTTGTTCAAAATCAATGGGAAGAATCCATCATAAATTGGGCATGAAATTGTAATCATTGTGTAATCTTTGTAACGAATTGCCTATTCCGTTGAAACGATTTTGTAACCAATTGACAAATAATTATCATTACCGATCATTATGAAACGCATTTTTTGTGTAAAAACTCATCGAAATCACATTTCCTTCACTAAAAATTATATTTTTTATCACATGTTTTTGGCATATCTGTCTAATCTTTTCAAGTGCTTGTGAAAATTTGCCCGCATTGCTATCAGTAAAGAAAAGTGTTTTATGAAAAATTAATAAAAAATCTTGCAAATTCGTCAGAAATATAGTATAATCAACATAGCAATTGGCACATTCAAAAAGGAGGAATGACAACATTGAAAACCATTACAATCGACCGAACCTTCGGCAGCGGCGGACGGGAAGTTGCTATGCAGCTCTCTCAGAAAACAGGCGTGCCGTTTTTTGACAACGAAATCATTCTCAAGGCGGCGGAGGACTTCGGCGTTGATGTGGGACTGTTGCGCAACTACGACGAAAATTATGTCGGCAGTCTGATTTACAATCTGTCGATGTTTTCCACCACCGGCGATTACGAACAATCTGCCATCTACCGCACGTATTTCGCGGTCTCGGAAGCTATGCGCCGTCTCTGCAAGGAGCATGATGGCGGCATCTTCATGGGTCGCTGCGCTGACGTCATTCTCAGTGACGTCCGACCGATTCTGCGCACCTTCATCTATTCCTCGTCAATGGAAAACCGCATTGAACGCACCGTCTCGCTGGAGGACGTCTCCCACAGCAAGGCGGAGGTCTTTATCCAGCGCAAGGACAAACAGCGTCGCAATTACTACCAGTTCTTCACCGACAACAAGTGGAGCGCCGCCACCAATTACGACATCATGCTCAACACCGCCACGATCGACTACGGCAGATGTGCCGATATCATCATAGAGCTGGCAAATCTGTAATACCAATCTCAAGCTGTCAACGGCAACGGAGCCGTCTGACAGCTTTTTTGGCATTTTCTCAGAAGGACAAGCAAGATTTCCCCCCTCCTGACGTATATTTTACCGACCGTCAAAAAAATGTCATCGGGAGGAATCCATATGTTTATCAAAACCTTTAAGACCTCAAAAGCGGAGCTGGTAATTCTGGTCATCGGTCTGCTGTGCTTTGCCGCGACGCTGTGGTATATTTTCTCGCCCAAAAGCGGCACGCAAAACACTTCCGCCAACGCCACCACCTCCGTGGGACAATTTCTGATCAATGCCCGTACCGGCACAGACCGCGTCAATTTTCTCGCACAGTTCGGCTGGGAAATCGACGACGATCCGCTCGAAGCGCGTGACATCATCATTCCCGCCGTATTTGACGAGACGTTTCAGGAATACAACGACCTGCAAAAGCCGCTGGGCTTTGACCTGGACAAATACCGGGGCGCCAAGGCCAAAAAGTGGGTCTACTCTGTCAAAAATTACCCCGGTATTCCTCGCAACGTCAAGGCCACGCTGCTGATTGCCGACGGCAAGGTCATCGGCGGCGACATCTCGTCCACCGGCGCGGAAAAATTCACCCATGCGCTCCTGCTGCCCGCCGACCGGGCACCGAAGCGGGTGTCGCAGACAGAGCTGTAAAGAAACAGATATATTTCAGATATGTTTTATATCCAATATAAACATTGTAACAGAAAATAAACATAAAATAAAGCCATATTTATTCCACAATCAAGAAATGGGGAACAATGATGGCTAATAAAAGTTTATCCATACGCATAGACAGCAAGATGCTGCATAAATTACACGTGGTAGCCGACTATGAAGGACGCTCGGCCAACAGCCAGATATTGATTCTGATACGCGATTGTATCGAGCAGTACGAAGCCAAACACGGAGAAATCAAGATTGCAAGGAAATCTGCTACCCCGGACGAATAAACAGAAATCCCCTCCCTTCGTCAGCACAACTCACTGCTGCCAAAGAGAGGGGATTCTGCGTTATCCTGATTTGAAAAACTTACTCGCCGAGCAGCTCACGAATCTGCACTTCGTCCATACCCATCTCGCGCATTCTCACTGCAAAAGCCTGCCGTGCCTCCATCATGCCCTCGGCTCTACCCTCGGCTCTACCCTGGGCTCTACCCTCGGCTCTGCCTTTTTCCATACCTTCGGCCAGACCTTCACGCCTTGCGGTGCCCAGTGCGGAGGCTTCGTCGTGCAGACGCTTCTCGCGGTAGTAAGCCTCTTGGCGCACCTTCTCATCCGCGCTGAGCTGACGCAGCATGACGATGGTATTCTTTACTTCGGGAATGGCTGTTGTCTTCTGAATTTCCATTAAATCTCCCTCCGTTTCGGCGTTAATCAGATGAAGCCAGTCTTCCATAGCCTGATTTTTCTTCACATTGTCTATCTTTTTCAATTCAAAAAAATGAATGGCGAATTTATCCGACAGCACCTCATGCCGCTCTTTCTCCATCACTTTGAAATGAGAATGATAATCTTCACAGTCAAATAAATCAAAATTGACGATATTGATACACACGGTTGGTTTGAGCAATCCGTATTCTTCTCCCGTTTTGAGTTCTTCTCCATACATTTTCGCCCAATAGAAAAGTGTGCGTTCCTGAAAATTGTCTTCGCGGTTGACCTGCATTTCCACATTGACGATTCTGCCGTCCACCTCCATCCTGAGATCGAGGCGGCTGAATTTCTGGTCAAAATATTCCGGTGCGAGTTCTACATTGTTAATGTAAATTTCTTCGATGCTCTCCCGTGGAATTTCCAGCAGCGCCGAAAGAAACGCCGCAATAATGTCTTTATTGTTCTCATTGCCAAATACCCTTTTGAAAATCACATCCAGTTTGAGCTTGACAATCGGCCGGTCTGCATTCATCGGGAATCACTCCTTCCGTCTTCACTTTTATTATACCGCAAAATATGCCATATTGCAAGAGAAAAGCCAAAAGAAATCACCCGCCAAGTCGCGAAAAATATCACGCGACCCGGCGGGTTATCGTTTCTTCTCTTGTCAGCACCGTCCGGCTCACGCCTGCGGCAGCTTGGTCTTGTCACTGAGTTCCCGGTAGGTGTACCAAATGACAACCGCCGAAATCATGAAGGTGAGGATATCCGATACCGGCATGGAGTACAACACGCCGTTCAGTCCGAAGAACACCGGCAGCAGCAGCGCAAATCCCACGCCAAACACAATCTCACGCACCATCGACAGCAGCGTAGATGTGACCGCCTTGCCCAGCGATTGCAGATAGATAAAAGTGCCCTTGTTGACACAGGCAAAGATCATCATACACAGGTAAATCCGGAAGGACTTCACCGCGAATTGGGTGTAATAAATGCTCTCGTTGGCCGCGCCGAAGATGCCGATGAGCTGCTTGGGAAGCAGTTCCACAATCAGCAGCGCGACCGCACCGACCGCTGCCTGTGCCAGCAGCAGCTTAGTGAAAAGCTCCTTAGCTCTGTCCTTGCGTCCGGCGCCGATATTGTAACCCACAATCGGAATACAACCCGCCGCCAGACCGACCGAAATCGAGATGACGATCTGGAAGAACTTCATGACGATGCCCACCACCGCCATGGGAATCTGCGCATACTGCGCCTGCCCGAAAACAGGGTCAGCCGCGCCGTATTGACGCAGCATATTGTTGATGGCTGCCATCGCCGCCACCAGCGAAATCTGCGAGAGAAAGCTGCAAATACCCAGCGAGAGGAATTTTCTGACCAGCGCGCCATGCCACACAAAGCTGTCCCGTTTCAATCGGACGGCCTTCATGTGGCAAAGATACCACACCGCCAGCACCGCCGTGAGAATCTGTCCCATCACAGTGGCGACCGCCGCGCCCATCATGCCCCATTTGCAGCCGAAAATGAAAACCGGGTCCAGCACGATATTGACTGCCGCGCCCGCCAGCGTCGAGATCATGGCAAATTTCGGGCTGCCATCGGAACGAATGATGGGATTCATCGCCTGTCCGAACATATAAAAGGGAATCCCCAATGAAATCCATAGAAAATACTCCTTGGACTGCGCGAAGGTCTCGGCATTGACCCGGCCGCCGAACATCGTGAGAATCGGATTCTGAAAAATCAGATAAATCGCTGTCAGCACGACACTCGACGCCACACACAGCACAATCGCATTGCCAATGCTGCGGTGAGCGTTGTCGTTCTGCTTGGCGCCCAGACAGATACTCACGAACGCACAGCAGCCGTCCCCGATCATCACGGCAATGGCCAGCGCGACCACCGTCAGCGGGAAAACCACCGTATTGGCGGCGTTGCCGTAGGAGCCGAGATAGCTGGCGTTGGCAATGAAAATCTGATCAACGATGTTGTAAAGCGCGGCTACCAGCAGTGAGATAATGCAGGGTACTGCGTATTTGCGCATCAGCACGCCGACTGGCTGTGTCTCGAGAAACGCGTTTTTCTTTTCCTTTTGCGGTGCGCGTTTCGGCTTGGATTTTGCAACGGAATGCTTCTTGTGTTTCTTGCTCATAACGATAAAAAACCTCCTGTAAACACAAAAAGTGTGTGGCTCAAAAAGTCGGATTTACGCTTTCGAGCCACACACTTTGTCACAAATTCTGTTTGACTTTATTGTATCACCCACGCAAGAAATTTGCAAATGGATTTTTTGCCGATGTTGAGCAGTTAAAGTGGAAAAAATAAGGAAATTTTGCTTGTCAGGCGTGAAATTCCGGTTGAAAAAACACTTGTTATGCCGTATAATAAAGGAAATCCCTATCTTATGAAAACAGGAGTGAAACACTATGGCAAGGCAGGCAACTATCGGTGAAAAAATCGTATTTGGACAGTATCCTCAAGGCACCGGCGGCGAGGTCATGCCGCTGCGCTGGCTGGTGCTGGCGGTGCGCGACGGAAAGGCACTGCTCATCACGGACAAGATGATCAAGTGCATGGCCTATCACGGGCAGTTCGCCGACGTGACATGGGAAACCTCTTCCCTGCGCGGCTGGCTCAACGGCGCATTTCTCGACAGCGCCTTTACCGATGAGGAAAAGGCGGCCATTCTGCCGGTGCATCTGCCCAACGCAGACAACGCTAAGTACGACACCAAGGGCGGCAATGCCACACAGGACAAAATTTTCGCGCTGAGCTTGGAAGAACTGGAGCAGTATTTCACATTCGATATCGACCGCAAGGTCTATGCCTCCCCGTATGCCGTGCGGGAAAAAACACTTGGTCAGAAGGGCAAGAGCGCATCGGCGTGGTGGCTGCGTTCCCCCGGCGGTTCGGCAAGCTATGCCGCCAATGTCCACTACATCGGCGGCGTCAACGGCTACGGCAGTCCTGTGGGCGACAGCGACATCGCCGTCCGCCCCGCCTTATGGCTGAATCTTAAATCATAAAAAATCCAAACCGCCGCGCTGAAATCCGAAATTTTTGTGCCATGTGATAAATTATTTGGTATGCCGTTGACATCGGGATTCAAATCTGTTAAACTTTTTACAATCTACTTTACCTAACAAAAATTGACAGACAGATGGAATCGAGGTCATTGTTTATGAATTACACCAGCACAAGAGACAACTCCGTGAAGGTTTCGGCGGCGCAGGCCATTGCCACGGGCATTTCCCCCGACGGCGGCCTGTATGTTCCGGAAGAAATCCCTTCCTTTTCCTATGACGAGCTGCTCGCCGCGTCCAAGATGGATTACCGCGACAGAGCCGTGAACATCCTCGGCAAATACCTCACCGACTTCACCGCCGACGAGCTGCGCGAGTGCGTCAGCGGCGCGTATACCGACAAATTCGGCGGCACTGACGTGGCACCCGTGGTCGATATCGCGGAGAACCGCTTCGTGCTGGAGCTGTGGCACGGCCCGACCTGTGCCTTCAAGGATATGGCGCTCCAGCTCCTGCCCCACCTGCTCACCCGCTCGGTCAAAAAGACCTGCGACGGCAAGGAAATCGTCATTCTCGTGGCCACCTCCGGTGACACAGGCAAGGCCGCGCTCGAAGGCTTTAAAGATGTGCCCGGCACCAGAATCATTGTCTTCTATCCCGTGGAGGGCGTTAGCGCCATTCAGAAGACCCAGATGGTCACGCAGGAGGGCGGCAATGTCGGGGTGTGTGCCATCAAGGGTAACTTCGACGACGCGCAGACGGGCGTAAAACAAATCTTCACCAATCCCGAAATCGCCGCAGAGCTGGCACAGCACAACATGGCTTTCTCCTCCGCAAATTCCATCAACTGGGGCCGTCTCGCGCCGCAGATTGTCTACTACATCTCGGCCTATGCCGATCTGATGAACAAGGGCGTCATCAAGAATCAGGGCGACAAGGTCAATGTCGTTGTGCCCACCGGCAACTTCGGCAACATTCTGGCCGCCTACTACGCCAAGAAGATGGGACTTTCCATCAACAAGCTCATCTGCGCTTCCAACGCCAACAACGTCCTGACCGACTTCATCAATACCGGCGTGTACGACAGAAACAGACCCTTCCACACCACCATCTCCCCCTCGATGGACATTCTCATTTCCAGCAACCTTGAACGCCTCATCTATGACCTTTCCGGCTGCGACAGCGCGAAGGTCAAGGGCTGGATGGACAGTCTCGCCGCCACCGGCCGTTATGAAGTTGATGAAGATGTAAAAGCAAAGATCAAGGAACTCTTCTGGGCAGGCTGCTGCGACGACGCTGCCACGCAGGCCACCATCAACGAGGTCTTCACCGCGCAGCATTACCTCGCCGATACGCATACCGCCGTGGCACTCAATGTCTATGAACAGTACGCAAAAGAATACGGCAGCGACGTTCCCACCATCATCGCTTCCACCGCCAGCCCCTATAAATTCGCCCCTGCCGTACTCGGCGCCATCGCGGCGGATAAAGTGGGCAGTGACGAATTTGCCATGCTCGACGCGCTCCACGATGTTTCCGGTGTTCCCACGCCCGCACCGCTCGCCGGTTTGAAAGGCAAGGCCGTCCGCTTCGACCGCGTCTGTGAAGGTGCCACCATGCGCGAAACCGTACTCGATATGCTCTCTATCTAAAGGAAACGCTGAATAAGTCGATTCTCGCACCGCTCAAACGCGTATCCTCGCGGCGCGGAATCGACGGCTGCGCCTTTATTCAGCGTATTCCTAAAACAAATTGTGCCTCGTCAGCGAGCAAATGTCACTGTCGGGGCACAATTCATCATACGGTTGTCAGATTCTGCTTTGCCGTCAGAATTTCTTGCGGAAGGTCTCGCAGGCGGTATCCTTCTCGCTGGTGCAGGAAGAGGCGCCGGTACAGGGCTTGACATGCACCGTATCGGCGTGGCAGGTGTCGTTTTCCGCGTGATAGGTGCAGTTGGTCACGTCACACTTGATGTGATTGACGCGCTGGGAAAATTCCGGGCTTGCGGTACTCTGCTGAAGAGACATATCCAGATCACTCCGTTTATTTTGATAGGCGGACAGTTTCCTGTCCTGTTCCTATTCTGTCCGGGTACGGCGCGGATTATTCCGCCAAACTGATTCATACTACAACATTTCGGGAGGTGATTCCCTTGGCTCTCTTTGCGTTGGCCGATACGCATCTATCTATCGGCGAGGACAAAAAAATGGATCGCTTCTACGGGTGGGAACATTACGAGCAGCGCATTCACGACAACTGGCTCGCCATCGTTAAACCGGAGGATACCGTCGTGCTAGCGGGCGATATTTCATGGGCCATGAAGCTCACCGAAACGCTGTCGGATTTCAACTATCTGCATGAGTTGCCTGGCAAAAAAATCATTATGAAGGGTAATCACGACTATTGGTGGTCCACCAAAACCAAGATGGACAACTGGCTCATGCAAAACGGCTTTGACGATATGTGTATCCTATTTAACAACGCCTACATATACGGCGACTATGTCATCTGCGGCACCCGCGGATGGTCATACGACTGCCCCGCCGACGAACAGACTGTGCTGCTGCGCGAGGTGGGACGGCTGGAAGCCTCCTTGCAGGCGGGTCTGACCACTGGCAAGGAGCCGCTGGTCTTTCTGCACTATCCCCCCGTCTATGGCGACTATATCTGTCAGGAGATCATGGACGTACTGCACCGGTACGACATCAAAAAATGCTATTACGGTCACCTGCACGGCGCGGCGGGCAGAAAAGCCTTCATCGGCAATTGGGAGGGCATCGAAATGCGCCTGATCGCCGCCGATTACGTGAATTTTTATCCCCAATTAATCTTAGGTGAAAACTAGCACAAAAGGATTGTTACAAAACCTTCACAGTTTTTACGAAAATATGCTTGAAAAAAGCAATTTGGTTTGCTATAATTGGTAGGTCATATTATCATTGTTAGATAATGGAAGGGTTGCCGCCAGACGGCTCCCATGATTATGAGGAGGACATTTGCTATGATTAAGAATAAGACACAACTTGACGCCAACACCTATGAGGTGGAGTTTACCGCAAGCGTGGAAGATCTCCAGGCGGAAAAGAAGAGAGTCTACCGCCGCGACGTGAGCCGTTACAACGTGCCCGGATTCCGCAAGGGCAAGGCGCCCATGAATGTCATTGAAAAGATGTACGGCCCTGTTTTCACGCAGGACGCATTGGAGACCGTCTATTCCAACACCGTTGATCCTACCGTCACCGAGTTCGGAGGGGAAGTCGTCGATGTCAACACGGTTGAGGTTGTTTCCATCGAGGGCGAGGTCGTTTTCAAGGCCAAGTTTGTGACCAAGCCGGAAGTGAAAATCGAGGGTTACAAGGGTCTGACGGTCGAAAAGGCCGAAGCCGCTGTCACCGACGAAAACGTTGACAAGGAGCTTGCCAACGTGCAGCAGCGCAACAGCAGAACCATCAACGTGGATGACAGACCCGCTCAGAATGATGACACTGTTGTATTCGATTTCGAGGGCTTCTGTGACGGCGTTGCCTTTGAGGGCGGCAAGGCCGAAAATTACAGCCTCAAGCTCGGCTCCGGTCAGTTCATTCCCGGCTTTGAAGACGGTATGGTCGGTCACAGCATCGGCGAAGAGTTCGACGTCAACGTCACCTTCCCTGAGGAGTACCACGCCGAAGAGCTGGCAGGCAAGCCCGCTGTCTTCAAGGTCAAGATTCACGAGATCAAGATGACTGAGCTGCCCGCGCTGGACGACGAATTTGCCAAGGACGTCAGCGAATTTGACACCCTTGCCGAATACAAGGATGATCTCAAAGCCGACCTGCTCCGCAAGGCCGAAGAGAGAGCCAAGGACGAGGCTGACAACAAGCTCATGGATCAGCTGATTGACCTCATCGACGCCGATATTCCCGAGGTTATGTATGACAAGAAGGTTGACGAGAATATCCGCGACTTCTCCTACAGACTCCAGTCTCAAGGTATGAATATTGAGGATTACTTCACCTACACCGGTCTGGATATGGAAGCCCTCAGAGGCCAGTTCAGAGATCAGGCCATTCACCAGGTCAAGCTCCGTCTTGCGCTCGAGAAGATCGCCGAGCAGGAAAACATCACGGTTTCTGATGAGGAGGCCGAGGAGGAATACAACACGCTCGCCAAGAATTACGGCATTGACGTGGCACAGGTGAAGGAAATTGTGCCGGTTGACGGTCTGAAGCTGGATGTTGCCGTGGAGAAGGCCGTAGACGTGGTGCGTGACAACGCCAATTATGTCGCTCCCCAGCCCGCTGACGCGGAGTAATGCAGATTTTTCCGATATTTTTGTTACCTCGTCATCATGCGGCAAATTTCGCGGCATGTGTGTGGTAATATAAATTAAAACAGATGTAACGGCGCGTTGCAACGGAATATTCCGGCTGCAATGCGCCGATAATCATACAGTATACAATACACAATATACAAATGATAATTGCGGAAAGGAAGATTATTTATGAGCAGTCTGGTACCTTATGTAGTAGAACAAACCAGCAGAGGCGAGCGTTCTTATGACATCTATTCCCGCCTTCTCAACGACAGAATCATCATGCTGTTCGACGAGGTCAACAGCGTCACCGCCAGTCTCGTCACGGCGCAGCTTCTCTATCTGGAAGGTCAGGATCCCAAGAAGGACATCTGCCTTTATATCAACAGTCCCGGCGGCGCCGTCAAGGACGGTCTGGCCATCTATGACACCATGAACTATATCAAGTGCGACGTCTCCACCATCTGCATGGGCATGGCCGCCAGCATGGGAGCGTTTCTGCTTGCCGCAGGCGCCAAGGGCAAACGTCTCGCGCTGCCCAACAGTGAAATCATGATTCATCAGCCGCTTGGCGGCGCACAGGGTCAGGCCACTGACATCGAGATTCAGGCCAATCAGATTCTCAAGACCAAAAAGAAGCTCAATGAAATGCTGGCGGCTGCCACCGGCAAGCCGTATTCCCAGATCTGCATCGACACCGAACGCGACAACTACATGTCCGCTGAAGAAGCCAAGGAATACGGTCTGATCGACCGCGTCATCTACAAACGATAGGATTGGTGATACAATGCCTAATAACAGGAACAACAAGGAAGAACTGAGGTGTTCCTTCTGTTTCAAGACCGAAAGCCAAGGGGTAAAATTGGTGCAGGGGATGGGCGCCTATATCTGCAACGAATGTGTGTCTGCCTGTGTGCATATTCTGAAACAGGAAGGCTTTTATGATATCGACGCATTTGACGATGATGACCTCGACCTCGACGTTGACTTCCACCTGCTGAAACCGGCCGAGATCAAACAGCATCTCGACGCTTATGTCATCGGGCAGGACAACGCCAAAATCGCACTGTCGGTCGCAGTTTATAACCACTACAAGCGCATCGGCGGCAACCGGATTCCGGACGATGTGGAACTGCAAAAGAGCAATATTCTGCTGCTCGGCCCCACCGGCGTGGGCAAAACCTTCCTCGCCCAGTCGCTCGCCAAGATTCTGGATGTTCCCTTTGCCATTGCCGACGCGACCACGCTCACTGAAGCCGGCTATGTCGGCGAGGATGTGGAAAATATCCTGCTGCGTCTGATTCAGGCGGCGGATTTCGACATCGAACGCGCCCAGCGGGGCATCATCTATATCGACGAGATCGACAAAATCGCCCGCAAGTCAGAAAATACTTCTATAACCCGCGACGTGAGCGGTGAAGGTGTGCAGCAGGCACTGCTCAAGATTCTGGAGGGAACGGTTGCCAATGTGCCTCCGCAGGGCGGCAGAAAGCACCCCCAGCAGGAGTTCATTCCCATCGACACCACCAATATCCTCTTTATCTGCGGCGGCGCGTTTGACGGCATCGAAAAGATTATCGAAAAGCGCGTGGGCAATTCTGCCATGGGTTTCGGCGCAGAAATCCGTACCAAGGAGGACGCGGATTACAGCGAGCTGATCTCCAAGTGCATTCCGCACGACCTGGTCCACTTCGGACTGATTCCCGAACTGGTGGGCCGTCTGCCGGTGCTGACATCTTTGCAGGCACTCGACAGAGATTCGCTGGTCCGCATCATGACTGAGCCCAAGAACGCCATTATCAAGCAGTACAAAGCACTTTTCCTCATGGATGACGTGGAACTGGCCTTCACACCCGACGCGCTCAACCGCATTGCCGAAAAAGCGCTGGAACAGAAAACCGGCGCCCGCGGTCTGCGCGGCGTGATTGAGGGGATTCTCACTCCCATCATGTTCGCGGTTCCCTCCCAGGAAGGCGCCGCCAAGGTGCTGATTACCCGCGAATGCGTTGACGGTGAAAGTGAGCCCTCCATCGAGTACGGTGATACGTCCGATATCGCGTTAAATGCCGCGACAGATACCGTGACCGAGTTCCGGCAGAACGCATAACTCCCACAACAATCACAGAGAGAATACAGGTATCCTTCCCGATCAATCGGGCCTGCATTCTCTCTTTTTGTATATTTTGCCTTATCAGAAACCGTCGGTAAATTTTTTAACCGTAAAAAACAAAAAAGAGGTTGTATTCATGCGGGATATGATTTATAATAGTAAATAATTTTGACAAAGTATTCACACATCACACAGGAGAATTGGAAACCATATGGCAAACGCAAGCAATACAGAACGCAAACAACAAATGCCCATTATCGTCATTCCCGACGCGGTGCTCTTCCCGGGCTGTCCGCACCAGTTTGACGTCACGGGTCACAGCATGATACAGGCCATTCGCCGGGCGGCGCAAAAAGATCGCTGCCTTTTCATGATCTTCTACGACAAAAACCTGGACGGCGACACCAATATGACCAAGCGGGTGGGCGTGGTAGCGACCATTCTTCAAATGATCAATCCCCCTGATGAAGAAAGCCTGCATGTCCGCGTAATGGGCGAGTACCGCGCCTATGGCGAAATCATCGAACGGCCAGGGGAATACGCCATGGCGGAAGTCACGCCCGCCGAGGAGATCGAAGACGAAGACGACGAAAATACAAAATCGCTTTACAGCCGTATTTTCAAAGATCTGATCCCCCGCATCAATCACACCGACGGGTGCGCGGCCATGGACATGAGCTTTCTCCGGGAGCACCGTGGCAGGGACTATGGCGCCAGAATGGATGCTGCCGCTTATATCTATCCCTTTGCCAACACGGCCAAGCAGGAGATTCTCAACTGTCTCTCCTATCAGCAGCGCGCCATGGTGCTCTGCCGTGCGCTGCAAAACGAGCTGGAATTTGCCAAACTGGGCGAAGAAATCGAGCGGGTTGTCTCTCAGAATATGAATGAGGCACAGCGGGAATATTACCTGCGTGAAAAGCTGCGCGTCATCAACGAAGAACTGGGCGAAGACGATTCCCCTGAGAGTGAGGCTGAGGAATATCAGCAGAAAATCGCCGATCTCGACGTTTCTGACGAGATCAAAGCTTCGCTGGAAAAGGAGTGCGCCAAGCTGGCTAAAATGCCCTTCGGTTCGCAGGAAGCGGCAGTGATTCGCGGCTATCTCGACGTGTGTCTTTCCATCCCGTGGGGCGTGAAAACGGTGGACAACCTTGACGTCAACGCGGTGGAGAAACAGCTTGACCACGACCATTACGGCATGAAGAAGGTCAAGGAGCGCATTCTGGAGCTGATTTCCGTGCGCGCACTGGTGCCGGATATCAAGGGGCAGATCATCTGTCTGGCCGGACCTCCCGGCGTGGGCAAGACATCTATTGCCCGCTCCATCGCCGAAGCCATGGGACGCCGCTACTTCCGCGTGTCGCTGGGCGGCGTGCGGGACGAAGCGGAAATCCGCGGCCACCGCAGAACCTACCTTGGCTCCATGCCGGGGCGCATCGTGGACGCCATTATCAAATCCGGCTGCATGAATCCCCTGATTCTGCTCGATGAGATCGACAAGCTCGCCAGCGACTACAAGGGAGACCCCACCTCCGCGCTGCTGGAGGTACTCGACCCCGAACAGAACAAGGCCTTCGCCGATCATTTTCTCGATATTCCGCTCGACCTGAGCGAAGTGCTCTTCATCACTACCGCCAACAATATCGGCGAAATCCCCTCTCCCCTTTACGACCGCATGGAGGTCATCGAACTGCCAAGCTACACGCATGAGGAGAAGGCGATGATCGCCCGCAAATACTTAGTCCCCAAGCAGCTCGAGCGCAACGGTCTTTCGCCAAAAAACACCAAAATTTCCGATACAGCCATTGCCAAGCTGATTGACAACTACACCCGTGAGGCCGGCGTGCGCAGTCTCGAGCGCGAGATCGCCTCGCTTTGCCGCAAGTGCGCCAAAAAACTGGTCTCGGGCGAGACGGAGAAAATTTCCATCACAGCCCGCAATCTCGAAAGCTACATGGGACAGGCCCGGTTCAAGCACGACGCGCTGCCCAACCACCTGATTTCCGGCATGGCCAACGGTCTTGCCTGGACGTCGGTCGGCGGCGAAATGCTGGAAATCGAAGTCGCGGTGATGGAGGGCGGCGGTAAAATCGAGCTGACCGGCTGGCTGGGCAACGTCATGCAGGAATCCGCCAAGGCCGCCATGAGCTGTATCCGCCGCCGCGCCGCGGAGCTGGGCATTGACGAGGAATACTACAAAACGAAAGATATTCACATTCACGTGCCGGAAGGCGCGGTACCCAAGGACGGCCCCTCGGCAGGCATTACCATGGCGACAGCCATCGTATCGGCCCTCACTGATACGCCAGTGCGCGGCGACGTGGCCATGACAGGTGAAATTACGCTGGGCGGACGCGTGCTGGCCATCGGCGGCCTGCGCGAAAAGAGCATGGCGGCACTGCGCGCCGGCATCAAGACGGTCATCATCCCCGCCGCCAATCAGCCCGACATCGAGGAATTTAGCGACGCGGTAAAGGACGGCATTCACTTTATCCCGGTCAAAATGATTGATGAAGTCTTCGCAGCCGCCTTCCCCAAGCCGTTCAGACCAAAGCCCGTCAGCGCAAAAAAGGGGACTTCTCAGGAGCAACCGCCATCTGAACAGAATGAGGTAACGCAGGATGAAGCTTGAAAACGCAATTTTCGAGATGGCGGCGGGTACGTCCGCACAGCTTCCGGTCAGCGATATGCCGGAGGTGGTTTTCGCCGGACGGTCGAATGTGGGCAAATCCTCACTCATTAACAAGCTGCTCAACCGCAAGAGCCTGGCTCGCGTCAGTTCCAAGCCGGGCAAAACCGCCACCATCAATTTCTACAATCTCGACGGAGCGCGTCTGGCCGATCTGCCAGGCTACGGCTTTGCCAAGGTCAGCGCGAGTGAAAAGCAGCGCTGGGCGAAACTGATCGACGGTTATTTCTCCCAGGAGCGCGACCTGCGGCTGGTGGTACTACTTCTGGATTCCCGTCACGCACCGTCCAAAGACGATCTCACCATGCTCAACTTTCTCATTGAAGGGGAATTTCCGATGGTAATCGTTCTGACCAAGATCGACAAACTCAAACCGACGGAGCGCAAAGCACGCCTCGCGGCCTTTCCGGACGAGCTGGACGTAGATTTTGAGCATATGCTGCCCTTTTCGGCCGAAACCGGCGAAGGCGTGGAGCAGCTCAGAGACTTGATCCTGGCGTGTATGTCCGAGTAAAATTTCACATCACACAAAGCGGCGCACATCATATCAAATTTGGTACGGTGTGCGCTGCTGTCTGATTGTGTGGATATAAAAAAACAGCAATTCGCCGCCCACACTTTTCGATTTTGTCAACTTTTTTCAAAACCGACTTTCTTCGCAAAAAACTGTTGCCATTTGAGCAAAAAGAAGCTATAATAATGATACACGCTATGCAACCAATTGCAAAATTCATCTCAGTGAAGAACGGAGTGAAACTGATGCAAAGACATAAAGGAAAGGAAAAAATCCAAAAGGTCAAGCTGGACTCCTTCATTGACCGCAAGCACCTCCGCAAAAAGGGCGTCATGAAAGTGTCAGCTACGCTGGCCGCGGCGGCAGTTGTCATTGCCCTGCTCATCAACGTCACGGTGCCTGTATCTGCGGCTGCCGGACAGGTACAGGTGACAGGCAGCACCGTCAATATCCGCAGTGACGCTGGCACCGCTTATGCGGTTGTGGGCAAAGTACATCAGGGCGAAACATACACCTGTATCGGCGAGAAAAAAGACCGTTCCGGACAAAAGTGGTATCAAATCCGTTTTTCGGACGGACGCTCCGGCTGGATCACCGCCAAATACGCCAAGTCCGCCGCAGCTCCCGTTTCCGTCAAAAAGGTGGAAATTACCGGCGCCACTGTCAACGTGCGCACCGGCGCCGGTGCGGGCTATCAGAAGCTCGGCGTGGCCCAAAAAGGCGATACATACCTCTATCTTGACAGCGTCAAAACCACCGGCGGCGTGGTTTGGTACAAGCTGCAATTTTCCCAAACCCGCGCGGGGTGGATTACCAGCAAATACAGCAAGCTGATTACCGTAAATCCTTCTGAAGCGGCTGAGACGACAACAACCACTTCTGCCAAAACCACTGCGTCGGCCACTTCCATCACAACCACGGCACAAACCACCACATCCACTGTGGAGAAGACTACCACCGCCAAAACCACCACTTCCGCCGCACAAAAGACCACCACCGCTAAAACCACTACTACAACGACAAAGCCTCAATCCAACAAATATGTGAAGGTAACTTCACACTTTGCCACCGCACATATCACACCCGGTCACTCCGCCCCACCGGCGGGTACGGCGGAATACGGCAAAACATATCCCTACATAGAAAGCTATACCACCGCTAAAAAGAATATCTGGTACAAAGTCCAGTATACGCCAGAGAAAACTGCGTGGATTGCAAAAACGGATTCCCAGCTCTCCGACAGCACCATCTCGGCAGCGCCTGCCACTGCCAAACAGACCGTGGACAAGATTGCCAAGAAGTACGGCGCGGTAGGTGTGCAGGTTGCCGTCATCAAAAACGGACAGGTCACCTCCACCTGTAATTACGGCTACGCCGTCAAAGGTTCCATTCCGATGAACTCCGACCATAAAATCCGCATCGCCTCCATCTCCAAGGTCGTTGTCGGCATGAACGCCATGAAAATGCAGGAGGACGGCCTTGTGAGCTTGGATGAAAACATCGGCACCTATTGGAACACCTCCCCTTACAAAAAGACGACGCTGCGTCAGCTGCTGTCCCACACATCCTACTTGAGAGACAACGCTTATTCCGGCTCCAAGTCGGGCACGGCCAGCCAGCTCCGTTCCTCCGCCAGCTATCGCTCGTCCAACTCTTGGATGTACAACAATTACGGCCTCGGTATGGCAGGCTCCACATTGGAAGTCGCCGCCAATCAGACGCTCAACAGCTATGCGAATGAGAATTTCTTCGCGCCGCTGGACATCGACGCTTCCTTCACGTCAGGCAATCTGCAAAATACCGGCAAGCTGGCCGCGCTCTACTACCCCAGCAACAGTCTGGCCAGAAGCGTCTCTTCCGCCAAGCAATTCAAGGGCAAGTCGGTCGACGGCAATACCGCCTACTTCGCGGGCGGTCTGACCATCAGCGCCAAGGACATGGCTAAGCTGACCGCCATTCTCGCCAACGACGGTGTGTATGAAGGTACGCGCTATCTCTCCAAGCAGTCGGTCTCCACCATGGAAACCCCCTGCGCCGACGGCTACTCCCGCGGTCACAGTTTCAAGCAGTGCCTGCCGCTGCGCTACCAGACCAATATCTACGGGCAGAAGAAGCTCTATTACCACCTCGGCACGGCTTATGGTACGCTCTCCTTCATGGGTTACAATCCCGACACGAAAAACGGCGTCGTCGTCATCACCACCGGTGCTTCCAACGCCTATGACAGCTACGGCACCTTCAAAGTGTGCGCGGAAATCGCCGAATATTTCTTCAATCATTAGAGCAAAAAAAGGCCTGAACGCTTGGAAAAATTCCCAGCGTTCAGGCCTTTCGTATCAATGATTGCCATGACGGACATCAGACCAGATAATCCTTGAGCAGCATGAGCAGCAGCATTAATCCCACAGAGACGCCGTTGTTGAGCATGTGACAAAGAACGGAGCCCCAATAATTCTTGCAGATATCGGCGCAGATCACAAATCCCAGCGCCATCGGGATATAAATCAGAATGGACAGAAATTCGTCGGCATTAAAGGTCAGCCCCACAACCGAACCCATTTCGTCATACAGGAAGAAGGCATACTGATAGACGTGCATCAGCGCGAAGAGTAAAATGGAAATGATGTAGCCCAACGCCTTGACGAAGTAATTCCGCTTAGAAGTCAGGGGACGCGCCAGCGCCGCGCGGAAAATCGCCTCTTCCACAATGGGAGCCAGCACTACCGTCATGAACGCCATCATCAGCGGTTTCTGCCCCAGCATATCAATGACAAGCTCGTTGTTGCTGGACTGCTCCGCACTGCCGCGAATCATCATGAGAACCATATTGACGATGACTTCCAAGACATAGCAGCCGATGTAGCAAAGCAGTGGAGCCACAATGTAAACCGCTTTGAACTCCTTGAAGAAATTGCGCAGGTTAACCCAGAAAAACCGTCCGAAGAAAAAGACCATCAGCGACAGTGTGGCCAGTTCGGTAAAAAGATTCAGCTCCACCATGTCCATATTGGTGCCGAAGTTGGTATTGAGCAACTGAATCATAATCTGCACACCGACGGAAATAAACTGCTCGCTAATGAAAATCAGCAGCATGACCAATGCGCCCTTCCAGTTGAGTACGGCCTCTCCCAGCTGCCTGTCCGGATGCTGCTGCATCCGATAAAGTGACTTGAACATTTTTTGCATACCCCTTTCAGATTCGTTAGTCGTTAGGAGTGAGTAGTCAGGAGTGATATCCTCTCCCTCATCTCGCATCACGGAATCCCAACGGCTAACCTTAGAGCCTGCTGACGCATCTCTTCGCGCACGTCCTGCTTGCATCTTTTCCGTCATATTTCGCGAAAATTGCCTTGCAATACGACAGTATGGCGACAGCAATTTCACTACATCTGACGAAAAATCTGACGGCGCAGTACGCACACGCCGAGATACGTCAGCAGGCTCCTAAAATTGTGTCGTGTGTCGATATATCAAATATCGTAATAATTATACCATTTCCACAACGCCTTGTCAATCATTTCCCGCCATGATTTGCAAATTTTTGCGGATACGCGGGGCAATTATTGGTTGACAATCCCTGTTTCTATGGTAAACTATTAGGTAGACTGACACGTTAAATTTTCAATAGGGACGGTGGACAGCCATATGATAAAGGTGATGTTTGTCTGTCTGGGCAATATCTGCCGCTCGCCCATGGCGGAGTTTATTTTGAAAGATATGGTGAAACGGCGCGGCGGGTCGTTTGAGATTGCTTCATGCGCCACCAGCAGCGAAGAGGAGGGCAACGCGGTCTATGCGCCCGCCGCGCAGATGCTCGCGCAGCATGGCATTTCCTGCGCGGGCAAGCGGGCCGTAAAGTTCAGTCCTGCCGATTATCAACACTACGACTACATACTCTGTATGGAGAGACGCAACGTCCGCTCGCTCGATCGCGTCACGAACGGTGATCCGGAAGGCAAAATCCGGCGGCTGCTCGATTTTTCGGACAATCCCCGCGACATCTCCGACCCGTGGTACACCCGTGACTTCCAGCAGGCTTACGACGACATTCTGGAGGGCTGCGAAGCCTTTTATGACTACTTGCGGCGGGAGGGAAAGCTCTGATGAATTACGCGGCGATTCTTGCGGGCGGTCAGGGTACACGCATGGGCGGCGACCTGCCCAAGCAATTTCTGCCCATCAATGGCACGCCCATTCTGATTCACACCGTGCGGCAATTTGCCACCTGTGAGTGTATTGATCGTATTGTGGTCTGCGTTCCGGCAGCATACATCAAATACACCCAAAAACTGCTTGCCGAATATTCCGACCTTCACGGCAAAGCCGACGTTGCCGAAGGTGGCGCGGACCGCACCGGCTCGCTGGAGAACGCCTGCACATTCTTTGCAAGCCTCGCTCCCATCGAAGATGATGACATACTCATTACGCACGACTGCGTGCGCCCCTTCGTCACGCACCAGATGATTCTGTCGAGCATTCAGGCCGCCAGACAATATGGCGGCGCGACGGTGGCCATTCCCAGCGTGGACACCATCTGTGTATCGGCAGACGGTTCTGTTATTGACAGCGTTCCCGACAGGGCAACGCTTTACAGCGTGCAGACCCCGCAGACCTTCCGTATGAAAGCATTTTGTGAGATGCTGTGTTCTCTCACTGCTGAGGAAAAGCGCCGTGTCACGGACGCTTCCGCCGTATTGCGTCTGCGCGGACACAAAGTGGCCATTTCGGAGGGCAGTCCGTCCAACATCAAAATCACGCATCCCAGCGACCTGCCCCTCGCCGAGGCGATATTCCATTCCATTTATCATTCATAATGGCGAATACGGCAGGCGTGCATATTGATTTTTGCATTGCCTTATGGTATAATACTATCAACTCCCAACTAAAAAGAGGTTGTCTATGGAAAGTTTGAAACTCTTCATTTCGGAACATATGGCGTTCCGCAAGCAGCTCATCGAGCTGGCGCGGGCCGACATCGTCAAGACCTACCGCGGCGCAAGCCTTGGCTGGCTGTGGACGGTCATCAAGCCGTCGATCACGATCTTCGTGTATTTCTTCGCCTTTTCGGTGGGAATCCGGGCTTCCAAACCTGTCACCAACGATCAGGGTGTGACCTATGAATTTTTTCTGTGGCTCATCGGCGGCATTATTCCGTGGTTCTACATCTCGGAACTGCTTACGCAGGGAACGGGCTGCATCAAGAAATACAGCTACCTTGTCACCAAGATGCGCTTCCCGGTATCCACCATTCCCACCTTTGTCAGCCTTTCCAAAATGCTGGTCAATATGCTGCTGACTGGCGTGGTGATTGTCATTTACTGCTTCTACCGGCACTGGCCAACGGTGTATTATTTGCAATTGATTTATTACATGGCGTGTCAGTTCCTGCTGTTTACTCCCTTTACCTTATTCAACGCCACACTGTCGATTCTCAGCCAGGACTACGGCAATCTCATCAAGTCGCTGACTACGGCGGTATTCTGGCTGTCGGGCATCATGTATGACGCGTCGAAGATTCACAACGTCTGGCTGCGCCGCCTGCTCAAGGTCAATCCCGTGACCTACATCTGTTCGGGCTATCGCGACTGCTATATCTACCACAAATGGTTCTGGAGCCCGGAGCGGTATAAATCGACGCTGGCGTTTTTCGCGGTTACGCTGTTCATGTGGGCAGCGAGCCTCTACATCTACAACAAAACCCGCAAGGATTTGCCCGACGTACTGTAACTTCTCATTTTTCCCGGCAAAGGAGGAATCCCCCTAATGTCCGATCTTTCGCTTTCTCAGAAGAACGAGGCAGGCCAGGCGGCAACACAGGACTGTGCCGCCGAAACCGTCGCGACACAAAGTACACAGGAACAACATGAAACACCCGTCTATGTGCCGCCGGACACCGACGTGGTCATTCGCTTAAACCATGTCACCAAGCAGTTCAAACTTTTCAAGAGCAAAAAAAGCCGTCTGCTGTCGCTCTTCACCAAACGGGTCAATTATTCCCTGAACACCGCCAACGATGACCTCACCTTTGAGATACGCCGCGGCGAGTCGGTCGCCTTTCTCGGCAAAAACGGCGCGGGCAAGTCCACGCTGCTCAAGATGATTACCGGCGTGCTCTTCCCCACATCGGGCGAAGTCGAGGTCAACGGCGAGGTCAGCGCGCTGCTCGAGCTGACCGCAGGCTTCGACCCGGAGTTTACCGGACGCGAGAACATCTATCTGCGGGGGCATATGCGCGGCATGACCGACGAGACTATTCAGAAGTACGAACCGGCCATCGTGGAATTTGCGGATATCGGCGAATACATTGACCAGCCTGTCCGTACCTATTCCAGCGGTATGAAAGCACGTCTGGGATTTGCCATTAACGCCAACATCGAGCCGGAAATCCTCATCGTGGACGAAGCCCTCAGTGTGGGCGACGCAGCCTTCCGCAAGAAGTGCAGCAACATCGTCAACAAGATCATCTCGGAGGACAACACCACGCTGCTGCTCGTCACTCATTCCAGTACCATGGCCAAGCAGTTCTGCAAACGCGGCATTGTGCTGTATCAGAGCAAGGTCTACTACGACGGCCCCATCGAAGAAGCTGTCCGCGTGTACGAAGAAGACATTCTCGGCGGCAAACCTGCCCCCAAGCCCAAGGCCAATTCCATTCTGAATACGTAAGCATCAGGTCTTTGCACGCCATGCGGTGCAAAGACCCTTTTGTATCGCTCTGCGGAATACCGATTGATTTTTTTCAGGAAATATGCTATAATAACAGTGACAGAGGGAGGTGTCGCCAATGGCACAGCAAACCACGGACAGACAATCCAAAAACAACGTATTTGTCGATATGTTCAGCGACATGACAAATGTTTACCGCCTGTATCGGGAACTTCACCCGGAGGACACCGATGTAAAGATAGAAGATATCACCGTTGAAACGCTGGGCGCGGTCATTGTCAACACACTCTACAATGACCTGAGCTTCCTGGTAAAAGACAAGCTCATCACGCTGGTAGAGGCGCAAAGCACCTGGTGCCCCAATATTCCGCTACGCATGATGTTTTATCTGGCGGAGACCTACCGCCGCTATTTGGACGAAACCGTGCAGAGTGTGCATAGTCATTCCAAAGTCAAACTGCCCAGGCCGGAACTGCACGTGATTTACACCGGTACGACCAGTGTGCCGGAAGAAATTTCATTCAACGAGACTTATTTCGGCGGACAATCACCGGTTGACGTAAGGGTCAAGGTATTTCATTCCGTCGACGCATCGCTTTGCGGACAATATGTGGGCTTTTGCCGGGTGTTTGACGAACAGAGAGCTCACTTCAAAGATGGGATAGAGTGTGCGAAGGAAACGATCCGGATTTGTAAAGAACGCGGCTATCTGACAGAGTATCTTTCCAAGAGAGAAACGGAGGTCATCAATATGATGTCGGTTATTTTCGACGAAAATTATCAAAGAGAGCAGTATGACAAATCAAGATTCATGGAGGGCAAAATCGAAGGAAAAATAGAAGGCAAAATCGAGGGTAAAATCGAGGGTAAAATCGAGGGCAAAATCGAGGGCAAAATCGAAGGCAAAGCCGAAACGGCGGTCAATCTGCTGCGGCTCGGACTGCTTTCCAAAGAGAACATCGCCAAGGTGACAGGTCTGCCGCTCGAAAAGATTAACGAACTGGCCACTTCCATGGGATAACAAACACACAGCGCGATACTGACGTCCTAATAACGGACACAGCACCGCGCTGTTTTCATTTGCAAAGAAACAAAAATCAAAGCTGCTTCTTCTGATAGATGGACATACTCAGCAGGCAGGACAGAGCATACAACCCGCCGCACACCGCCGTTCCGATGAGCGACGCCGGGACCGCTATGCGTTCTATCGCAGCCCCCACGTCGATGTCAATGCTGACTTCCTCCACCTCAGCTGCCGCGTCGGAAAGACTCACCGGGTCGGCCTCGGGCAGTGCCAGCAGACCGAAGATTAGCACGGCAAACAGCACCAGCGGCAGCACCATAATCGCCACGATGATGAACCGGCTCTTGTTCGCGCCGAATTTGTAGATAATCGGCTGGAAAATCGCCACGTACAGAAGCGACACCACCAGCGGATAGCACATCTCCCCCACGTTCAGCGGAGAATAAAACACAAAATAATAGAGGAAATCCGTCCCCACCGCAATCGCCGCAGCAGCCAGCATCACGATGAGACTCGCCCCGTACCGCGCCAGCACCACCTGTCGGCGGCTGACGGGCAGCGCGTTGCCAAACACGTCCCAGTCGCACTGCTCGTCATGCCCCGCGCAGTTCAGCGGCACCATAATACTCACGATCATCGCCAGCATGGGAAAATAATTAACCATGCCGCCGCTGCTGTTGTTCATCATGCCCATCACGACATAAAACCCGCTCAGCAGCAGCATGGTGATACCCACCTGCTTCAGACACAGCAAATCTTTGTAAATCAAACCCTTCATTTGATATCACCTCAAAATTCCTTCTTTTGATAAATCCGAATACTCAGCAACATCGACAGTCCATACAGCACCACGCTGACAGTCACCCCAATCACGGCGGCGATCGCAAAATAATGTCCGCTCAATGCCTGCTCGATCAGTGCGTCAATCTCTTCCTCAGACATTTCCGACATTTCGCCCATGTATCTGCCGAGTGCCGTCATGCCGAGGCCGAACAGCATGGCCGTTCCCGCGAAGATATATCCGCCGATCTGCGCTCCGAACCGATACAGAATCGGGTGCATCACGCCTTCCACCGTAAGGCAGACGATAAAAATGGCTGCGGGAATATATCCGTCCATCGGCTGCCCCGCGCCAATCAGGCAGAAGAACTGCACCAACAGCAGTACCGCCAGCGAGCCCAGCAGCAGCAACGCGCCGGCACCGTACCGCGCCAGCACCACTTTGGCGCGGCTGACCGGCAGTGCCGCCCCGAAGGTATCCCAGCCGCACTGTTCGTCGTAACTGGCAAAGCTCAGCGACGTCACCACGTTGAGAATACAGAACATACCCGCAAGGACCGCATACAACACCGACAGCACGCCTGCGGAAACGGTCTGTGCGCCAACCGCCGCAGGTATAACGGCAATCAGCATGGGGACGCAGAGCATCACGCCCAGCAGCGGCAGTGCCGTCCGCACCGACAGCAAATCTTTTATCACAAGCCCTTTCATCTGCCCGCACCTTCGTTCTTAATCATCATAAGCATGATGTCCTCAATGCCGGCCTTGGCCGAGACGAATCCCTCCGGCACGTCCTCCGTGCGCATGAGCAGCTCCGCGCCGAAGGTGTTGGTACGAATCCCCACGATCTTGGATTTGTCCACGCTGCCCAATTCCTCATTGCCGCACTTGACCAGACGGTATTCCTCCATAAGCGCATCCTTTTCTTCACAAAAGACGATCTTTCCGTTGTTGATGAAGGTGACGTAATCCGCGGCCTTTTCGATGTCGCTGATGATGTGGGAGGACGCCAGAATGGTGTGTTCCTCATCCTGAATGAACGCAAGGAAAATGTCCAGAATCTCGTCACGTACCACCGGGTCAATGCCGCTGGTGGCCTCGTCGAGAATCAGCAGCTTGGGGTGATGTGCCAACGCCGCCGCCAGCGAGAGCTTCATCTTCATGCCGCGGGAAAAATCCTTGATCTTCTTCTTCACGGGCAAGTTAAACTGCGTCAGATAGTTTTCAAACAGCGCGTCGTCCCAGTTTTTGTAAGCACCCTTCATCACCAGCCGCACGTCCTTGGCGGTGAAAATCTGCGGGAATTTCAGCTCGTCAAATACCACGCCGATATCCTCCCGCACGGTCGGATTGTGATGGCTTTCGCCGTGAATGGCAATCTCGCCGCTGTTCAGGGGAATCAGATCCAGAATCGCCTTAATCATCGTGGATTTGCCCGCACCGTTGGAGCCGACCAGCCCCATAATACAACCCTTGGGGATATCCAGCGTGTCAATGTGCAGCGTGAAACCCTCATAATGTTTGCTTACATTTCTGATTTCAATTGCGTTGTGGTTCGCCATAACGATATGTCACCTAAACCTTTCCTTTTTCTTATGATTCATACAGCATTTCCAGCGTTTCCGCCAGCTCGTCCTTGGAAATACCCGCCGATTTGGCAGCCTCCACGGCCTTTTGCAGATGCTCCTCTGCAATACGGAGATGCTCTTCCCTGATAAATTCGGTATTCATGCCCGCCACGAAGCTGCCCTTCCCCGCGACCGTCTCGATGAAGCCGTCGCGCTCCAATTCCTCATAGGCGCGTTTGGTGGTGATAACGCTGATGCGCAGCTCCTTGGCCAGAAAGCGCATGGAAGGCAGGGTGTCCCCCGCTTTGAGTTCACCGCTGATAATCAGATTTTTAATTTGGGCGGTAATCTGCTCGTAAATAGGGCGCGAATCCGAATTGGATATAATGATTTTCAAAAAGCACATGCCTCCTTTCCAAACACACACAGCAGAAATGATTATGCGCATCAATCATTCATACTGTATATATTCATTATACACAGTAATACACAAATGTCAAGAGGGAATCGAAATTTTTTTTGCAGCAAAAAACAGCGGCGCAAACCATAAACAACACGGTTTTATGGTTTACACCGCCGTCAAATCACATCGTTCTGCTAACTTGTCAATAGATTACTCCGTCACTTCCTCTACTTCTTCCACAGGGTACTGAATGGTACCGGTGGCCTTCTTGCCGCTGACAGTAAACACATAGTTCTCCGCCGAAGAAGCATTCACCGTAAAGGAATCGGATTTCTTAAAATCGCCCTCATAAATTGTGTCTTTTGTTTCATTGCCCTCGTCATCTGTCACAGTGGCTGTAACTACAATATGAAGCTGTCCCTTTTCCACCGTAACATCAATCTTGTTGTCGCCTTCGAGCAGGTCAATGTCACAATCAACCTCTTTATCAATATTCCCAAAGGTCACGGTACCCTCGTCAGGGTCATTTAACAGCCACGGCTCATTGTCCGAACAGCTGGTCAAAGCAAAGATACCCGTAAACGCCAGAATAAATGCAACAAGAACGGAAATGAAAGCTTTCTTTTTCATAGATAATTCCTCCTAATGGATATTTTTAATAAATTTTAAATTGTTTTCCACAATGTTGTACCGGGAACCGCATATAGCGACAATCACATTACCGTGACACTTGCTGTCTCCGGTTGACCTTGCCTCAACTTTTAACTCCTTTCTGTTGTATTTCAAGGTCAAGAATATTATAACGGCATTCTCACAAAAAATCAATGAAGAATCGGTATAGGTTTTGTTAAAATTATGAGTAGACAAGGTGTGAAAAAGATATGAAAGAAAAAACAAAACCATGTCAAAAGATTGCAAAATATTTTTCCAAAAAACCAACCTTTTATCCGTTTCCTGCGTATATGTTAGTGTAGGGAATAAACTTATATAAAAAAACCCCGTGAAAGGAAGTGACAAGAAATGCTTGAAGAGCTGATTGCACAGCACGGCAGGCGCCTTTACGGGCTGTGCATCAAACTGTGCGGCAGCGCCTATGACGCCGACGATCTCTATCAGGAAACATGGCTGCGAGTACACTGCAAGCTGAACAAGTATGACCCGTCACAATCCTTTGAGCACTGGCTCACCGCCGTCTGTGTCAACGCCTACCGCGACATGCTGCGGCGGGAACGCCTCGCGGGGCTGCTCATGGCATTCTCTACCAACGAGGAAAAGGACAGCGTGCTCACATCGGTCGCTGCTGAGGACTCAACCGCGGAAAACGCGGAGCTGTGGGAGGCAGTGCGCAGGCTTCCCGAAAAATACAGCACAGTCATCGTGCTGCATTACTACCGCGGCTATGACGTCAGCGAGCTGTCCCGCATTCTCAAAGTGCCGGAAGGGACGGTCAAATACCGTCTGCATAAGGCACGTGAATTATTGAAAGGAGGACTCACACTGTGAAACCGACAGGCCATCACAACAATCCATTCAGAAAAAAGCATCAAACCGTTTCGGACGAATGTCTCGAACAACTCCTGGCGGCGGTGGCAGAGGAAGGAATACATGACACATCTCATCCCGAAACCCTTCCGTCCCCGCCTGTTATCAACCTGTACCGTCTGGAACGTGAAAAGGCACGGCGGCAAAGCGACCGTCAGCTCAAAATCACAGCGGCGGCGGCGGCGCTTTCGGTCCTGCTGACCACGCTCATCATCGCGCTATCGCTGCGTTATCTGTCGGCCCATCTGCCCGAATTGCTGCATCTGCCCGAATTGCTGCATCTGCCCGAATTGCTGCATCTGCCCGAATTGCTGCATCTGCCCGCTGCCGCACAGTTCCTACAGGTGTGGAGCCGTTACGGACAAGGAGTAGGCACTTTAATGATAACGGCTGCGGCTTTCACGGCGGCAGGTTCCCTCCTTTGCGCGGTGCTGCTGGTCCGGCACAAGGATCAGCTCACCTTCTTGCGGGAAAATCCATAAGGAGGTTTGTGTGATGACAGTACAAGGAGCAATGGCCGGCATCGGGCCCATCATATTGACAGCCATACTGCTCGGCATTTCACTCGGCTTTGCGATTCCCATCGGCATCAGCGCGTCACGGCGCGGCATGAATGCCGTCGGCTGGGGCGTGTTCGCGTTTTTCACATGGTTCACGGGACTCATCGTGTTTTTGCTTTTTGCCAAACCGAAAACAGATGACATGGCCTGCTCGGCCTGCGGACAGCGTATTCCACGCAATCATGTGTACTGTCCGTTTTGCGGACATCGGGAATCGATAGAATTACATTATCAATGAAAGGGGAATAAATATTATGGCATATTCAATTGTTTTTGTTCCGCTGATGTTATTGGCGATATTGCTTTGTATCGCACTTCCGCTTTTTCTGGGCGTATTCGTCTATCAGGACGCGAAGGCCCGCGGCATGGAGCCGCTCGTCTGGGCGCTGATCGCGGTACTCGCGCCCAGCTTCATCGGCCTGATTATTTATCTGGTGGTGCGCCGCGACCATGTGCTGTTAAACTGCCCGACCTGCGGCGGTCCGGTGCAGGAATCCTATACGTCCTGCCCCCAATGCGGACAGAAGCTCCGCGCCAATTGTCGGAACTGCGGCGCCGCGCTGCGCCCCGAATGGAAGCTCTGCCCGCAGTGCGGCACTGAAATCGGCGAAACCGAGCCGTTCGTGTCGCCTGTTGTCAGTCAGGGCGCCGGCAGCAAAAAGCTGATGATCATCGTCGCGGCAATACTGCTGGTTCCCGTCATACTGGTGGCGGTTGCCGTCGCCGGCATGGTCGGCCTGACCTCTTACACTACGATGACCACTGACGTCCATCAGACCGTTGGGGTATCCGACGGCGATCTGGCGGTGCGAAAATTTGAGGCGTTGTCGGGCTATTCCGAGAAATGCGGTGTGTTCACCATAGAGGACGCGCAGCTTTCCAAGGAAGCCACTGACTGGATTGCCGCTGCACAAAAGAATGAAAGAGCGGGGCTCTACGCCAAAACCTTCTATGAATATGACGGCGGCGAATTAATCAGCAAGCACGACGAAGGCAGCGGTACCTACAATATTACCTATGCCTGTGTAGTCACAGTCATCAATCCCAAAGCTGATGAGCAATATGCGCTCACCGGCTGTCGGATGGACCCGGATTACGAGAATGACCCGATTATCAGCGAGGAGATTTCCGTCGAGCTGACCGAGCTGTCCGCCGTTCCCAAAGAAGAAAAGAAGAGCGCCAAAGCCTCCGCCAAGCAGTTCGGCAACGTGTTTGTCATTCGCTTCCCGATTACCTATGAAGTGGATTTCGACTTCAAGGACGGCAGCTCAGTCGGTCAGTTCGATGACATGGATAGCACCAGTATCGACGTAATCGTAAAAGGCAAGGACAGCAGCGTCACCAGCAGCGTGCCGATTGACCCTGACCTTGACGGATACTTTGATTTTATCTGACAATCGGACGGAGGTGTGACAATAGAATGGGATTTATGGGATTTTTCCTGATTTTCTTCGCGGTGATTTTCATCGCGTGTATCGTGATTGAAATTCTTTTGCTGGTCAAAAAGCAATACAAATACGCCATCGCGGGCGGCGTGGCTATTGTGATATGGATTGCCTTGCTGTTCTTTGGGCTGATGTGGTTTATCCCAAGTATGTAACAAACTACATCTTTCTCCCGTCCTGTATTTTCTCTATCGAAAGTACAGGACGGACATTTTTTTGCATTCAGGTCAATCCGCCGTTTTACACAAAACACCCCCAAACGACCGATTCACTTCACGGTGAACCAATTCGTTTGGGGGTGTAATGGGGTACAATCTCTTAACCGAACAGAACTTTTTTCAATGAGAATAGCATTACGCAGCGTCGTCTTCCGACTGAGTATCGCCAACGTGGTGCATTTTGCTGATGTCAAACTCATGCTCGCCCAGCACCGTGTCGGTACCGCTCGCGAGGAACTGCACCTTGACGGTGTCGCATTCATCGTCCCAGATGCACCAGCCGTACAGACCGGTGGCACTCTCGCCCTCTTCAAATTCCATCTTGGAGCCCCAGTCGCAGATATAACTGCCGTCTTCGTCTTCCAGATCGGCGTCGTCCAGCTGGTGGTCGTCCTGATAGGCAACTACGTCTACATTCATAATGAAGCTGGTCCAGCCCTTACCGTTATTCTTGGCTGTGACGGTCATCAGGAAATTGTCAAACTCGGTGTCTTCGTTATATTGCATCTCAACCTTGTCCACGGTCACGTCAAATTTATTGTGCATACCGTTTTCCGCGTCAAAATCAAAGCTGAACTTGACCGAGTCATCGCCGCCGTTGTTGTCCTTTTTGTCGCTGCACGCTGCCACACTGAGTATCAGCATGAGCGATACGAATATCGCTAAAAATCTCTTCGTTGTTTTCATTGATCCATACCTCCGAATACTTTGTCTTCCGCCGCGTCAGCACGTCGGGTGTACTCCGCTAGACCGCCGGTCTGCGCGTCCTGCATGGCGTTCATCTGCTGTTCCAGCTCCGCCTTCTTCTCATCGGTCAGAGACGCTTCCCCGTCCTTGGCCACCTTGATGGCTGCGCCCGCCGTCTTAGCAAAGGCAATGGCGCCCATCAGATCGCGCTTTTCCTTCTTGTTCATGCCAAAGCTGAACAACGCGTGCTCGTCATCATGCACGCCGAAGATGGCATTGAAATGCGCGATAGCGTTGTCGGTGTAATCCGTGCCGTTGTCCGACGTCTGGAACACCACCTTGATTTCCCGCCTGACATAGGGGTGAGAACGGAAGCCCCGCCGTGACGTGGCCTCGTCCATCTCAATATGATCGGCCGCACCGTAAAGACGCAGCTTAATCCCGCGCTCTTTCAGAGTCTCGGGTTGTCCCGGCTCGGTAGGCTGATTCATTTCCTCGTAGCGCTCATAACCTGCCACCTGGTCATAACGGAACATCTCGTGATAGACCTTGTTCTTCCCGCTCATGCGGTCGAGAATAGTGAACATACCCAGCTCATCGGCAAAGGTAATGCCCTGCTTCGTCACGCCAGTGGGGAACGTCTCCAGCCGTGCGTTAACAAACAACGTCTGATAGAGCTGCTCCTGCCGCCGCATATACTCGATATGCCCGTCCACTTCGGCCCTGTCCATCTCAGAGACACGCACATACGCACTGCACTTTTTCACGCAATCGCTGCAAACGTACTCGCCGCCCTTGATTTTCGTGCGGTGAAGCGCGCCGCATTCCGCGCCGCACAGCGTACACTGTTCCTTACCGAAGATTTTTTGAAAGATTCCCACGATGTTTCACTCCTTTGCTGTATTGGAACGTGTCCTTCTTTTACATTATAGTGATTTTATCAAAAAAGTCACTGGCACAAGTGCCAGTGACCGCGAAAATTGTGGATTTTTATGATTGATATTGACTATTTTCTTTCAACGTGGTAACAATCAATTTGCTTTCGATCACAGCCGCAAGCAGCTCATGCTTATTCTGAAAACCGCCTTTTTCAACCATCTGATTGATGTTCCATCTCACGCCGTTTTTGGTGATATGCAGTGCCTCCGCGATTTCATCGTAGGTATAGCCCTGAACGAATTTTCTCAGAATCACAATCTGCCTCGGCGTCAGCTCGTCCGAGAACATTTCCTTTAATTCCACGTTGGGCGAGGCGTCGGGAAAAATCCGTGCCCCCTCCATCGTCTGCCAGATTACGTCCATTAACGCTTCCTCGCCGTGATCCTTGTACCAAAGACTGTCCGCCGCGCCCGTTTTCGCCCTGACCAACACATCGGGATCCACCAGTGAAGTCACAATGATTACCTTGGTATGTCCGCATGCTTCGCGTATGCGCTTTCCCGCCGCCAATCCCGAGTGGTTATGCTGCGTCTGCACATCCATCAGCACCAAGTCTATTGACTCGGCGGCACACCGCTGTTCCGCCTCAAAGGCGTCACGGAGCATAGCCGCGATCAAAAAACGCCCGTCCGTTTCCAGCATATGCGCCAAGTGATTCTGCATATACACATTGTCTTCTACAATCATGGTGCGAATCATGATTTCGCCTCCTTTTTCGGCAAGCTCAAGTCAAGCGCAAAGCACGGTACACCCACAACCCGCATTTGCCCGCCAACGGTTTCCACGCGCCTGCGGAGATTGGAAAGTCCGCCGCCCTCTGTGACAGGTGCATTGGGAATCTCACCGTTATTGGTTATTCTGACAGCAAATGCGTCTTTCTGCTCGTCGATATGTACTTCCACCCGGTCCCCCCGCGCATGTTTGGCACAATTGGTGATGCACTCGCGCACAGCGATCATGATGACTGTGCGTGCCGGTTCATCATCGGGAAATCTGCCATGTACGTTTAATCGCACCTTGACCTGCGCCGCCTGCCGCTGCAATTCATCAGGAGAATCATTCTTTTCCCCCGCGTTCCCGACCAGATAGCTCACCGCATTTTCCAATACACCAAGCTGTATGGTCACCTTTTCCGTGGTTCCGCGATTCATCAATTCGGAAATCGCAATCAGACTGGTGCCGATATCATTGTGAATCTGTGTTTTCAGCCGGAGTGTTTCCTGCTCCCGAATGCGGTCGGCGAGACGCTCCATCATTCGCTCGGTTTCCTCGTTCGTTTCCTGTAAGGCTCTGTTTTCCCTCTCCAATGTCAGATTGGCCTCATATATCTCTGTTACGTCCTGCGCGGTCATTTCCGTGAATTGCTCCAGTCCCTTTTCACTGAGCATATTCGCACGAAACCGCCATATCCGTCCATTTGAAAATCGGTACAAACTATCTGCACCGTCTATTTTTACCACATGGCTTTTCACGGCAGTCGTTTGCAGGGCTGTTATCAGCTCCTCCAACACCTGCGGCGGACTGCCGATCATCTCATACGCCAGATCATTCATCACACGGTTGATTAAGACGATTCTCCCGTCGCGGTCGGCGAAGCAAATGCCGGAATTAAGGTTGTCCAGCGCCTCCTTGATAGACGCAAAGGAAATCTGCCGACGGCTTCGGCGGTACAGCCGCACCGTTTTTGCAAAGGCACGCGCCGTCAAAATGACCGCCGTCAAGGGAATCACGCACCACGGCAGCGTCACCCTTTCTTCGCCCCCCGACGATGCGGCCGTCACATAGGAAAGCGCAACCAATATACATACGAACAATCCCCCGTCAAGGATACGTCGGACTCGCTCCTCATGGCAAAGCGATTGATACAAGCACAGCGCGAATTGCACTGTAACAGCAATAAACAGTACGCCGCTTAACCAGTATTTTGCCTCGGTCGAAAAGAACAGAAACGACCTCATACCGCTGTTCCCCCTTCCGTCATCAATGGCAGAATCGCCTCAGCGCCGTCGTCATCGCAAATGACACGCACACGGGGATATTTCGCAGCGAGAATCGCCGTATCCGGCGGACAATCCGTCATCATGTTGATTCTCGCCGTACCGTTGACCTCCGCCACGCGGACGTTGACCGCATTCACCTTGTCCAGCACGGTTTCCAACACGTCCTCAAAGAAATCATAGGCAAGGGAAATCGAACGGTCTGAGAGAGAGATTGATCCGATATCAATCAGATAACCGCCCCGAATGTTGAGAAGCGAGAGCGCATGAAAGGACTCGGCAAACGCGTCACGCAGATGACTCACCGAAATGCCTTGTGACGCTTCGGAGAGAAGCACAAAATCCTTGCGGCGCTTCACAAAAGTGCCTAAAACAACGATATAAGTCAGAATCCTGCGCCGCTCCCATTCGGACACAGCGCAACGATAGTCACACGCTAATGCTTCAATACGGTCGAGCTGGGACTGGGTCTGGTCTTGCAGCAAATCATATAAACGATTTTGTTCCGTAACAGTACGGTGATTTTTCTCTTTTTCATATTCAAGCCGCAGCAAAGATTGCCGTTCGCTCAATTCTTCCTGCCGTTCCTCTAAGGTATTCCGAATCTGCAAAAGCGCGGAAATGTCCTCCGTCCAAACGGCATGACCGCCCCGAATCGGCATATTGCGAAGCAGCCTCCCCATGGGCAGCATAACGGAATCCTGTTCCGCCGCTTTCAGATAGGCACAGGCAATCGGTTCCGCTTTTCCCGAAGAATAATAGGTGTTGTAGTCATTGTCCATAATCTGCATGGAAATATCCCGTATCGCGTGAAAAAAGTCATAGTAGCGCGTATTGGACGGAATCAGTCCACAGACAATGCAGCTCTCCAGACAAGCCGCGAACAACAAACACTGCGACACGGCCATATCCCAGCCAATGCGCCGCACGATCGGCATATCGACGGCATACAGCACCACATATCCCATAAACAGACCCACCAGCACAGCAGGCAACCAAATCCGTTTTTTGCTTTTGGGAACGCGGCATTTGATAAACATCATCAGCAGCGCGGCACCCGAACACAGCAAATCCCACCCCATCGTCAGATAGATGACAGGCCCATAGGCGTATTCCCTCTCACTCCAAGCGCTGCCTTGGGGAAACACAAATCCCCATTGATGAAGATCATTTGTCATCACCAGCACAATCAGTATCATGGGAGGAAAATACAGCAGCCATGTCCAACCGGGCAGCCGCCAACGCTCAGAACGATGTAATGTCATCGTCACCAGCAGCACCAAGGTAGGAATCATCAGTATCGGAACGTAATAACAGTACCACAAATGCCGCAATACGACAGGATTTAATACAAAGCGAAACTTAAATTCCCGCACACCCAGCCAGAAAACCATCAGCACTGATATACCGATCAGAAGCCGCCTTGCCTCTGACTGCATGACGCGCCGGCTGACCGATACGCCCCATACGGCAAACAGCCCCATGTAGGCAAATGTTCTCACAAAATTGAATAACTTGTTTAAAAATAAAGGTGCCGCATATCTTCCGTAAATATTGAACAGCACTGCATATGCCACCAACAATATGGCCATCAGCATTTGCTTGGTATAGCGCTTCACGGAAATTGTCCCCCCATTTTGCATATCAGTTACCGCGTTTGCGTTTGTATCATCATAGGCATTATTTTGCCAGCTTGAATCCTATTCCCCATACGGTTTCGATGTAATTTTCATCTGAAACGGCGCGTATTTTGCTGCGGATATTGCTGATGTGGACATTAATGGTTTTATCTTCACCCACATAAAACGCATTCCACGCGTATTCGTAAATTTCCTGTTTGCTGAAGGCCTTGTTGGGATTGGCGAGCAGCAGCTCCAATATCTGAAATTCCTGTCGCGTAAGAGAAAGCAGTGTTCCCGCTACAGATACGGAATGATTGGTGCGATCCAGCACCATGCTTTTGTGATGCAGTGTGCCGGACAGTTTCTCACCGCCGCCCGACTCGGTATTTTCCAACCAGCGCCGGAGCTGCACCTGCACTCTTGCCAGCAATTCCTTGATTTCAAAAGGCTTGGTCAGATAATCGTCCGCACCCGCCAGAAGCAAATCCACCTTGTTATCCAGCGCATTCTTGGCGGATACCACAATCACGGGAATTTTGGTGAAGCCGCGTATTTCTCCCAGCACCTCCTCACCGCTCTTGCCGGGCAGCATGAGGTCGAGCAGTACCAAGGCAATTTCGCCCTCTTTGGCATTTTTGAGAACCAGCAGCCCTTCCGTACCGGAATAGGCCTGCATACAAGTCGCATCCTTCACCGCGCCGGTAATAGCGTCCTTCATCAGATCGTTAATTTCTCCGTTATCCTCGATAATCAGAATATTCATGTTGGTGTAACCCTTTTCCATGCGGCAGTCACGGTAAAGATATCACCGTGTACTTCCGCGTAAATTTTGCCGCCCATTCTTTGGGTCAGTGTGCGTGCGATAAATAATCCCAGGCCGGTAGAGCCGCTTTTGTGGCGGGAGGAATCCGCCTTGTAGAATTTCTCAAAAACACGCGAAACGTCAATCATTTCGCCCTCCGCCACCGGATTGCTGACGGATATTTCCATCCATTCGCCGCGGCTTGTCATACCGACTGACAATTCCCCACAGCCGTGTGTCAGCGCGTTTTTGACCAGATTCAGCAGGACCCGTTTGACGGCGGCTTCATTGGCGTTGATAAAACAGATTTCACTCGGGATATTCACGCTTGGCTCCACCGCGTTTTGCGCAAAATCGCCGTAAAAGGAGAACATCACGTCGCAGAGCGTCTGGGTCAGATTGACAGGTTCCCATTCAAGCGTGTAGGATGGATTTTCCAGCTTGACAAAGGTAAACAACTGCTCGGTCATGTCCTGCAATTCCAATATCCGGCTGTTGATAATCTGCGTGTACTTTTCCTGAGAAGCACTGTCCGCGGCACCTTGCAGCATTTGGAAATAGCCGTACAGCGAGGTGAGCGGTGTGCGAATGTCATGGGAAATGCCGGAAATCGTATCCTTGAAGATGCGTTCATTGTTTTGCGCCTGAATCTTGACCTGCCGCTTCTCCTCGATGAGACCGTTCATGCAGCTGACAAGCTGCAATATGGTTCTGTCCTGTGTGGCAGCGGCGATTTTCTTGTTGCTGTCGTACTTTTCGATAAATTCGCTCTGTGCGCAGATATCGCGAATCTGCCGCCGCAGACCTTGGGCATACAGTCCCAGACCCGCGGCGGCAACGGTCGCGATGACGGATATGATTACGGCAATTACCACAGGCATCATTCCTATCAAAAATCACGTTTGGTCATCTGCCATAAGCCAAGACCATTATACACCACAATGGCGCAAATGGAAAGCACTACGGCGTGAATTAACATTTTGCTCATATCTTCTGCCATGTTACTGAATCGGAAGGCATATGTGTAAAGAGAAGCAAAATAGTTTGAGATATCAAAATCAACAGAAAAGAGATGACTGATTCTGTCGTTGATCAGCGAAATCAACGCGGTCATCACGGTGGTGGAAAGCAGTACCGAATAGATAATGGGTAAGAGATTGCTGCGGAGAAGATGTGTCAAAAATAATGACAACGAGCCAACGGCGCAGCACAACAGATATCTTCCCAGCAAATACATGCCAAATTCCGGCAGACTTGTGAATTGGAAATAATGCAGCGCCACCGCCGCGATACTCACCACGCCCGCAGCGTTCAGTACCACAGCCATTGTGGAGAACAGAATCACACAGAGAATCTGGGCAACGTAAATGTCATATTTATGCCGGAGGATTCCCGTCACATTCTTGCAAAAGCCGCTTTGATAGAATCCCGCCGCGAAAAGTGCCGCGAAAATGCCGATGAACATATCCGCCGTGCCGATGAAATGCGCGATCGCGCCGGGATTGACCGATTCCACCTCACCATACTTCAAAGGCCTCAACTCAACATCGCCGTTCTGCCACTCTGCCTCTTTTTGGGCAACTTCATCCGCGCTGATTCTGTATTGCCTGCCTTCCGCGTCGGTCACAAGGTAATAGCCGCTCTGCTGTTCATAGGAGCGGTTTTTATTCGGCGTCAGCGACACCAGCATGCCGCAGGACATAGCGACACAGAGCGCCAGCGTGACATAAAAGCTTATGGAATGAAACATGCGATACAGCTCCATGCGTATGACATTGCGCATTTTTATCCTCTCCCCTTCTAAAACATAAGATTTAATCCCACAATTACCAGTGCAATACTGAACAGCATGATGCAAACGCCAATACCGGCAGCAATTTTGCTTTGTCTGAGCGATTTCTTTTCCTGTGCGGAAACAGACTGGACAGGGTATTTTTTTCGTTTTATCAGGTAAAGCAGCATACCTCCGCCGCCCTGTCCTGACGTTGCGAGCAATCCCATGGCTTTTGGACTTTTCATTCCGCGTGTTTTCGCGTCAATCACGGTAAAACGGTACACCTGACAAATTGTCAGTATCAGTCCCATCAGGTATAAAACAACACATATACTAAGAAGCGCATATTTCAAATTCATAAGTTTTTTCCTCCCTTTTTCTCATTTTGCTGCGTTTGGGTTGCTTCGTCCATGCCAGCCTCTTTGGATTGTGCTTTTTTCTTTCCGGCATCTGCCAGCAGACCGATACACATGCCGACGCACATACCCGTACTGACTCCTACCCCCAAGTTGTGAAACAGAACCAGCCCCAGCGCCGCGCCAAAGCTCATTCCCAGACACATACCCATAGTCATATAGCCGGATTCATTTTCAGCTTTTTTCTTGTTTTTATCTTTCATTGTATGATACCCTCCCAATGATCCACTTTTTTATTTGACATCGCGCTTGGTGAGTAAAACGGAACCCGCCACATTGTAAACAAGCAAGAAGATCATCGACAGCATGGCGGTATGAAGAAGCATCGTACTGTTTTTGGCGCGGTCTGATACGTCCAGTAAAAATTGATTGGTGTAATAGAGCGACGGCAGAAAATCCTCGATCAATACTTCTTTGTGCAGCCAATCGCTTAAATGACTGTCAATATAGGCGGTCATCATAGCGACAATATTGGTGGAAAGCAGAAGGATATAGACAATCGCCGGAACGGTGCTGCGCGTCCATTCCGTAAGAAACGCGGAGAAACTTCCGACGGCGCATACCAGCAGAAACTGCCCCAGCAAGTTCAAACCGAATATGCCCAGATAAGCAAGAGTAAAGGAATGAATCAGCACTTTTGCCATCAGCAGCGAAACTGTTCCCGCCAGAATGATATTGACCGCCGAATAGATGACGGCGCAAACCGATTGCGCGATTTGAAAACGGAAACGGTATCCCCGGCTTCCCATGACATTTTTGCAGAATCCGTCCTTATAGAAACGACCTACAAAACAGGCCATAAAAATGACGACAAACAGCATACTCCAATTGGTAAAGGCGTAGCATACATTCATCGGATTGGGACTGTACCGATTGTCAAGAACCATTTCCATTTTCCAGCCTTCGGCGCTTTGTGAAATAGATGTGTCGGCAGCAGCCTGCTCGGCGGCAAATCCCTCGTTGAGTGACGGCGCCATCACAGAAAACAAAAGAGCAATCAGAAGAATGTTCGCGGCAATTGTGACATAAAAGCTGCGGGTGTGGAACATACGGTGTATTTCCATACGAATTGCATGCAACATTTTTATCCCCCCTTTTCACGCCTTGTGAATCAGATCAATGAAATAGTCTTCCAGGCTCTCGTTTTTCTTCCCGATCGCTTGCACCGCCACGCCCGCACGGCTCAAGGCCATGTTGATGTCCGCCGCATCGTCGAGATGATTGGATAGATAAACGGTCTGTTTGTCCGCCACTTTATACGCGACGTCACCAAATTCGTCCAGTACCATGCAGGCTTTTTCGGGTGTATCGGTGACAATCACGAGCTTGGCGGCGCATTTGTCCATCAGCTCTTCACTGCTGAGCTGTTCAATCAGTCTGCCGTTGTGGATGATACCGTAATGAGTGGCGATTTTGGACAGTTCTTCCAGAATATGGCTGGAAATGAGTATGGTTATGTTGCGCTCACGGTTGATGGTCTGAATCATGTCACGCACTTCAATAATGCCCTGTGGATCAAGACCGTTGATGGGTTCGTCGAGAATCAGCAGATCCGGCTCTCCGATCATGGCCAATGCGATACCGAGCCGCTGTTTCATGCCGAGTGAAAAATTGCCCACTGTTTTTTTGCCGACGTCGCTCAGTCCTACCAGCGCAAGTTTTTCCTCCACATAGTCCTTGGAATATACACCGCAGCACATGGCTTTGAGCTTGCAGTTTTCAAAGGCACTCATGTTTTTGTAAACACCCGGCTGTTCGATCAAACAGCCTACCCGTTCAAACGCGTCAGTGATACCTATCTCTGTGGAGTGAATACCCATCAGTTCGATTTCGCCGGAAGTGGGTCGTGCCAGTCCTGCGATCATGCGGAGAAAGGTGGTCTTGCCTGCGCCGTTGCGTCCGATCAAGCCGTAAATAGCGCCGCGCTCAATTTGCAGTGAAACGCCGTCTACTGCTTTCTGCTGCTTGAATTGTTTGGTGAGAAGATTGGTTTTTAAGATATACTCCATGCTTAAATCCTCCTATCGGTTTGTATGCCAATAGTATACACGTCAAAAATTTAAAAATCGCAAAGAAGGGTTTAAGATTTGTTAAAGAATGCGACTGTTTTTTTAGACACAGTCTTATCGTGATGATCTGATAAACGCAGGCGCGCGGCCGCATTCACAAGTCGTTTTCAGAAAATTCACAATTTGTTTTTCTGTTCTTTTTTGAATTTCTTATTTTTGTTGCGCTTTTGTTGCACTTCACGTTGTATAATATAATTGTTATTAAGCATATAGCGAAAGGCGGTAGGACGATGACCGTGAAAATCGACTATCACGCGATCAGAAATCTGGGATACGCGATGATGGCGGACATATGGGCGATGCTGGCGGAACATCTGATGATTCTGTTGGAAGCCTGGTCGGATTCGTCAGAACTTTTCACGTATCTTTCATTGACATTTCAGCTTTTTCAAATCGTCTTCCATGTGGAAATACTGGCTTCGCTTTTCCGGTTAAAAGGGCTTAACGCCGATTACGACAAGGCAAGGCGGCGGTATGCCGTAACAGTAGTGACGACTGCCTTGATTATGGCACTGATGGGACTGACGTCGCTGGTCAGTCGCTCATCTCCCGGTATTTCGCAGGTTATTCTGGTGGCGGCCTATCCTTTCAAAATCATTGTTGAGGCAGCAGGCGGCATGACTGCCCTGCGCGGAACGGCAAATCTGACAGATTCCTTCGGTCTGGAACAACGGGCGACGAAGAATCGCCGCGCAAGCGTTGTGATGATGATTGCGTCGGTATTTCTGGCGGTCGCACTGGGGGGATTCTGTTTGCTTTTGTTTCTTGCCTATTTCGGCGCTGTCACACAGGCCGGACGGTTCTGGATTGTGTTACTGATTCTGAGCGTCGTAGCAGGCTTCGTATTCTGGGTCACGTCCCGCTTTCTGGCGGCGGGCGGCATGTGCCGGTCATACAAAGAGATAAGGGAGTTGACGCAATGAGTACGGACTATATTCTCGGTCAGGATATCACCTGCCTGTGCGTCCTGACGGTACTGACCGTGGTGATTTATGTCTTCGGCAGCGGTCAGCGTCGCCCGCTCCTGCTGCTTGGCAGCACACTGCTGGCGCTGACGGCGATCAGTATGCGTATTATGATGATAGGCAAGGCGGCGGACGTTTCCCCCGTCGAGATTTCCGCAATGGGAATGGCAAGCGCGGCGGCGGCTTTTCTGTCACTTACGGCAGTGACGGCTTCCTTCTTTATCCACAGCAACCGGCTGTGCCTGTCGGTCAACTGGCTGACGCTGCTGGTCGCGCTGTCGCCCGTCTGGCTGGCGGGGCTGATCGGCGTGGTGACGCGTGACGGCACCTTTTTCTGGGGCGGTTTGACGGTGACGGTTCTGACGGCGTGGTTCGTTTTCAACCGCGACCGGGAAAAAGAGCTTCAGAAACAAGCCGCAAAGATAGAGCGTCAGCAAGCCGTACTGTTTCAGGAGCAGATGCAGCCCCATTTTCTGTTCAATTCCATGAGTGCCATTCGTGAGCTTTGCGACGCGAATCCTGCGCTGGCGGCGGAGGGCATCGAACATCTGGCGGATTATCTGAGAAATAATCTTGACACGCTTGCCTCGGAGAAACTCATACCGTTTCAGCAGGAGATGGCGCACATCGACCAGTACGTCACCCTTGTCAAGCTGAATCCCGCCAATCGCTTTGAGATTGTCTATGATCTGGCGGTGATTGACTTTTATCTCCCCGCCCTGTCAATACAGCCGCTGGTGGAAAATGCCATCCGCCATGGCATCAGCACCATGAGCAAGGATGGAACAGTCATCATATCCACCGAACGTCAGGGAAACGCGATACGGATTACGGTGGAGGACAACGGCTCCGGCTTTGCGGAATCCATGCCGGATCAACAGCGGGAACGTGCCGGTCACGGGATTGCCAACGTGCGCAAACGACTGGAATCCCAATGCGGCGGGTCACTCCATATCAACAGTGATAAAAGCGGCACGAAAATGGTTGTCATAATCCCGAAAAAACGGCGGTGAATCAAAAGAATGGTAACAATTACGGTTGATGATAATCCCAAAATCATCAAACCCATTATCAAAATGCTCACAAAAATCGACCCCTCCGGAACCCATCTGTCGGCAGGCTCGGGCGATGAGGCGCTTGATCTGCTGAAACGAAACAATGTTTATGTAATTTTTCTAGATATAGAAATGCCTGCGATGAACGGGCTGGAAGCGGCAAGGAAAATCAGGGCACTTTGTCCCAAAACGAACATTATATTCATCACAGGGTATTCGGAGTACGCACTGGAAGCGTTCAGTATATACGCCAGCGGGTATCTGCTGAAACCCATCACCGAAAATCAGATACGCGAGGCGCTCGACAATCTCCGCTATCCCAACCAACCGCCGATTGACCAAAAGATCAGGGTGCGATGCTTCGGTCAGTTTGAGGCATGGTACAACGGTGAACCGATCAAATTCACTCGAACGCTGACCAAGACGCTCTTTGCCTACCTGATTGACCGGCGCGGCGCGATGTGCGATACCGGCCAGATGATCTGCGCCGTCTGGCCCGAGGGCGTGGTCAATCAGACCTACTCCTCCTATCTGCGTATGCTGATTTCCGACTTGCAGACAACACTGACCATGCTGGGTGTGGGCGAAACGCTGTTCCGCGGCCGCGGCACGGTGGGAATCAACACCGAAATGGTGGACTGTGATTATTACAAGTATCTGCGCGGCGATGAAGCCGCGGTACGTCAATATCACGGAGAATATATGACACAATTCGAGTTTGCCGAGGAAACAAGATATTTTTTGCTTAAAGATAAATAAGAAAAAGTAAGAAGAATAAAAAAGTGTACGCTCGACTTGCAAAACCAATACAAGGATTCAGCGTACTGAACGACCTGGAGTTGAGAAAGATGCAAAATAAAATCAGAAAACGGCACCCTAATGTGTGCCGGAAGTGTGTGAATGAGGCGTTTAACCGACACGGGCATCTTTACTCATCGGATTGCGTTTATCATTATTATCCCCGGATTTGCCCGATGTGCGGGCAGACCAAAAATATCGTCATCGGACTCAGGTTCAGCGGTCGGCTGAAAATGCTGATCGCCGGACGCAGGAAGAACGTATGATAACATTCCATCAGACTACACCTATTTTCTCCTTATCTTTCTTGTCCGAGTATCTGCCGATAGCCCTATGCGGCTGTCGGCAGCATACTTGGCTCCGTCGTGGGCGAACACATACAAAATGACTATACCGACTTTGACTCCATATATGTCTTGTATCAAATGTACTGCCGGACGGCTTCACCTCCGGCAGTATGTTTGATACGCAAAGCTTTGGAAGGGGAACTTTTTTATGAAGGAAAAAACAAAAACAAAACAGGCATTCAATGCGACAGACGGCAAAAAAATCAGTGTTTCCGCCGTCATTTTCTATCTGCTGACCTTGCTGATCTTTTTTTCGGCAATGGGAATGCTGGCGGTTTACCTTAGAACCATTTAACCGCCTGCTGCTTGTCTTACCCAGCTGTAAAAGCGTCCCTAAAAGGCCAAATAAAGGGAGGAAATTTATTTTCATGACAGTGTTATGCGTTGATGGAGAAGGCTCATCGTTACATGCGTTGAAAAGCACGGTAACGCAATGTCCGGACACGACAAATGCGGTTTTCTTTACCGACGGAAATGACGCGCTGACGTGGGCAAAAGAACATGCTTTTGACGTAGTGCTTGTGGAAATCTGTCTCCACCAAGAAAACGGCATAGAGCTTGCGCTGAAGCTCCGCCAGATCAATCCCGATACAGCCGTTGTTTTTTGCGCTCAGGATTCCTGTCATGCGGTAGATGTGGTGAATTTGCATATTGACAGCGGCTATCTTCTGAAACCCATTACGGTGGAGACATTGCAGCGTGAAATAGATCACATCAAAGCGGTTAATCTGAGCAGGAAATATCTGATTACCGTGTGCTGCTACGGCGGCTTTGAAGTGTTCGACAAAATGGGTGGACCGCTTCGTTTCAAACGAAAACGCTCCAAAGAGCTTCTGGCGCTGCTCATCGACCGCAAGGGAATCAGTATGACCGCCAAGGAAATCTGCGCTGTCATGTTCTCCGACGATGGGGTCAAAGACCAGAAAAATATGAATTATTTCTATAAGCTATATTATGAATTAATCCGTGTATTGACGGAGGCAGGCGCAGAACCGGTTATCAAAAAAAACGGCAACTGTTATTACGCCGATATGTCTTTGATCCATGTGAGCCATATCAATCGGAATATGAAACCATATCTGGAAGAATACAGCTGGACATAATCGCGTGTCATTTGAAAAAGGACATCACGCCTGATGGCAGGAACCTCTCGGCAATGAGAGGCATATGATAGTCATTGGGGCATTTTCCACATTTTTTCATTATCTTTTTCGTCACACTATACAATTTAAAGTCATCATCTTTTGTTTCCCACCGGCAATTCCATGATTTTGCCGGGATAACGGCGATTTGTCAAACTTTTGTCCAACAGACTCTGCTATAATACCGCATACAGGAGGCATTGATTCACCATACAAAATCATACAATCAAGGAAGTTTTGAGAGATATCACAATCAAAAGTCATTCAGTCTTACGATTTATCAGGCACAACGTGTGCAGAATACCGGTTCTTTCTGTATGCGGTGGCATTGGTAATTGACTGGCTGACTGTGCATTCGTTCATTCATCACGGCGCAAAAAAGGGTGTGAGTAACATTGAAAACAATTGTCATTGAATCCTCTAAAGAAAGCGGAAAAGAAGTCGCGCTGCGGGTGTCCAAACAAACCGGCATACCGGTTTTTGACACGCAGACAGTGATTGACACAGCGGAGCAACTGGGCGCGGACGCGGCATGTCTTAAGCAGTATGACGAGGAAAATTTCGGAAGTCTGGTTTATACGCTTTTTATCAGTTCCAACCGTTACGAAAACCGCACGGTTCAAAGATCATTCTCCGCATTGGCGGAAGCGATCCGCTTATTGTATCACAAACATAACGGCGGCATCTTTATGGGGAAATTCGCCGCAGAAATATTGAGCGAATTGGATACGGTGTTCATCGCGCATATTGAGCCATCCAATGGGGATCATTACAATATTGTGCTGCAAAAGTCTGTGAAGAGTCTGGATCAATGCGCCAATTCGATCATTCATCTGGCAGAGCTTTAGCACTTGCTGACAAATATTCATCGAACAATCCGACAGGGTTCACTGATATTTTCTTGTATCATGTGACCCTGTCATTTTTTGAGGTACTCTAAGAGCCTGTTCGGAATTGCTACGTGCGCGTACTGCGCCGAGATCCTGAACAGGCTCTAAATTACTGTAGATCGACGATCAATTCCGACTGTATGCCAGAGAGAGAAAGGAGATTTTCGCTGCTCTCCTGACCGCCGTTTTCTGCCGCTTCGCCGTTCTTCTGAAAAAACACATGACAGCCGCGTCCCTTGTTTTGAACACGGAAATCCGCGTCCTCGGGAATATGCACTATACTGCCCGATTTCCACTGGTTGATGTCGAGCAAACCGCGTATACCGTTCACCGTAATGTCATAGTTTGTGCGGGAAGTCAATTCAATGCTGCCGCAGCAGTCGGAAATGGTAACGCTTTGCGCGTCGCCATCGTATTCGAGACAATCAAGTGCAAGATTCATCAGATGCAGTTCCTTAACCGAGGCGGCAATCTCACAATGTCCGGTCAAGCCCTTGGGCAGCGTGACGGTCACCGAAAGTGCGTCCGCCGTTTCATAACGGCTCACACCATCCTTTTTGATACAGTCTACGTCCAGTTTGCCGCGATGCTCGTCCAGCTTGACTTTGAAAAGAGAACCGATGTTTTCCATTTCCTCCGATGCAAGATCAATGTGCAGCTTTTCGTCCTCCCCCGTGCAGACTTTCAGCGAATGCGCCACGCCAATCTGCATATCAAAATGTATCTGCCGGTCTATGTCAAAGGAAGTCTCACTGTGATAAACAGGCTTTTTTTTATCGTGCGACGGCATGGCCTGCGATACCAGCTCGTCGAGCGTGGTCTTGAAAATTTCCGCCAGTATCATCATGTTTTCGATGTCAGGCATACCCTTGCCGGTTTCCCATTTGGTAATCGCCTGTCTGGAAACGCCGATTTTCTCAGCAAGCTGTTCCTGTGAAAGACCTTCGTTCTTTCTGATCTCTTTGAGTTTCTGTCCAAAATCCATGATACATTCCATCCTTTATAAATGTTATTCTTTGATAAGCGAATAGGCTTCTATCTTTTTGATGGATCTTGCGAGAAATACGCTGATGAGCAATGTTACAACGATTTCCGCTGTCGCAAACAGCAGCAGAACGCTGACCGGCTGCTCCATATGGTTCTTCATTGCCCCGATCATGCTGAAGATCACATCACAGACGGCGGGAAGCCAGACCAATCCCAGCAGTGCCGACAAAAGTGCCGCCGCGATTGATACGGGCATCAGGCTTCCGGCTGTCTGCACGACAAGCTGCCTTCCTGAATAGCCGATGGCTTTGAAGATACCGTATTCCTGTCGGCGCTGTGTGATCATAGAGCGGATAATGACATACAGAATCAGCAGTACGATCAGGATTGTCACGGCAAAGACGGCGACGATCACGACGTTGACAATGGCTGTATACATAGATTGCACCTCGCTCTGCTTCTTTGCCGCATTGACCGCGCTCACGATGCCCTCGCCGCAAACTGTTTCGGCTTTCTCAATGAAATCGTCCGCATCTGCACCGCTTTTCAGATAGACATACAAGGAATGCAATTGATCTTCCGAGATGGATGAAAAACCTTCCTCCGTCAACTCGCAGATTTCTCCCCGGTTGTTGACGCTCTGCACAAGTCCCACAACACGATAGGAACAGCTTGAGTCACCATATGTGACAACAGCGGTATCACCTATACCGCAGCCGAGGCGTTCCGCCAAAGCGCTGCCGATGGCGATCTCTTTGTCCGATGCAGGATTGCGCCCTTCATAGCAAAGATCGTTCTGTATCTTGGAAAAATCCTCGCATACAAAGGCGGCGGCGTTTTCCTCCTCCACCTGCACCTGCAAAATCGAGTAGGACAGCACCTTTTCCGCTCCGTTCAGATGGCTGATCGTCCGCTTCATATCACTAATATCCGAAGAGGACACCTGCAACATCACATCGGGTGATTCGTCGGAAAGCGTGTTCATAAAATGGTCGGGCTCAATAATCACATTATAAAACAGGCTGCCCGAAAAAGCAATGAGAATTGTCATCACAAACAGCACGACAAACAGCAGCACATTCTGCTGCGTGGAGGCTGCCATCTGCTTGAGCATCAGCACCAGATTGACGCTGCCGGGGGTGCGGGCAATGGCAAAGCGGTTCTTTCTCATGTCCTTGCCTTCCGTAATCCCACGAATGGCGGCGATCGGCTGGAGACGACGGATTTTGCCCGCCGCCAGCCATGTAAAGACCAGTGTCACCGCCGTGAGCAAGGACATCGTCAGAATCAGTGCCACAGCGCTGAATGCCACTTCAAATCGGAAGCCCGCCTGCAACGCCAGCACATTCACCAGCGAGGGAAGCAGCACATAGGAGCCTGCTGCGCCGAGTGCCGAGAAAAGCAGCACCGTCGCAGTGTAGGGCAGTACGATGGACCTGATAATGCCGCCCGACGTAAAGCCCAGCGATTTAAGCACCCCCATTTGTGCCATTTCTTCGGAAACGGTGTTTTTGATGCGGAACTGACAAAGGAAAATACTCACAAGCAGCACAATGACCGCAAACGCTGCGAGTATCATCGTCAGCAGGTTTGTCACCATCATGCGGGATTGCTTCTTTGCCTCGCTGGTCAGAGCGAAAAGAACAGGGGATTGATATTCTTCTGCGGTCTTGCGGAGATCGTCAAGCACGGTCCGACTGTCAGCTCCCTCTGCGGTGCGCACCGCGTAATTGACCACTTCGCTCCCCTGCCATTCCTTCGCCAGCTGCCTGTATTGGTCATCCGGCAGGAAAACACCCATGATCTCCGCACTGGCGTTGCCATACTGCATTTCCTGCACCACGCCGGCAACAGTGTAGGTGAAGTCCTTGCCGTCCATGGAGAAAGTAATCTTCTCATTCAGCGGGTATTCCCCAAATTCCGAAATATAAAGCGGCAGATAAATGGGATTCGTCACCGTTTCTTCACTGCGCTCGCAGCAGGACAGTAAATGAATGGCGCGGTCGTCGTCCCAATTGTAGAACAGTATGTTCAGTTCAAAATCCGTGCCGCGAAAATCCTTCATCACGGCTTTTTGCAGGATAGCCCGCTGCTTTTCGAGCTGCGCCACCGACGCATGGCTGCGGACTGCGTCCGAGAGCGCGGCGGAATCCGCTGATTTTGGAATGACTATGTCGATATCCGCGCTGTGCAGCTCGTCGGACTGTCTGTCGTAGGCTGGGTCGATACGCAGCGCCAGCACCGTCGCAAGATTCAGAATGAGTGACGTGATCAGAATAATGATACCGAAGGAAATGATTTGTTTTTTGTCCTTCATAAAAAAATAAAGGGAAAGATGGCTGATCTGTTTCATAGCATATTTCTCCTGTCCAATTATGTTTTCATGAGATGAAAAATTACCAATTCATTTCAGCGAGGAAAGCATTTAACATCTCGGTGCGTTCGGCGTTATCAGGGGTATATTCTCCCAGTTCGCATTCTCCGAAAATTTTGCCGTCGCGCAGATAGATGATGCGGCTGCCGCGAAGGGCGGATTTCTTGTCGTGCGTCACCATGATAATACTCTGTCCGTCGCGGTTCAATTCTGTGAACACATCAAGCACCGCATCGGAATTGTTTGAATTGAGCGCGCCGGTGGGTTCGTCGGCAAATAGCACTTCCGGGCGGTTGATAACGGCGCGCACAATGCCGGCGCGCTGCGCTTCGCCGCCGGAGATCTGAGAGGGGAGCTTTCGCCATGTAACTTCGGGGAGGTTTACCTTTTCAAACAATGCTTCGGCGCGCCGGACGATCTCCTTCTTTTTGCCGCCGACCAGCAGTCCGGCAGTCAGCGCGTTGTCCATAAGGCTCATTTTGTCCAGCAGGTAAATCTGTTGAAAAACAAAGCCACAGTGCTTTCTGCGGAACACCGCAAGTTTATCGGCGTTATAGGAGGTAATTTCCTCGCCACAGAAGGTAATGCTTCCGGAAGTGGGTTTGTCCATGCCGGAAAGTGCATACATTAAGGTGGATTTTCCCGCGCCGGAGGAACCCATGATTACGGTGAAGTCACCTTTGCGGATATCCACATCGAGATCGTTGATAATGGTTTGTTCCATATCGCCGCCACGAAAGCTCTTTTTCAAATGGCGTGCAGAGAGAACGACGTTGTTTTTGTTTTCTGTGTTTTTCATGTTTGTAATGCTCCTTTTGCGGTTGTTTTCTGCGCTCAGTATAGCACGGGAGGGCGGGTAGCACCACCAAAAAAGGGTTGCAAACCCCGAAAAATCCTGCTACGCTCCGTTGCATTGGCCCAAAATCACCGTTAGAAAGGGAAAAACACGGTTAAAATCAAAAATCACCGCACTTTTTTGTGATAAAACGCATCAGTTGTATCAAAAGCACAAGAAAAACCACACCATCACTTGCAATTGCAAGGAGATAATATTTATTTTAAATATTACAATTCGGAATATTCGAGTGCTGCTTTCGCCAATCAAGATACGTTCCTGTAATGACAAATGACCTCCTACAATTCTCCAGCTGTCTTTTTCTTTCAAATAATACACATTCACTTCTTTGAAAAAACGACATCAAAAAAGCGCCATCTTTTCAAAAAGATGACGCTGTGTGTGTAGTTTTGGATTGTACACGGTGGATTTATATTTTTGAGGATAGTGTGACAAATCAGAATTCACTTAACGACTTTAATCAGTCTTTTACAATAATCTAACATACCTGTTTGTCAAAAGCAGGATTGCTGTAATTGTGAAGCCGGCTGCGCAGATTGTCAGAAGCATAGTGCTGCCTAATGTCTGAAGCGCAGCTCCGGCCAGCACGGAGGCAATTGGAATCATCCCTTGCGATCCGATATTCAGGAGACTGCCTACCTTGCTGAGCTTGTCTTTTTCAACCTTGCTCTGGATTGTGGTGCTGAGCGGAATGTTGATAAAGGAGAGCAGGAATCCAACTGCAAGGCATCCGGCGGAGAACAGGAGCAGGAAAACATTCAGGGAGACACCCGCATCCACAAGGCACCGGTATCCAACTGCCAGGGCAATCATAACGCCCGAAAAGGCACATAGTCGTTTAGCGACCTTCACCCCGCATTTTTCTTCCTGTTCCGTGGCACTTAGTATGGCTGCGCCAATCAAGGAACTGGCTCCAATGCAGACGCTGAATACGGATGACCATAATTCTGGCTTTAGGAATCTGTCAAAAAGATACGTCTGTGCATTCGATAAATCGGTCTTGATGAAATACGGAATAAAATTTCCTGTCACAGGTGTTATGAAGAAGTTGATGAACAGCACAGATCCCATGATGGCCAAGATAGCTTTTTGGCGTCTCAGGTACTGAATGCCTTCTTTCATATCCGAAATAGCAAGGCGAAGTGTGATCGGTTCTGAAGAGGGCGTGTGGTTATATCGGATCAGCATTTCCGAGATACCAGACGCGATAAAGCAAGCGCCTACTGCAAAAAAGAGTACATTCAAGGGCAGCACCCCATACAGGATGCCCGCCAGCACGACACCAAGGATCGACTCCATAGAACTCTTGATGGATAAATACGCATTTGCCTGCTGTAATTGCTGCTGTTCAACGATATTCGGCAGCATCGCGCCTGCGGCAGGAGAAAAAATACCGCTGATCACATTGCCCAGAATCCCAAGGATAAACAGGATGACGATATGCGCTGTCGGTAACGGTAAGATCATCATAAACACAGTTGCCAGCACAATCATTCCGCCCTTGATGTAATCACAGACATACATAATTTTTGCCTTGTTGACACGATCCCCCAGCACACCGCCAACAGGCGTGAAGAGCAGCAAGGCTACTCCGCACAGAGCAAGATACAAGCCCTGCAGAAAGGCATTGTTTCCGCTGATTTCCAGAATATAGAAGCCGACAGCAAAATTGTACAGCAGAGCGCCTAATTCTGAAACCAAAGCGCCTAGGAAGACCAGCCGATAGTTTCTGTTCCTGAATACATTGGCCGTTTTCTTTTCATTGCTCATTTCTGGTCATCTCCTCCCACATGCGGGACAGCTTCTTATTTCCCAGCAGGTTCAGAATTGTCATTATGCTGTCCGCCGCCGTCGCGCCTAAGCTGTCATTGAGGATGACATCGTTGTGGAATACAGGGTAGCGAAGCGTCTGTATTCCATAATCAGGCGCAGCGTCAAACTGTTGGACGGCTGCAAGGACTGAGCACAGGCACTCAGTTGCTTCTTCCGGCTTTCCTTCCAGCATGTATATATGCGCCATCACCGTATACATGCTTGCCATGATTTTATCTGCAAAATCCGCTTTTTCTTCCTCTTTGAATGGACGCAAATAATCCAGAAATCCGGACAGTATCCTCTTCGCGGAAATGTAATCCTGACGGTCGGACAAAACAAGCGCATACCCTATAACAGAATTCACTAAACCAATGGTGTGCAGCAGCAAAGATTTACCGAGGAATGGTTCCGCTTCTTTATGCCTTTTCAGATCTAAGGCCAACACCAAACCGATGGTATCATTGTAGACGCCTCCAGCGTTATTCTTTTTCAGCAGTTCAATGCTTTTTTCACGTTCATCTAGAAGCATATAGGCGCTTGCCATTTCACCGCTGATCGTCTGTTCATTGATCTCAGGATCGTGGTTCTGCGAAATCAGAAGCAAAGCCTGTTCATATAATTCCAACGCCCTTCTGGTTTCAGCATGATCCTTGCTGCCAACCCCAAAGAAGGCATATACCTGAGCGCATCCGTGAACAACATCAAAGGAGTTCGGATACTTTTTGAGCGCCTTCTCCGCTTCAGCCAGTGCTTCAGGATTCCTGACTCGGCAGTATTCCCTTAATCTCTCCCCTATAGCCGCAATACGATTGTCCTTTACTCTATAGCCCAAGAGTGCATCCATTGAAGTGTCAAAAAAATCTGCAATGTTAACAATCATGTCAAGTTCGGGTGTCATCTGTCCAGATTCCCATTTGTAAACTGAACCGACGGTTACACCCAAGGCTTCTGCGAATTGTTCCTGCGTTAACCTTCGTTCCTTCCGAAAGGCGCGGATATTCTCTGCAAGTGTCAATTTCATTTATGTATCCTCCCGAATCATGATCCGCCTTTATTATACACTGACAGATACGAGAGGTGAAGACACTACCAATACTAAAAATAAAATATTTATACATATTGTTGGTATGGATTTCCTGCGACATAGAACTAAGCAAATGCCAAAAGCAAAAAACTCGCAATCGCAATGATCATACCAGAAGGCAGCAAAAGACAAGCCCAAGTG
>CAMHEZ010000005.1 GCA_946184295.1 uncultured Clostridia bacterium | reverse complement strand
TGCCCGCGTCGTCGGAAAGCTGCCACTGATAGGTCAGACCGGCGCCGGTGGCAGCTACTTTGAAGGAGACTGTCGCGCCTTTCTTTAAGGTTTGACTGACCGGCTGCGCGGTGATTTTCAGGGTGGTGATCTTCATGCTTGCCGCGTTGGACTTGACGGAGCTGCCGTATTTGTCGGTCACGATACAGCGGACATAGCGCCCATTGTTTTTATCGCTGAGGGTGGTGCTGTAGGTCGCGGTCTTGGTGGAGCTGTTCCGCCACGTCTTGCCCGCGTTGTCGGAAAGCTGCCACTGATAGGTCAGGCCGGCGCCGGTGGCCGCCACCTTGAAGGAAACCGATGCGCCGTTTTTGGCGACGATACTGGTGGGCTGGGCAGTAATAGAAGGGGCGGAGGATTTGACCTTTGCGGTGGCAACATCGGAAACCAGCCGCTGCCGGAACTGGTCTATCACCGTGCAGTAGACATAGACTTCGCTGTTTTTGTCGGTAAGTGTTATGCTGCATGAATCGGTGGAAGTGGCAAATACACCTATCGGCGACGCGTAAAGATTCTGGCTCAGACCATACCGTGTCCTGCCGCCGTCATAGCTGTACTCCCATGAATAGCTGACGCCAACACCCTGCACCTTGATGGTAAAGGTCACGGTTTCGCCTGCTTTGGCCACGACATTGGCGGGCTGAGAAAGAATGGCAAACGACTGCTCCACAGGTTCCGACGCGGGCATTTGTGAATGATAGTGAATGGTCGCATCGGTGAGGTTTTTGCTGTCGTCAGATCCGATGATGGATTGCCACTCTTCTTCCGACCCCCCGTAGTACACATCACTGATGTACGGGCAGGAATCAAACACATCTTCTCCGATACGGGTCACGGATTTCGGAATGGATATGCTTTCCAGATACCAGCAGCCCGTAAACGCAAAATTGCCGATTGTCGTGACGTTTTCGGGAATCGTCATTTTTTTCAGGTTGAAACAGAAACAAATCGATACGCCGTCAATGACCGTGACGCTTTTGGGAACGGTAAAGCTGCTCTCGGTTTTCCCTGCGGGATAACAAATCAGCTTTGAATAATCCTTGCTGAACAAAATACCGTCTTTGGCGGCATAATTCCGATTCTGACTCCCAACCTCTATGGATTGCAGCTTTCTGCAATCGTAAAACGTGTAATAACCGATGTATGTCACAGAGTCGGGGATAGTGATCCCGGTCAGATTTTTGCATTCGCGGAACGCGCCGTTATAGATCACGGTCACGCTGTCCGGAATGGTGACGTTTGTCAGGCTGTTACAATCCATAAACGCGTAATTACCGATTTTGGTGACGGAATCGGGAATCGTGATATCCGTCAGCTTTTCACAGCCGAAAAAGGTATAATCGCTGATAGCGGTAATAGATGGGGGCAGCTTGACGCTTGTCAGACTGGTGTGTGAAAACGCGTTACGGCCGATAGCAGTTACTGAATCCGGAATCGTCACATTTTTTAAGCTTTTGCAGAGACCGAATGCAAAGTCGCCAATAGAAGTTACCGAGTCGGGAATCGTTACACGCGACAAACTGCCGCATTCGGCAAAGGCGCTGATCCCAATGGTTTTCACGGAATCGGGAATCGTGACGGCGGTCAGATTCTCGCAGAGATCAAAAGCGTCTTCACCGATCAGCGTAATGGAATCGGGAAGGGTAACGGACGTCAACGCCCTATCCCCGAAAAAGGCAGATTCGCCGACACTGGTAACCCCTTTTTTGATGACGACGGTTTTCACCTTGTCACGGTTCCACATAGTTTGGTTCCACTTCCACATGGCACCCGTACCGCTGACGGTGAGTTGACCGTTGGAGTCATCAAACTGCCATGTCACATTGTCGCCGCACTGACCGCCGGAGACACTTGTGCCGCTCTCCGCCGCCGATACACTCACGGGTGCTAAGATCGCGAAAACGATGGCGAGCAGGAGTACGACGGTTTTCTTACGGATGTTCATCATAGTATCCTCTCTCTTTCACTGTTTTTTAAAGAAGAATCCGTGGAGATATCCTCTTTGTATCAGTGTATCACATGAGATGTAAAAAGTCAATTTGCAGTGCTGTGCCTGCAGGGAACTTCTATTGGATTCGCCCAACTATGCCGACAATCCAAATGCGTTTTGCCCGCAGGCTTCGCCTGCTTATGGGGCGTTGCCCCATGCCCCACTGGTGGCGCTGCCCCCAGGCCCCTGCCAAGAGGTGCCAGCACCCCTTGGATTCCCGCGCTTCGCTTAATTATTTTCAAAAATTAAAAGCACCGTACATTTACCGAAACATGCACGGTGCTTTGTTTTTTTATGATAGTGACAAATGAATTACTGTACGTTCGGCAGGGTGGCAAAGCTGGCTTCCAGCTCTGCGTCGGTGGGGATATAGTCGCTCATCTCGCCGTCGTGGAAACGCTCATAGGCGAACATATCGAAGTAGCCGGTGCCGGTCAGGCCGAAGAGAATGGTCTTCTCCTCGCCGGTCTCTTTGCACTTGAGGGCTTCGTCAATGGCCACGCGGATCGCGTGAGAGCTTTCGGGAGCGGGAAGAATGCCTTCCACGCGCGCGAACTGCTCGGCGGCCGCGAAGACGTCGGTCTGTGCCACGGAGGTGGCCTCCATATAGCCGTCATGATAGAGCTGCGACAGAATGGTGCTCATGCCGTGGTAGCGCAGACCGCCCGCATGGTTGGGCGCGGGAATGAAGCCGCTGCCGAGAGTGTACATCTTGGCGAGCGGGCAGACCTTGCCGGTGTCGCAGAAGTCATAGGCGAACTTGCCGCGGGTAAAGCTCGGGCAGGAAGCGGGTTCAACCGCGATAAAGCGGTAGTCGGCCTCGCCGCGCAGCTTCTCGCCCATGAAGGGGGAGATCAGGCCGCCGAGGTTGGAGCCGCCGCCCGCGCAGCCGATGATGATGTCGGGCTTGATGCCGTACTTGTCCAGCGCAATTTTGGATTCCATGCCGATGACCGACTGATGCAGCAGCACCTGATTGAGCACGCTGCCCAGCACATAGCGGTAGCCTTCATGCGTGACAGCCGCTTCAACAGCTTCGGAGATGGCGCAGCCAAGGCTGCCGGTGGTGCCGGGGTGCTCCGCCAGAATCTTGCGGCCGACCTCGGTCGTTTCGGAGGGAGAGGGGGTCACCGACGCGCCGTAGGTGCGCATGACTTCGCGGCGGAAGGGCTTCTGTTCATAGGAAACCTTGACCATGTAGACCTTGCAGTCGAGGTCGAAGAAGGAACAGGCCATCGAAAGCGCGGTACCCCACTGACCGGCGCCGGTCTCGGTGGTGACGCCCTTCAAGCCCTGCTTCTTGGCATAATAAGCCTGTGCCAGCGCGGAATTGAGCTTGTGGCTGCCACTGGTGTTGTTACCCTCGAATTTGTAGTAGATCTTCGCGGGGGTGCCGAGCGCTTCTTCCAGCAGGTAGGCGCGCACGAGGGGAGAGGGACGGTAGGTTTTGTAATACTGACGGATTTCCTCGGGAATGTCAAAATAAGCGGTGTCGTTGTCGAGTTCCTGCTTGACGAGTTCCCGGCAGAAGATGGGATAGAGTTCTTCGGCTTTGAGCGGTTCGCCGGTGCCGGGGTTGAGCAGCGGCGCGGGCTTGTTCTTCATGTCGGCGCGCACGTTGTACCACTGTCTGGGCATTTCGTCTTCGGAGAGGTAAATTTTGTAGGGAATATTTTTGTCTTGCTTCATGGTGAATCGTCCTTTCTTTTTGGTGCCTGTTGTCAATAAGCGTACTTGGTCTGCCTGTCAGGGAAAAGAAAAAGCCCTTGCCCCAACATCAACTTGCTGCTGGGACAAGAGCTGTCAAATACAAAGCTCCTGCGGTACCACCCGGCTTGCCGGACTTCCTTGAAAAAATCCGACCACCTTTGACCGCGTCTTGTAACGCGTTTCGCCTGGATAACGGGTGCGAATCCATCCCGTCGATTGCTACTCACGCGCTCACGTCTCTGTGTGGAAACACGCTTTCGTTCGCCCTCATAAGTCCATTCACCCCGGCACACAATGCGGACTTGCACCTAACGCCGCTCTCTGGAAATGTGCCCGCCAAGGCTACTACTCTTAATCCTCGGTTTTAACTTTGACAATTATAATACGGGTTTCATAATTTGTCAAGTGTTTTTTGTAAACTTTTTAGAGAAATTGCCGCCGACGTTGAAAAAAGCGAAGCGCAATTAAGCCGCGAATGCGGCGCGGGAGTCCAGGGGGACTGGTCCTCCTGGCGGGTCAAGGGCAGGGCCCTTGCAGGGTGTGGGACAGCGTCCCACGAGCAGGCGCAGCCTGCGAGCAAGACGCGCCAAGATATCGGAACAGGTCAGGCGAATCCCGCCGAGGTTTACGAAGTTTTACAAAGAAAAAAGCGTTTGTTGTAAACCTTGTTGGTGGTCAAAAAAGCCCTAGAATACGCGGTTTTCAGGCAGTTACAGGCAAAAGGTTTACGAGGTACCGAGGAAATGACAGTAAAATAAAAAAATATACATACATGTATTTACAGCAAAATCGTTGTAAACCTCGGCAACCGCCGTGATATTTACAGCCCAAAACGGTTGATTTCCTGCCTGTTATCGTGTAGAATAAGAGCAGGTTCAGGAGAACCGAAGGAGGTTGTTTGTCATGGCGATGGTTTCCATGATGTTTGTGCTGCTGCTGATCGTGCTGGGCTTGCTGGGCGGTATCGCGGCGGCAGGGCTGGTGCTGCTGGTGATCGGCGCGGTCAGACGGCGCAAGCCGCAGAACGCGGGCAAGCGTTCCCCTACGGTGTGCATGGTGATCGGCGGGATTCTGCTGACGCTGGCGCTGCTGCCGGGGGCGGTGCTGTCGTTTCAGGTGATTCGCAGTCTGATGACCGCGGGTATCGGTCAGACGGCGTATGAGTCCGTACCCGACCACTGGCGCAACGATCAGTGGGTGGACGATGAGACGGCCGCCGAGGAGGCAATTGACGCGCTACTGACGGCGGCGGACAGCGGCGACCGTGAGGCGTTTGCCGAAAACTTTACACAGGAGCTGCGGGAACGGGAGGATTTCAACGCGGTAATGGACGCGTTCTTCGCGGCTTATCCCGGAGAGCTGTCCTCCTGTGAGCGCGGCAGCGACGGCCCCGGCGGGACCGGTTCTTACGATGAAGGGCATGTAGTCAAAGAAAGCAGTATCACTTATCGGTCTATGCTGGACGGCGTATGGTATTATCTCTCGCTGGATTACTGCTATCAGAATACCGACCACCCGGAGCAGGTGGGGGTCACTGCCTTCACGGTGATGGATTTGCCTGCGCGGGCGGTGTATATGGAGCGTGTGTTCGATGAGGATGGTTATGGGGCGGATAGCTGGCTGCTGTGCGACAGGCTGAGCCAGCAGGGCGTGGAGGCGCGTATGATCGACCGCTATCCGCTTTTGTGGACATCAACCGACGCGCCAAAGCGCAACGTCAAGGAATGGCGGGCATTATGCAAGGAATGTCACCGCATGGACGACCCCGCTTTCAAAAAGGCTGTCGGGTCGCCGAACGGCGCCATTGACAGGCTGTATGAGTATTATTATGAGATGGCCGGTGATGACACCGGCGAAGACCGCTGTATCTGTGTGGTGGCCGACGCGCCGTATGGCGGCATTCTGGGGATTTATCCGTGTAATGCCGAAACCATCTATTATGAAGAACCGATCTGGGAGGCGGAAGAAAAGAATAAAGAATAGAGAATAAAGAATAATGAAAAAATGTTATTTTTTTAACAAATAAGTCTTGCCAATCCCTGCACCGCGTGCTATAATAGCCTCGGATATGGCATGACAGCCTGTCCAATAGAAAACAGGTAACCAACCATTCAGAAAGAGAGGCATTCTATGGGAAAGAAACGAATTGTCACGCTGGCGCTGGTGCTGGCGTTGACAGGCGCGGCGGCGGCGTTGCCACCGTACACGGCAGACCTGCCGGCAGTCAGTGCCGCCAGTACGAGCAGCAGCGATTTCCAGATTGAAAAGGGCGTGCTGGTGAATTACACGGGTGAAGCGAAAGAAGTGGTGATTCCGAGCAGCGTCACCGCCATCGGGGAAAGGGCATTCAGTTACTGCACCACCGTGGAGAAGGTGACCATTCCCAATACGGTCAAGACCATCGGGGACGGCGCGTTTGCGTATTGCTACGAGCTGGAGAGCATTAACATTCCCAATTCCGTCACGTCGATTGGCGCGGAGGCGTTTACCTATACGGAACTCAAGCAGGTGACGCTGCCCGATTCGGTCAAGACCGTCGGCAGCAACGCCTTTGAAGGCTGCCGTATGATGACGCAGGTGACCTTGCCGGGCACGATGACTGATATCCCCGCCGGGATGTTTTACAACTGCATCAATCTCCCAAGTGTGACGCTTCCCAAAAACACCAAAACGATTGGTGCAAACGCGTTTTACGGCTGCGGTTTGCTGCAGGATTTCACGATGCCGTCCTCCGTTAAATCCATCGGCGCAAACGCGTTCAGCGGGTGCGACTGGCTCACCGATATCGTGATTCCAAGCTCCGTTACCCGCATTGAGAACGGCACGTTCGACGGCTGTACGAGACTGAAAAACGTGACGGTTCCCGATTCTGTGACCTATATCGGCCGGAACGCTTTCAGCGATTGCTGGGAACTGACAAGCCTGCCGATTCCCAAGGGGGTCACGTCGATTGACGGCGCGTTTCAGCAGTGCCACGCGCTGACCGACATCACGGTTCCCGCTTCGGTCACGTCGATGAATGACGCGTTTGCGTACTGCAACGGCCTGAAAACCGTCCGCATTCCGGAAAGTGTCAGGTCGATGGACGGCGCGTTCAGCGGCTGCTGGAACCTGACGGGGGTTACCATTCCGCAGGGCGTTGGCTCCCTCGGCAATTACACCTTTTACAACTGCCGCAGTCTGACCAGCGTCACGATTCCCGATTCCGTGACATCGGTCGGTATCTGGGCATTCAGCGGCTGCACCGGTCTGACCGACCTTGTACTGCCGGACAGCGTAACCACCGTGGACAGTTACGCGTTCAGCGGGTGCAGCAATCTGAAACATATCACCCTCTCCAAAAAGCTCACGTCGCTCGGCGGCGGCGCGTTTGAGTATTGCGCGGCGCTCACCGATGTAAACCTCCCCAAGTCACTTACCACGATGGAAGGCGGTATGTTTACCGATTGCAAAAGTCTGACGGGCGTGACGATTCCAAACACGATTACCTCTATCGACGCGGGAGCGTTTAAGGGGTGCAGCAGCCTGACCGAAATCACGCTGCCCGCTTCCGTCAAATCGCTCGGAAGCAACATGTTTTACGGGTGCGACAATCTGACAAGCGTGACGATTCCCAGTTCCGTGACGACTATTCCGGGCGGTATGTTCGGACAGTGTAAAAAACTCACCGGCGTGACGATTCCGGCCGGTGTCACCTCCATCGGCAGCTGGGCGTTTGAAGATTGCAGAGGCATCAGGAGTCTGACCATTCCGAAATCCGTGAAGAGCATCGGAGAGGGTGCGTTTGCGGGCTGTACCGGACTGACGGACATCACGGTTCCCGCGTCGGTGACGACAGTGCGCGACAGCGTATTTGCGGGCTGTCTGAACCTGACAAGTGTGAAGCTCGCGGGCAATGTTACGTCGATCGGCAGTTTTGCCTTCAGCCAATGCAGCAATCTGATGAACTTTACGATACCCAGCACGGTGAAATCCATCGGCATGTATGCCTTCAACCGATGCAGCACGTTGACGAGTATCGCGGTGCCGGATTCCGTGAAGACCGTGGAAGACGGCACGTTTTACAACTGCTTCCGCATGACCAGAGTGACGCTGCCCAAATCCGTGACACAGGTCGAATACGACGCGTTTATGGGGACGGGGTTGGAAAACGTATTCTACGCCGGTTCCGAGAGCCAGTGGAAGGGTATTTCCATCAGCGGGGGCAACAATCGGCTGGTCAACGCCAAGAAGTACTACAACGGCAAGACGATTCCCGAAATCGTGATTACCGCGCACCCGTCCGACGTGCAGGGCAAGAACGGCGCGGCTGTCTTTATGCAGGTGAAGGCGACCGGCAGCGGGCTTTCCTATCAATGGCAGCTCAGTGACGACGGCGGCAAGACGTGGCGGGACAGCTCGGTGAAAACCGCGCGTTATGACACGACGCTCACCGAGAAGAACCACGAAAGACAGGTGCGCTGCATACTGACCGACAGCTACGGCAGCAAGCTCATCACCAAGAGCGCCACCATGAAGATTGACACGCTGGAAATCACCCGGCAGCCCGTGAGTGTCACTGTCAAATACGGCGCGGCGGTTTCTTTCCGCGTCAAGGCGGTGGGGCTGAATGTGAAGTATCAGTGGCAGCTCAGTGATGACAACGGCAAGACATGGCGCAACAGTTCGGTGCAGACGGCGGAGTATGCCACCACGCTCACCGAGAAGAACGCGGGACGGTTCGTCCGCTGTATCGTCACCGACAAAGACGGCCATCAACTGATTTCCAATGCCGCGTCCATGAATCCGGACGGTGTGACCATCACCGCGCAGCCCACCGACAGCAAGGCCAAATTCGGCGGCACGGTTTCCTTTGCGGTCAAGGCAACCGGCGGGAAACTCACCTACCAGTGGCAGCTCAGCGACGACGCGGGCAAGACGTGGCGGAACAGTTCCGTGAAGACCGCGAATTACCAGACCACGCTCAGTGAGAAGAACATCGGCCGGTACGTCCGCTGCGTTGTGACAGACGCCGGCGGCGCGACGGTGACTTCCAATGCCGCTGTGATGCGGCTCGACGGTGTGGGCATTACGTCACAGCCTGCCGACAGCAGGGCGGCGCTCGGCGGCAAGGTGTCTTTCCGCGTCAAGGCCGCAGGCGAGGGGCTGACCTACCGGTGGCAGCTGAGCGACGACGCGGGCAAGACGTGGCGGGGCAGCTCCGTGAAGACTGCCGATTACGAAACCACCCTGACCGGCAAGAACAACGGCCGGTATGTCCGCTGCATTGTCACCGACAAGAACGGCAATCAGGTGATTTCCAAGGCCGCGAGCATGAAGGTCAAGTAAAATGAAAGCAAAAACAAAAGCAAAGGCGTATTGCAATCATGTTCTGCTATGAGAAATTCCCACGATAGCATTAGCAGCCTGTCCTGTGCGTTCTTTCAAAAGTAATATATATCATATGTATGATATCCCCGACCCAAAATCAGCCCGCGCGGAGCCGGCGACGCGCAACCCACGCAGCACCCCGATTCACCGCAGGCCAGACCCATCGCGCCAAGTACGCGGGCGGCTTTGCCGTTTTCAGCGCTTCGTCGCGAGGGTCGGGGCAAAAGGTTTGACGCGAACGGTGCGCTTCCCTTTCAGAGAAGCAAAAGAACGTCGTACAGCGCCAGCCTTTATCCAGCCGTGCGCCCCTGCGCCGAACTTCGATAACCGCGCGGCCGGTTAAAAAACGATACCGGTTTGATAGCAAAAAGCAGTGTCTGAAACCAATCCTTTAAAGGGGGCGGTTCAAGACACTGCTTTTTTATTCATTTATGAAACAAAGGCTCTTTCCGCCCATGTCAGCAGCCTTTCCTCCCAAGGCCAGAGCAGGCCGCCCGCGGATGTGATGGTCTGATTGGCGCTCATGTCAATCCATAGAATCCCGGCGGCAAACCCGCACAGAATCAGTGTGATGAACAGTGCGAAGAGGTAAACCGACACATGGTGCCGCAATTGCGCAGGCTTCATATTTTCACCTTTCTAACTAACCGATTGTAATTGATATCTATGCCGTTAAGGCGGGGCAGGGCTAATCTTGCTATGAGCCGATATCCGGATTCGCCTGACCTGTTACGGGTCTTGGCTGATTTCGCTCGGTCGGCTAAAGCCTCCCTCGTGGGACGAATGTCCTAGCTTTCGCTAGCGAAAGCTTACGCCCTGCAAGGGCGCTGCCCTTGACCCGCCAGGAGGTGCCTGCACCCCCTGGACTCCCGCGCCGCATTCGCGGCTTAATTGCACTTCGCTTTTGCTTTTTATTATTCATTATTCATTATTCTTTATTCTTTATTCATTTCTTCTGCTTCGCTTTTTCATTTTCCTATTACATATTGTTCCAGTACCTTGACCAGCGAATCGCCCACCATGCGGCCGGAATATTTGGCCTCACTGAGTGTGTTGACGTCGGTGCCAAATTCGATCAGCAGCGAGTTGGGGGTCAGGTCCATATTGTAGCGATAGGGGGCGAAGTAGAGCGGCCGCGCCAGCCCTTCATGGTCGTCGGCGAGCTGCTTTTGCAGTTGCACCGCCATGGCCAGATTGTTCCGCCAGCCGCTGAAATCCAGTGTCCCGTCGTTGTCGCAGCCGCTGATAATCATGACCTGAGCGGCCTTTTTGCCGTCGATGGTGACGGTAGGTTTGATCTTGGTGCCGTCGTCGAGCATCATCGCGTCACGATGCACATCAATCACCATTTCGATGGAGGGATACTTGGCGAGATAACTCTTGATGGTTTCCCGCGCACGGTTATAGGCGCCGGTGTATTCGGGGTAATCGTGATAGGTGGTGACATGCAGGGTTTTAATGCCCGCAGCGTTGAGCTTTTTCTCGATTTCGTCCGCCACCGCGACCACGCTCTCGGATTTATCGGTGGTGCGGGGATTGACGTCCTTGTCGTACCAGTCCTTGCTGCTGTCGGCGTAGCCTTCGGTGGTGTGGGTGTGTACCAGGAGTACCTGATAGCCCGCGTTTTTCTTGATTTTGCATTGGGCGGGTGTGTTGAGCATTCTGGCAATGTCGGGGTCGTAGTTGGAGTTGCCGTCTTTGACGTAAATATTCCCGTAATTGACGCCGGTATTCTTGATCTGTTTTTCTTTGACCATCCCCCGGCGAGCCTCTGTGCTTTGAGCGGCGGCATTGTCGTTTGACGCGGAAGATACGGTGTCGTCCGCACCGCCGGTACCGCTGGTGGGCTGTTTTGGCTCTTGTGCTGTCTCCTGCGGCTCGGAAGCGACGGGTTCAGGCGAGGCGCCGGCGATGAGCTGAATGTCTCTGTCCGCGACGAGGGAGGAATCAGAGATCAGATGGGGCGTCATAGTGGCGGCCGAAAGGGCGGACACTTTGTAAATCAACGTGCCGACCGTGCCGAGTCCCAAAACGGCGATAGGCAGTGCGGTGGCCGTCAGACCGGCGGCGACGGCGGTCAATACCCTGCGGCAGTTGTCGATGCTTTTGTGAAAGGAAACGGATTTGTATTTGCTCATCTTTTTTACCTCCTGCGCGGCACGGTGGCCGCTGTTCAAAAAATCTTCTGCTAATGGATATGCAGCGCATGAGGTAAATATGAATGATGGTTTTACGGATTCCTGACGGCCGTGACGCGTTCGGCGATTTCCTTGAAAACAGGTCCCGCCGAGCTGCCGCCCGAGGTGCCGCCCTCCGCCAGCACCACGCAGACATACCGCGGGGTTTCATAGGGAAAATAGCCCGCATACCACGCCTGATTGATGGCGCGGCCGTCCCGCACAATGCCGGTTTCGGCTGTGCCGGTCTTGGCGGCGGAGGTCACATCGTCCGAGGCCCCCGCCTTGGCCGTACCCTCCAGAACGGCGGTGCGCAGGCATGCCCCGATGGTTGCGGCGGTTTCCCGGCTCATGGCGCGGCGCGTGACGGGCTGGGGCGACGGTTCGGAAAGCGTGTGGCCGTCGTCGGTCAGTCCCCTGACGACAGACGGCTCGATATACGCCCCGCCCCGCGCAATGGTCCCGAACAGCCCTGCTACTTGCACCGGCGTGACAGTGAGCTTGCCCTGTCCAAAGGAGAAATTGGCGAGTTCCGCGGGCAATTGCAGCGATTCGCGGGTAGGCAGGCTTCCGCCCGCCGCGCTGTAACGGGGCGAGAGGGCAGTCTGCTGCCCGAAGCCGAGCCGCCCCGCCATTTCCAGCACCGCTTCGCCGCCGATTTGCTGTGCGGTGTGGATAAAGTAGGTGTTGCAGGAATGGGAGATGGCTTCCCGCAGCGAGACTTCACCGTGTGCCGTGTGATTGATACAGCCCATCGTGTGGCGGCCGATCTGCACCGCGCCGGTGCAGTCGTAGAGGTCATCGGGGTTCAGACCGTTTTCCAGCGCGGCGGCGGCCACTACCGGCTTGAAGACCGAACCGGCATTATAGGCCGAAATCGCGCGGTTGACCAGCGGTGAATCCGGGTCGTTGAGCACGGCGGCGATATTGTCCCGGTCGTAGTCCGGCAGGCTGACCATGGCCAGCACTTCGCCGGTGGCGGCGTCCATTACGACCACCGCACCCCGCGAAAGGTACTTCCGCGCCGCGTCCTCCGCGATGTTCTGCACCGTGCGGTCAATGGTGAGCATCACGCCCCGGTCGGAAGAAGCGGTGGTATCGGTGACTTCCTGTTTGGCACTTTTGAGACTGCGTCCCGCCGCGTCAATGCGGCAGGTGACGGCAAATTCCCCCGCCGCGTCGGCCAGCACTTCATCATAAGCGCGTTCGATACCGCTTTCGCCCCCCTGCTGTCCGCAGTAGCCCACCAGATGCACCGCCAGCCCGTTTTTGGCGTAGCGCTGCGGCACGCGGTACACGGTAATGCCCTCGGATTCGCACGCGCCGTCCGGCACGTCGGCGACAAAGGGAAAGGTGCCTTTGAGTGACCCGCTGACGGCTTCGATTTCCTGCGTGGACAGATGGCGGAACAGCGCGGCGGCGGTGTCGGCGGAGGGAATCACCACGGCCCGGTAGCGGTAGGTGCCGCCGACCAGCGGGTCGCCGTTGCGGTCGTAGATCTTGCCCCGTGTGCTGGCGAGTGTCAATGTATAAACGCTGTGGCGCTGCGCCGCGCTGACGTAATCGGTCTGGGTGTCGATCAGCAGAATGCGCCCGATGGTGACGGTGCACAGTATGATAAAGGTGCAGAACAGTGCCAGTGATCGTTTTCCCGTTGTCATCGTCCCCTTGCGTTTGGTTGGCTTTAGTATGTGCGGCATAGGGGAAAATATGCGGCAAGGGCAATGAAAAACCGCACCGGCTGACGCTTGTCAATCGGTGCGGTTGTGAGAACGGTCAGAACAGGCGGCGCAGCAGTTCCGCACCGAAGTCCACGATAAAATTGATGACCATGATAACGGCGGTAAAGCCGAAGAGGAAGAGCATCACCAGCAGGACGTGCTGCCACAGCGGCAGCTTGTCATACTGTTCCTGCAAGTCTTCCTCGGTCATGGGAACGTCGGTTTCTGCTGTTTCAGATGGTTCAATGGCTTCGGATAAATCAGAAAGCTCTGTTTCCGGGTTTAAAGATCTGGTTTCTTTCATTGGTTGTTTGTCCTTTGTCAAGTAATCGTGAAAAAGTGTCAGTCCGACACACGGCAGTAAGGTCTGAGGGCTTCCAGCGTTTTGGGACCGATGCCCTTGACCTGAAGCAGCTCGTCCACCGAATCGAAGCCGCCCGCCGTCTCGCGGTATGCCACAATGCGCTGCGCCTTGACCTCACCCACACCGGGGAGAAAGTCGGCCAGCTCTTCCGCCGTCGCCGTGTTGATGTTGATGGTATGCTGCTGAGACGACTGCCCGTCGGCTTGTCCGTCAATGGCGGCAGAGTCGGAGGAAACCGGCAACAGGGAAGCGGTGTATTCCGAGGCGGGTATCACATCGGCCTTGACCAGTGCGCCTTCCAGTACGTTTATCACGGAGACGGTCAGACACCCTATCGCACAAAGCAGTCCTATGATGAGGAGCAGTCGATTTGCGTTTTTGTCATTCATGGGGCGCGTTCACCGTCAGGGCTGAATGGAAATGTCGAGCGAATCCAGCAGCAGATCGTTGTAAAGCACCGATATGACGGAGCCGTCTGTAACCTCGTCGTCGTAGTCCAGCGGCTTGCCGTCAGGCGACAAGGCGCGGAAGGTGAGCACACCGTCCTGCTTGTATTCGTCGGGCACCTCCGGGTCAATGAAGAGTTCCAGTTCCATAGCCAGCGAGAAGACGGTGATCTTGTGGGATTGCTGCATGGCGGTTTCCGCGTGGAGCAGCTTGCCGTTGACGCGGTCAATGGACATCTCGGAGCCTTCCTTCACCGTAAAGCGGATCGGGTGGGTGAGATTTTCATAGGCCGTCACCACGTTGCAGAGTTTCTGATAGAGCTGCGCGTCCACGGTGTTTTTCTGAGGCTCGTCCAACGCGAGGAACGCCTTGCGGGCGCGGTGAATCTTGGTGCTGTCGCTTTCGGTGGGATTGTCGGGCAATGCCTTGATGAGCGATTCCACCTTCACCACGGCAGGATCCTTTTCCTCTTCATCGGTGAGCGGCTCGGAGGAAACGGTGCTTTGTGTTGCACGGGTGGTGGTTTGCGTTTTTTGCGTCTTTTGCGTACTGGTTGTACTCGTTGTAGAAGCGGTGCGGCTTGTACTCTCTGTGGCGGCTGTGGTGCTTTGGGTGGTTGCGGTGCTTTGGGTCGGCGGGGAAGAAGTGTTGACAGTCGGGCTGGCGCCGTCAGCGTATTGGGGGTTGAGCGTCAGCCCGTAGTGGTCGGCAATGGCGCGGGCGTCGGCCTGGCCGAGTGCGGCCAGCTTGGCGTCGGTGTCGAGAAAGGCCGCATCACCGTCGATGAAGGCGTGTTCCACGAGCATACCGGGAATGCCGAGGCGGCTGATGGGCTCGCCGATGACGTAGTAATAATCGCCGGGCTCCGTGGTGCCGTCGGCAAAGGTGTAGACCCTGCCGCCGCCGCTGGCACGGGTTTTGACCCCGCGGCTGCCCAGCCCCAGCGCCTGAAAGTTGGCGAGAATGCGCTCGGCCAGCTTGGTACACTCCTCATTGTATTTCGGTTCGTGGGTGGTCATGGGCACATAAATTTCCGCGCCCGCCGCGTCCTTGCTCTCGGCGGAATTGATGTGCAGGCTGATAAAGATATCCGCGCCCACTTCTCCGGCGACGCTCACGCGGCTGCTGAGCGTGGATTTGGCCACCTCGCTGCGCACGCCGGTGTGGGTCATGTAGACGCGTACGCCGTCGTACTGCTCCAACTGGTCGCGGCAGGCGAGGGCAATTTTCAGATTGATTTCGGACTCATAGAGGCCGAGGGCGGTGTTGGTCGCGCCGACGTCCGCGCCGCCGTGACCGGGGTCGAGTACAATGACGAGGTCGTCGTGATTGACCTTGTCAAATCTGACCAGCGCGGCGGTCAGTCCGGTAACGGCCACCGCGGCACAGAGCAGCAGCAGCGTCCAGCCGCGGAAGATTTTGCTGATGACCGGCAGCTTTTTGGCGGGTACGGTTGAACCGGTATGTTCTTTTTGTTCCATGTATGTCACCGTCTTTTCTGGAATAATGAAGCGAAGCAGAAGAAAAGAATAAAGAATAATGAATAATGAAAAAGCGAAGCCGCACTGAAAATATCTGATAAGGTCGGGCAAAAACTGTTTGCATTGCCCCGTATCTTATATTATAATATCTATGAAAAACTTTTTGAAGATATATTATGAATTTTGGTTATTAAAATTTCTGTGATTTCTATGAAACGGAGTGTTTTGGCATTGAGTGAGAAAATTCCCGAGATGGACGTGTTTTTGTTCAAAGCGATCATGAGCGGTATGGAGGGCGCTTCGGCGGCCGATAAAAACCGCCGCGTGTCGGAGACGGCGCGGAATTTTGTGAAGATGTATATTTCACAGCGCACGGGCTTGAAGAACGATACACTACAGTTTTCCACAGGCCCTTACGGTAAGCCCTATATTGAAAACTGCGGTGTGCAGTTTAACATTTCCCACTGCGGCAATATCGTGCTGGTGGCTTTCTCGGAGGAGGAAATCGGCGCGGACGTGGAAGTGGTCAACCGCACGGGCACCGCGATCGTGGAGCGCATGTTTGCGCGGGGCGAGCGGGATTATATCGGACTGGCACGTACGCAGCCGGAGGCGCAGCGGCGCTTCTGTGAAATCTGGACGGCGAAGGAGGCCTTCGGCAAGCTGCTGGGGGCGGGGCTGGCGGTTGGCACGGATTTTGCCACGGCGGACGGCAGCGGTATGCTGGATACCGTTGTATCGGAAAAATTCGGAGACGCGAAACTGTATCACAAGCAGGTATCGCTTCGGCTTACCGAGGACGATTTTATTCCCAGACGCACCGAATTTACCTCGCAGGAGGAAGCGACGTTTCAGATTTGCATTTGTGCCCGGCAGTTGGGCAAGGTCAATTTTCAGCTTTTTGAACGATTATCTCTAATTCTATTGCACTTTCCTCTGATAAATTTATGACAAATAGAGAATTTGTCTCGAACCGGAAAATAATAGCAAAAAATTATTTGCAAATTCTTCATAGTTTGTTATAATTAATATATAGATTTCAGATTTTATCGGTATTTTTGTGAATTTTGAAATAGATAGCATTTTCAGGGAGGGTCAAGCGATGTATGTTCATACGAAGAGCGGGAAGAGGCTGATTTCCATGATAGCGGCGGTCTCTGCGTTTCTGATGATCGGGAGTACGATGCCGCTGACTATCGGCGCCGCTTCGTCGGCCGGTACGTACAGTCTGGCCGCCAGCGGTACAGGTGAGGCTGTGTACGGCAAGGGCGTGATTACCTCCGATTTTCTGAATGTGCGCAGTCAGCGCAATACCAAGTGTAAGATTCTCTACATTCTGCCGCGGGGCACGTCTTTGGTGCTGCTCGACGAGGTGGACGGCTGGTATCAGGTCCGGTATAACGGCCAGACTGGCTGGGTGGCAAAGGAGTATGTCAGGGCGACGGTTGCCGCGACGACGACGCAAGCGCCTGCCACCACGACACAGGCCGTGCCGGTGACGACGACGGCGGAGACGGCTTCCACCACGGAGGCACAAACGGGTTCCTCCACGGCAGCGGAAATAACGACGACCACCGCCAAGACAAAGACAACGACCACTGCCGCCACGACTGCCGCCGCCGATTTGGGCAGCTGCACGGTGACAGGAGACTATCTGTATGTGCGCAGTGGCCCCGGCACAAATTACGCGGTCATTGGCGGTCTGGCCAACGGCAGAACGGTCAAGGCAGTACAGCGCAAGGGCGCATGGGTGCAGGTAAAGTATTCCGGTAATGCCACCGGCTGGGTGTCGGCGAATTATGTGAAATTCACGACTTCCACCACTACAGCGAAGAAAACCACCACCACCAAGAAGACAACAACCACCACGAAGAAAACGACAACTACCAAGAAAACGACGACTACCAAGAAGACTACCGCAACTACTACGGTAAAGTCAACAACCGCCGCAACGACGAAAAAAACCACTACCACGAAAAAGACAACCACGACTACCACCAAAAAAGCCGTGAATGTTTCCACCGGCGGCAAGGACGTTGCCGCGAGCGGCAAGATTATCATTACAGCGGATATTCTCAATGCCCGCGCCGATGCCTCCTCGACGAGTGCGAAGGTCGGCACGGTCCGGCACAATGAGGTGTACGCCTATACAGCGGTGAAGGACGGCTGGTATAAGGTCAGAATCCCCAGCGGTAAGACGGCCTATCTCAGCGGCGACTATGTTAAGAAGTTTACCGCTTATGCTATCAAGGGCGGCGGGGCCTACCTTTGGCCGACACAGACCGGTCAGAGAATCAGCTCCCTGTTCGGTCCGAGAGACGGCAGGAACCATTACGGCATTGACATCGCCGTTCCGGGGGGTTCCCAGATTATCGCCGTAGCGTCCGGGCGCGTGATTCGCAACGCCTATGAGGCGGGCGGTTTCGGCAATTACATCGTCATTCAGCAGAGCGACGGCATCTGCGCCTATTACGGTCATATGCAGGCGCCCAGCTTCCTTTCGGTGGGAACGACCGTTAAGGCGGGCGACACGATTGGTCTAGTCGGTTCAACCGGAAGATCTTCGGGCAATCATCTGCATTTAGAGTTCCGCCGCGGTTCCACCAAAATCAATCCCTTGAACTACTACCCGAATATGAGATAAGACTTCTCACTTTCCTTTCCACAGGAGGCGCGTTCGATTTTTTCGGACGCGCCTCTTCTTTTTTGCCGTTTGGCGGCATAGAAATAAAGAGGCGATTGTAAATAAAAAGCGAGCGTATGCGAGCGCGGGAGTCCAGGGGGACTGGTCCTCCTGGCAGGTCAAGGGCGGCGCCCTTGCAGGGGGTGGGGCAGCGCCCCACAAGCGAAGCCTTTGGCTGAGCGAGCGGAACATGCTTGGATTTTCGGCGCGGTCGGGCGAATACAGATCGAGCGTACTCTCGAAACCGATTTTCGGCGGTAGAAAAAACGGCAAAGGAAGTTGGCGAAATGATGACGGAATGTGCTGTAAAAAAAGAAAAGCACGCAGGCATGACCCGCGTGCTGGCATATCTGATAGAGGAAAAAAACAAACTGATTCCCATGATGAGCCTGTTGGCAGGATTGATAATGGGGAGCCTGTCCTGTGCGCTGTACGGAAACGACGCAAGATGGAGCGGTATGGTGACGGTCTATTGTCAGAACGGCCTTTTATGGGCATTCGTGGAGATGCTTCCCGTCACCGTGGGGTTTGTCGCGGCATTGTTTGCCGTCGCGCCCTTCAGGGGGACGCGTCTGCTGATCGGACCCGCCGTCTGCCTGCGCGCGATGGGAATCGGCGCGCTGTTCTGCGGGGTGATACAGGCGGACGGTCTGCGGGGACTGTGTTTTGCCGCGCTGGTGCTGCTGCCCTATGCGGTGATCAACGCGCTGCTTATGGCAAAGGCGGGGGAATTTGCCCTCGGTCTGCGCGATTCATTGCATCAAGAGACGAGCGGATTGAAGCGGAGCGTGGTTCAGCACACGCTGGTGCGATTGTTTGTGTACTTGCTGGCTGCCGCACTGTCGTGCGGATTGTTTGCGCTGTCGTGCGCGGGATTCGGGAAATATCTGCTTTGACGGTTATTTTGCATTGGTGCTGCCAAAGCCGCCGTCGCGCACGCCGTCCGCCTCATCGTCCTCGGTAATGCCGAACGGCATGAAAACCCCTTGCGCAAAGGCGTCGCCCGCCTTTAAACAAAGCGTTTTGCCTTCGTTGGAATCGTTGGTGATCTTGATAAAAATGTGCCCCTCGTTGGAGGAATGGTAATAGTCGCTGTCGATCACGCCGACCGTGTTGTTGAGCTGCAAGCGGTATTTGAAGCCCAATCCGCTGCGGGGGTAAATCATCAGCACCCAGCCCTCGGCGATTCTGGCGCGAATGCCGGTGGGAATTTTGGCGGTTTCGCCGGGCTGCAATGTCAGATCGAAGGGCAGGGCGAAGTCATAGCCCGCCGATCCGACCGTCGCGCGGCGAGGCAGGGGTATGGCAGATAACGCTTCCCGAGCGCCTTCGTAAGAATCGAACTGTTCCCGCCACGCTTCGGCAAACTGCGCCCCGCTGACCTTTTCAAATTTCGCGATTCTGTTCATAGGGTTCAATCAAAGTTCTCCGTTCTCGATGGCCGCGATCTGGGCGATTCTGACCTGATGTCTGCCGCCCTCAAATTCGGTGTGGAGGAAGAGATCGACCAGTTCCACCGCCACGCCGGGGCCGATGACACGGCCGCCCATGCAGAGGACGTTGGCGTCGTTGTGCAGACGGGTGTATCTGGCGCTGAAATGGTCGGAACAGCAGGCGGCGCGAATGCCCTTCACCTTATTGACCGCCATAGACATGCCGATGCCGGTGCCGCAGATGAGAATGCCCTTTTCACATTCGCCGTCCGCGATGCTGTGACCGACGGCTGCCGCGATGGGCGCGTAATTGACCGAGGCCTCCGAGTCGGTGCCGAAGTCCTTGAAGGCGATGTTGTTGTCGTTTAAGTATTTGATGATTTCCTGTTTCAGGGCGAAACCGCCGTGATCACAGCCGATTGCTATCATGATGAGTTGTCTCCTTTTGAATATGATGTTTTTTCCGTTCGGGGGGAAGGTGGATTTTTAGGTGATACCTTTTTCGGATTCGCCCGACCTTAATGATTGTCTTGGCGCGTCTTGCTGCGGTCAGCATTGCTGACCTGTGAGGACCAGCCCTCACACTCCCGGTGGTGGCTCCGCCCCCACGCCCCTGCCAGGAGGTGCCAGCACCCCCTGGACTCCCCGCGCTGCGCGCTTATTTTTGTCAGTTTACCGCACGGGCAAAATCCTCCGGCAGGGAATATTGCGGACTGTGCCCGCAGCCGTCGATCAGCCGCAGCTCCTTGGACGGCGCGGTGATGGCTTCACAATAGTCTTTCACCGAATCCACCGGACAAATCCAGTCGTCTGAGCCGGAAAGGAACGTGACCGGTACCTGATATGCCATATCGTCCTGCTCTGCGTCGAAGTTCTGGGTGTAATCGAACAACTGCTTGTTGAGAGCGAAATAATCGTCCATATCGCCGAGCTGCTTGAGAAACCACCGGAAGTCGTCCATGCCGAAATAGGGTGAAGTGACGGCGTACCAAGTCGATTTGTCCGCGACGGCGGCGGGGTGGTAGGGAGATACCTCACGGCGGAGCGCCATGAGATTCACAAGGCTCGGGTCGTCTGTCACGGTTTGGTAGGCGGTTTCCATGGCGGTGGTATCGTCGCCGGCTTTTCTGGCTTTGTCCAGTGCGTCGCGGTAGCTGTATAAATCGCTTTTTTCCAGCGATACCACCTGCGCCACGGCGATGTAGCGGGATATCTTCTCAGGGTGGGCAAGCGCGTAGCGGCTCCCCAGTATGGTGCCATAGGAATGACCCATGAGAATGATTTTTTCCTGACCGAACCGGTCGCGCAGATAATCCACCAACTCATCGAGGTCGATCAGCGCCTGCTCAAAGGAGGCGTCAGCGTTATCGGGGTCCTTGTCAAGATTGCGGAAATAGGTTCGTCCGCAGCCCCGCTGGTCCCAGCAGACAAAGGTGTATGAATCGGTCAGACGGTCGGCAAAGGAATAGGTGACATAGGCGTCGGGGGAGGAGGGACCGCCGTGCAGGTACAGGATAACAGGGTTTTTGATATCTCTGCCGGTCATCAGCACATACTGTTCCTGCCCGCCCAGCGGCAGATAAAGTCCCTCGTCCACACCGTGTATCATGTTGGGATAATGGGTGACGTACCGCACATTCCGGAGGGCAATTACTGCGGCAATCACACCCAATACCGCGATGAGCAGCACCGCGCCGACTGTTCGGAGGATTCTCAGGACGATGTGCTTTTTTGGTGCGATGCCGCACACTTCCCTGCGGTGGGCAAGATGGATACCGATATGCCCGATGCCGAGAATCACGCTGGAAAGAATCATCGGAAAATTGCTGCCGTAGATGCCCAGCAGGAAGAACGCCGCCACGGGCAGTGTCGCGCCGGCAACGGGAATGTGGAAAAGGCTGCTGTAAAAATCCGCCATGGTCTTTTCACTGCGGAAGTAGCGTACCCAGAAGATTTCATACAGCACCATCAGGGCGAATGAAACCGCCAGCCACAGGCTCCACGCGTTCCACGGCCGGAGGTTGAAGTCCGCGAAGATCAGCACAATGCAGCTGGTCAGTGCCTCCCCGATTCGTTCCAGCGTGAGAAGCAGCTTGTTCTCGTTGCCGACGTATTTGTCATAATCTGCTGGTTTATGCTTTGTCCACAGAAGATTCGGTGCAAACAGCATAACCAGATACAGCAGTCCTACATACGAAAATCCGAAACGCATGATGTATGGCTCCTTTCCTTTTCTGAATGCGCCCGAGCTTGATGATCGTCTTGGTGCGTCTTGCGCATGGGGCGCTGCCCCAAACCCCGCAAGGGCGCTGCCCTTGACCTGCCAAAGGGACCAGTCCCTTTGGAAACCCACGCTTCGCTAATTCTGTTTTTTCTTTAGTTCTCTTTCGGCTTGCGACAGCCGCAGGTAGGTCGGTACCAGCGCTTCGGGCGATTGTCCGCCCTGCTCTTCATACATCCGCAGGGCTGCCATGGCCACGCCGGAACCGCGCTGATAGCGGATATGCTCCGGCGCGAGCGATACGTCGGACAATCGCTCTTGCATGGATTTATAGCAGAGCGCTGCGCCGTCGCCGACCAGCAAAACGGAGCCATCCTCATAACTTAATTCGTCGGTCAGTTCCTCGATGGAAATGGCTCTGTCGTCGCACAGGCGGACGAGCCTGCCGTCTTCAAAATGAAAGAGAGCGTTATAGACCTGTCCGCGCCGCGCGTCCATGGCGGCGCAAATCACGCCGTAACGCAACCCCACGCAGTTCCACGCGATCGCTTCCAGTGTGGAAACGCCGATACAGGGCGTGTTGCGAGGAAAGGCCATGCCCTTGACGGCGGCCACGCCGATACGGATTCCGGTAAAGGAGCCGGGTCCGGCCGAGACCGCGAAGCAGTCGATGTCCTGATCGGTTAATTTGGCGTTGGCCAGCGTATTAGCCACCATCGGGAGCAGCGTTTCGCTGTGGGTCAGACCCACCTTCACGAAACTCTCGGCGATGATCTGTCCGTCGTCCATGACGGCGCAGCCTGCCGATATCGCGGAACTGTCCAATGCTAACAGTTTCATGTCAATGCTACCTCCTCTGCCAGTCCTTTGATGCGGAACATGCGCGTATCGTCGTGATTTGGTGCCGATATCTCGATGGTGATGCGCTCGTCCGGGAGCGCTTCTTCAATGTTTTCGCTCCATTCGGTTACGACCACGCCGCGCCCGAGATAGTCAAAGAACCCGGTGGAATAGAGATCGTCCCAGCTCTCCACGCGGTACATATCGAAGTGATAAAGCATGGTGCCGTTTGTCCCCTCATGCTCGTGAACAATGGCGAAGGTGGGGCTGGATATTTCACGGGAATCCAGCCCGAGCCCTTCGGCCAGCCCCCGCACGAAGGCGGTCTTGCCCATGCCCAAGCCCCCGAAGAGGGCGACCAGCTCGCTGCCCGTCAGCGACGCGCCAATGCGCTTGCCGAGTGCTTCGGTCTCTTCGGGGGAGTGGGTTGTGATTTCAATGCTATTCATATTCTTTAGAAAAGTCCTGTGATGGTGCCGCTCGCGTCCATGTCGATGCGGTTGGCGGCGGGAACCTTGGGCAGTCCGGGCATGGTCATGATGTCGCCGGTGAGCGCGACCACGAAGCCGGCGCCGTTGGAGAGTTTCACTTCCTTGACGGTGATTTCAAAATCGGTCGGACGGCCGAGCAGCGTCGGGTCGTCGGAGAGAGAATACTGCGTTTTCGCGATACAGACCGGCATGCCCTTGGCGAGTTCCTCGAAGGACGCAATCTGCTTTTCGGCGGCGGAGGTGAAGTTGACCTTGTACGCGCCGTAAATCTTGGTGGCAATTTCAGTGATTTTTTCCTTGATGGTCAGCGAGGTGTCGTAGATGGGCGCGAAGTAGGAGGGCTGTTCGGCTGCTTCCACGACCTTGCGCGCCAGCTCCGTGCCGCCCTCGCCGCCTTTGGCGAAGACTTCCGACAGGGCAAATTCCGCGCCGAGACTGCGGCAGTAATCCGCGACATAGTTCAGCTCCGTGTCGGAGTCGGTGAGGAACTGGTTGATGGCAACCACGACATTTACGCCGTATTTCTTCATGTTCTCTATGTGTGCGCCGAGGTTGACAATGCCGGCACGCAGCGCGTCGAGATTTTCCGCGCCGAGTTCCGCTTTGGGCACGCCGCCGTTGTATTTGAGGGCGCGGACAGTGGCCACGATGACGCAGACGGCGGGCTTGAAGCCGCCGAAGCGGCATTTGATGTCATAGAATTTCTCCGCGCCGAGGTCGGAGCCGAAGCCGGCTTCCGTGATGCAGTAATCCGCGAGTTTCAACGCCAGCTTGGTGGCGCGGATGGAGTTGCAGCCGTGGGCGATGTTGGCGAAGGGACCGCCGTGCATGATAACGGGGTTGCCTTCAAGGGTCTGTACGAGGTTGGGCTTGATGGCGTCCTTGAGCAGTACGGTCATGGCGCCTTCGGCTTGCAAGTCGGCAGCGAAGACCGGCTTGTTGTCGTAGGTGTAGGCCACCAGAATACGGCCCAGACGGGCTTTCAGGTCATCAATGTCGGAGGCGAGGCAGAGAATTGCCATGACCTCGCTGGCCACCGTGATGATAAAGCCGTCCTCACGCGGCACGCCGTTGACCTTGCCGCCCAGACCCACCACGATGTTGCGGAGAGCGCGGTCATTCATGTCGAGACAGCGCTTGATGAGGATTCTGCGCGGGTCGATGCCGAGGGAATTGCCCTGCTGCATGTGGTTGTCGAGAAGGGCGCAGAGAAGGTTGTTGGCGGCGGTGATGGCGTGCATATCGCCGGTAAAGTGCAGGTTGATGTCCTCCATCGGGACGACCTGCGAATAGCCGCCGCCGGCGGCGCCGCCCTTGATGCCGAAGACCGGGCCGAGAGAGGGTTCGCGCAGGGCGATGACGGCCTTTTTGCCGATCTTGGCCATCGCCTGACCTAACCCGACGGACGTGGTGGTTTTGCCCTCACCGGCAGGGGTGGGATTGATGGCGGTCACAAGAATGAGCTTGCCGTCGGGACGGTCGGCGAAACGGGTGTAGAGTTCCTCACTGAGCTTGGCCTTGTACTTGCCGTAAAATTCCAGATCGTCGGCGGTGAGGCCGAGTTCGGCGGCGACGTCCTGAATGGGACGCATGGTGGTCTGCTGTGCAATTTCAATATCAGAAAGCATAGCAATCTCTCCTTTTGTATGATAAAACGATTCTCTGTCGCATAGTTATGCGACAATATAAAACTACAAAGCCATTATAGCATATATGAACGCAAAATTCAAATATCTTTCACTAAAATTGCTTGAAGTTATTTTGTGAAATCGGTATAATGAAACGAGGTAGGTAAACGCGGAAAGGGGAAGATTATATGTTGGATAAACTGGCGTCGCTGCGGCGGTTTGCGGAACGTGCCGCGAATGCGACGGTGAATTATGTGCGTACGACTTACATAGCCATGTGGGCGCTGATTCTGACCTGTACGATATACGGATGTATGCTGATATACAGCGCCCGCCCCATTGCGATTAAGACGCAGGTGATGGCGGCGATGATTGGCTTTGCGGGGGCGTTTGTGATTTCGCTGATGGATTATCACCGATTGGGGCAATTGTGGCCGATTGTGGGCGGCGGGTGTATCTTCTTGGTAGGTCTGACGTTTGTGGTGGGGCAATCCGCGATCGGCGGAAACTCCGTGGCCGATGACGTGGCTTGGCTCAACATTTTCGGCTATAGCTTCCAGCCCTCCGAGCTGATGAAAATCGGTTTTATCGTCACATTTTCCTATCATCTGGCCTATGTCGTGGAGCAGGGCACATTGAATACCATTTCGAGTGTGTTCCTGCTGGGCGGGCACGCGTTTGTCCCGGTGATTCTCTGCAACCGGCAGGGCGATGACGGTACAGCGCTGATGTTTGTCGTCATCTTTCTGATTATGTTTTTCTCCAGCGGCCTCAACTGGAAATTCATCGGTCTGGGCATAGGCGCAATTGCAGCGATGGCGCCGATCTTCTGGCAGATGATGAGCAATCACCAGCGGGAGCGTTTTTCGGCGGTCTATAACCCAAAGGAAGGTGACGAAAGGGGTATTCTCTACCAGCAGACCCTTGGCAAGATTGCCATCGGCAACGGGGGTATCTTTGGGGAAGGCCACGGCACCAGCACGATGATTCAATCAGGACTTGTGCCGGAAGATCATAACGACTTTATCTTCACGGTAGCCTGCGAGGAATTTGGCTTTCTGGGCGCGCTGTTTCTGCTGGGGCTGCTGTTTGCGGTCATGCTGCTGTCGCTCTATGCGGCGTTCAAGGCTACCGACATGATGGGACGTTTCATGTGCATCGGTTTTTTCGCCATGATTGCCACACAGACCATGTTCAATATCGGCATGTGCGTGTCAGTGCTGCCGGTTATCGGTATTACACTGCCCTTCTTTTCGGCGGGTGGTTCGTCGAGCATGTGTCTGTATTTCGGTGTAGGACTGGTGCAGAGCGTCTATATGCGGACAATGGAGACCACGCGCACGACCTCGCGCCAGAATCGGCGGTTGATTCGCGTCGGCGCAGTGCGTTGACGCACAATTAAGCGAGCGCATGCGAGCGCGGGTTTCCAAAGGGACTGGTCCCTTTGGCGGGTCAAGGGCAGCGCCCTTGCAGGGCGTGGGACAGCGTCCCACGAGCGAAGCCGCAGGCTGAGCGAGCAAGACGCGCTTGGAATTTCGATAAGCCCGGGCGAATCCGAACGAATGAAAGAAAGAAGTGAATCCATTGGACGACGAACATAAGCTCAATTTTCTCGATAATTGCTTTGACGACGATTTTTGCACAGAGGAGCATTTTGCCGTACTGCGTGCGCTGGCGTATGATGCAGACCCGTATGTCCGCAGTCAGGTCGCCTGCACGGCGGTGAATTTCATCAATCCGGGCACGAAAGACCTGTTGCTGCAACTGACGCATGATGAAGACCCATTGGTGCGGGCCGAAGCCTATGATTCGCTGTCGCTGTTTCCCTATGACGATGTAGAAAAATGCCTGCTTGACGCGATAGAAGAAGAATGGGACCCCATTGCACGAAGCTATGCCATATTCTCATGGGCAGATGTGGCCGTCGCGCTGTGCCGTAATGGCAACGATGCGGCGGCGTGGATACGGCAACGTCTGCCGCGGGAGAAAAGCGAGCATTGCCGGCTGGCGTTCTGTTACGCGCTGCACGGGTTCGGCGACGGTGCGGCACTGTCCGATCTGATGGGATTTTTGCGCAGCCGTGACTACCATATTCGCTGTGCGGCGGTTTCGACCTTGGCGGAGCTGATGGCCGAAACTCACCGGGCCGACATTGAGAGGGCAGTCAAAGACCTGTTGACGAGAGAAACCACAAAATCCGTGAAGGCCACCGTTGCACAGTGCTTTCCGCAGTTGGTATAAGAAAAACCCCCGATTTCCGAGCGGGGGTTTTTGTATTCTGGCTTTGACCATTTTGTTCGTGGCGCTCAACGAGCTGATTAGGAACATAAAGAAATAAACCGCCCTGTGACGCTACCACATAGGCGGTTTTTCTAAAACCTACTATTGCGCAAGCAGAACAGCCAAGGCCGTTCCTCTTACGATTTTATTATAGCACGTTCTTGATGGATTGTCAATAGACGCTGCGTACATTTTGGCGGAACGGATGGACGAAACTCACCGGGCGGCTGTGGAATCGGCACTATCCGCCATGATACTGCCGGCAATACGTTTGATGATCTCCGCGTCAATATCCTCATCGAATTTCCGCGCAAAGAGTTTGTCGCTCTGCATGAGCAGATCATAATCCTCCGTTCGGAAGGTATAGGGCGTGCCTCGTTTCCAATCAATCATTCTCATACTGTCATTCACAATGTTGTCCTTATACGGTGAGTTCATCGTCAATGTCTGGATAAACAGTTCATCGGAACAGCATGACCATTTCATGTGTTTCTCAGTAAAGGCCTTCTGTTCAGGCAACAGAACAAATCTGGCTAGCGCGTCCGTAATGCTGAACCACTGATTCCCTTTGTAAAACCGATCGCGGTCACTCCCTAATCGGTCGATGTGCAGATATTGCTGCGATTTGATCAGCAGGGTTTCTATCTTAGACAGTGCGCCGCGAGTTCTGCCCACTTTCTCCTGCAAAAGATGATAGAAAGCAACTCTGTCCAGAAAATCCTTGGTCTGGTTGGCTTTCGTGGAAAAAGACAGAAACTCCTTTCCCGTGTTTTCGTCGAAGAAACGGTGAATCTGTTCCTGTGACCTGAGCGGCAGATCCACACCTGACAGCAGGTGATAATACGCGTATTCCGCCGCCGTATTGCTGACGGCGGCTTCAAGCAGATTTATCTCGCATTGTACCATGGAGTAACCGCCCCAGCTGATACTGAGCCTGTCAATGTAATAAATATGCGCGTATCGTAGTTTTTCATTGAGCATCTGCCTCGGAAATTCGTCGACCTTCTGATCCACATGAATGTAGATATCGTTGCGGGGATCGTCCAGCAAGCCGAGGAGAGTGCCAAGCTGAGAAAAATGATTGTGGCATATGATAAGATAAGCGTGCTTCTTGTACTTTTTTGTGTCCATTTTCAAAACCTATACTTTCAAAACTTATAGATTTACAAATGTTGTAGTCATAACAAAATATTGTATCCGAATAATATCATTAATACATAATGGTTGCCAATATCGTTTGTGCAAATAGCAGGGAAACAAAAAGGTACTTGGATCGATGACGTCTGTTTCCGTTATATGCTGCTATAGCGATAAATCAAAACGGCGGTTGATTCTCGCAGGAGAAGAAAACCGCCGTTTTGATATTTCTTTTTTTACGGTTGCCGGAGGGCTTACTTGCTCAGGCCTTCAACAATGTCCTTGGTGTCGCGGGCGATGACCATTTCCTCATCGGTGGGAATGACATACACCTTGACCTTGCTTTCGGGGGTGGAAAGCTCCATCTCCTTGCCGTGGGTTGCGGCGTTGACTTCCTCATCCAGCTCGACGCCGAGGCACTCGAGGTAGTGGCAGATGCGGGAACGGTGCAGCGTCTGATTCTCGCCGATACCGGCGGTGAAGACCAGCGCATCCATGCCGCCGAGTGCGACATAGTAGCTGCCGATGAACTTGGCGATCTGATATTCCAGAATCTTGTGGGCGAGAATGGCTCTCTCATTGCCCTCCTGCGCGGCGGCGGTGACGTCGCGGTCATCGCTGGACACGCCGGAAAGACCCAGCAGACCCGATTTCTTGTTGAGAATATTGTCCATTTCGGCGGGGGTCAGGCCTTCCTTCTCCATGATGAAGGTGACAACCGACGGGTCGAGCGAACCCGAGCGGGTGCCCATGATGAAGCCGTCGAGGGGCGTCAGACCCATCGAGGTGTCGATGACCTTGCCGTCCTTGACAGCGGAGATGGAAGAACCGTTGCCGAGGTGGCAGTTGATGATCTTGGTGCCGGCGGGATTGTCGGCCTTGCCGAGCAGTTCCAGGCAGCGGCCGGTCACATAGCGGTGGCTGGTGCCGTGAAAGCCGTAGCGGCGGATGGCGTACTTTTCATAATACTCATAGGGAACGCCGAAGGTGTAGGCCTCAGCGGGCATGGTGGAGTGGAAGGAGGTATCGAACACGGCAACCTGCGGCACGTCCTTGCCGAATACGTCCACAGCGGCCTCAATGCCCTGAATGTGGGCGGGATTGTGGAGCGGTGCCAGCGGGCTGAGCTCGCGGATACCTTCGATGACGTCATCAGTGATGAGGCAGGAATCCTTGAACTTGTCGCCGCCCTGCACGACGCGGTGACCCAGCGCGGAAATATCGCTCAGATTGTCCACGACTTTGCCTTCACCGGAGGTGAGCGCGTCCTTGACGGCATTAAAGGCTTCGGTGTGATTGGTCATGGGAACTTCCGTCACATAGGACTGGCCGTTCACCTTGTGGGTCAGCTTGCTGCCCTCGATGCCGATTCGTTCGCAAAGACCCTTTGCGATGACCTGCTCGTTGTCCATGTCAATGAGCTGATACTTGAGCGACGAGCTGCCTGCGTTGATAACGAGAATTTTCATGGGAATGATCTCCTTGTCTTGATAAAATTAGGCAAGTAGCCGTTCATTCGACACCCACCTCAGAACATCGCAAACGTCTTCACGGAGGGATTGCAGAGTCATTGATTGCAATCTTGCATTTGACGGCACGATTCTTATAGTATATAATAGTACATAATCTCTGAAATTGCAAGGATTTGGACAAAAAACATTTTGAAAAAACTGTCAGAAGCGGAGCGAGGAACCATGCAGACACCCGATAGCGGCAAAACCGCCGCCATCATTGCCGAATATAACCCCTTTCACAATGGTCACGCCTATCACATGGCCCGGACGCGGGAACTGACCGGGGCGCGGAATATTGTTGTCATCATGAGCGGCAACTTTGTGCAGCGCGGGAGCTGCGCGGTGTGCGACAAATTCAGCCGCACGCGCATGGCGCTGGCGGGTGGCGCGGATCTGGTGCTGGAGCTGCCGCTGCCCTTTGCCTGCGCCACGGCGGAGCAATTTGCCAGGGGCGGCGTGGGTCTGGCGGACGCGCTGGGCTGTGTGGATTATCTCAGCTTCGGTATGGAATGCGGCAGCGTTCATCAACTCATACAGGCGGCCGAAGCGGTGTCGGACGATGACATCAAGCCGCTCCTCGATCAGAAACTGGCGGAAGGCAAGCCCTTTGCGGCGGCCCGTACCGAGGCGGTGCGGGCACTGTATGGCGACGATCTCGCGGCGTTGCTTTGCCTGCCCAACAACACGCTGGCTGTGGCATATCTCCGCGCCCTCCAACGGCTTTCTTCCCGCATACAGCCCATCGGTATTCTCCGTGAAGGGGTCGGGCATGACGCTGCCGCCACGGCAGGGGAATTTGCCTCCGCAACAGCGATTCGCGGTATGCTGCTGGATGATGGAGCCGACCGTGCGGCGCAGTATCTGCCACCCGCGTCAGACGCCGGTTTGCGTCAGGCCGTCAGCGAGGGGCAGGCCCCGGCGGATTTGGGGCGGTGCGAGCGTGCCATACTGGCGCGTCTGCGCTCGATGACCCGCGAACAGCTCGCCGCCCTGCCCGATGTGTCCGAGGGGCTGGAAAACCGCGTCTTTTCCTGTGTGCGTACGGCTGTTTCGCTGGAAGAATTATATGCGGCCGTCAAATCCAAGCGTTACAGCCATGCCCGTATCCGCCGTATTGTGCTTTCCGCCTTTCTGGGTATCCGTGCGGTTCACGCGCAAAGCCTTCCTTATATCCGTATCTTAGGCATGAATGCGCGGGGCAGGGCGCTGCTTTCCGCCGCCAATCCGAGCCTGCCGATCATTTCGTCCTATAAACATGTGCAGACGTTGCCGCAGGAAGCGCAGAATGTGTACCGTCTGGAATGTCACGCCGATGATCTGTGGGCATTGATGACGCCGGCCGTGCAGCCTTGCGGCGCCGATATGACCGCGAAATTGATTGTGACAGACTGACGTTTATCCATAAAAAAACCGTTCGCGGCTCCGTGTAAGAGAACCGCGAACGGCAATTTTTATGGATTTTTTTAAATACTTAGATGGAAATCGGCGTGACAATGGCGGGATCAATGTTGATCTTGGGGAGCTTTCTCCGATCATCTTGTACCTGCTTAGAGGGATGCGCGGGATTGGCGGTGCCCTGATCGACCGTGTCCTCCACGACCAGCACTTCTTCCTGATCGTCATCCGGGAACTGATCTCTGATTTTCAGCATTTCCACGTAGCACTTCTTGAAGGCTTCAACAGCGGCGGGGTCAAACTGTCTGCCGCTCTGCGAGGTGATTTCCTCATATACCTTCTGTGCCGGCCACGGCGCCTTGTAGCTTCTGCGGCTGAGCAGCGCGTCGAACACGTCGCACACCGAGACATATCTGGCGAACTTGTCGATATCCTCGCCCGAAATGCCGAGATAACCTGTGCCGTCCCAGCGCTCGTGGTGGTGGAGGATAATATGCCGTGCCATTTCCATGACCTCGCCGGGGGCGCTGCCGATGATGTCGCGCCCGTAAATGACGTGCTTCTTCATGATGCCGAACTCTTCCGCCGTGAGTCGGCCGGGCTTCTCGATGATTTCCTTGGGGATCATCAGCTTGCCGATATCGTGCAGCATGGAGGCAATGCGGAAGGTTTCAAGCTGCTCTTCGCTGTCGCAGACATAGCGTCCCATGACTCTCGCGTATTCGGATACACGGCGGATATGCTGACCGGTTTCCTGCGAAGAGTTTTCGGAAACGACGGCGAGCGAGTAAGCCAGCTGTTCCTGCGTGCGGAACATGTCGGCCGTCAGCATGGTGTTGTCGATAATGCTGGTGGTACTGCTGGTGAAGATATCCAGTACTTCCTTCAGACTGTAGTCGTCGGAGTCCACATCCTGCCGGTACACCGCGAAGCCCGTGAGCTTGCCCTGATTGTAGAATCTGATGTTGACAAAGCCCTCGCGCTCTTCGGCATAGCTGGTGGCGTCGTTGATAAACTTGCTGAATTTGAACCGCGTGTTGTTGAATTCAAATCCAATATCGTCGCCCAGATCACGGCAGAGATTGACGGGTGCGCCGGTTTGATCTACCGTATAGAATTTGTCGCCGTCGAGCAGGCTGACAATGCCGTTGGGCGTCTCGGAAGGCGAGAGTTCCAGCATGGAACTGAGCAGACCGGAGATATTGGGCGCCATCGCTTTGGCCAGCGACTTGATGTCGCGGGTATTCATCAGACCCTGCGTGTTGTCCATAACGCGTTGGATACCGCTGGTCATGCGGCCGACCTCGTTGGAATTGTCAACCGTATCGCTGAGCATCTTGGAGGATTTCTTGGCGACCTGGCGTGCCACATAGGCAACGGCAAGGAAGAGAATCATGCGGGGAAGCGCGCCGTACAGCATGGCTGCTTCGACGGTTCTCAGCGGGTCATCACCCAGACAAAGGAACGTTGCGGCCAGATAATGACCGATGACAATACCGATCAGAGAAATCAGTGTGGTAAAGTTCATAAGTCTCTTGTCGAAGTAAAGAACAGTCGCCATCAGCGGGAAAACCCACAGGATCATGACGTGGTAGGAAAGCACGGAATACAGCATGATGATGATGAGCGGAATATCCGTGACCATGAAGTACTTGACCCATGTGCCCTTGCTGCGCACCACGAAAGTGATGATGAACGGAATAAAGAAGAGTATTGCCGAAGCAATGCAGACAATTCTCATGAGAACAGGGTCAATGACAAAAATACCCAGTTCATTGAGCAGGAGACAGAACAACGTCAGAAATCCGGCAAAAAGACAGATCTTGGCAAAAAGTCTGTTGGACCTTTGCTCGTTATTCATCATCAGCTCGCCTTTTTCCAGATTGATTTCCAGAGTGCCGTGCACCTTTTTAGGAGCTTCCTTTTTGTTTTTCTTTATCTTTTTCTCTTTCTTTTCATTTGGCATTACCGATCAAAGCCTCCCGGGTACTTACGGAGCGGAAAAACCGCGTCCGCGTTATTTTGAGTTGTTTCAGAATCGCAGTAACGCTGAACTTGAAAACCGCTTACATCAATTATACCATAGATTCAATAAATTGCAACCGATTTTTTATTTTTTTGCAAAAAAAATAAAACCATTGCTCATTCTTTTAGGCTAAAATGCAGCATATTATTTTGTCGGCATATCCATGGCCGCCTGTGATACGCTGTGACGTTTACGTGGGGCCGGAACCGGCAGGGCGACGGGGAATGGAAAGGGAAGATGAGGAAGAAAATCGGGGAAAAACGTAAAAAAAGAAATGATATTCACAAAAATCACTTGACTGTACCTGATTAAAATGATAACATTTATATATCGGACCTTTTGAGGCTTTGTCCCGAGGGGTTCAATACTGTTGACCAAGAGGAGTAAGCGTTCATGAATCATGAAAATGTCTCAAACAATTCGGTAAAAAAGATGGCCGGAGAAATATTGCTGGACGTCGTTACGATGGGGCTGCTGATTGCCGCCTTCGGCACGATGTTTTACAACGGCTTTATTGCGCGGAGCGAAGGTTTTACCGTGGGCATCCTGTCGGCCATTACGGCGGCGGGACTCATCATTCTCTTCTTTATCGGCACCATTTCCTGCATGGCCACCAAGGTGAAAAAGAATACCCTGACGGTGGGCTTTCTGGTCTTTGCGGCGGTTCAGCTGTTCGCGCTGGTGTGCAACTGGTCGGTACTCGGCTGTCTGCTCTTCAGGCTGTTCACGGTGGAGGATTCTCTGATGCGTTATGCTTATGTGATCACCACGGCTGTCCTGATTGTGGGCTACATTGTGAGCATCTTCAGCTACTCCGGCGGCATCGTTGACGAAACGGCCGGGGAAGAAGAGGAAGTCGAGGAAGACGATGACGGGGAAGACCGGGAAGAGGAAGACGAGGAGGAAGAAGAGGAAGATGAGGAGGATGCGTCCGGTGAGGACGCTGACGAAGCTGAGGAAGCATTGACCGAAGAATCATTTTAGCTTTTCAGTCAGTTGGATCTGTTCCAAATCCCTGCGTGCCAACACGCTGGCGCATATTGGAATTTCTAAAAAACTACTTACCGAAAGGAAGGCGATCGGATATGGCAGAAGTCAGACCGTTCCGCGGCGTCCGTTTCACCGAAAAGGCAGGTATGATGGACGAGCTTCTGTGTCCGCCCTATGATATCATCAACGGGCAGCAGCGCGCCGAGTATCTGCAAAAGAATGAAAACAACATTGTCAAGGTGGAGCTTCCGGTTGACGAAGACGGCGTTGCCGACAAGTATGCCAAGGCCGCCGAGGTGCTCAAGGGCTGGATGGCCGACGGCGTGATGGCACGCGACCCCAAGCCCGCGCTGTATGTCTATGAGGAGCAGTACACGCTGCATGGGGTAACCAAGAGCGTGCGCGGCATTATCAGCCTGGTGAAGCTGGAAGAGTTTGACAAGGGCGTCATTATGCCGCACGAGTTTACGCTCTCCAAGCCCAAGCAGGACAGACTGAATCTGATTCAGGCGACGCAGTCCAATATCAGCACGATCTATTCCCTGTATTCCGACAAGGGCAACCGCACCACCTCCAAAATTGATATGCTCACCGAGCGCAAGCCGGATATGGAAGCCACGGAGGGCAAGTGTATTCACCGTCTGTGGGTGATTGACGACGAGCTGGAGGTTTCGGCGATCTGCCGCGATTTCAAGCACCGCAATCTGTATATTGCCGACGGTCATCACCGCTATGAGACGTCGCTCAAATACCGCAATATGTGCCATGAAAACGGCGCTCCTGACGGTTCGCCCTGTGATTATGTCATGATGCTGCTGGTCAATATGGATGAAAATCAGTTCAGCCTGTTCCCGACCCACCGTCTCATCAAAGGCGTGGCGGATTTCGATGTGGAGAAGTTCCTCGAGCAGATCGACATGAATTTCCGCATTGACAAGCATCACGGCGTGGACAGCGTCAAGCCCACGCTGGAAGAATATTACAACCGCGGCCGCAAGGTGGCGGCGTGGTATGTGGGCAATGACGAATGGTATCTGCTCAAGCTGCGCAGCACCAGCGAGGCCATGGATAAGATCATGCCCGACAGCAGCGAGGCCCTGCGGAAGCTGGATATCAGCATTCTGCACCAGCTCGTGCTCGAGCGCGTGATGCACTGCAACAATGAGGACTGTGTCAACTACACCCGCAGCTTCAGCGAGGCCATCGCCGCCGTGGACGAGGGCAGGTATCAGTGCTGCTTTATCCTGAATCCCACCCGCATTCAGGACATCAGGGACATCGTGGACGCGGGCGAGAAAATGCCGCAGAAGTCCACCTATTTCTATCCCAAGCCCACCACCGGTCTGGTCATCAACGTGTATGAATCATAATGTGTGACAGGGAAAAGTTTGACAAACCTAATAAAAGTTTGCGGTGACTAACTCTTGCTTTTTGGTGAAAATGCAATAAAATTCGTGGGAATCTTGTGAGAAAATTGACTTGCAATTTTGTGATTTTTGCGGTATAATCTCGGTGTAAATCAATTCTGGAGGTGCTATTTATGGCATACAAAATTAGTGAAGATTGTATCGGCTGCGGCGCTTGCGCAGCAGGTTGTCCCGTGGAAGCGATCAAAGAAGGCACTCCTTATGTGATCGACGCAGATGTCTGCATTGATTGCGGCGCCTGTGCAGATACCTGCCCGGTGGGTGCTCCTTCTGCTGAGTAATTCTTTGAACGGCTTTAGCGGAGATTAGCTAAAATAAACGATCGGCGGAGCGATTCCTTCATACGGGGATTGCTCCGCCTTTTGTCTGTATGAAGGAATGATGGGTCATTTTTGACAATGTATGGGAAGAAACCGTCACCAAAGAGCCGCTTGCGGGAGGGCGGGTGATTTATGTCAGTCCGAATGCCCGCTTTGGCACCGACGCGGTGCTGCTGGCGGGCTTTGCCAACCCGAAACGCATCGACCGCGCGGTCGATTTGTGCAGCGGCGGGGGGATTATTCCGCTGCTGTGGCTGAGCGGCGACGGTCCCGCCGAGGTGATTGGCGTGGAGATTCAGGCGGAATGCTGCGAGCTGGCGCGGCGGAGCATTGCCGCCAACGGGGACGGCGAGCGGTTCCGCGTGGTGCAGGCCGATTTACGCGAAATCGCGCAGCACCTGCCGCGGGAACACTACAGCCTGATTACTTGCAATCCCCCGTATTTCACGGCGGGGTCGGGCTTTGTTAACAAGACCGAGGCACGCACCATTGCGCGCAGTGAGCAGCTCTGCAATGCGGAGGACATGTGCCGCGCGGCGTATTATCTGCTGAAATACGGCGGGCGGCTTTGCGTCTGCCAGCGGCCGGAACGGTTGGCTGACGTGATCTGCGCCATGCGGGAGGTCGGCATTGAACCGAAAATTATGCGGCTGGTGCAGCAGCGCCGCGACAGTGTGCCGTGGCTGGTGCTGGTGGAAGGCCGGCGCGGCGGCAGGCCGGGGCTGAAATGTCTCCCGACGCTGCTGGTGGAAGACGCAGACGGCGGCTATACGGCGGAGATGAAAGAAATATACGGAAGGTACGGTGATGCTTCAAAATGGCAGGACAATTGATGCTGGTGGGAACGCCCATCGGCAATCTGGGGGATATGAGTCCGCGCGCGGTGGCGGCGATGGAGCAATGCGACTTTATCGCGGCGGAGGATACGCGGGTCACGATGAAGCTGCTCAATCATTTCGGCATCAAAAAGCCGCTCATCAGCTATTATGAACATAACAAGCGGTCGAGCGGCGAAGTCATCACGGCGCGGCTGCTGGCGGGGGAAAGCTGCGTATTGGTGACCGACGCGGGTATGCCCGCCATCAGCGACCCGGGGGAGGATATCGTTGCCAAGTGTCACGAACTGGGGATTCCCGTAACCTGCGCGCCGGGGCCGAGCGCCGTCATTACCGCGCTGGCGATGTCGGGCATGCCTTCGGGGCGGTTTACCTTCGAGGGATTTCTGAGCGTGAACAAAAAAAGCCGCCGAGAACACCTGGCGGAAATTCGCGGCGAAAAGCGCACAATGATTTTTTATGAGGCGCCCCACAAACTGCCGGATATGCTGGCCGATCTGTATGATGCGCTGGGCGAGCGGCAGATTGCCATTGTGCGGGAATTGACCAAGCTGCACGAGGAAGTAATCCGTACTACGCTGTCGGAGGCGGCGGCACGTTACGGCGAAGGGGGCGAGACCCCGCGAGGCGAATTTGTCATCATCGTGGAGGGTGCCTCGGTCGCTGCGGAGGCAGAATCCTATACCCCCGAACAGGCGGCGGAACTGGCGCGTTCCCTGATGGAAGGCGGTCTGTCGGTCAGCGAGGCTGCCAAGGAAGCCGCTAAGGCGACAGGATTGAAAAAAGGCGATATTTACAAATTGCTGGTCCAATAATTGGCGCAAAGGTGGATTTTTGTTTTTTAGTTTTTTATTCTTTTATTCACCCTTTGTTCTTTTTTGTATGTTATAATCTAAAATACACTAAATCGTGGGTACCGGCGTTGCCGTCGGTCACCTCTTTGTTTGAAAGGAAGTATTCATTATGGGCGATTTTTTGAAGCTGTTGGCATTCGGTGCGACTGCTGCCGCTGCCGTGGTAGTGGCCAAGGAAGTCATTGAGAGAACCGAGAAGGGCGAGGACTGTTCCCCGATGGCGGTTATCAAGGGCATTGGCAAGAAGATCGGCGATTTCTGCGCCGATGAAGCCAATACGGATGACGATGATCTGGATTGGGACGATCTGGAAGATTTCGAGGATTTTGAGATTACCGAGGAGGCCGGTGTGGATTTTGACACCGATTACGACGAGGGTGAGCACCTCGGCGACGAGACCGAACCGGTAGACGCACAAGCAGCGGAAGAGGCGGAAGTTCCGGCAGAAGACAAGGCGGCGGAAGAAAGCGAAGACGCCGCAGAAGCCGAGGCGCCGGAGTATACCGTTGACGACGCGCTCAAGTCAGTCGCGGAATCGTTCGACGCGGATGAGGAAGCGTAATTTCATACACATCAAATGAAAACCAGCCCTGTCTGGCGTGACGAAGCGTGCGCCGGGCGGGGCTGGTTTGTTGTTCATCATGTGGGAGTGCCGGTTCCCCAGCCGGAGATGTTGTCCCGCTGGAGGGCGGCAATGATCGTTTCGGTGAAGTTGGGGTAGGTCTTTTCCAGCTGCCGCAGCATATCGGCGGCGTTGCGGCGTTCGGTGCAGCCGTCGGCGGGGCAGGGGCTTTTCATCACGGGCAGCGCGAGACGGGCGGCGGCGGCGCGGATCTCGCTCTCGCGGCAGAAAATCATGGGGCGTATGAGGTAAATCTGTTTGCGGTCGAGCCATGTGACGGGTGAGAAGCAGCCGACGCGTCCCCCGGCGGTGAGGTTCATCCAGAAGGTTGCCGCCGCGTCGTCTAGGTGATGCCCCAGTGCCAGACGGGTGCAGCCCTGTTCCAGCGCCATGTTGTGCAGAATGCCCCGCCGCATGCGGGCGCAGAGGGAACAGGGATTCTGTTCTTTGCGTTCTTCAAAGACAATTTCCCCCAGCCGCGAGCGCCTGATGACGAGTGGCACGTCGAGCGTATCACAAAGCGCCTGAATGGCGGTGTAATCAGCCTCCTGCCCGCCGAAGCAGGGGTCGAGCGCCAGCGCGACCAGTCGGAAGCCGGAGGGGTGAAAATCGCGCAGACAAGCCATGAGCCGCAGCAGCATGAGGGAATCCTTGCCGCCGGATACGCCGACAGCGATGGTTTCGTGCGCACCGTCCGCGCCGAACATCTGATATTGGTCGGCGGCGGCGCGGGTTTTGGAAAGTAATTTTTTCATAGGCAGAAAGTCCTTATTAAAGAATAATGAAAAAGCGAAGCGCGGGAGTGCAGGGGGTGCAGGCACCTCCTGCCGGGGGGTGGGGCAGCGCCCCACGAGGCAAGCGGAGCTTGCCGAGCGCCACGCGCCAAGACAACCAATGCAGTCAGGCGAATCCAATCAAAGCGCCGACCAATGGGTTATATTGTACCACATCACCGGGCAAAAGTAAAAAACAGTTCATGAATTTTAAAAAAAGTATTAAAATTCCGGCTTCCGTATGGTATAATCAAAGAGAATATGGGTGAAAATTTCAGGAGAGGACGGCGTGCCATATGACTGCGAATTTTATGTTTGTATCGGACGACAATTACACCAAGAATCTGGGGGTTTGCGCTTATTCCGTGCTGCACAATATGTGTCCGGCAGTGGATCAAGTGCGTGTATTCGTGATGGACTGCGGAATTACCGAGGAACACAAGGCACAGCTCCAAAAGCAGACCGAACGGTTTGATAACGCGGAGATGATTTTTTACAATATCGAAACGCTGCTCGATGAGGTGGTCCCCAAGGAGGGGGCGCGCTGGCACAGGGCCATCTACGGCAGGCTCTTTTTCCCGCAGCTCATGGCGCAGTATCCCGACATCGACCGGCTGGTTTATCTGGACTGCGATATCATCATGGACGCGCCCGTGACCGAGCTGTTTGAGATGTCGCTCGACGGCAAGTGTCTGGCAGGCGTGGTGGACGCGTCGGACACGGAGCGGAAACAGGCCTTGGGTCTCGCGCCGCAAGCTATCTATATCAATTCGGGCGTGCTGGTTATCGACACGGCGCGGTGGATGGCGCTTGACGCGTCCCGCCGGATTATCGACTACATCAACAGCATTCCGGAAGAGCTGCTGTTCCCCGACCAGGACGCGATCAATTATATCCTCAGGGACGAAATCAAGGTGCTGGGGCTGGCCTACAACATGATGTGGATGCTGACCGACCGGGATATTCCCAAGCTGGTGCGCAACATCGCGGATTTGTATTATACGGAGGAACAGGTGCATGACGCGCTGCATCACGGCAAGATTTATCACTACGCGGCGCATGATATGTGGTCGTTTGACGGCATCACGCCGATTCACGCGCGGAAGTTTGTGAAGTACCGCAATTTGTCCGATTGGCGCGGCGTGCGCAGACGGTTTCAAAACGCGGGACAATTCTGCATGTGGCTGATCTTCACGGTAAAGCGTATGCTGACGGGGGATTTCTGGAAGTAATTTATTGTTGAAAAAAGGAATGATATGATTGACGGCGAATTTCTTGTTTGTTTCCGATGACAATTATGTCAAAAACCTCGGCATTGCCTCGTATTCGGTGCTGCACAATATGTGTCCCGTCGCGGACAGGGTGCGGATTTTTGTGATGGACTGCGGCATTACTGAGGAACACAAGGCGCAATTGCTGCGGCAGGCGGCGCGGTTTGACAACGCGGCACTGTATTTTTACAACATCGAGCAGCAGCTCGACGCGGTTGTTCCGCAGGTGGAGAACCACTGGCACAAGGCGATTTACGGTCGGCTGTTTTTCCCGGAGCTGCTGGCGCAATACGACGGCCTCGACCGCTTGATTTACCTGGACTGTGATTTGCTGATGGATCAGCCCGTCACGGAGCTGTTTGAGATGGACATGCAGGGCAAGTGCGTGGCGGGGGTCGCGGACGGTTATGATTATGCCCGAAAGCAGGCGCTGGGCATTGATCTGGACGGCACCTATATCAATTCGGGTGTGCTGCTGATTGATACGGCTCGATGGGCAGCGCTCAACGCCTCCGAGCGTATGATTGATTTTATCAACCGTTTTCCGGACGAACTGGTTTATCCCGATCAGGACGCGATTAATTATGTGCTGGCGCATGACATGCTGATGCTGCCCCCGGCGTACAATATGCTGTGGATGCTGCTGGATAAGGACGTGCCGAAAATGCTCGAGAGTTTGCCGCGTTTTCGTTATACGGCGGAGGAACTGCTGGAGGCGCTGCACCACGGCAAAATCTATCACTATGCCGGGCGGGATATGTGGTGCATTGACGGCATTACGCCGGTGCACACGGCGGTTTTTGCCAAGTACCATGCCCTGTGCGACTGGCGGAGCTGCAAACGGCATTACAGCAGCCTTTCCAAAATGATGATCTGGCGGTTGATCTGTGTGAAACGCGCCCTGACGGGGGAACATTGACCCGCGGAAGTCAATTTTGAGAAGAATTAAGCGAAGCGCGGGAGTCCAGGGGGACTGGTCCACGCTTTCGCTAGCGAAAGCTGGTGCAGGGCAGGGCCCTGCTGGGTAATGGGGCAAAGCCCCATGAGCAGGCGCAGCCTGCGAGCGCCACGCGCCAAGACAACCAACGCAGTCAGGCGAATCCGGAAAAAGTATCGCCAAGCCCGGAGAACAATCAAAAACGATGACTTTGGACGAAATTGTCGCAAGCCATCGTTTTTTGCTGTTATGAAAAAAAATCAGCCGTTGTACTTGTTGAGTGCGCGGTTGACAGCGCTCACGACCGCCTTGATGGAGGCGATGTTGATGTTGCTGTGGACGCCTACCCCAAAGACATTGGCGCCTTCGGGTGTGAGCAGCTCCACATAAGCGCAGGCCTTCGCGTCGGCGCCGTTGCCGATGGCGTGCTCGTGGTAGCTGACAAACTTGAACTTAGGGAGGTTGAGCTTTTTCATCGCGTCGAAGAACGCGTCAATCGGGCCGTTGCCCTCGCCTTCAATGCGGATTTCCTCGTTGTGGCATTTCACCGTGCCACTGAACTTGGTGAAGGACGTGTCTTCGTCCTCGGCGGACGTGTTGTAGAGGTCGTGCTTGCCGAGCGCGTAGGGCGACCTGGCGTGGAGATACTCCTTGTCAAAGATGGCAAAAATCTCCTGCGGGGTCAGCTCCTTGCCCTTGGCGTCAGCGGCAGTCTTGACGAAGTAGCCGAATTCAGGGTGCATGGCCTTGGGCATATTGTAGCCGAACATCTGCTGCATGATGAAGGCTGCGCCGCCTTTGCCGGACTGCGAATTGATGCGGATAATCGGTTCATACTCTCTGCCGACGTCGGCGGGGGAGATGGGCAGATAGGGTACTTCCCATTTGTCGCTGCCGGATTCCGCCATGTAGTCGGTACCCTTCTTGATGGCGTCCTGATGCGAACCGGAGAAGGCCGTGAAGACGAGGTCGCCGGCGTAGGGCGTGCGCTCGTGGACCTTCATGCGGGTGCATTCCTCATAGACCGCGCGGGTGCGCTTGATGTCGCTGAAGTCGAGCATGGGGTCGATGCCCTGCGTGAACATATTCAGCGCAAGGGTGACGATATCGACGTTGCCGGTGCGCTCACCGTTGCCGAAGAGCGTACCTTCGATTCTGTCCGCGCCGGCGAGCAGGGCAAGCTCCGCGTCTGCCACGCCGGTGCCGCGGTCGTTGTGGGGGTGTACGCTGAGAATAACCGCGTCGCGGTTGGCAATGTGCTTGCTGAAATACTCGATCTGGTCGGCAAAGACATTGGGGGTGGAGAGCTGCACGGTAGAGGGCAGGTTGAAGATGATGGGGTGCTCCTTGTCCGCTCCGATGGCCTGTGCCACCGCGTCGCAGATGGCCACGGCAAATTCCGGCTCGGTGCCGGAGAAGCTCTCGGGGCTGTATTCAAAGCGAATATTGATATCGCTGTTGTCCATCTGTTCGGTCAGCTCGCGAATGAGCTTCGCGCCGTTGACGGCAATTTCGGTGATAGCGTCCATGTCCTTGTGAAACACAACCTTGCGCTGGAGCGTGGAGGTGGAGTTGTAGAAATGAACGATGACGTTCTTCGCGCCGTCGATGGCCTCAAAGGTCTTGCGGATGAGGTGTTCTCTGGCCTGCACCAGCACCTGAATGGTCACGTCGTCGGGAATGAGATCCTGCTCGATGAGGGCGCGGAGATATTCGTATTCCGTCTCGCTGGCGGAGGGGAAGCCGACTTCGATTTCCTTGAAGCCGACGCGCACGAGTTCCTTGAACATGGTGATCTTTTCTTCGACGTTCATCGGGTCGATGAGCGCCTGATTGCCGTCGCGCAGGTCAACCGAGCACCAGATCGGCGCCTTTTCGATGAGCTTATCCGGCCATTCGCGGTTTGTGAGCTGGGTAATGCGTCCAAAGGGGGTGTATTTTTCGTAGCCTTTCATGAGTAAAAACCTCCATATATCATAAAAGATGATGGTTGAAAACTGAATGCCTCCACGACACGAAGGAGAGACAAATAAAAATCCCCGCCCTGCGGCCGCACAACACGGCAACAGGGGCGAGGAATGAAACTTCCACACGGTACCACCCTGATTTCGGCGAGACTGACGCGCACGCGCAAGCCATCGCCCTCAAAAGCCTCTAACAAGGCTCCGACCTCTAACGCGGTCACACGTCCCGCCCTACCTTCCCACGGATTTCAGGCGGAAAACTCCGGGATGAGTTATACACACAGCACAGGACATCGGCCTCGCAGCAGCCGCCGACTCTCTGAAGACACTGAAACTGCGTCTTGTTCCCTTCACAGTCTTTCCATCGGGTATTCAGCTTTGGTAACTATTATATGCAAGCGCGGGGGATTTGTCAAGCCTTTTTTTATTTTTTGCAGGAAATTGCAGGTTGGTATACGAAGCATACGAAGATTTTTCTGTATACTATATAATCGTAATTTTTTTATTTTACTGTAATTTCCTCGTTACCTCGTATACCTCTCCTCTGTGATTGCCTGAAAACCGCGTATTCTAGGGATTTTTCGGGCGTGAGAAGGTATACGAAGGCCTTCGTATACCTTCGTATACCTCGGTGGGATTCGCCTGACCTATTTCGATATCTGAGCGCGTGTGGCTCGCAGGCTACGCCTGCTCCTGGGGCGCTGCCCCAGTCCCCGCAAGGGCTCTGCCCTTGACCCGCCAGGAGGACCAGTCCCCCTGGACTCCCGCGCTCGCATTCGCTCGCTTTTTTCCGAAATGCTTGACAAGGCCGCGAAAATCATTTATAATATCATCAAATCAAACAAATTCGGCTTTGTTTGTTGATATTTTTTTATTTTCCATTAAGAAAGGTTGAGGCGCTTTGCATATCACAAAAATCAGGCAGTCACTGCTGGCTGCGGTATTGGCCGCCCTCATGCTGCTCGGGTCGTGCGCCAAGGCGGTGCCCGTCGAGCCGGAAAAGGCTCCCTGCGTACCCGATGAGGCGATTGAAGAAATCGACGACAAGTACAAGAATTTCTATGAAATTTTTGTCCGTTCGTTCTGCGACAGCGACGGCGACGGTTACGGCGATTTCAACGGCATTACCCAGAAGCTCGATTATCTCAAGCCCGCCAATGCCGCCGCGGGAGACCGTTCCCTTGGCGTCAACGCGCTCTGGCTCATGCCCATCTGTCCGTCCCCGTCCTATCACAAATACGATATCAGCGATTACTGCGCGGTGGACCCGATGTACGGCACGATGGAAGATTTTGAAACCATGGTGCAGAAGTGCCACGACCGCGGCATCAGCGTCATCATTGACATGGTGCTGAATCACACCTCCGTGGAGCATGAATGGTTCAAGATGTTCTGCGACGTGCTGCGGTGCCGGGACAAGGGCACGGTCAGCGAGTTCGATGAGAAGTACAGCGAGTATTATACCTACTACTCCCTGAAGGATCTCACTGATCTGGGCGGCGTGCGCATTGACGTCAACAGCAGCTATTCTTACTACAATCTCAACGGCGCACGGTTCCGCCCCATTGTGGGAACGGACTGCTATTATGAATGCAGCTTCAGCGACGATATGCCCGAGCTGAATTTTGACAGTGAATATGTCTGGCAGGAAGTGGAGAATATCTGCGATTTCTGGATTGGCAAGGGTGTGGACGGCTTCCGTTTTGACGCGGTGCTGTATTTCTACTATAACCAGACCGAGAAAAACGCGGCGGTACTCAACCGCATTGTCAAATACTGTGCCGCCAAGAATCCCAAGTTCTACACGGTGGGTGAGGCGTGGACCAGCTCTGTGGTGATCGGCAATTACTACAAGAGCGGCATTGACAGCCTCTTCAACTTCCCCTATGCCAATACCAACGGCTATCTTCCCGCCACGGTCAAAAAACAGCAGGGCGCGGAGTTCGCCCAGAGAGTGCAGCGCTGGAACAACACGCTCAAGCTCGTGTCGGCCACCGACGCGATTGACGCGCCGTTCCTTTCCAACCACGATATGTACCGCAGCTCCAGCTACTTCATGACGCTCAGTCAGCGCAAGATGGCCGCGGCGCTTTACCTGATGATGCCGGGCAATCCCTTTATCTATTACGGCGAGGAAATCGGCCTCAAGGGCACTTCCCGCGACGGCAGCCAGAAGGACCCGACCGCCCGTATGCCTATCAAATGGTCGGCCACCGACGACGGCTCCAAGATGACCTATCCCGCCGGCGTTGATCTTTCGGTCAACCAGAACGAGATCGACGGCGTGGAGGAGCAGCTGAACGATGAAAATTCGCTGCTGACGAATTACCGTCTGCTGCTCAAGATGCGCAACCAGAACCCCCAGATTGCACGCGGCACGGTGACGGCGTGTGCCTTTGGCGAGGACGAAGTCTGCGCCTACACCTGTGTGTACAACGGCACGGCTGTGATGGTCATTCATAACCTTGATCTTGACGAACACGCCTTTGACCTGAACGCGCTGGGCTACGGCGACTTCACCGAGTTGCGGGGCTATGTGGTGGCCAAGGCCGCCGAAGGCGAGAGCGAAAGCAATTCCGCGCCGGTGTTCGGTGCGTCCTCCGAGGAAGAGACCGAAGAAGAGGAAGATAAGGTCGCAACGCTGGAGAGCGGCAAGCTGACGATTCCCGGCAGAACCACGGTCGTGCTTCGCTCAACACAGCATTACGATGATGTGGTGATCGACCCCAGCTCCATCACAGTGTCGGAGGAAGACAGTAAAGTACAAGGTATGGGCGAGGAATAAAGCGAAGCGCAATTAAGCCGCGAATGCGGCGCGGGAGTCCAGGGGGACTGGTCCTCCTGGCGGGGACGGGGGCAGCGCCCCAGCGGGGAGTGGGGCGGCGCCCCACGAGCAGGCGCAGCCTGCGAGCAAGACGCACCAAGACACGCAACAGGGTCAGGCGAATCCCCATCGCGCTGCGTCCAAAACAAAAGCACTGTACGATGCGAACACCGTGCAGTGCTTTTTATATATTGGGGTGTCAAGCGTTTACTTGGACTGATTCATCAGGTCTTCCCACTTCTGGGAGAGGAAGGCGTTGGTTTCGTCAGAGAGGGAATAGAAGACTTCGCATTCCGCCAGCTTTTCGTCAGAGGGGTAGAAAAATTCGCCGGTGACTTCCTCGTCGAGCTGCTCCACGACACAGGACATGGGGGAGGCGTAGCCGATGGTTTCGATGTTGGCGAGCGCGATGTCCTCGCGGCACATGAAGTTGATGTACTTCTCGGCGGCCGACTTGTTCTGGCAGCAGGTGGGCACGCACATGGAGTCGATGAAGGTGTTGGCGTGGGGCGGAATGTAGCCCTTGACATATTCGTTGGTCTCCTGAATCATCAGCAGATCACCGTTGTAGTAGGGGGCAATAATCGCTTCGCCGCTCTCCATCTTGTCAAAGATTTCGTCGCCGTAATAGCCGCCCTTTACGATGGGGGCCTGTTTGACCAGTTCCTGATAGCAGGCTTCCAGTTCGTCGAGGTTTTCGCTGTTGAGGGAGTAGCCCAGCTTGGCTTCAGCCACGCCGAAAGCGTCGCGCTGGTTGTTGAACATCAGCACCTTGCCGGTGTACTTTTCATTCCAGAGCAAATCCCAGCTGTTTTCGTCCACGTCGGCGGCGTCCACATAACGGCTGTCGTAGAAGATGGCGGTGCAGCCCCAGGTGTAGGGAACGGAGTATTCGCCGGTGGGGTCGAAGGAGGTCTTGCGGAATTTCTCGTCGATGTTGTCAAAGTTGGGGATATTGCTGAAATCCAGCTTTTCGAGCATGTTCTCGCGAATCATCTGGGAGATCATGTAGTCGGAGGGAATGATGACGTCCACCGTCATGCTGCCGCTCTTGATCTTGGCGTACATTTCCTCATTGCTGGAGAAGTTGAGGTAATGCACCTTGATGCCGGTTTCCTTTTCAAACTGCTTGTTGGTGTCGAGGGTGCCGTCGTCGCCGTTGGAGATGTACTCGCCCCAGTTGTAGACATAAATCTCTTCGCCCGTCATGGGGACGCCTTCGTCCTTGGAACAGCCGGTGACGGCGAGTGCGGACAGCAGCATGGCTGCGGAAATTACAAGAGATACGATTTTTTTCATGTATCAAAATCCTTTCTAAAACACTTGTTATTCAGATATCCTGATTGGTTTTTCTGGTGCGGCGCTGTTCGGCGATTTGCCGCGCGTTAATGGCAACCAGCAGCACCAGTACGATTACAAACATCACCGCCGACAGCGCGTTGACTTTCGGGCTGATGCGGCGCTTGGTCATGGAGTAGATGACCATGGGCAGCGTCTGCGCGGTAGAGCCGCTGGTGAAGTAGCTGATGACGAAGTCGTCGAGCGAGAGGGTGAAGGCCATCATGACGCCGGTGATGATGCCCGGCATGATTTCCGGCATGACCACCTTCATAAATGCACGGAAGGGCGGACAGCCCAAGTCCTGCGCGGCCTCGTAAATACTCGGGTTCATCTGGTTGAGCTTGGGCAGCACCGACAGAATCACATAGGGAATGCAGAAGGTGACATGAGCGATGACCAAGGTTGTAAAGCCGGGACGCAGCAGTCCCGTTGCGCCGAAAATCGCCACGAACAGCAGCATCATGGAAATACCCGTCACAATGTCGGGGTTGACCATCGGGATATTGTTGAGCGTGAGCATGACAGAGCGCAGTTTTTTATTCATGCTTTTGAGGCCGACGGCGGCCGCCGTGCCGATAATCGTCGCGACGATGGCCGCGATGACCGCCACCTCAATGGATACCCAGAGTGCGCCGAGAATGGTTTCGTCGTTGAAGAGATTTTCGTACCACCGCAGCGAGAAGCCCTTCCAGACCGAACGGCTCTTGGTGGCGTTGAAGGAGAACACGATCAGCACCACGATGGGCGCGTAGAGAAACAGAAAAATCAGTACCGTGTAAATCCTGGAGAGAAGTTTGGAAGCCTTCATCACATCATCAACCCCCCTGTTTCCTCGCCGTCGTCGAATTTTTTCATGACGGCCATGCTGATGAGAATCAGCACCATCAGCACCAGCGAAAGCGCCGCGCCGACGTTGTAATTGGGAGCGGCACCCACGAACAGACGTTCGATGACGTCGCCGATGAGCATATTGTTGCCGCCGCCGAGCAGCTTGGAGATGACGAAGGTGCTGACCGACGGCACGAAGACCATCGTGATGCCGGTGATGACGCCGGGCAGGCTGAGCGGGAAGACCACGCGGCGCAGCGTTGCCAGCTTGTCCGCGCCAAGGTCGTTGGCCGCCTCAAACAGACTGCTGTGAATCTTCTCCATAACGGAGTAAATGGGCAAAATCATATAGGGCAGGAAGTTGTAGACCATGCCCAGGATAATCGCGCCCTTGGTGTTAATCATATGGAAAGGGCCGATGCCGAGCTGACCCAGCAGGTGATTAATCAGGCCGTTGTTTTCGAGCAGCGTCATCCACGCGTAGGTGCGCAGCAGGAAGTTCATCCACTGCGGCAGCATGAGCAGCATCATCATGGTCTGCTGTGCGGCCCAGCTGGCGCGGGACATGATGTAGGCGAGCGGATAGCCCAGCAGCAGACAGAAGAAGGTCGCGACCGCGCCCATGATGAGCGAATCCTTGAGATATGTCCAATAGGTGCCGATTTTCAGTATGTTGTCAAAGGTAAACGCGCCCGACGCGTCGGTAAAAGCGTACCAGCACACCATACCCAGCGGAATGACGGTGAAGATGACCACCCACACCATGAACGGCGAGGCGACCCATGAATCTTTTTTCATTGCGCGTCCTCCGTTATTCCAGCTCTTCGTCGCCGGCGTAGTCACCGGTGTATTTCTTCATGATGTGGATATTTTCGGGCGTGACAGTCATGCCGATTTCCTTGCCCTCTTCCTGCGCGACGGTGGATTGGATAATCCATTCTTCCTCTTCGCCGGGGACATTGACGTACATCTCATAATGCACGCCCTTGAAGGTGACGGACGTGACGGTGCCGCGCAGGTCGCTTTCCTCTTTGGGTACCACGATGATATCCTCGGGGCGAATGACCACATCGACTTCCTCGTCCTTGGCAAAGCCGGTGTCCACACACGCGAAACGCGCACCGCAAAAAGCAACATCGCAGTCGGCGTGCATGATGCCGTCCACGATGTTGCTTTCTCCGATAAAGTCAGCAACAAAACCGTTTTCCGGCTCATTGTAAATATCCGTCGGCGAACCGATCTGCTGAATCACGCCGTGGTTCATGACCACAATCGTGTCCGACATGGAAAGCGCTTCCTCCTGGTCGTGGGTCACGTAGATAAACGTGATGCCCAGACGGCTCTGAATGCGTTTCAGCTCCACCTGCATTTCCTTGCGCAGCTTGAGATCGAGCGCGCCGAGCGGCTCGTCGAGCAGCAGCACCTTCGGGTCGTTGGCGAGTGCGCGGGCGATGGCCACGCGCTGCTGCTGACCGCCGGAGAGGGTGGAAGTGCGCCGTTTCTCAAAGCCCTCCAGAGAGACGAGCTTGAGCATTTCGGCGACCTTTGCCTTGACCTCCGCCTCGCTCTTCTTGCGGATCCTCATGCCGAACGCGATGTTTTCATACACGTTGAGATGAGGGAAGAGCGCGTACCGCTGAAAGACGGTGTTGAGCTGCCGCTTGTGGGGGGGCAGATCGTTGATGCGTTCCTTGCCGAAAAAAACATCTCCGCTGTCCGGCTCCTGAAAGCCGCCGATAATGCGGAGGGTCGTTGTCTTGCCGCACCCCGAGGGGCCCAGCAGCGTCACAAAGGTGCCGTCCTGAATGTCGAGATTGAGTTTGTCGAGGATGGTTTCCCCGTCAAACGACACCGAGATGTTTTTCAGACTAATGATATTTTCAGCCATTACAACATCCTCCTTTACTGAAATTTAGCTTTCTGCCCGCTACAGGGTATCATACGATAAGAACCTGCCAAGCCGAGACAAATCGCAGTAAATATAGCATTAAACCAGCCGTTTGTGATGCGGCTGATGTAACAATACCGGCGTTCCCTGTCCGGATACATTGTGGTTGCGTAAGAGAGCGCCGAAGGATATGCTGACCTTTTTTGTTGCTGTATTAGTTTTTTTCTCTGTCTTTTTTCAAAGCCGGACGCACACATGGATTGTCAAATAGATTGTTGTTTTGATACCTGCCTTTTTTCGGTGTGTCCGTGAATCATTAACTTCAAAATTGCTATCATGCAAAATCAAGACCATTAGCACTTATCTTAACAGATTGGAAATCAAATGTCAATACATCAATTTTTATATTTTCGCCCGGTTTCGCGGGAATTTTTGGGTAATTGGTATTTTTCAGCCCCGTCAGGCGCTGTCTTCGTCTTGACACGGGGGAAAATTGAGAATATAATAGGGAAGAAGGGACGGTGAGAGCGATGGCGGACAAAGACGCCGTGACCAAGGCGTATATGCAGGACAGCGCGGTGTTTGCCGACGCGTTTAATTTTTTGCTGTTTGACGGGCGGCAGGTCATACGGCCCGAACAGCTCAGGCCGCTGGATACCACTGCCATTGTGCTGCCCTATGGAGCGGACGGAACGTCTGTGCCGGATCAGAAGTACCGGGACGTGCTCAAGCTGGTGACGGCGATGGAGGACGACCGGGCGGCGTATCTCCTGCTGGGCATTGAGAATCAGTCGCAAATTCATTATGCCATGCCGGTGCGCCATATGCTGTATGACGCGATGCAGTATGCCGCGCAGGTCGAGGCAACCGCGAAATCCCATCGCGGCGGCGACGCAAAGGCGCAGACATCGGCGGAGTTTCTTTCCGGCTTTTACCGCACCGACAAGCTGCTGCCGGTCATTACGCTGACGCTGTATTTCGGCGCGGAGCAGTGGAACGCGCCGCGGTGCCTGCACGATATGCTGGCGGTGGAAGAGGCATATCTGCCGTTTGTGGAGGATTACCGGCTGCACCTGATTGTTCCGGCGGACATCGCCGATGAAGATTTCAACAAATTTCACACCGAGCTGAATCTGGCGCTGAAATATGTCAAATATTCAAAAGACAAAAAGCGTCTGCGCGAGATTGTGCAGGAGGACAGCGGTTATCAGGATGTTTCGCGCAGAACTGTGGACATGGTAAATGTGGTGACAGGGTCTGATTTGCCCTATCAGGAAGGAAAGGAGCGTGTCAATATGTGTCTGGCAATTGAGGAAATGAGAAACGACGCACGTGAGGAAGGTCGCGAGGAAGGTCGCAGGGAAATGTGTCTGGCGATTGAGGAAATGAGAAATGACGCACGCATGGAGGGCCGCGAGGAGGGCCGCAGGGAAATGCGTATGGAGATGGAAGAGATGAGAAACGACGCACGCATAGAAGGCCGCGAGGAGGGCCGCATGGAGGGCCGCGAGGAGGGCCGTATGAAAGGCCGCGAGGAAGGTATATTCAGCACCCTGACCGAACTGGTGGGCCGGGGCATGCTGTCGGCGGAACAGGCCGCTGAGGTGGCTCATGTGACCGTGGACGAATTTCAGGCGAAAATGGGTTTACAGCAGGCGTAAAGGCTTGTGTATATTGCAGACAGAAAAAGCGATTGTTCGGAAAGGATTCTTGACACTGTGAAAAATATCATATCTTTTATCGAAGATAAAAAAGTCGTGATCTGGGGCATGGGGCGCGAGGGGATTTCTACTTATCGCTATATCCGCTCGTTGTATCCCGATATCCATCTGACGCTGGCCGATGCCAAACCAATCGACATGGACAATTATCCCAACTGCGACTTTATTGAGATCGGGCAGGACAACACCGATGTGCTGGCCGCGTTTGACTATATCTTCAAAAGCCCCGGCATTCCGGTCTTTCGCCCGGAGAAGCTGCTCGACAAGCTGACCTCCCAGACGGAAGTGTTTCTGGCGGCATTCGGAAAGAATACCGTCGGCATCACCGGTACCAAGGGCAAGTCCACCACCTCCTCGCTGCTGTATCATATCCTCAAGCGGCACGACGACAACACCATCTTTGTGGGCAATATCGGCATTCCCTGTCTGGACTTTATCGAAAGTGTGGACGAGAATACCACCGTGGTATTTGAAATGAGCTGTCATCAGCTGGAATTTGTCAGGCACTCCCCGCATATCGGCGTGATTCTCAATCTTTATGAGGAACATCTTGACCATTATGTCACGATGGAAAACTACATCACGGCCAAGGCGCATGTCTTCACGTATCAGCAGGAAGATGACGTGACGGTTCTCAATGTCAACGATCTGGATACGCTGGCAAAATATCCCCGTCCCGGCCGTCTGGTCACGGCCTGCGACGGTCTGGGGGAAGAAAAGCCGGCGGATATTTCCGTCAAGGGTACCACTGTCACCACGCCGCACGGCTCGATTGTCATCGAGGAAGGCGACACCTGTCTGGTAGGGCGGCACAATCTCTATAACATCGGCATTGACTACGCCATCTGCAAGGCGCTGACCGACATGAGTGAAACCGAATTTAAGGCGTCGCTCGCCAGCTTCAGACCGCTTGCGCACCGTCTGGAAAAGGTAGGCACCTTCGGCGGCGTGACCTATTACGACGATTCCATCTCTACCATCTGCCGTTCCGCGATCAATGCGGTCAAGGCGCTGGGCAGTGTGGGCACGCTGATTCTCGGCGGCATGGACAGGGGCATCGACTACACCGATTTAGCGGAGTTTCTGCGCACGGCGGACATCGACAGCATCGTGCTGGTGGGCACCACCACCGAGCGCATGAATCAATTGTTCACAGAATACGGTATTCCGGAGCGCATCGCCGTGTACCCCTGTCATGACTTTGAAAAAGGCGTGCGCAAGGCCAAGGAAGTCACCGCGCCGGGCAAAATCTGCCTGCTCTCTCCCGCCGCCGCCAGTTACGATATGTTTAAAAATTTCGAGGTGCGCGGCGACGCGTTCCAGAAGCTGGTTACGAGCGATTAACGGTGTGCTGCCTTTTGCACGCATAAATTCCGCCCCATGTTCGCATACTAACGGTAAATGAGCAGGAAAGGGGGAGCTGGATTTGACAGGGCTTTTTGACAATACCAAGCCGGTGACGCTGTTTTCCGCCACGCATCTGGGTTTTCTCGCGCTGTCGGCGCTCTTTTGTGGCGTGATGATTTTCATCGGACGGCGACTGGACGCTCAAAAGCGGCGCACGCTGCTGTTGGTGCTGTGGGCGGTGTTCACCGTGATCGAGCTGGGCAAGTATGTCTATTTTGTCTTTCACCCCGATGAATTTGACATCCGGACGGGACTGCCCTTTCATCTCTGCTCGGTTTCCCTCTTCACTTATCCGCTCGCGGTGTTTACCCAAAACGAAACTTTCCGCAACTTCATCTACGCGGTCAATCTGCCGGGCGCGTTTTTTGCGCTGGTCACGCCGGACATCGGAAACAGTACGGCGTTCAGCTTTTATTTTCTGCACCTGATGATCGCCCACACCTTCATCGTGCTGATACCGCTGTATCTGGTTCTGACCGGTATGTTTCGCCCGGAAATCCGGCAGCTGCCGTCGGTCGCGCTCATGCTCGGACTGCTCATGCTGCCCGTGGCGGCGGTCAACCGGCTGCTGGAAAGCAATTACTTTTTCATCAACGGCCCTGTGCGGGGCACGCTCACGCAGACCTTCGCCGACTGGCTGGGCGCGGAATACTATCTGCTCCCCATGTTCGCGGCGCTGCTGGCGGTGTGGGGACTTCTCTATCTGCCGTTTGATCTCGCGGCGTTATTCCATCGTAACAAGGAGATGACCGAAACCAATTGAAACGTGAAATCGGTATGGACGCGCAGGAGCTGCTCTATGAAAACTGGCCGGGGCAGTTCGACAGCTTTTCTCATCTGGAATTTGCCTGTGCGATTCCGCAGGTACTCTTTCTCATTTCCACCGTCAAGCAGAACGGCAAGCCCAACCTTTGCTTCCACTCGTGGAGCAGCTTCGGCGGAGACGCCGGCGGTTACTTCGCCGTCATGCAGAATATCAGCCACCTCTCCCATACCTACCGCAATATCGTGCGGGAGGGGGAGTTCTGTATCAATTTTGTCAGCGCGGATTATTACGCCAACTGCATTGCCACCATTGTCAACAATACCGTGCCGGAAGACGAGTTTGAGGCGGGGGGATTTACCTTGGAAAAGGCGCAGACCGTCAAGGCGCCGCGTGTGGCGGAGAGCTTCATGACGCTGGAATGCCGTCTGGCCTGCAATGTCGATCTGTCCAAGCAGGGACTCAATTCCATGATAATCGGGCGGGTGCTCAATGTCGCCGTGGAAGAAAGCTACATAGAAGGGGTCGATCAGCGGTACGGCAGGCAGGGGTTCATGTATAATATCCACGAACCGGCCGATTACGCCACGGGTCAGTTGCAGGATACCCATGTGGCTTCGCTGGATGTGCTGGGGAGCTATGCCCAGTTCAAGAATAAGCCGTTCGGCCACAAAAATCAGTTTTAAATGAAAAAGCACCGCACAGTATGCAGGTCAGCGACCCAAGACAATACCGTGCGGTGCTTGATTATTTCGTCATCGTCATGAATAACCGGACATCAATACGACAAAAGACGGGTTCTCTCCAGTTCGAGAGCGGAGAGCGAGGCTTTCAGTTCCACAATGCGATCCTGAATATAGTCCTTGACCGCGTCGCTGGCGGTGGAAAGACTGGAAGAAAGGGCTCTGTATTCCTCATTGGCGGAGATCAGTCGATCGTCGATCTCAATGATGCGCTCGCGCTGGGCGTGGTTGCGCATGACTGTGAAGTTGCCTGTTGCATTGTCCATTGTGGGCTGATAGGGCGAAGCCATGCCGTTATAATCACCGCTTCTGATGCAGTTGGGCTGACCGGTTTCAAAAATAACACCATAATCGTTATACATAGTTCATACCTCCGATATTCTGAATTTCATGTTCCTGCTGCGGAGCCGATACCGCTCCGCGTTCCATAAGCTTACTCAATACATACTCCAAATATGACTCCCTCTACCTGCCGGCTATGCCCGAATGCGGGAAACATGCGGATAATTATCCGCTTATGGTGAATGTGGCGAACAAATGCGCTTGTCCAAGCCTATAAATTGGCAATTTTAACAAAAACAATAAACAACTTCTATCAGTATTATAACACGGAAACACCTGAAACTATGAATAAAATGTTAATTTTGCTTAAATATTTGTGAGAATTGGCTAAATGTTATTGATAAAATTTTGACAAAAAACACACTTGACAGAATTGTCGGGATTTGTGAATGAATAATTTGTAAATTTCACGGTTTACAGATCTCTTTTCAAATGTTACAATAAAGCGGTCTGTAAGCGAGAAAGCGGCGTTGTCAGTGAAAAATGCAATTACGTCCGCCACCGCTTACTGTCACTAAACGCAAGCGGAGGATAGCAATCAATGATTACAGTTTCCAATGTAAGCCTGAACTTCGGCGGTACGACGCTGTTCAAGGACGTCAATCTGAAATTTACCCCCGGCAACTGCTACGGCATCATCGGCGCCAACGGCGCGGGTAAATCCACCTTCCTCAAGATTCTCTCGGGCGAGCTGGAGCCCTCCACCGGCGAGGTGGTCATTCCCAAGGAAATGAGAATGTCCATTCTCAAGCAGAACCATTTCCAATATAATGACTGCACCATCATGGATACCGTCATCATGGGCAATCCCCGTCTGTACGAGATCATTCAGGAGAAGGACGCGCTCTATGCCAAGCCGGATTTCAGCGAGGAAGACGGGATTCTCGCCTCCGAACTGGAAGGCGAATTTGCCGAGCTCAACGGCTGGGACGCCGAAACCGACGTCGCTAAGCTCATGAGCGGTCTGGGACTGGGGGAGATCGACCCCTACGCTACCGTGAGCACCCTCAACGACCGCGACAAGATCAAGGTGCTGCTGGCGCAGGCGCTCTTCGGTCAGCCGGAAATTATCCTGCTCGACGAGCCGACCAACCACTTGGATATCCAGTCTATCGCGTGGCTGGAGGATTTCCTCATGGATTATGAGGGCACCGTCATCGTGGTGTCGCATGACCGCCACTTCCTCAACAACGTCTGTACCCACATTGTGGATATCGACTACACCAAGATCAAGATGTATGTCGGCAACTACGACTTCTGGTATCATTCCAGCCAGCTCATGCAGCGGCTGATGAACGACCAGAACAAGAAGCGCGAGGATAAGATCAAGGAGCTGCAATCCTTCATCGAGCGCTTCTCGGCCAACAAGTCCAAGGCCAAGCAGGCCACCGCCCGCAAAAAGCTGCTCGACAAGCTGACCGTGGAGGAAATGCCCGCTTCGTCCCGCAAATACCCCTTCGTGGTCTTCAACATGGACCGTGAGGCCGGCAAGGAAATCCTCTGGGTGGAGGGTCTCAGCAAGACCGTCAACGGCGTGAAGGTGCTGAACAATGTTTCCTTCCGCGTGAATAAGGGCGACAAGATCGCCTTCGTGGGCGACAACGAGATCGCCAACACCACGCTGTTCCAGATTCTCATGGGGGAGATGGAGCCGGACGAGGGCTCCTTCAAGTGGGGCGTGAGCACCACCCAGTCCTATTTCCAGAAGGACAGCTCGGAGTACTTCGACGGCTGTGAGCTGACCATCATCGACTGGCTGGCGCAGTACGCGGATGACGCGCTGCAAACCACGCTGCGCGGCTACCTCGGCAAAATGCTTTTCTCCGGCGATGATGTATTGAAGCCGGTCAACGTCCTTTCGGGCGGCGAGCGCGTGCGCTGTATGCTGTCCCGCATGATGATGTTCGGTTCCAATGTGCTGGTCATGGACCAGCCCACCAATCACCTCGACCTGGAGAGCATTACCGCCGTCAACGACGGTCTCATCGCGTTCAAGGGCAACATTCTCTTTGCCTCGCACGACCATCAGTTCATTCAGACCGTGGCCGACCGCATCATCGAGATCATGGACGAGGGCTGCATTGACCGCATGATGTGCTACGACGACTATATCGAGGCGCGTCCGGGCATTCTGGCCGCCAGAAAGAATCAGTAATTAAGCGAGCGCATGCGAGCGCGGGAGTCCAGGGGGACTGGTCCTCCTGGCGAGTCAAGGGCAGCGCCCTTGCAGGGCGTGGGACAGCGTCCCACGAGCGAAGCCGCAGGCTGAGCGAGCAAAACGCGCTAGGATCAAAAACGCAGCCAGGCGAATCCGGACAGAGGCAGCCTGCCGAGCGCCACGCGCCCGGATTCCCGTGCGATAACGCGGCACTTCCCGGCCGCATGTTCACAGAAAATTGCCCAAACGCACAAAAAAATTGAAGGAATCCCCCGACAATCTATTGACAGTTGCGCGGATTTGTGGTAATATGCAAATGGCAATTTTTAACTCTTCGGGAAGGTTGTGATTTTGTTGGCTCAGAAAGAATCATGTTCGTTTCCGCGTGCCTCGGGCATTTTGCTGCCCATCACCAGTCTGCCGTCCCCTTACGGCATAGGTACGCTCGGTAAAGCGGCATATGAATTCGTTGATTTTCTCAAGAAAGCGCATCAGCGCTATTGGCAGGTGCTTCCGATCGGACCCACCAGCTACGGTGATTCGCCCTATCAGTCGTTTTCTGCGTTTGCGGGTAATCCCTATTTCATTGATCTCGATACCCTTGTAGGAGAAGGTCTCCTGCAAAGCGATGAAGTCAATGCCCACGACTGGGGCTGGGATTCCGCCAAGGTGGATTATGCCAAGATCTATGCGTCCAGATTTATCGTGCTGCGTCAGGCTTACGAACGCAGCGGACATAAGAATACGCCGGAATACAAAGCGTTTTGTCAGGATAACGTCTTCTGGCTGGACGATTATGCCTTCTTTATGGCGCTGAAATTCCATTTCGGCGGTCAGGGCTGGGCCGACTGGGAGGACGATATCCGTCTGAGAAAGCCCAAGGCCGTCAAGGAATACAAGGCCAAGCTCGCCGACGACATTGATTTCTGGAAGTTCCTCCAGTTCAAGTTCTTTGAGCAGTGGGACCGCCTCAAGGCGTATGCCAACGAAAACGGCATCAAGATCATCGGCGATATTCCGATCTATGTGGCCATGGACAGCGCCGACACCTGGGTGCACGGCGAACTGTTCCAGCTCGACGATCAGATGAATCCCATCAAGGTCGCGGGTGTGCCGCCGGATAATTTCTCGGCTGACGGTCAGCTCTGGGGCAATCCCCTGTATGACTGGGAAATCATGGAGGCCGACGACTTTGCCTGGTGGAAGGAGCGCATGGGCGCTTCCGCCAAAATTTACGACGTCATCCGCATCGATCACTTCATCGGTGTGGTGAAATATTACGCGATTCCCGCCGGTTCGACCACCGCTGCCACGGGCAAGTGGATGCCGGGTCCGGGCGCGAAGCTCACCACGGCCATCAACTCCGTGCTGGGCGACTCGCTGGTCATCGCCGAAGACCTCGGCGTGAGCAACGAGAAGGTAGAGGCGCTGCTCAAGAAGATGAACTATCCGGGCATGAAGGTGCTCCAGTTCGGCTTCGACGGCGGCAGCGACAATGTCTTCCTGCCCCACAACATCACGGAAAACTATGTGGTGTACGGCGGCACGCACGACAATGAGACTTTGGTTGGCTATTTCTGCGACGACAACAAGGATATCGAGGAGCTGCGCTACGCGGTGGAATATCTGCACTGCGAGACCATCGGCGAGATTCCCGAAGCGATCATCCGCGTGGGCTTCATGTCCTGCGCACACACGGTGATCTATCAGCTTCAGGATTACCTCGGTCTCGACAATTCCGCCAGAATGAATTTCCCGTCTACCCTCGGCGGCAACTGGGAATGGAGAGCCAACAAGGCGCAGATGTCTGACAAGCTGGCGGAGAGAATTGCCCGCCTTGTCGAAATTTACGGGAGGTAAATAATTTGAATACGACTTTTCAGAATGATGTCATCAAGTGCCTGGAGCTTGACGCAGGCAAAACCCTGGAAAACGCTACCACCAAGGAGCTTTACAACGCGGTTTCCAAGGCGGCGGTCGCGCAGGCTTACCGCGGCGCGGACAAATTCACCGGCAAGAAGAGAGCCGCCTATCTGTCGGCGGAGTTTCTCATCGGCCGCATGATCTACAGCAACCTGCTCAACCTCGGCCTGCTGGACGAGACCAAGGCGTTGCTGGCTACCGCGGGCATTGACATCAATGTTTTTGAAGACATCGAGGATGACGCGCTGGGCAACGGCGGTCTGGGTCGTCTGGCGGCCTGCTTCATTGATTCCGCCGCCACCCAGAACATTCCGCTGGACGGCTACGGCATTCGCTACAAGTACGGCCTGTTCAAGCAGTATTTCGAGAACGGTTTCCAGAAGGAGAAGGCGGACGACTGGCAGAGCTACGGCGACCCGTGGTCTATTCGCCGCGACGACGAGACCGTGCTGGTCAAGTTCTCCGGTCAGACCGTCAAGGCGGTTCCCTATGATATGCCGGTCATCGGTTTCGGCGGCAAGACCGTCAACAATCTCCGTCTGTGGCAGGCCGAGCCGGTCAATGAGTTTGATTTCGACCAGTTCAACCGCAACAACCGCGCGGCATCCATCGCTGAGAAGAACGACGCCGAGGTCATTTCCTCCGTGCTGTATCCAAACGATGAAACCTACGAAGGCAAGATGCTCCGTCTCAAGCAGCAGTATTTCTTCTCCAGCGCCTCCCTGCAGGATATGATCCGCAAGTATAAGGCCAAGCACGGTTCCGATTTCTCCGAGTTCGCCAAGGAGTACGCCATTCAGCTCAACGACACCCACCCGGTAGTTTCTATTCCCGAGTTCCTGAGAATCCTCGTGGAAGAAGAGAAGGTCGAGCTCAAGGACGCCGTGGCATACGCGAAGGATACCTTTGCCTACACCAATCACACCATCATGCCCGAAGCGCTTGAAAAGTGGGACATCAATCTCTTTATGGACGTCATTCCGACGGTGTATACCTATGTGGTAGCGCTCGACAAGATGCTCCAGGAGGATCTGGAAGTCAAGGGTATCAAGGGTGAAGCCACCAATATTTACCGCATCCTCTGCGACAACAAGGTGCATATGGCGCGCATTGCCATCTATGCCACCCATTCCATCAACGGCGTGGCACAGATTCACTCCGATATCCTCAAGACCACCGCGCTCAAGGAGTGGTACAAACTGTATCCCGAGCGCTTCAACAACAAGACCAACGGCATTACCCAGCGTCGCTGGCTGGCACTTGCCAACCAGGAGCTGGCCGCCTTTATCACGGGCAAAATCGGTGAAGGCTGGATTACTGACCTCTTCGAGCTTAAGAAGATGGAGCAGTTTGCCGACGATATCGACACGCTCAACGCGTTTGCCGATATCAAGCACCAGAAGAAGGTTGAACTGGCGGAGTATATGCAGAAGATGGACGGTTTCACCGTGAATCCCGACTTCATCTTTGACATTCAGGTCAAGAGACTGCATGAGTACAAGAGACAGCTCCTCAACGCGTTCTCCATTCTCGATATCTACTACGGCATCAAGGAAGGCCGCATCAAGAACTTCCAGCCCACCGCTTTCATCTTCGGCGCGAAGGCCGCTCCCGGCTACTACAGAGCCAAGGGCATCATCAAGTTCATCAACGAAATCGGCAAGATGATCGCCGCCGACCCCGAAGTCAGCAAGTATCTCTCGGTCTCCTTTGTTTCCAACTACAATGTGTCCTATGCGGAGAAGCTCACCCCCGCGGCTGATGTCTCTGAGCAGATTTCCACCGCAGGCACCGAGGCTTCCGGTACCGGCAACATGAAGTTCATGCTCAACGGCGCGGTGACGCTCGGCACCTTTGACGGCGCGAACGTCGAAATCGTGGAGCAGGCCGGCGAAGAGAACAACTACATCTTCGGCGCGAGAGTGGAAGACCTCGAAGAGATCGCAGGCAAGTATAACTCCCGCAAGCTCTACAACGACAATTCCAGAATCCGCAAGGTGCTGGATACGCTTGTTAACGGTACGCTCGACGACGGCGGCACAGGCATGTTCCGTGACCTCTACAACTCGCTGCTCGACGGCGCCCACTGGCACCAGCCTGACCACTACTATATCCTGCTCGACCTCATTCCCTACTGCGACGCGAAGCTCAAGTGCAACGCCGACTATGCCGACCGCCAGGCCTTCACCAAGAAGTGCTACCTGAACATGGCCAACTCCGGCAAGTTCTCCAGCGACCGCACCATCAAGGAATACGCCGAGGAAATCTGGGGTGTGTAAAATTCTCCTGTTTGTTCAAATGTAACAAATTATCATCACAAACCGTAAATGAATGGGCTGTGTCCGACAGTGAAAAAATTCTGCCGGACACGGCCCGTTTTTACATTTTCAGCGTTTATCAGCCGCATTTGTGGCATTCTTTTGGTTATTATTTCAGGTATATGATAAAAAAATCTGAATATTGTAAAAAAAAAATTAAAAATCCTATTGACAAATCGTACAATTTGAGGTATCATATTCACAGGTTCGGGTGAGATTAAAAAATCTCCGTAAAACCTGAAAATTTTGTGGAAAACGCCGTCTGGCGTTTACAAAAAACAAATGGAGGGTTTATCCAAATGAAAAGAAGAATTCTCGCACTTTCACTTGCATCCGCTATGGTAGTCGGTGCACTTGCCAGTTGCTCTACCACTGCTGAGCCCGTTTCTTCTCAGGCTGTTGAGGCCAGAGACGTTTCTCTCGTCCTGTGGGGCGCAGAGCAGGATCAGGACTTCCTGAAGGCTCAGGCTGCTGAGTTTGCTACCAAGTACACTTCCGAGCACGAAGATGTTAAGAGCATCACTGTTGATGTTAAGATCGTCGGTGAAGGCGATTCCGCTACCGAAGCTCTGAAGGACATCAACGCTGCTGCTGACGTTTTCGGTGTTCCCGGCGACCAGACGGGTGCTCTTGCTGACGCTAAGGCTATCTATGCTATGCCTGATGACGTTGCTAACCAGATCAAGGCGCTTGTTGGCGAATCTACCGCTGCTAAGACCTTCTACAATGGTTCTTACTATGGCTTCCCCTATGCTCCCAACACCGCTCAGGCTCTCTATTACAACACCGACATCTTCACCGAGGATGACGTTAAGAGCCTGAACACCATGCTCGAGAAGGAAGGCGTAACTGCTAAGGTTCTCGGTAACGAGACTGGCGCTTTCCACTCCACCACTTGGTACTTCACCGGCGGCGGCGAGCTCTTCACCGGTTCTGACAAGTCCATCTGCACCTTCGACACCGATGAGTGCGCTGCTGTTCTCGAGTTCATGCAGAACAACAACGATAAGCTGTGGGTCGGCAGCAGTGATGATGCTGTTAACCTGATTAAGGACGGCGGTCTGGCTGCTTGGCTGGCTGGTTCTTGGGATTCCCAGAAGATGAAGGATGCTTTCGGCGATAAGATGGGCGTTACTGCTCTGCCCACCGTTACCGTTGACGGCAAGGATTATCAGATGAAGTGCTTCGGCGGCGTTAAGTACTATGCTGTCAACGCTGCTTCCAAGGAGCCTGAAGTTGCTATCGCTCTTGCAGAGTACCTCTCCAGCGCTGATGTCCAGCTCAAGAAGTATGAAGCCAGCGGCGCCATCCCGACTGCTCTTGCACTGCTCGATAACGCTACCATTAAGGCTGACCCGGTTGCAGTTGCTTACATGCAGCAGGGCGAGAACATCGTTGTTCAGGAGCCGGTTATTCCTGGCGACTGGTGGGGCGATGCTGAAGCTCTCTACAAGTCCATCTTCAACAAGGAAGTTGTCGGCAGAGACGCTATCAAGGCAGAAGTTGCTAAGCACGTCGAGTCCTGGAAGGCTATGTAATTTCGATTCTGCTTCTTTCGCGTAATTTTTCAAATGAAGTTCTAGGAAATATCTAAGTTATATTATAGCCTGAATACCTTGGACGTATAATCGTTATGTGTGTTCAGGCTATAATTTGTATGGCTTGGTGAAAATTTATAGAAAGAGAGGAAAAAGACATATGTTTCAGAAAAAAGATGAATCTGAAATCAAAATCGAAGATTCATTCGCAACGAAATTGTCGTTTCTGATCATGGGCTTCGGCAATCTGTCGCACAAGCAGTTTGTCAAGGGCATCGGTTTCTTGGCCATCGAGATCGGTTTCATTCTCTTCATGGTAATGAGCGGCTTTAAAAATCTGATCAACATGATCACGCTCGGTACCGTGGAAACGCATGATGAAGTCGTGCCCGGCAAGATTCTGCCGGTACGTGTGTTCGGCGATAACTCCATGCTCTTCCTGCTGTATGGCGTGCTGACCTGCATGATCGTTGCGGCTTTTGTCATGGTGTGGCGTGCCAACATCAAGAGCGCCAGACAGGTGCAGCTGCTCGAAAAGCAGGGCAAGAAGATTCCCTCCTTTATGGATGATGTCAGAATTTATCTCGATGAGAAGTTCCACATCACCATGCTCTTCCTGCCGATTACCGGTATTCTTTGCTTCTCGGTGCTGCCTACGATCTACATGATCTGTATCGCGTTTACCAACTACGACAGAGACCATCAGGTTCCCGGCAACCTGTTCCACTGGGTTGGCCTTCAGAACTTCGGCAACATGCTCATTGGCGACGAGAGAATGTCGAGAACCTTCTTCGGCACCTTGCTCTGGACGATCATCTGGGCGTTCTTTGCCACTTTCACCAACTACTTCGCCGGCATTATCGTCGCTCTGATTATCAACCAGAAGGACGTCAAGTTCAAGAAGCTGTGGAGATCGGTTCTGGTTCTCACCATTGCCATGCCCCAGTTCATTTCCCTCCTCGTTATGAGATGTTTCTTCTCCAACTACGGTGTTGTCAACAGAACACTCATTAACATGGGTTTGATTGATGGCGTTGACAATGCCATCAAGTTCTTTGAGGATCCCACCCTGGCTAAGATCACCGTTATTTTTGTCAATATGTGGATCGGTATTCCGCACACCATGCTGATGTCCAGCGGTATTCTGATGAATATCCCGCAGGATCTCTATGAGGCTGCTACCGTGGACGGTGCTAACAAGGTGCAGATGTTCTTCAAGATTACCTTGCCTCAGATTATTTTCACCACCACGCCTTATCTCATTCAGACCTTTATCGGCAACATCAACAACTTCAACCTGATCTACCTCCTGACCGGCGGCGGCCCGACCAACGCGAATTACTATTCGGCGGGCGACACCGACCTCCTGGTAACATGGCTCTACAAGCTGACGTCCGGCAACCGTGACTACAGCTTGGCTTCAACCATCGGTATTTTGATCTTCATTATCTCTGCAACGTTCTCGCTGCTGACGTACACAAATACCAAATCTTATAAAGAGGAGGACGCTTTCCAATGAGTGCTAACAATCTTACGGCTGTTACGGGCAAGGCAAACTCGAAGAGCTACGCTGCGCAGAAAAGAACCGTTCTTATTGCCAGCTATGTCTTTTTGATTGTTCTTTCCATCATTTGGGTTATCCCGATTCTTTGGGTTGTGCTGACGGCGTTCCGCACGGAGCCCGGTCAGTTCTCGTCCACCTTCTTCCCGAGGCCCTATACATGGGTTGAGGACGGTATGCAGTACACCGCTCCTGCCTATACCCTCCAGAATTTCAAAGATCTCTTTACTCCCAGAGAAGGCTTTGACTTTGCGAAGATGTGGCTCAATACCTTTATTGTCGCCTGCATTTCCTGCGTCATTTCCACCTTCTTTGCGGTTGCGACCTCCTATGTTATGTCCAGACTGCGCTTTAAGCTCCGTAAGACCTTCATGAACGTCGCTCTTGTTATGGGCATGTTCCCGGGCTTCATGTCCATGATCGCTATCTACTTCATTCTGAAGTCGATCGGCATTCATCAGACCCTGCTCGCCCTCGTGCTGGTCTACTCCGGTGCTTCCGGCCTTGGCTTCTATGTCTGCAAGGGCTTCTTCGACACCGTGCCGAAGGCTCTGGACGAAGCGGCCATGATCGACGGCGCAAACAAGGCGCAGGTGTTCTTCCAGATCATTCTGCCTATGTCCAAGCCGATCATCGTGTATCAGGCATTGAATGCTTTCATGGGTCCTTGGATGGACTTCATCTTCGCCAAGTTCCTCATGGGTACCAATTATGACACCTACACGGTGGCCATCGGTCTGTATGCCATGCTGGAGAAAGAGCGTATTTATGCTTACTTCCGTCAGTTCGCAGCGGGCTCCGTTCTCGTTGCTGTGCCGATCATGGTTCTCTTCATGAGCTTGCAGAGATACTATGTGGAAGGCGTTACCGGCGGTGCTGTCAAGGGCTAATCTTCGGATTGTTCTTGTTTCGCCATTGGCGGACGTGTCAATCACAACAGAAAAGAGGGCCGTTTGTCCTGCTTGTCAGGGCGGGCGGCTCTTTTTTTGGCGTGTAATACAATATTTTTTTGAGAAGGATTGACTATTTGCGTGTAAACAGATATAATAGAAAGTAGGAAATTCCTACTTTCCTACTACTATAAGGAGGCATTTTTATGGTAAATCCCGTTTTTGTGAATGATGCAAGGGTTATGGCGAAGGGACAAGTGACAATACCCAAAAACATCCGGACATTTCTCGGTGTGTCCACAGGGGACCGTGTGACGTTTATCGTGGAGGACGGCGTTGTAAAGGTAGTCAATTCAGCCGTGTATGCGCTGCAACGATTCCAGAAAGAAATGCAGGGCGAAGGAGAAAAAGTCGGATTGATCACAGATGAAGACGTTGCAAATTGGATTACAAATGCAAGGAAAGAAGAAAATGAATGAAAATGACGGTCATGATTGATACAAATGTGATTATTTCTGCGGCACTGAATCCGAAAGGAAGTGCTTCTTTGGCTATGATAAAAGCCCTTTCGCCGCCCTTTCAGCCGGTTGTTTGTGATTATATTATTGACGAATTGCATCGGAAGTTTGAGGAAAAATTTCCTCATCGCATAACGCAGTTGGAAGCCTTTCTATATCACGCATTGCTGTTCATCGAGATTATCCCCACACCGGAGAGTGAATATTTTGCCGAAGGTAAGATACGTGATGTAAAGGATCGCCCCATTTTGAGAGCTGCATTGGCAAAGCATGTGGATTATTTATTGACGGGTGATAAAGATTTTTTGGAATCGGATATTTTAACGCCTCAGATGATATCGCCATCTGATTTTCTCAAAAAATAGCCTGTCCTACTGTGTCGGATTGGAAAAAATGCCATACTCTGTAAGAGAGGGGGCATTACATATGCGTTATCAACGTCATCGGGTAAATGGCACTGCGATGAAAATCCGTCTGAAAATAGGACTTTGCGCGGCGGTGATCGTATTTGTGGCAATTAATGTGAAGGTAAGGCCGCTTTTGAAAAAAATGACAGCGGTGCAGGCGGAATACATCACCAATCTGGCGATCAACGAGGCCGCCGAGGACGTGCTGGCGCGGGAAGATATTGATTACCAACGGTTCGTCTCGCTGCATCAGCTGGACGACGGCACAGTCAGCTCCATGACGACCGATATTCGTGAGATGAACAAGTTTAAAACGGCGCTTTCCAAAGAAATTCAGAACAAACTGGGAGAGCACTGCGACAGGGAAGTATCGGTGCCGCTGGGGACGCTCACGGGGATAGATCTGCTGACGGGGCGGGGTCCCCGCATTCGTATGAAGATCGAGCTGTACGGGAACGTGACGGCCAGTCTCAAAAGCAGCTTTGAGGACGCGGGCATCAATCAGACACGTCACCGGATCATCTGTGATGTCAACGTCGGTGTTTCAGCCATTCTGCCGGTTTGCTCGTCCTACACCGATGTATATAACAGCTTCACGGTTTCGGAAACCGTTCTGCTGGGCGATGTGCCGGATTCCTTTACCAATGTAGACACCACAAAGGATTTATACGACGAACTCAATAATTTTGTAATGGATTGAAATTCAGAGCAAAGAGGTGTAAAATAAAAGGGTAATCAATTAGGCGATTGAAAAAAGAAAAAGCGAAGCGCAATTAGCGAGCGCATGCGAGCGCGGGAATCCAAGGGGTGCTGGCACCTCTTGGCGGGTCAAGGGCAGCGCCCTTGCAGGGAGTGGGGCAGCGCCCCACGAGGTCGGCATTGCCGACCGAGCAAGACGCACCCAGATTTGCAATTAGGTCAGGCGAATACAATCATATGCTTTTTGTTTTTACAATCGACTAAGCGTAATCATTTGCAAGGAGCTTAAAATCATGACGGAATTGAAAAACATTGACGAAGCGTGGAAGCGTGTCAACGAATTGCGCGCTTTGATTGAATACCACAGCAACGCCTATTACAACGCGGACGCGCCGGAGATTGAGGACGACGAATATGACGCGCTCATGCGGGAGCTGCGAGAGCTGGAAGAATTGTATCCCGACCTGCTTGACGAAAATTCTCCCACGTTGAAGGTGGGGGGCGCGGCCTCCGGCAAATTTGCGGCGGTGGCGCACGAGGTGCCGATGCAGAGCTTGCAGGACGTGTTCAGCATGGAGGAAGTGGCGGAATTTTGCGCGAAATTCCCCGGCGAGGCATTTGTTGTGGAAAAGAAAATTGACGGCCTTTCAGTCTCGCTGGAATACACAGACGGCATTTTGACCCGCGGTTCGACCCGCGGCGACGGCCGCACGGGGGAGGACATCACCGAGAATCTGCTCACGATTGCCTCCATTCCCCATAAAATTGACACCGACGCCGCTTTTCTGGAAATCCGCGGCGAGGTCTATATGCCGCGCGCCAACTTTGCCGCGCTCAACGCCGCACAGGAGGAAAACGGCCTCAAAACCTTCAAAAACCCCCGTAACGCGGCGGCGGGTTCGCTCCGCCAGAAGGACGCGTCGATCACGGCGGCGCGGGGACTGGATATCTTTGTGTTCAACGTGCAGCAGGCGAGGGGGATTACGTTTGCCACCCACTCGGAATCGCTGGCGTTTCTGAAACAGTGCGGCTTCCATGCCTCGCCGGATTTTGCGGTGTGCGGCAGCTATGAGGAGGTCGCGGCGGCCATTGAGAAAATCGGCAGTGAGCGCGGCGGCTTGGCGTATGATACCGACGGCGCCGTGGTGAAGCTCAACGACCTCAAACGGCGCGAAGAAGTCGGCGTGACGTCGAAATTCCCGAAATGGGCGGTGGCGTTCAAGTATCCGCCCGAGCAGAAGGAAACGGTGCTGCGGGACATTGAGATCACGGTGGGGCGCACGGGTGTGCTGACCCCGACCGGCGTGTTCGATCCGGTGCTGCTGGCGGGTACCTCCGTGAGCCGCGCGTCGCTTCACAATCAGGATTATATTACCCAGAAGGATATCCGCATCGGCGACACGGTGGTGCTGCGCAAGGCGGGGGAGATCATTCCGGAGGTTGTTTCCGTGGCAAAGCATGGCGACGGCGTGCCGTATCTCTTGCCAGAAATTTGCCCGTCCTGCGGCGAGAAGGTGTTCCGTCTGGAAGACGAGGCGGCGCTGCGCTGCGTCAACCCCGCATGTCCGGCGCAGCTGGTGCGCAACATCATTCATTTTGCCTCGCGTGACGCGATGGATATCGAGGGCATGGGACCTGCCGTCATTGAACAGCTCATTGCGCGGGAGTTGGTGCATTCTCCGGCCGATATCTACCAATTGACCGTGGAAGATATCGCCTCGCTCGACCGTATGGGCAAAAAATCGGCGCAGAATTTGGTGAATGCGGCGGAAAAATCCAAATCCAACCCGCTGTATCGGCTGATTTTTGCGCTGGGTATCCGTCATATCGGCGAGACCGCTTCCCGCCAGCTCTCCGTGCAGTTTGGCAGTATGCAGGCGCTGATGAACGCGTCTCCCGCTGATTTTGCCGCAATGGAAGGTTTCGGTGAGATCATGGCGGAGTCGGTGTGCGATTATTTTTCCACCGAACACGCCCGCGAGCTGATCGAACGTCTGGCGGCGCTGGGCGTGAATATGGAGAAACAGCCTGACGAGGACAGCGCGGCAGCGTCACAGACACTCAGTGGCATGACCTTTGTCATCACCGGCACGCTGGAAGGTATGACCCGCGACGAAGCCAAGGCGCTCATCGTGGCCAACGGCGGCAAGGTGTCCGGTTCGGTGAGCAAAAAGACCTCCTGTCTGCTGGCCGGTGAGAACGGCGGCAGCAAGCTCACCAAGGCGGAAGAGCTGGGCGTGAAAGTGATCTCGCTCGATGATTTGCAGGCGTTGCTGTCCGGCGGCGCTCAATAGGAATGAACCCACCCCAATCGGCATATAGTAATGATGTAAATAACCGATTGGGGTGATATTGATGAATTTTGTCAAAACCATTCGACTCAGGCCCTTGCTGGCTTCCCTGCTGCTGCCAATGGGTATGGGCGCCGTGGTGGGCGTTTTCATGCTGCTGATGGGGAAATTTGAGGCCTATAACGCGCTGTTCAAGCCGCCGTTGTCGCCGCCTTCGTGGCTGTTTTCGGTTGCGTGGACAATTCTTTACGCGCTCATGGGTGTCTCGGCGTATCTGGTGACGACGTCGGACGCGCAAAGGGGCGTGAAGGAAGACGCGCTGTGGCAGTATTTTGTGCAGCTGGGCATCAATCTGATCTGGCCATTTTTGTTTTTCTTTTTTGAAATGCGGCTGGCTGCCTTCGTCTGGCTGGTGGTGCTGCTGGCGGCGGTTATCAGAATGATCGTGGGCTTCTGGTTTATCAGCAAACCCGCCGCGCTGCTGCAAATTCCCTATGTACTCTGGCTTTGCTTTGCCGCCTATCTCAACGGGGCGGTATTCCTGCTCAACGGGTAATTTTTTCCGCCGGATTAAACCGCGCACGATTGCCAATACTTCCAATAGTAACGAAATGAACGGGAAGGAAGGCTTGTGCAGGGTATGCAGTACAACAAGGTGGAAATTTGCGGGGTCAACACCGCCAATCTGAGGCTGCTGAGTGAAAGCGAAAAGACCGAGCTGCTCAAAAAATCGCAGGCAGGCGACAGCGCGGCGCGTGACGAACTGGTCAAGGGCAATCTGCGACTGGTGCTGAGTGTCGTGCAGCGCTTTTCAGGGCGCGGCGAGAATCCGGACGATTTGTTTCAGGTGGGGTGTATCGGTCTCATCAAGGCAATCGACAATTTTGACATTTCGCTCGACGTCAAATTTTCGACCTATGCCGTCCCCATGGTGATCGGCGAGATCCGTCGCTATCTGCGCGACAACAACAGCGTGCGGGTGAGCCGTTCGATGCGGGATACCGCCTATAAGGCGATGCAGATCAAGGAGCGGGTGATGAGTGAGCAGGGGCGCGAGCCTTCGGTGGAGGAAATTGCCGCCGAGCTGGAACTGCGCAAGGAAGACGTCGTGCTGGCGCTGGAAGCCATTGTGGAGCCGGTGTCCCTGTATGAGTCGGTCTACTCCGACGGCGGCGATACCATCTATGTGATGGACCAGATCGGCGATAAGGACGATGACCGCAGCTGGCTGGACGAGATTCTGCTCCGCGACGAGATTAAGAAGCTGTCGCCGCGGGAAAAGCGCATTTTGTCCCTGCGCTTCATGCAGGGCAAGACCCAGATGGAGGTTGCGGGCGAAGTGGGCATTTCCCAGGCGCAGGTGTCCCGACTGGAAAAAGGCGCGCTGAACAAAATCAAATCCAATTATTGACCGCCGGCCGCCGGCTGCATGGGAAACGCTGTTTGTTCTGAACGAGCAGGGCATTTGGGCGTTTCCCCGGCGGCTAAATATTTTTAAAAATCTATTGCTATTTCGGCGGGAATTTGTTATAATGTAACAAACGACTAGGGGTGATATTTTTGGATTCATATTCTGATACATATGTAAGCAATCTGGTTGGTTCCGTACTCCAGAAGCTATACTATGACGAGCACAATGTCAGCTTTTTCAAGCACTATAACACCTTTGTGATTCCGCTCAGTTCTGTGAATAAAGCCATGCTTCGCTCGGGCAATATTGTCCAGATTCTCTATCATGAATATCAGCCGGGCACTATCAAGGGCGCCTATACGCCCATGATGGACTGGGTCGTCGCGCTTTATAACAGATATTACTCACTGGAGGTTACCTTTGAGAAATTTCTGGAGGACGCGGACGTTTATTCGCTGCACCGCAAGGTGTATGAGAGCTATCGCGAAAACGGTTTCTGCCTGCGTCAGGAAGAGATCATTCTGATTGAAAGAGAATATGAACACGAGAGCTTTATCAAGGGACTTGTGAAAATATTCAATTATATTTCCGAGAAAATTCCTCTGCTGATCGTAGTCAATAAGCTGCATCTGGCGGCCAATTCCTCGTTTGAATTTTTTTACAAGCTCATGTGCCAGAATGCCAACAGCAAGATTGCGGTGCTTTGCAGCTTTAACGAGGTTTATAATGTGCCGGACTGCAATAAAGCGATCCGCAACGATATGATGCTGGAGCTGGAATCCCGCAACCATGTGCAGGAGTGGAGCTTGCAGGACAGCATGGAAAAAGACGACAAAGAAGACGACGTCTTTGTGCCTGTGGCCGAATCCTTCGAGCGTTACCTGGTGCTCTACAACAACATGATTATTACGGGCGCGATCAAGCAGGCAATCTACTACGGCGATATTATCAACGATCATCTTGAGAGCGGTGATCTGGTTGTGGACAGCGATTTGCTGCACAATTTCTATCGGCTCTATTCCATGGCCTATTTCTACGATACCAATTACCCCCGTATGCTGACCATCTGTGACAAGGGCCGGCGGGTGTGTGAAGGGGAGGAAATCGGCTTACACTATTATAACTATACCTACGCAATCGCTCTCTGTCATTCCAACGCGGGGCAGGACAAGCTCGCGATGAAGTATGTGGAAGAGTGTGAGTCGATTTCCGACGGCACCGACGATGATTTTCTGAAATTCCGCTCGGCGCTGCTGCGCTGCATGGTTACGTTCCGTTGCTGGACCAATGTGTACCTCTGGAATGTGGACTACGATCAGGGAGACAAGTTCCTCCAGGCCGCCGAAAAGTATCAGTATTACAACCATCTGGCCTATATTTATCTCTTCTGCTTCGGCAACAACAGAGACTATTTCAGTACGGATCCTGAATTTTGCGAGTCACATGACCATTACAAGAAGGGTATGTATTATGCCGATATGCTGGGCAATGACGCCCTGAAGCTGCGCGCTTACAAAAAGAACGTGGTGTTCCTTTCCGGCTTTGGCTATTATCCGGCGGTCGATTACTTCTACAAGAAGAGTCTGGCGATTCTGGAAAGAGAAAACAACCTGCTGGAGATGGGCAACACCTACAACGGCCTGGGTTACAACCGAATCGTCAGTGAGCAGTTCGGTGAGGCCGATACGTACTTCAACAACGGTATGGAAATCTGGCACAGAATGAGGAAGCCCGAAAACATGGGCGAAACGCTGTATAACATGGCAGTTAACGCAATTCTTGCTAAGGATTACAAAAAGGGCTGTGACTTTTTGGTAACGGCTGTGCGTATCATGAAAAACCTCAACCAGAACAAGTTGGAGCTTTGCAATATGTCGAAAATTTACGGCATGATCGTACTCTGTTACATCAAGATGGGCGTCGAGTACAACGCGCAGCTCTATCTTAACCGTATGCAGCTGGTGCTGTATCACCTGATTTTCCCCGAAGGCGAGCCCAGCTACTTCCTTTGGGACGACGATATGTTCTTCTATTATTTCTGCCGCGGTCTCATCACGCGCAAGGAAAGTCTTGCGGAAGCGCAGCAGAATTTTGACCGCGCCTTCTTCCATCTCAAGCGCACAGAGGGCTTGTGGTTCTTTGCCTATGAGCTGTTTGCGGAGGAGCAGGCTGACCTTTACCGTGCGCAGGGCCGCCATGTGGAGGCCAACGAGCTGCTGCAAAAATGTTTGGAATACTGTGAGAAGAACGGTTATCAGGATAAGATCGAACGCCTGCATTCCGCGCTGAGCGGCAAGGTGATCGAAGACAAGCATTATGACATCGGACTGCGTACCATCACGGAGGCACAGGCGACGGAGTTGTCGCGTCTGGTGGGCGCGGAGTTGCAGCTTCGCATCAAGAACCAGAGCATCAACTTCCTCACCAACTGGCAGGAGCTGATGAACCGCGACGATATCAATGTCGATACCCTCATCAACACCTCCATGTATAATTTGCAGAACAACTACAACGCCGACAAGATTCTTTATATTGAAGTGACCAACGGCCGCCCTGATCTGGTCTATTGTGATAAGGACTACAGCCCGGCTCGCGAGGTCTTGCAGGGAATCGTGTCCTTCTTCACGCGCAATCCCAACGAGTTTATGGCCAACCGTCTGGAAAAGAGCTTCTATGATTACCGGGAACTGCTGGATTGGTTCGGTCTGAACAAGATTGTCTCCATCATCGGCGTGCCGATCATGAACGGCAACAAGCTGCAAAGCGTGTTTATTGCCATGATTGAGATGCACGACAATTTCACCAACAACTTTTCGCTCTTCCTCGACGGCGACCTGACCATTTTCAGCGTGGCCTTCCATCAGTTGGTGGACGCGATCAACCGTCTGACCACGCAGGAGCACATCCGTCAGATGAACCGTCAGCTGGAGCAGACGTCTGTGACCGATATGCTGACCGGTCTTTACAACAGACAGGGCTTTGTCAAGGTTATCGGCGAAGAAATGGCCAAGTATCAGGGCGACAGAAACATCACAACAACCATCATGTATATCGACCTGGATAACTTCAAGTATTACAACGATACCTTTGGTCACGCCATCGGCGACGTGATTCTGACTTCCTTCGCGGATATCTTCAAGGGCATCACCAAGGACCGCGGTTACGCCAACCGTTACGGCGGCGACGAATTTGTTATCGTCATCACAGATTCCAGTGAAGAAGAAGGCGTCGCGGCTGCCAAGTCGATTTATGCCAAGCTCGATGAAACCGACGGCTTTGCCGACAAGCTCCGCGAAAAGCTCGGTTCTGATTTCAAACTGGATCCCCAGCGCCGTGTATCCTGCTCGATCGGCATTGCCACAGCCGACGAATTTACGATGGATTCTATCAACGCCGCCATGAAGCGGGCGGATGATGCACTTTACTATGTCAAGAAGACGACCAAGCGCAACTACAAGGTCTGGACGCCTGAGCTTTCCGAGTCCAGATGATTCTATCGAAAAAGCGGGCGATAAGTGATGAAGGCCAGAGTGAGTTCCCGTTCGTCCAAAACGACAAGAACCGCCAAGAAGGTTATGAACAACAAGACCGTCAAGACCACCAGAAAAGCAGTTGACAGGCTGCTCTATGAATTTAAGGAGGACAGCGTGAGTGCTTATGCCGCTCAAGCCGCGTTTTTCGTGGTGATCTCGGTATTTCCGCTGGTCATGCTGCTGCTGACGCTGGTCAAATACCTGCCCTATTTCAGCGACGGCGTGCCTATGATCCAGTTTGACATGTTTCCTCATGATTTGAATGTGTTTGCCACCAACGCGCTGGAGGAAATCGTCAATAAATCCTCCAACGCGGTGCTGTCGATTTCGGCGGTAACGGCGCTCTGGTCGGCCTCCAAAGGGGTGTATTCCATCTTTCAGGGGCTGTCGAGCGTGTACTCGGTCAAGGATACACGCGACTGGCTGACCATGCGGCTGCTGGCGGTGGTCTACACCTTGTTTTTCCTGCTGATGCTGATTCTGGCACTGGGATTCCTGGTGTTTGGCAACAGCATCTATCAGGCGATGTTTAATTTTCTGCCGCTGGCGGCGGACAAGATCGAGATTATCTCCCGCGGCATTAAATGGCTGCTGGGCTTCGGCGTACTGGTGCTGTTTTTCGAGATCATTTATATCGCGGTGCCGGACCGGAAGTCATCTGTGCTGGAAGAGCTGCCCGGCGCGCTGGTGAGCGCTGTAGGCTGGGTGGGATTCTCGTTCCTGTATTCGTTCTATATTGAGCATTTTTCCAATTATGCCAATGTCTACGGCAGTCTGACGGCGGTAGTGCTGCTGATGCTGTGGCTGTACTTCTGTATGTATATCATGCTGTTCGGCGCGGAGGTCAATGTGCTCTGGAACGGCACTTACAGGCGTATCGCGGCGCGATTCTTCAAGAAATTCAAAGAAAAGACGCCCAAGCGCGGCAAGGATTGAGTCTTGCCGCGAGGCGTCGTATCAGTTTGATAAAAACACGGCGTTTCGAGGGCCAGAACGGCAGCCCGGTGCGCCGTGATTTTTTTGTTTACGGTTCCTCTTCCTGCGCGGATAAAAAGTCAATGGCGAGCGTCATCATGGCGGCGGCGGCGGTGGTGCGAATCATGCTGTGAAAGAGCTGGGTCGCCAGTATGTAACTGTTCACGCTGTCAACGAAGCGGAAGAGATGCAGATACAGTCCGGCACAGGCCAGCCCCGCCCCGACAAAGGCGGCTGCCACAAAGCGGAGATAGCTTTGTGCGCTTTTGCTGAGATTTAACGAAATTTTTTGATTACGCATTGATTAATTCCCCCACATCGGTTATAATGAGACGTACAGTGTTTGACGTGACTCTATTGTAACATAGCAGCGGCAGATTGAGAATCCATCAAATGATGGAAGAAAAATGGGAGAGGATTGGGAACATTGGCAAATGTAGGCGTATCGACCTCATGCTTTTATCCCATGGAGACCGAGCGCGCGCTGGCATGCGCGGCGGAGGCGGGGATTGGTGATTTCGAGGTGCATTTCAGCACATTCTCCGAGCTGACCGACAGCTATTTAAAGGAATGCAATAAGCTGCTGAGATATTACGGGGCGGCGGTACATTCAGTGCATCCGTTTTACAGTGTGCTGGAATCGGCGATGTTTTTTTCGGATTACAGCGAGCGGCGTTTTGCCGACGGTCTGGAAATTTACAAGCAATATTTTCACGCGACAGCAAAGCTCGGCGCGCCGTACCTTGTCTTTCACGGCGGCGGTAAAATCGGCAAAACCCGCTGTCTGGTGTCAGACGACGAATACATTGAGCGGTACAACCTGCTCTGTGAGTGCGCGAAAAAGTTTGACGTGACGCTGCTGCATGAGAATGTCTTTGAGCATACGGCGGAGAGCATTGCCTTTTGCCGCAAGCTGATCGACTATCTCGGCGACAAGGCGCTTTTTACCTTTGACAACAAGCAGGCCCGCCGTGCCGGGCAGGATCCGCTTGCGTTTGTGACCGCTATCAGCGGGCATATCCGCAACATTCACATCAGCGATTGGAACAAGGATCACGACTGCCTGCTGCCCGGACGGGGCAGAGAGGACTATCCCGCACTGCGGGAGGCCATGAGTGGCGGCGACGCGGCAGCGTTCTGGATGATCGAGGTGTATAACGACGCATTTCGCGATGAAGGCGAGATCAGGCAGTCGGTCCAGTATCTCCGGAGCGTGCTCAGCCGCGCGGAAAAACCGTCAGAAAATTTACAAACCATTCACGGCAATGACACGAAATCAAAATAGAAAGAGTGGATAATCAATCAGATGAATGTATTTTGCATCGGAGACGTCATCGGCACGGTGGGGGCGGAGTATCTCCGCAGCCGTCTGCCGTCGTTCAAGCGTGACAAGCACATTGACGCGGTGATTGCCAACGGCGAAAATTCCGCCGATACCAACGGTATTACGCCCAATTCGGCAGAGTATCTGCTGAACTGCGGGGTGGATGTCATCACCACGGGCAATCACTCCTTTCAGCGCAAGGAGAGCTACCCGCTCTATGAAAGAGAAGGCCCGGTGATCCGTCCCGCCAATTATCCCAGCAAGGCGCCCGGCGTGGGCAGCTATGTGATCGACCTGGGACGCACGCGCATCCGGGTTATCAATATGATGGGGACGGTGGGCATGAATCCCGTGCTGGACTGTCCGTTTGATACGGCCGACCGGCTGCTGGCGGCGTGTGACGAAAAAATCATCATCATGGATTTGCACGCCGAGGCAACAGCCGAAAAACGGGCGCTGGCCGGTTATCTGGATGGCCGCATCAGCGCGATGTTCGGCACACATACCCATGTGCAGACGGCGGACGAACAGATTCTGCCGGGCGGCACGGGCTTTATCACCGACGTGGGCATGACCGGACCGGTCAATTCGGTGATCGGGGTGCAGGTCGAAGCGGCCATCGAAAAAATGCGTACCAAAATCCCGGTGAGGCTGCATTATGCCGAGGGCCCCTGTATGCTCAACGGCGTGATTTTTACCATAGACGAAAAGACCGGCAAAACCACCGCAGTTGAACGGATCAAGATATAGTTGGCGAATTAAGCGAGCGAATGCGAGCGCGGGGTGCAGGGGGCAAGCTCCCTGCCAGGTCAAGGGCAGCGCCCTTGCGGGGGCCGGGGCGGCGCCCCGGGAGCAGGACAACGGCCTGCGAGCAAGACGCGCCCGGACGAAAAACGCACTTAGGCGAATCCGGCAGAAGCCGGGGGAGGTGTTGGCATTGCGTTGGTACAAACAATTGACGGCGGCGCTGCTGGCCGCGGCGCTGCTGCTGTGGGCGGCGGGTTGTGAGCAGCAGGAATATGACTGGGAAGAGGCGGAGGAACGCCGTTCGCAGCTGTATCATTTGTCGCTCGACACCGACAATGAGATCGAAATCAGCACGGCGGAAGAAACCGATATGGTAATGGCCTGTTCCGCCGACGATACCTTCAATCCCTACACCTGCCAATCGACGCTGACGCAAAACATCTGCCATCTGTTGTATGACAATCTCATCGACCTGAATCCGCAGTTTGAACCGGAGTGTATTGTTGCCAAAAAGGTGACAGTTGACCACACGCTGGTGCATGTGCAGGTGCGTTCGGGACTGGTATTTTCCAACGGCGCGCCGCTCACCGCTGAGGACGTGAGCTATTCCTATTATATGGCAGCCAAGACCAGCGGCAGCATTTATAAAGAAAAATTAAAGAATGTCATCAATTGCTCCATGGACGGCATGACCGTGACCTTTCTGATGCAGAATGAGAACGTCAACGCCTATCGGCTGCTCGATTTTCCCATTGTGCATTATGACCCGTCGGCCAACAAGGAATTTCCGCCCATTGGTAGCGGCCGGTATAAATTCGCCACCCTGTCCGACGGCGTCACCCCCAACACCAAGCTGCTGATTAAAAATCAGCGCTGGTACAACCCCGAAAAGGTGCAGATCGAGGCCATCGGCCTCAAGGAAATGCCGTCGGTCGAGAGTATCGTTCACAGCATCGAAATCGGCACGTTCTCTTACTTATACAGCGATCTGCGCGACGGAGAACCAAAAAATGTCAACGCCAATTACCGCAAGGTGGATATCAACAATCTGGTTTATCTGGGCGTGAATACCAACGATACCATGCTCGCCGATGAAAACGTGCGCCGCGCCATTCGTTACGGCGTCAGCAACGACAAGGTGGCCACAGCGGCATTTTCCGGCATGGCGCTGGGTGCAACGGGGCCTTTTACGCCGAATTGGCGTGAAGCGGCGCAGTATCAGACCGGCAACGGTCGCGCCTATGAGACCCGCGCGCTGGAGCTGCTGCGGCAGTCGGGATATGTGACGATGAACGGGGAAGGCGTGAGGCAGGACCAGAGCGGTCTCCCGCTCAGTTTTAACCTGCTGGTGAGCCGGGGCAACGCGGCGCATCTGGCGGCGGCCGAGAGCATTAAAAATCAGCTCGCGGAGATCGGTATTGGAATAGAGATCAGCGAGATCTCCACCGAAGGGCTGCTGGGTCGCGTGTCGGAGGGCAATTATCATCTTTACTTAGCGGAATACGCGGTGCTCAACGACATGGACATCAGCAGGCTGTTTACGCCGGGGGAAGGGCTTTACAACGGTCCCCGCCCCTATGATTCGGTACGCACTTTTTCCAATTACCGTCTGGGACTGGGCACGCTGGAGGACTTCATCACGGCCTTTGAAAGCGAACTGCCTTTTATTCCGATTTGCTACCGCATGGGCATCGTGGTCTGTACCCGTTCGCTGGAAGGCGTGGGAGAGGTCAGCGAGGACCAGCCCTTCTACGATATGCAGCACTGGCGCATGAATCGGGGGTAATGGACAGACGGAAAAGTCTTGTCAAATAAAATTAACAAAATATTTATGGATTTCATGAAAAAAATGAGTGTGATTGCATTGTAAAATTGCATTCTTTGTGCTATAATTCATTCGATAATGTTGTTTGTGGGGCGTGGAACCGTTTCCCGAACCGCAAAATACAGATTAGTCGGCTGTCTGTCGTGGGGCGGATTCTCAAAAATCCGGCATGAGGGCGGCGGCAAATATAGATTGTAGGGAGTTGCTTATTTTGATTAAAGGCAGTGTATTGCGCGACGCGATCATTTCAGGCGCGAATGTGATCGAGAATAAGAAGCGTGCGGTAGATGAACTCAACATTTTCCCCGTTCCCGACGGCGATACGGGTACCAATATGTCTATGACGATGTCTTCCGGCCGCAAAGAGCTTTTGCAACTGGGTGACGATGAGAATGTCAGCACCGTTTCCGCGAAGGCGGCTTCTGCTCTGCTCCGCGGCGCCAGAGGCAACTCCGGTGTTATCACTTCGCTGCTGTTCCGCGGTTTCTCCAAGGGGCTGAAAGGCGTGGAAGAAGCTGACGGCGCGGCGCTGGCCAACGCGCTGACCCTTGGCGTGGAGGCGGCCTATAAGGCGGTCATGAAGCCCACGGAAGGCACCATTCTGACGGTTGCCCGTGTGGCGGCGGAAAGAGGCCGTGTTGCCGCGAGCTTCAACAACGATGAGAATTACGTCTGGGACGAAATCTGCGCGGCCGCCGAGGACGCGCTGGAGACAACGCCTGAACTGCTTCCCGTGCTCAAGAGAGCCGGCGTAGTAGACGCGGGCGGTCAGGGTCTCTGCCTGATTTTCCGCGGTATGCAGTCGGTCTTCCGCGACGGCATCATTGCTGCGGCTGAGGTTGAAGCGGCTCCCGCAGCGGCGGGCGACGTGGATTCCTTCAAGAGCACTGTGGCGCAGTTTGATGAAGTCATCAACTTCACCTACTGCACCGAGTTCATTGTCGAGAAGGAAAACGACAACGACCCGGCCAAGCTGAGAGCGTACTTGGAATCCATCGGCGACTGCGTAGTTGTCGTGGACGATGAGGAGATCATCAAGGTACACGTACACACCAATCAGCCCGGCGACGCAATCACCAGAGGTCTGACCTACGGCAGCCTGATTTCCAATAAGATTGAGAATATGCGCAAGCAGCATGAAAACGCGGGCGCGGGCGCTCCCAAGAAGCTCGAGCGTGTGGATCCGGTCGAAGGCGCTGTCGGCTTTGTGGCCGTGGCGGCCGGCGACGGTCTGGTATCGCTGTTCCACGATCTCGGCTGTGAGAACGTGGTGTCCGGCGGTCAGACGATGAACCCCTCCACCGAGGACATTCTTGAAGCCGTGCAGGCGACAGCGGCTTCTACCGTTATCGTGTTGCCCAACAACAAGAATATCATCATGGCAGCCGAACAGGCTGTGCCGCTGGCGGACAGACGCGTCATCGTGCTGCCCACCAAGACCATTCCGCAGGGTCTGACCGCAATGCTCACCTTTGACCCCGACGCGCCGGCTGACGAAAACGCCGCCGAGATGTTCAAGGCTGCCGAGAGAGTCGGCACCGGTCAAATCACCTATGCCGCCAGAAACTCCGAGTTCAACGACAAAAAGATCAAGGAGGGCGAGCTGCTGGGTCTGGTCAACGGCAAGCTGACCTTCACTGAGAAGAGCCGCAACAAGGCTATTATCAAGCTGGCCAAGCAGATGATCGACCGCAACACTTCCTTTATCACGCTGATCTACGGCGCGGATGTCACGGACGATGAGGCCGAAGAGACCCGCAAGTTCATCGAGAACAAGATTGCCAAGAACGTGGAAGTCACGCTGGTCAACGGCGGTCAGCCCGTCTACTACTACATTCTGTCGGTAGAATAATCACTTCATGGCAACAGACGCAATTTATTTTGAAAATAAACCGCTGCAATACTTCAAGGGTGTTGGCGAGAAGCGTGCGGAGCAGTTTCAGAAGCTCGGCATCGGTTCCGCCGATGCCCTTTTGCGGTATTACCCGCGGGAATACGAGGATTGGAGCCAGTGTCTCACGGTGGCACAGGCGGTTGAAGCGGCGGAAAGCGGCGAGGTCTGCTGTATCCGCGCCACCGTCGCGGCGCCCGTGCGGTCGGCTTTTTTGCGGGGCGGCAAGACGATTTATTCTACCCGTGCCGTGGATGAGAGCGGCAAAGGCTTTCGCCTGACCTTCTTTAACAATGCCTACATTCCCAGAATGCTGGTGCAGGGCAGTGAATATACCTTCCGCGGCAAGCTGTTTGTGGGAAAGAACGGGCCAGAGATGACGTCACCGATGTTTGCGGAGGGTGCATGTGACAGGATTGTCCCGGTTTACCGCGCCACCGAGGGACTGCCATCGCGGCAGATCGCCAAGGTGACGGAGCAGGCGCTCGCGGAGCTGCCGGAGCATATGCCCGACCCGCTGCCGGAGCATGTGCGCGTGAAATACCAGCTTTGTCATATCCGCTACGCTCTGACGCAGATTCACTTTCCCGACGACCGGGAAACACTTGCCACGGCGCGCAACCGGCTGGTCTTTGAAGAACTGCTGATCTTGCAGCTGGGGTTGCTGCGGCTCAAGGGACGCGAGCGCGGCGCAGCGGGTCTGGTGCTGGAGAAGGACTGCACCGAAGAATTTTGGTCGTTGCTGCCGTTTGCACCGACCAATGCCCAGCGGCGTGCCGCGAGCGAAGCCGTGCGTGACATGATGCGCGGGGAACGCGCCATGTCCCGTCTTCTGCAAGGCGACGTCGGTTCGGGCAAGACCGCCGTGGCGGCAGCCATTTGTTATACGGCGGCGAAGAACGGTATCCAGTCGGCGCTGATGGCGCCCACGGAAATCCTCGCCGAGCAGCATTTCCGTTCGGTCAGTCAATTGCTGGAACCTTGCGGCATTCGCGTGGGGCTGCTCACCGGTTCCATGACAGCCGCGCAAAAGCGCAATGTCAAAGAACAAACGGCGCTCGGTATGATCGACCTGCTGATTGGCACGCACGCGCTGATTTCCGACGGCGTGACCTTTGCCTCGCTGGGGCTGGTCATTACCGACGAGCAGCACCGCTTCGGCGTGAACCAGCGCGGCGCATTGGCGGCCAAGGGCAACAACCCGCACATTCTGGTGATGTCGGCCACCCCGATTCCCCGCACGCTGGCGCTCATGATCTACGGCGATCTGGATATCTCGGTGCTGGACGAAATGCCGGCCGGGCGGATTCCCATTGACACGTTCTTTGTGGACGGGAGCAAGCGGGAGCGGGCCTACGGCTTTATGAAAAAGCATATCGCCGAGGGGCGGCAGGGTTATGTCATCTGCCCCTTGGTGGAGGAAAATGAAGAAAATCCCACAGGCGGCGACCTCAAAGCGGCGCGAAGCTATGCCGCCAGTCTGGCGGAGCGCGATTTGAAGGGCTGCCGGGTAGGGCTGCTGCACGGGAAAATGAAAGGTGCGGAGAAGGATACGGTCATGCAGCAGTTCGCGGCGGGAGAGCTCGATGTGCTGGTCTCCACCACTGTAGTGGAGGTCGGCGTGAATGTGCCCAACGCGGTGCTGATGATTGTGGAGAACGCGGAGCGCTTCGGCCTGTCGCAGCTGCACCAGCTGCGCGGACGTGTGGGGCGCGGTGAGTGGAAGTCGTACTGCATTCTCATCAGCGACGCCAAAAACGAGGCGGCGGTTTCCCGTCTGCAAACTATGTGCAAGACCAACGACGGCTTTGTAATTGCCAACGAGGACCTCAAGCAGCGGGGACCGGGGGATTTCTTCGGTTCGCGGCAGCACGGTCTGCCGGATATGAAGATCGCCGACATGATGACCGATATGCAGATTTTTTCACAGGCACAGGAAGCGGCCAGAGACATTCTGCGGGAAGATCCGACGCTCTCAGACCCGGAACATATCGGGCTGGCGGAGGAAGTGGCACGTCTCTTTGACCCGGCCCGTGCCATGAACTAATTAAGCGAGCGTATGCGAGCGCGGGAGTCCAGGGGGACTGGTCCTCCTGGCGGGGACGGGGGCAGCGCCCCAGCAGGGTGTGGGACAGCGTCCCACGAAGGAGGCTTTAGCCGACCGAGCAAGACGCGCCAAGACCAACAACGCAGTCAGGCGAATACCGTTTTGACCGCACCAAAAAAATCCTTGACGAACTGCCGGAAACAATTCGTCAAGGATTTCAATTTGTATGAAAGAATTTTTTATTTTACCATGCCGATGCGGTCTCTGATGTACTCCTTGGCCTCGTCGGGGGTGATGTGGAGCACAAAAGCGAACTCGGTGTTGATGATTTTTTCAGCTTCGCGGAGAATGCGCTCGTCGGAAGAATTGAGCTTCTTATGTACGGCGAGCTGTGCCTGCTGCTTGTGATAGAGCGTCCCGGCCAGCGCGATAATGCCCTTACGGTCACCGCTCTGGAGAATCTCGTTGAACTTTTCCTTGCGCGCCTTGTGGTCGTCTACCCAATTGATCTTGGTATCGGCGGCGGTTTCCAGCAGCTCACCGATTTCCTCTTTGGTGATGAGCGGCTTGGCCTTGCCGAGCAGCGCGGGATTGTTCATGGGCAGATAGACCGTGGCATTGTCCTTACTGGTGGACCGAAGCACATAATAGTCGGTCTTTTTACCGCAAAACTCCTGCTGCGTGGTCTGCTCAATTGTGAAAATACCTTCTGTACCAAAAACCACCGTATCGCCTATGTTTAACATAAAAACGTCACCTCATTCACAAAATGTCACTTGTCCGGCGCCGAGCCCGACGCGGGTTCTTACCCGAAAAACTGCGCAACGGCGGCCATTTTCCCTGATTGTATTATACCATTTTCGGCTGAAAAATGACATAGGCCGAATTGACAAACTTTTTGCACCGTATGAGCGGGAATTTTGGGGAGAACTGCGGACACGGGGAAAAGCGTTGCAAAGTCTGTCCGAAAATTTATGAAAGGTGCTGTTTTGAAATCAATATAAAATTCCTTGTAATACGCAAAGAGATGTGCTATAATATTCCTTATCAAACAAAGGGCATATGATAGACAAGTGTCCGGTCGGTGGATATGAGGATATCCATGACTGCACCGTGGGAGGGAATCTGTCAATTGAAGAAACGCCATACGAAAATTACGAAATTATTTGCTAAGATTGACGCGCTGACAGCCGCCGCCCTGCGTGCGGCCAAGCCCAAACAGGGCGATAAAAAGTATGCCGCCGCCGAAAAGCTCTGCCGCAAAGCCTTGGCGCTCAGCCGTGAGAGTGTCGCGGGGGGCGCGGACGACAACGCAACCAGTCTGCTGATTTCGTCCGTTTATCGGCTGAGTGCGCTGCTGATGCGTCAGGGACGAGCCGCGGACGCCGAGTCGCTGCTGGCCGAGGTGTGCTCCATGGAGCAATTCGCTTTGCACCGGTACGGCATTGCCTGTCGCGCCTATTATGGCAGCATTCTCTGCGAGAACGGCAGCTATAACGCGGCGGGACGCGTGCTGGCCGAAATGCTGCGTGCTGTGGAGCAGGACAGCACCGGATTGGCGACGATGGCCGATACCTATGCCTTGTGTATGGGGTACGGGCATGCGGCGATTGCCTTTACCTATGCTGACGATGAAGGGTATAACGGCAGCCTGTTTGAGGCGCCGGTCACAGGACTGCTCAGGCTGCGGAGCGACGGCGTGGATATTGGCAGTGGAAACCTCATCAAGGCGGCGTATTTCGCGGCGAGCGAGGCGTTGTATCAGACCTGTTATGACGCGGTAGCCAGCACCGACGCGGGACGCGTGATGGATTTTGCCCAGTGCTGCATTGACGAGTGCCGCCGTGCAGGTGTGAACGGTTTTTATCTGCCGGCCGCCATGCGTCTGGTGGCGCTGGCGTGCGCACGGGAGCGCCAGTTCGGCGACTGTGTGAAAGCCTGTCAGGAGACGTTGGATGTGTGTGCCACCTATAAATCCGGCAGGGGAGATGTTCCCTTTGGCAGTATCCAGAATATCGCGGCAGACATGAATCTGCTGCTGGGCATCATGCACTACCGCGCCTCGCTCTTTGAGGACTGCATCCGGTATTTGGAGGCCGGTATTGCCGCGCTGGAAGCCGACGCGCAGGGACGTGCGCTCAAAGATGTGGGATATGTCGAGGTGGAGCGGATCGTGATGTGCATGACCTCCGCCGAAAAGGCGGCGTTTGCCCACCGGTATCTGGGGCTTGCGATGTTTGCGCTGGAGGAGGAATATCCGCTGTCGCACTGCATGGCTGCGGTGCGCGAAAGCGCCGGTCTGATGGATTCATTGAAGGAAACCGAGCCGTTTTTCGGCATGGCGGTTTCGGCGGATTTCCATATTATCGCGCAGATGTGCGAAAAAAGAAACGATGAACGGGGCGCACAGTTTGAACAGATGAGTATAGAGCGCGGCCGCGCCGCACTCGCCGATTTCCGCATGGCGGGTTCGCTCTATGAACAGCATATAGAGCATTTGCAGGCTCGCAAGCGCACAGCGCTCCGCTTGGGACTGCTGGAGCTGTATGGCGATCTGACCCGTTTTGAGATGACTTTGAGTGAGAAGCCCTATGTGGAAGAAGAGGACGAGATCAATCTTGCCTATTTAAATTTCCAGATGGGAGATTACTGCCGCGTGGTGGGCAAGTATGAGCTCGGCGCAGGATATTATGAAGCGGTGGAGCGCCATACGTTCGATCAGGACGGCAACGCGTTTTACGATATCGGCCGGTATGATTTCTGGCAGGGGGCTGCGGTGGCGCGTGCGGCGTGTCTGGTGCGGATGCAGCAAATGCCGCAGGCACGCAGAGCCTATCGCGATTATGTAGCGCTGGAACGCAGCCGGGGCGGTGCTCCCGACAAAAAGCAGTTGGTGAAAACCGCCAATATGGCGCGGGAGATCGGGTTGAATGCCGCCGAATGTGCCGTATATTTCCATGAGGCGGCGCTGGCTTTTGACGGCGCCTCCCATGACGACTGTCTGGCGGCGGCGGAGCTTTTCAATCAGGAGGGCATCTGCTGGTACAACACATCGCCCGACAGCGATATTCCTGACGACGCGGCGGTGACGGATGGCAACGGCGACGCGCTTTTTGCGGAGCTGACAGAGCAATTTGCCGTCCGCGAGCTGGAAGCCTTTGAGACGGCCTATCAGAAGCTGAAAGCCTGCGACCCGAAAGATCCGAAGGTCGTCGATCTCATGCCGTCCCTGCTGGCGAATATCGGCGAATGTCATGTGCGCGTCGGCAAGTACGATCTGGGTTTGCACTACTATCTGAACGGCGTGGAGGCCTTTGAAACGCTGTTTGCCTCCCGGGATTTTGCCGACAAGGACCGCGTGGAGCAGGTGCCGTATGTCTATCAGTACGGCGTGTGCTTCAAGATGCTGGGAGAGATTTACGACGCCAAGGACGACAACAAGGCCTCGGCCGCGTACTTTACCAAAGCCATCGAAGTGTTTGAACGCATGGATTCCGACAGCAGCCGCAATGAGCTGGCGTATTGTCTGAATGCCCGCGGGTGTATCCGTTACCGGCTGGGGGATTATCGGGGCGAGGTGGAGGACATCACCCGTGCGCTGGCGCTCAAAAAGGACGACGAGGGCAGTGAAATCACCATGGCGATTATGCTGAAAAACCGCTCGGACGCCTACCGGGAACTGGGCAATTACAAGAGTATGCACGCCGACCTGACCCAGTCCATCGACATGCTTGACCATTCGGGCATGCCGCAGGAGCTGCTTAATTCCTTCTACGGTTCCCACTGGTTCTCGATGGGTGTATGTCAGGAGGGGCTTCACAAGGACGGGAAAGCGGCTGACGCTTATCGCAAGGCCGCGAAGTATATGAGCTCGTCCAAGGAGCGGACGGAGGACGGTTCCAACGTGTTTTTGCAGGCACTGTGCCATTTCCGCCGCGCCGTCTGTCTCTGCAAGCGGGACGAACAGGAGTTTTACGGCGCGTTGTTTGAGTACAACAACGCCATTGACCTGCTGGAGCACCTGCCTTCATCGAAGGAGAAAAATGAAAATCTCAAACAGGTGCTGTCGTCCCGTGCCAATCTTTATGAAGTCTTCCGGGAGATTGATCTCGCAAAGGCCGATTACCGCCGCGCTGAACAACTGGGTGCCGCGTCGGGCGAGAGTGAATGATTGCTGTATTGGCATATAAGCCGCGCACGCGTTGTCAAAAAGGAATACAGTTTGAGCAGCCTATCTCTGTGACGCGGTTTCATATGATATTAATTCCGTCGCCGACGGAAGGGGAGGAATTTTTTTGGAAAAACTCTTTCAACTGAAGGAACATGGTACCAACGTCAGAACCGAAATCATTGCCGGTCTGACGACCTTCTTCACGATGGCGTACATCATCTTCCTGAATCCCTTGATTCTGGGCGAAGGTTCGCCCACAGGCATGTCCAACACCGCTGTTGTCACTGCCACCTGTATCGCGGCCGCGATCGGCACATGGCTGATCGGCTGGCTGTCCAACTATCCGATGGCACAGGCCCCCGGCCTCGGACTCAACGCGGTCTTTGCCTACACGCTCTGCGGCGCCTATGGCTTGTCCGCCGGTGCGGCGCTGTCCGCTGTTTTCATCGCGGGCCTCATCTTTATCCTGCTCACCGTGACCGGCGCGAGAACCGCTCTGGTCAAGGCTATTCCGATCAGCCTCAAGAAGGCCATCGGCGCGGGCATCGGTATGTTCATTGCCCTCATCGGCCTGGTCAATGCCGGTATCGTTATCGGTGAAAACGCCGGTTCCGCCACCACTGTGGGCATGGGCAATTTTGCTTCTCCCACCGTGCTGCTGGCCTGTGTGGGTCTGATTCTCACTATCGTGCTGGTTGTCGCGAAGGTGCCGGCGGCGCTCTTCATTTCGATGATTGCCACCTCGGTGATCGGCTGTATCTGTCAGTTTGTGTTCGGACTCGAGATGGGCGTGAGCGCTCCCACCAGCTGGGTGCCTTACCTCGACTTCTCGATGTTCGGCAAGTGCTTTACCAGCTTTGGCGACCTGTTCTCGGCGCCGCTCGCTTCTCTGCTCGCCACCATGATTACGCTGGTGCTGGTCGATATGTTCGATACCATCGGCACGCTGATTGGCGCGGCGGACAAGGCCGGTTATCTCGATGAGAACGGCGATCTGCCCAAGATCGAAAAGGCCATGCTGGCTGACGCGATTGCCACCTCCACCGGCGCGATTGTGGGTACCTCCACCGTCACCACCTATGTGGAGTCCACCTCCGGCATCTCTGCGGGCGGCCGCACGGGTCTGACCTCTACTGTTACCGGTCTTTGCTTTGCGCTGTCGCTCTTCCTCTCTCCGATTGTGGGTCTGGTCCCCAGCGCCGCGACGGCTCCGATCCTGATTGTGGTCGGCGTCATGATGTGCGGTTCGCTCAAGGACATTGACTGGTCTGATCTGGAAGTGGCCATTCCCTGCTTCCTCACCGTGGCGGGTATGCCTTTCTTCTACTCCATCACCGACGGTCTGGCTTTTGGCTTTATCTCCTATGTGGTGGTCAAGCTCGCCAAGGGCAAGGTCAAGGAAATCCATCCGCTGATGTATGTGATCGTGGTGCTCTTTGTCATCAAGTATGTGCTCAGCGCGCTCGCCAGCATGGGCGTCATCTGATTTTCGCCTGTGCCGGTTTCAAATTGTATTCCGCCTCAAACATCGAACAGCGCCTCTGTTCTCCGGATCACCGGGGAGCGGAGGCGCTGTCTTTTTGCACGCTTCGGGGAGCGTAACGCTCCCGGAAGCATGCGAGGCAGGGGGATTGATTGGAAAATTTTGCTCAGACAGAAAATCGCTTATCTGTTGAAGCAGCCGCAGCCACAGCCGCAGACGGTGTCATTGTCGCCCATATTGCCTCTGTCGCCGCGATGGCAGCAGCAATCGTCATCATTATCCTGGATGAGGAGCAGGATAATCAGCAGGACGATGATCCAGGTGATGGAACCGCCGAAACCGAAGAAATTGTTCATAGCGTCTTACCTCCTTTGTTGTGGTTTCACTACATAATATGACGCGGCGGGGGATAGGGTGCGGGAAAATTTTTGACAGAAAAAAGTCCCTTCCGTATTTCTCCGGAAAGAGAACGGCGGAAGGGACAGGGGATGATCGAGATCGCTTAAATGTCTCTGATTTTGTTTTTCAACATATAGGTTTCAAATTCTTCGGCGGAAATGGGTTTGGAGTAGTAGTAGCCCTGAATGAGGTCACAGTCGGTGGTGCGGAGAAATGCTACCTGTTCGTCGGTTTCGATGCCCTCGGCGACGGTCTTCATGTTGAGTGATTTGGCCATATCAATGATGCTTCTGACCACAGCGTTGGCGCGTTCCGGGTCAGTGACATGGCGGAAGAACTCACCGTCGATTTTGAGCGTGTCGAACGAAAGCTGCTTGAGCAGGTTGAGCGAGGAATAGCCCGAGCCGAAGTCGTCCATCGAGACGGGGAAGCCCATCTCGCGCAGGGAATTGATGGTATTGACCAGTACGTCCATATCGTCGAAGCAGGCGCTTTCGGTCAGCTCCAGGTCAATGTACTTGTGGGGGACTTTGTAGTAATCCACCAGCTTGCAGATTTTCTGTGCAAGTTCGGGGTCACTCAGCTGCACGCGGGAGACGTTGACCGAAATCGGCACCAGCCGTTTGTCCAGCAGCAGACGCTTCTGCTGGAATTTGCAGAGCTGTTCCAGCATGTAATTGTCTACTTCATCGACAAAGCCGTTCTTTTCAAAGAGCGGGATAAACCGTCCGGGGGAGATAAAGCCCTTGTCGGGATTAATCCAGCGAACGAGCGCTTCTGCGCCCGCCAGCGAGCCGTCCTTGACGCGGTGCTTGGGCTGGAGATAGAGCTTAAATTCTTCGTTGGCCAGCGCGATGTGCATGAGGCCTTCAAGTTCCTTTTCTTCGTGAATCTGCGCCTTGATCTTTTCGTCGAAGTAGACGATGGTGTTGACCTTGGCGTCCTCCGCATTTTGGGCGGTCAGACTGGCCAGATCCATGACTTCCACGATATCCTTGTCGTTTTTGGCCACTGGGTAGACGCCGACCGTGACGGAGACGTTTTCACCGTTGGGACCGTCGTGCAGCAGCGTGAAGAAGTCATGGATGCGTGTTTCCAATTGCTGCTTGTCCGTGTAGGACCACAGCACAACAAACTGATTGCCTTCACGGTGGGCGCACATTTCCTTGGCGGAACACATCAGTTCCAGCGTTTCAGCGATGTAGCGCAGCAGACTGTCGCCTGCTTTATGACCGTAGTATTCCTGATAGGTGGTGAAGCGGTTGACGTTGATGTGCAGCGCCGCGTGATTGGTTTTCCACCAGCTCTTGTTGTTCAGGCGGCGGTTGCATACTGCCTGGAACTTCTGCCAGTTGGCCCGGCCGGTGATGTCGTCCTTGTAGGCGAGATTGGTGATGCGCTTGTTGCTGAGCCATTGCAGCCACAGCATGACAATCATCGCCACCAGGAATATCAACACGATGGAGCCGAGCAGCACACGGCTGATGACAATGAAGGCGACGGTCCTTTCCGACAGCTTCACGGTGCGTACATAGAAGAGCTTCCAGCCGTTCTGGCTCAGATTCTTTTTGAAGAATATCGTGCTGGTGTCCTTGTCCTTGGAGAGCCAGCCGAAGAGACCTTTGGCAGCGGTGATATCACCGGCGTAGAAGTCGGTGCTTTTTTCCGACAGCACCGGCGTTGTTTCTTCGGATTCTTGCTGCTGCGTCTGTTCGGTTTGCTCTGCCGTTTCGTCATTTTCGGGTTCGCTGCTGACTGTCAAGGCTTCCATTTCACGGTAATCGGAGTCAGTGCCGTCGGCGTATTTGTTGCTCTTGACGGTGTTGTAAAATGATACGGAATCCGCCGTGAGCGAGGTCATCACGAGATTGCCGTTTGCGTCCAGAACGTACATACCCGCGGCAAGATCCGTGGAGGTGTCGGTATAAGCCGCCATATCAATGCCGGCAGGCGTCAGGCCGAGCAGCACACCGACGGGAACATTGCCGGAATAGATGGGTGCGTAAAAGACCAATGACTGGTCGGACGTCTCGGCAATCAGCGGGCTGACCGGCTCGGAGACGCCGGAACCGCCCAGTACGGCTTTTCGGAAATAGTTTCGGGCGCTGATGTCATAGGTGGTTCCGTCTGCGCTGTAGGCAGTGCCGTCGAGATCGGACAGCAGCACCTGCGTAAAACCGCCTTTTTCGGCGTAGGAATCCAAGTGCTTTTTGTGACGGTTCATGACGGATTCAAATCCCTGCTGTTCCGTATCGGAGAGAGAATTGGCAACGCTGAGGATAAAATCGCATTTACCGTTGAGTTCCTTCTGGAAATTGGCGGTTGTCTGCTGCATGGAAGCCTTGTTTTCGTTGATCTTGTCCTCCATCATGGAGCGGTCCCCGTAGTTGATGATGACCATGCTGAGTACCGCAATGACAGCGCACAAGATCACGCTCGCCGCGATCAGAATGGGGAGGCGAGAGCGCACTGACTTCAATTGAATCACATCCTGTCTGAAAATTGATGGTTTCTTTTCCGATGAGAGCCGATGCCGGCCGATCACAAAAAGAATGAGTAATAAAAAATTCAACTGTCTACCATAATACCATAAAAAATCTGATTTTTCAATACGAATGATACAAATTATTGCTTTGGTACAAGCGAAAACCGTAAATTTTGTTGCATTTTTTCCGTCACGGCGTGTCAATGATGTTTGCCGTGTCATATGATGGAAGTAGCAGATCTTTCGAAGGGGGCATGAAGATGGAACGGATCTTGATGGATATGGCGCTCATCGCGGTGACGGCGGCGGTGATATGGGGAGTGGTGATAGGTATCCGCATGGTGCTGAACGGTACGCGGGACAGCCGTGGCGTGTGTCTGGTGGTGCCGCTGGCGGGGCATGTGGAGGACGCGGAGCTGCTGATTCGTGAAGCAGTGGCGGCGGCGCGGCGGGCAGGACTGCGGGGGGCGGTGGTGTATGTGGCGGATTTCGGGGCGGACGAAGAAACCGCCGCCATTGCCCAGCGGCTGTGTGAGGCATACGGCGTGGCCGAATGGGTAGCACAGGGTGAACTGTCGGAGAAGATAGCAGCTTTGAGAAATCATTAAGCGAAGCGCGGGAGTCCAGGGGGACTGGTCCACGCTTTCGCTAGCGAAAGCTGGTGCAGGGCAGCGCCCCATATGCACTAACCTAGCGAGAGTAAAGCAGGTTTGTATGCCCCCAACCGTCGTCTTTGTCGCAATGCGCCGCGGAGACCCCTCTGTCCCTACGGGACATCTCCCCTTTCAGGGGAGACAATTAAGTGCGTCGCAACACATTTTGCCTCCCCTGAAAGGCAATGTCATCAACTTAAGCCTTCTGATTCTGAGGGAAGTTAGAAGACTTGTGT